>NZ_QQBI01000017.1 GCF_004302915.1 Komagataeibacter xylinus | reverse complement strand
AGATCGGGCTCCTGTGGGATGACTGAATTCTACAAAATAACCCAAAATTTCCTCAAGTGTGAGAAATTCGCGTCGAGTATAGGTGATCCTCCCCGTGCCTGAAACATGCACAGGCCCGAATTCTGGTGCGCCTGCGCAACGGGTGGCTTTTTTCCCTGCCGTTCAACCGCGCCAGAACGGGAAAAACAGGCCGATCCCCCCACCCGATCAAAAGAACTTGATCAGCCCGGTCCATGCGCCCTGGGCCCCGTAGCCCGGGCAACATCTTGACACCCCCTGCGTTAACCCGCCTGATGCCAGCGACAAGCAGGAGACCCCATGACAGCCACACAAACCGGACGCATTGCAGGCAAGGTTGCCATCATTACAGGTGCAGCAAGCGGCATTGGCCGCGCCACGGCGGAGCGTTTTGCCGCCGAAGGCGCGCAGCTTGCCCTGACCGACCTCAACACCGATGCACTCGATGAACTGACCAGCCAACTTGAGAAAAACGGCGTGGACGTGATCTCGGTGCCAGCCGACGTGACCAGCGAGGCCGACATTGCCCGCGTGGTGCATGAAACCATGAAGCATTTTGGCCGCATCGACATTCTCGTGGCCAATGCAGGCGTCATCCCCGAGGCCGATCTCGCCTCCGCCACGGCGGACCTGTGGGATCACACCATGGCGGTGGATGCGCGCGGCATGTTCCTGTGCTGCAAGCATGCCGCAGCCGAGATGGTCCATGCCGGACAGGGCGCGATCGTGTGCCTGTCCTCCATCTCCGCCTTTGCCGGGCAGAAAGGCCAGGCGGTGTACGGCCCGGCCAAATTCGTGGCGTCAGGCATCACCAAGCACCTCGCCATCGACCTTGCCGACAAGGGGGTGCGGGTCAATGCCGTGGCACCGGGCACCATCGATACGCCTGCGGTGGCGGGCATGGATGCGGAAGGTATTCGCAAGGTGGTCGAGATGCACCCGATGGGCCGCATGGGCAAGCCTGCGGAAATTGCCAGCGCCATCTTGTTCCTGGCCTCGGATGACGCCTCCTTCATTACAGGCGCGGTGCTGCCGGTTGATGGCGGCTATCTGGCGCAGTAAAGGACTGACTGAAAGTTTTCGGGTGTCGCCTTTTTTCAAAAAGGCGACGTCTTTTCGAAGCATTTTGAAAAACGCTTCACCAAAAACTTTTATCCCCAATCAGGCGATATGCAGTTCCACGTCATGAGCACGCAGCATGGCGCAGATCTGCTCTGATGGCTGCCGGTCGGTAAAAAAGCCATGCACATGCGAAAGGTGCCCGAGCCGCCCCATTGGCCTGCGGCCGAATTTGGTCTGGTCAGCCAGCAGGTAGACCCGCCTTGCATTGCGCATCATGGCCTGGGCCACGCTGATCTCATCGGCATCGAAATCAAGCAGCGTGCCGTCATCTTCGATGCCGCTGATGCCGATCACGGCAAAATCGGTGCGATACTGCTCGATGAAGGTGCTGGCGGTGGAGCCGGTAATGCCACCATCATAAAACCGCACCTGCCCCCCCGTCACGATCACCTGAAAATCGGTCTGGGCGGAAAGTGGGGTGGCCACATGCAGGTTGTTGGTAATGACCCGCAGCGCCTTGTGCCGCCGCAGGGCCTTGGCAAAGGCCTCGGTGGTGGTGCCGATGCTGACAAAAAGCGATGAATTGTCAGGGATCTGGCGGGCGGCAAGGTTGCCAATGGCTTCCTTGGCCCGCCGGTTGAGCACCTGCCGCTCGGAATAGGCGATATTCTCGACCGACGAGGCCAAGCCCGCCCCCCCATGATGCCGCGCCACCAACCCGCGACGGGCCAGGAGGTTGACATCACGGCGGATGGTCTGGACCGCAACATTCAGCCTCTGGGCCAGATCCTCGTTGGAGACATAGCCCTGGGTACGCACCAGCGCGGTAATTTCCCGGTGACGTTCTTCTGCTGACACGTTGCCTGTTACTCCCCCTTTACACGCGGCCTTATATTGCGCGCGCCACGCTGCGCCCCGTGGCCCCCAGATCGGCAAACGACTGCTCGAGCCGCGCCACGATGCCCTGCTCGCCCACGCGCAGCCACTTGCGCGGGTCATACAGCTTCTTGGTCGGCTTACCGGTGGAAGGCGCGATCTGGTGGCTGAAGGCTTCCGCGTGCTCGTGCACATAGCGGCCGATGCTGCTGGCAAAGGCGAACTGGATGTCGGTGTCGATGTTCATCTTGAACACGCCATAGGATACCGCCTCGGTAATCCTGGCCTGCTCCGAGCCCGAACCGCCGTGGAACACCAGCGCCAGCGGCTTCTCGCCCAGATTGGTGGCCTTGGCCACCACCGCCTGCGAGTTGCGCAGGATCTCGGGGCGCAGCTTGACATTGCCCGGCGCGTATACGCCATGCACGTTGCCAAACGAGGCCGCGATGGTCACGAACCCCAAAGGTGAAAGCGCCTCATACGCCTTGAGCACATCCTCGGGCTGGGTGTAGAGATGCGCGTTATCGGCGCCATCATCAAGGTCATGGCCAATGCCATCTTCCTCGCCGCCGGTCACCCCCAGCTCGATTTCAAGCCCGATGCCCAAGGGCGCCATGCGGCGCAGGAAGCGGGCGCATTCGGCAATGTTGTCTTCCAGCGGTTCAGCCGAAAGGTCGATCATGTGGGACGAGAACAGCGGGCGGCCGGTTTCCTTCACCGCCTCCTCGCTGGCATCGATCAGGCCGGAAATCCATGGCAGCAGCTTGCGGTCGGCATGGTCGGTATGCAGGATCACGCACACGCCGTAAGCAGCGGCCACGGTATGGACATGACGGGCCGCAGCCACCGCACCCAGCACACGGGCCTGTTCGGCATCTTTCATGCCTTCGCCCGCATAGAACCGCGCGCCACCGTTGGAAAGCTGGATGATGACATCCGCCCGGTTGCGGGCTGCCGCCTCGAGCACCGCATTGATGCTGTCGGTGCCCACCACGTTGACCGCCGGCAAGGCATAGCCCTCGTCGCGGCAGGTCTCGACAAGGCGGCGGTAATCCGCACCCGTCACCACGCCGGGGCGCAGCCCCAGGCGGCTCGAAGCGGGGTGTGCTGTATTGGTCATGTCGTTCCTCTATTGCCTGTTCTTGTTGTTATGCAATCGATGAAATACTGCTCACCAGGTCTTGGTCTGGTAATCGTGGTGGCCTTCCACAAACCGGATGGTGCCGGATTTGGAGCGCATGACCAGCGAATGCGTGACCGTGCGGACGCCGCTGCGGCGGATACCGTGGAGCAGGGCCCCGCCCGTCACCCCGGTTGCGGAGAACAGCACGTCACCGCGCGCCATGTCCTCCAGCGCCAGCTTGCGCGAGGGGTCGGCGCCGGGGTTCATCTTGCGCGCGCGCGCCACCTGGTCGTCATCTTCAAACAGGAGGCGGCCCTGCATCTGGCCATGCACGCAGCGCACGGCGGCGGCGGCCAGCACGCCCTCGGGCGCGCCGCCCGAGCCGACATAGATGTCGATCTCGCTGTCCTCGAGGCAGGCGGCGATGGCGGCGGCCACGTCGCCGTCGCTCAGCAGGGTCACGCGCGCACCGGCAGCACGCGCGCGGGCGATCAGCTCCTCATGGCGCTCACGGTCGAGCGTGCAGAGCATGAGGTCGGACACCGCGCATTTCTTGGCCTGCGCGAGCGACTTGAGGTTGGCCTCGATGGTGCTGTCGAGATCGACCACGCCTTCGGGCAGGTAGGGGCCGACCACGATCTTGTCCATGTAGATGTCGGGCGCGTGCAGGAAGTTGCCGCTTTCAGCCAGCGCCACCACGGTCAGTGCGTTGGGCAGGTTCTTGGCGCACAGGTTGGTGCCTTCAAGCGGGTCCACGGCAATATCCATGCCCGGTCCGCCCGAGCCGACCTTCTCGCCAATGAACAGCATCGGCGCTTCGTCCATCTCGCCTTCGCCGATCACCACGGTGCCATCAATGGCTACCGTATCGAACGCGCGCCGCATGGCTTCCACCGCTGCGCCATCGGCTTCGTTCTTGAGGCCACGACCGGTCCAGGCCGATGCGGCGACCGCAGCCGCCTCGGTTACGCGCACGAGTTCAAGGGCAAGATTGCGATCGGTAACCTGATAGGGATTATGCCGTGTGGTGGTCATGAAACACTCTTTTCCTGTTCGTCAGTAGTCTTGATTACGCAGCAACGGTGGAACTGAGCGTGCGGCGGACTGCCACATGCCATCCGGCTACCATAGTATCGCGCTGCGCCTTGTCCATCGTCGGGCGGAACAGATGCCCGCGTGTCCAGGTGCCTTCGAGTTCGGCGATGCTTTCCCACACCCCTGTCGCCAGCCCTGCCAGGAAGGCCGCTCCAAGCGCCGTGGTCTCGACCTGCCGGGGCCGCTCCACCGGGGTCTGGAGCATATCGGCCAGGAACTGGCAGAACCAGTCATTGACCGACATGCCGCCATCAACACGCAGTGCGTTGAGCTTGCCGCCGCCATCTTCATGCATGGCGTCCATCAGGTCCATGGTCTGGTAGGCGACCGATTCCAGCGCCGCGCGCGCAATGTGCGCCGCCGTGGCATCAAGCGTGAGGCCACAGATCAGGCCACGGGCGTCAGGGTCCCAGTGCGGCGCGCCAAGGCCCACGAAGCCGGGCACCATGTACACGCCGTGGCTGTGCGGTACGCGGGTGGCCATGTCATCGGTCTGGGAGGCATGGGTGATGAGGTTCAGCCCGTCACGCAGCCAGCGGATGGCTGCCCCCGCCACGAAAATCGAACCCTCGAGGGCATAGGTCGTCTCCGCCCCGATGCGGTAGGCGATGGTGGTGAGCATCCGGTTCTCGGACATGACGGGCGTGGTGCCGGTGTTGAGCAGCGCGAAGCAGCCCGTGCCGTAAGTGGCCTTGGCGGTGCCGGGGCGGAAGCACGCCTGCCCCACCATGGCGGCGTTCTGATCGCCTGCCATGCCGGCCACCTTGAGCGGCTCGCCAAACAGCTCGGGCGTTGTCTCGCCAAACACTTCGCTGTTGGTCTTCACTTCAGGCAGGATGGCGCGCGGCACCTTGAACAGGGCCAGCAATTCGTCATCCCACGCGCAGGTGTGGATGTTGAACAGGAGCGTGCGCGCGGCATTGGTGGTATCGGTGGCATGCACGCGGCCGCCGGTCAGCCGCCACAAAAGAAAGCTGTCGATGGTGCCGCAGGCCAGCTCGCCCTTCTCGGCGCGCGCGCGGGCACCTTCCACGTTATCAAGGATCCACGCGATCTTGGTGGCCGAGAAATAGGGGTCGAGCAGCAGGCCGGTGCGCTCGCGCACGAGGGGTTCAAGTCCTTCCTCATGCATGCGCGCGCAGATGGGCGTGGTGCGCCGGTCCTGCCAGACAATGGCGCGGTGGATGGGCCTGCCGGTCGCGCGGTCCCACACCACGATGGTTTCGCGCTGGTTGGTAATGCCGATGCCCGCGATCACGCCGGGGCCGCCCGCCTTCTCAATGGCCTCGCGCGCGGTGGAGAGAACGTTGGACCAGATTTCCTCCGGGTCATGCTCGACCCATCCCTGGCTGGGATAATGCTGGGCAAACTCGATGCGGGCGACCGAAATGGCCGTGATATCACGGTCGAACACGATGCTGCGGGTCGAGGTCGTTCCCTGGTCGATGGCGAGAATTCTGTTCTTCTTGTTCATTGTCTTCTCCTGCCCCAACAGGGCGGATGCGAGTTTGGGCCGCAGGCGTGTGACACCTGCGGCCTGACTGTTTTTATTTATGCGGAAGTGGGCGCCGTGCCCGGCTTGCGGGCCTTGAGGTAAGCCTCGAGGCGGGCCGTGTCCTCATCGGTCACATGCAGGCCAAGGCGGGAGCGACGCCACAGGATGTCCTGCGTGGTCTGCGCCCATTCGTTCGCGATCAGGTATTCCACCTCGCGCACGCTCAGGCCCGCGCCGAACAGTTCGCCCATGTCCTCCATGCTATGGGCATCGCCCACGATCTCGGTTGCCCGCGAGCCGTAATTGCGCACAAGCCGCCAGCTCAGGTCGGCGCCAAGGAACGGGGCCTGCGCACGCAGGCGGCCCAGCGCGCCCTCGAACCCGCCCTCGCCCAGGTCGCCGCCGGGCAGCACCTTGTCCGCCGTCCAGCCCGGTGCCGAGAGCACGGGCAGGAAGGGCTGGAGCTTCTCGATCGCATGCTCGGCCAGCCGGCGATAGGTGGTGATCTTGCCGCCGAAGATGGACAGCATGGGCGCCTGGTTGCCCTGCGTGTCGACATCGAGCACGTAATCACGCGTTACGGCAGAGGCGTTCTTGGCCGCGTCATCATAAAGCGGGCGCACGCCGGCGTAGCTCCACACCACATCAGCCGGCGTTACGGGCTTGGTGAAGTAGCGGCTCACGCTCTCGCACAGGTAGCTGATTTCCTCGGGCGAGATCTCGACATCGCCGGGGGCCTGCGTCCAGGGCACGTCGGTCGTGCCGATCAGGGTGAATTTCTGCTCGTAGGGAATGGCGAAGACGATGCGCTTGTCCGGGTTCTGCAGGATATAGGCCTGCGGCCCGTCAAACAGGCGCGGCACCACGATGTGGCTGCCCTTGACGAGGCGCACGTTCTTGGTCGATTCCACCTGCGCGCGCTCACGCAGTACTTCGCTCACCCACGGCCCACCGGCATTGACCAGCACGCGGGCGCGCACGGTGGTCTTGGTGCCATCGAGCATGTTCTCGATATCGACTTCCCACACGCCATTGACACGCCGGGCAGCAACCATGCGGGTGCGGGTGCGTATATCGGCGCCACGCGCCTTGGCATCCATGGCGTTGAGCACGACAAGGCGGCTGTCCTGCACCCAGCCATCGGAATAGGCGAAGCCGCGGGCGAGCTTGCCATTGAGCGGCTGGCCCGCCGATGACGTGCGGAAGTCGAGCGACTTGCACTTGGGCAGCGTCATGTTGGGTGCGAGGTGATCGTACAGGAACAGGCCAAGGCGCAGCATCCATGCCGGGCGCGCCTGCGGCGTGTAGGGCAGCACGAAGCGCATGGGCCAGATGATGTGGGGCGCGATGCGCAGCAGCTTCTCGCGCTCGATCAGCGCCTCGCGCACCAGACGGAATTCATAATATTCCAGATAGCGCAGGCCGCCATGGATCAGCTTGGTGCTGGCCGATGAGGTGTGGCTGGCCAGATCATCCTGCTCGACAAGCAGGACCGATGCGCCGCGCCCGGCGGCATCGCGCGCGATGCCCGTGCCGTTCACACCCCCGCCCACGACCAGCAGGTCGAGCAGGCCACCCGGTGCCGCGGTGGTGCGGAATGTTTCGTCCATGGACGCCATAGTCAATGTTCCTCCTGATACACATGTTCGTAACCGAACATTCTGATCGATTCAAGAGGGCACGCGCACATTTTTGCAGGGGGCATGTTTAAATAATTCCTTCTTTTCCAATGCATGATAGTGCCCGGCATTAGCCATAAATTCGCCATTCCGAGTAATTTATATGCCCTGGCGGTTTTTGTGCATGTGCGAAATCGCGCATCTCGTTCCGCAACCCCATCCCTCACCTTCCATCACCACCACAACATCACCTGCCCCCGAATCCGGAATGTTGGAGAAATTTCATGAAATATAATGAAATATATGGAAAAAGGAGACACGCTTACCCCACCGATCGTGCAGGCCCCTTCCCCGGCGGAGAATGTTCGTTTAAGAACATTCCAGCGCTGCAAACAGGCCACAAGGCCAACAGCCGTTTCCCATCGAATGATAATAAAAGAATAAAGTGGGTTAAAATGCTGAAAAACAGACAATTCCTGGGTGAACTCATATCAGAGTGCATTGCGGTCATGATCATCGTGCTGATCGGTGATTCGGTGGCTGCGATGTACGCGCTGTATGATCCCAGCCCGTACAAGCAGGCCTACTGGGGGGTGGCCATTGTGTGGGGGCTTGGGGTTACAATCGCCATCTACATTACCGGCAGCGTGTCGGGCACGCATGCCAACCCGGCCGTGTCGCTCGCACTGGCGCTGTACCGGGGTTTTTCGTGGCGCAAGGTGCCCGGCTACTGCGCGGCACAGGTGCTGGGCGGGGTGATCGGGGCAACACTGGTCTATACGCTGTACCAGCCCGTGATCGACCATTACAACGCGGCACATGGCCTTACCCGCGCCGCTGGCGGGGCGGCGGGCGTGTTCTTCACCCATCCGGGCGAGGGCATTACGCCGCTGCATGCTTTTGTTGATGAAATCATCCTGACCGGGCTGCTGGTCTTCGGCATCTTCGCCATAACGTGTGAATACAATACGGTGGCGCCCCAGGCCAATTCCGGCGCGCTGATCATCGGGCTGCTTGTGGCCAGCATTGGCGCCTCCTCGGGCTACCTCGAGGCATGGGCCATCAACCCCGCGCGTGACTTCGGGCCGCGACTGTTCTGCTTTGTGACGGGCTGGGGAGAGTCCGCCCTGCCCGGACCGGACCATTTCTGGTGGGTGCCCATTGCCGGGCCGCTGGTTGGCGGCGTGGTGGGCGCCGGGTGCTACCAGTTCCTCATCCGCCCGTTCATTCCGCGCAGCGCCACGCCATCCATCCCGCCCGCACCATAACCGCCTGTTCAACATTCCGGCCATGATCTGGTAAAATGTCCGGGCGCCGCCTTTATGTGATGGAGGCGGCGCCACCGGGGCTTTCCTGGAAAAGCCTGCGGCATCCTTTCAGGCGGGATCATGGACTGGGCGGCACAACAGCATCATTTCAGGTGGGATGGAACACTACGCGATATTTACATCGCCCCCACCACCATGGCTGACTGGCAGCGCGTGCTGGCCCGCCTGCGGCAGGAACCCGCCCTGCTGGAATACCGGCTTGATGGCACCCCCACTCCCCTGCCCGCGACCGTCAGTGACATGTTCGCCGCAGCCAAAAGCCATGCCGTGACCCTTGCATGCCACAAGGGCAAGGTAGTCCATGCCTGCCACTTCTTCAGCCCCGGGCAGATTGAATTCGATCTTGATCCGCGCAACGTGCAGTCAGGCCACGACCTGCTGGACCTGCGGCACTTCATGACCACCCTCGCCCGTGCATGTGGCAGAACGGTTCTCCTGACCCATGAAAACGCGCCCGAGCAGGTCATTGCCCGCGTACTGCCCACCGGGCAGATGCTCTGGCCCTGAGCAGGCACGCCCCGCGAGAACATTCTTACGCTTTGTAACACATTTTACCGTTGCCGTGCGGTTCCCTGCTTAATTTCACACGGGATTTCATATTTTCATAATGTTGATATGTTGTTTTATATAAACAGTGACAATACCAATAATCATCAGGATTTATGCTATAGCGGTGATAAAGAGGGTTGACAAAAGCAATAAAAAACCGTAGTCATTCCCTCATGCACCACCCCCCACCAATATGCAGTTGACTGCACCAGACGGCATACAACGCAACAAGGGGGAGGCGACAATTTCAAACGACATACTCAATTATTTCAAACGAAAATCTGTCATATCCCTTAACAGATCCAGAGTATTTATAGAAAATCTTGATTTCGCCGTAAGCCAGGCTTTAAGGGAAAAGGAAAGATTCAGTCGATACTTTGGTAATAATATTATAGCCTCACTTATTGTTCTGTCCCGCGTTCCCGATTACATGAATATTCTGCCACGCAACCAGGAAACTGGAATGTGTGACCCTGACCTGCAATCCGTACGCAATGCCATCTGTGATTACACGGACCAGTTCATCCGTGAATATCGGGCTGCCAACCCCGCCCCCGATGCAAGACCCGACCTGGCTGCCGGCAGCGATGCACAGCCATGCGCATCTCCCGGCACGGACTGCGATATTGACCTCTCGCGGCTGATTACCGCAATCGTTGACAGGCTGCATGAATGTCGGGTCAATCCTATCCTGCGTGAAAGCAATATGTATGTGCTTGACCACAAGGATGGCGGCATAAAAGCACAGAATACCACGGTCGCATGCCTGTATGCCAGAAACTATACCATGCTCTGCCACGTCATGGATGCACTCCTGACCTATTGTGACAGTAAGGACCGCTACCCTGTTGCGTGCCTGCGTGAACTGCACAAGACCATGCATATGAATGCCGACTATGATCATGATACGTACAAGGTCAACCTTGCCGACTGGGCGCTGGTCATCGAACGTGTCATGATTGGCCTGCACAGGACAAAGGAATACACCGCCTGTATTCAGGATGAAGACAGTGACGACCTTTCCATATTTAAAAATATGGTCAAGGCACTGGTTCTTTATTCACAACTCGGCGTCATGCCCTATGACAATACGGGCGAATATCCGCCTCCCAGGTTCGACATCGATGCAATAGGCATATGGTGCCTCAAGCTTGTCGAGGGTGTTGAACCGCTGGAGGATATGCCTTTTTACCAGGGATACATAGAAAAGTTCTCTTTTATCGACATGATTCATAAAAGAATGGCTTTTTACGATACGATGCTGCTTGAGGGGTATCACCGCGAGACGGAACGACCGGCCTTTATCCGTTCTTCCGAACCGGATTACACCATTCGTGATATCATCAGGGAGACAGCGCTCGCCGCCATCGCCTTTATTGGCCCGGAGGCTGACCGCAATCTCATCGAGCAGATCGATGAACCCTTCCTGCTTAAAATCATCCGCAATATTTTCTACCACCATGACTGCATCACTGCCGCGCACGACACCGGCCATGTGCTTGAAGCCCAATGCCTTGACAATATCTTTCACGAACAGTGCCTGAACAGCGAAAGTCTGGCCAAAGCAGCCCTGGCCCTGTTCAAGACGTTCCACACCCGGTCCGACAGGAGAAATTTATTTGGAGGAATGCATGTAATACCCACTTTCTTTGAGAATTTCATCGAATTCCAGAAAGCACTCGACCACCAGACCCATATCAGCAGAAAGGCCGTTGAAGACATCATGAAAGATCACGACAATAATGATGACCGCTCCCCTTTCCCCGACCTTGACCTGGTGGATAACGATGATTTCCTGAAAAACTACCTCTCCGATGAGTCGGACGAGGCTCTGCCCTCCTTTGGCGCATTCACCAGAACGCAAACAGAGCCCGAAACACTGCCCGCCCCATCACCCGCTGATGAATCATGCGTGACCGTTTTCCCCACACCCGTGCCGTCCGATCTCATCAGGAAGCATACAGGCCGCAAGGGCACCAATAACCGGATTGGGCTGTTTGCCGCACTGAACCAGCCCCTGCCCCTTGCCGAGCCCGGCACACTGGACATGGCGCCACTGGTCGCGCGCTTTCCGCATGCGGCGCATGCCATCAACGAAATGGTGCGGGTGTTCAATAGCAGGCAGCGCTTTGGCAAATTCATCCGCCCCCGGCCCATCATGCTGGCAGGCCCGTCAGGATGCGGCAAGACCAGCCTGGCACGCGGCTTTTTTGAACATATCGGCCTGCCGTTCGATACCAAGAACGTCGCCAGCATGCATGATACGTTTTACCTGACCGGCAACCACAAGGGTTTTTCCGAATCAGGGCCGTCGCAGGTCATCGAGCGCATTGCCCTGACCAAGTGCCCCAACATGGCGTTCATTCTTGATGAGGTGGACAAGGTCTCCAACAACCCCCAGCATGGTTTCCTGCAGGATGCGCTGCTGGCCGTGGCGGACAAGAAAGAGGCGGAACATTTCCGCGATTTCTGGCTGGATCTGGATGCCGACCTGTCCTGGCTTTCCTGGGTGTTCACCGTCAATGACCTTGACAGGGTCAGCCCGGCGCTGCGCTCGCGCTGCACCATCATAGCGCTCGAGGCCCCGAAGCCCGAGCACATGCCCGCCATCGCCGCGAACCTGATGCGCGAAATCGAAGCCGAGCGCGGCCTGTGCCCCGGCTGGTACCATCTCTCCACCCTTGACCTGCGCGCGCTGGCCGAAGTCTTTCAGGGCGACCTGCGCACCTTCAAGCGCTATGTGGAAGCCGTGGCCGACAATCAGGAAGACAACATGGCCCGCGCCTGAGCCACGCCGCCCCGCCCGCCATAGCGGAGCGTGCCAGCACTGCAGTTGCGCTTCATAACGCGCGTGTCGTGCTAGCGCTGCACCACGGTGCGGATGGCGAAATTGCTCTGTATGCGGGCCACGCCCGGCATGCGCGAGAGTTCTTCCTTATGGATGCGCTCGTAATCAGCCGCATCACGCGCCTCGACGCGCACGAGGTAATCGGCGTCGCCCGTCATCAGGTAGCATTCGCGCACATCGGCGCATTCGCGCACGCGCGCCTCAAAGCGGCGCAGGCATTCCTCCGTCTGCCGCTCCAGCGTGATCTGCACGATGACGGTGGTCATGCCATGCACCGAGCGCTCGTCCACCAGGGCGCGATAACCACGTATCACCCCTTCTTTTTCCAGCATCCGCACACGGCGCAGGCAGGCCGAGGGCGACAGCCCCACCCTTTGGGCAAGGTCCGCATTGCTCATGCGGCCATCATGGCGGAGGTGGCGCAGGATGGCATCTGTCAGCCGATCGAAGGGCATGGTGAATTTTCCGCTTATTTTCGTATATAATTGCGCGCAGGCACGCATTAATCGCATGATCATGCACAAAACGACAGGACATTTTGTTACCATACACATACGATCAGTCACGTTCCGCCCGATGGAGTAAGCGCCCCATGCCTGACCTGCCCTTCCCCCAGCCCATGGCTTCAGGCTGGTCCTTTCCCGGTGCTGGCGCCGCGCTGGAAATCGATCTGGATGCCATCGCCGCCAATTACCGCCTGCTCGATGCCCGCACGGGCGCTGCCACCTGTGCCGCCGTGGTCAAGGCCGATGCCTATGGCCTGGGCGCTGACAGGGTTGCCCCCGTGCTGGAACAGGCCGGGGCGCGGGTTTTCTTCGTAGCCCATCTGGAAGAAGGCATCCGCCTGCGCCCGCATGTCTCGCCGGCGGCGCGGATTTTTGTGCTGCACGGCCCCATGCCCGGCACCGAGGCGCTGTTCACCCACCACGCCCTGCTGCCCGTGCTCAACAGCATGGAGCAGGTAGCCCGCTGGCGCGCCCATGCGGCTCTGGCGCACAGAGCGCTGCCCGCCGCCGTGCAGGTTGACACCGGCATGTCGCGCTTTGGCCTGTCGGAGGCGGATGTGGCGACCCTGGCCCAGACCCCTGCCCTGCTTGATGGCATCGACACGAAGCTGGTCATGAGCCACCTCGCCTGCGCCGACACGCCCGAGAACCCGGCCAACGCCATGCAGCGCGACCGGATGCGCGCCATGGCGGCCCGGCTGCCTGCGGCCCCGTGGGCGCTTTCGGCCTCATCGGGCATCTTCCTCGGGCCGGACTACCATTTCAACCTCGTGCGCCCCGGCGCGGCGCTTTATGGCCTCGCCCCCAATGCACAGGCGCCCAACCCGCTGCGCCCCACGGTCAGGCTGCGCGCGCGCATCGTGCAGCGCCGCGCCATTACCGCGGGCGATGGCGTGGGCTACGGCCTGACATGGCGCGCGCCAGGCCCCCGGCGCATTGCAACGCTGGGCATTGGCTATGCCGATGGCTTCCTGCGCAGCGGGGCAAATGGCGGCGGCTGCGCGTGGCTTGGTGACTACAGGCTGCCCATCCTGGGGCGCATCTCCATGGATTCCACCACGGTGGATGTCAATGACGTGCCCGAAAGCGTGCTTGATGCCGCAACGCATGTGGACATGATCGGCCCGCGCCGCAGCGTGGACGACGTGGCCCACGGCGCAGGCACCATCGGCTACGAAGTGCTGACCGCACTGGGTTCGCGTTTCCATCGCACATATCGGCACCCTGTCGCGTGCGATGCTTCTCCCCGCCAGAATAAGGCCTCCGTGTAATGAAAATCATCGTACTGGGTAGTGGTGTCGTTGGCGTGACATCGGCATGGTATCTCGCGCAGGCGGGCCATGAGGTCACGGTTGTGGACCGGCAGCCCCAGGCCGGGCTTGAAACCAGCTTCGCCAACGCGGGGCAGGTCTCGCCGGGCTATTCCTCGCCATGGGCCGGGCCGGGCGTGCCGCTCAAGTCCATCAAGTGGCTGCTGATGAAGTATCGCCCCTTCGTGTTCTGGCCCATGCCCGACCCGCATCTGTGGAAATGGCTGGTGCAGATGCTCGAGAACTGCACCGCAGCCGCTTACGACCGCAACAAGGGCCGCATGGTGCGCATTGCGGAATACAGCCGCGACATGATGATGGACCTGCGCGCCACCACCGCCATCACCTATGATGACCGCCAGCAGGGCACGCTGCAGGTATTCCGCACGCAAAAGCAGCTTGACGGCATTGCGGGCGACATCCGCGTGCTCGAACAGTATAACGTGCCCTATCAGGTGCTCACGCGTGAAGGTTGCGTCGAGGCCGAGCCGGGGCTGGCCGCATCGGCGCATAAATTCGTGGGCGGCCTGCGCCTGCCGGGCGACGAGACGGGCGATGCCTTCCTGTTCACCCAGCGCCTCGCGGCCAAGGCGGCGGAAGCGGGTGTCACCTTCCATTACGATACCCGCATCCGCACCATGACATCCGATGGCGGCCGCATTACCGGCATCGAGACCAGCCGGGGCCGGATGGTGGCGGATTCCTATGTCCTGTCGCTCGGCAGCTATTCGCCCGCCATGGTGCGCCGCCTTGGCCTTGACCTGCCGATCTACCCGGTCAAGGGCTACTCGCTCACCGCCGATATCGTGAACGAACAGCGCGCCCCGGTCTCGACCATCATGGATGAAACCTTCAAGATCGGCATCACCCGCCTTGGCAGCCGCATCCGCATTGGCGGCACGGCGGAGCTCGCAGGCTTCAGCACCAAGCTGCGCGCGCCGCGCCGCGAAACGCTGGAGCATTCGGTGAACGACCTCTTCCCCGGCGGCGGCAACATCCCCGCCGCCAAATTCTGGACCGGCCTGCGCCCCATGACGCCCGATGGCACCCCCATCATCGGCCGCACCAAATACGACAACCTCTTCCTCAACACCGGCCACGGCACGCTGGGCTGGACCATGGCCTGCGGCTCGGGCAAGGTCCTGGCCGATATCATGTCTGGTCGCATGCCTGACATCCCGCATGAGGATCTGGGCATCGTGCGCTACGGGCAGTAACGCCTTACGGGCCTGCCGGGGGCGTAAACCCCTCAGGCAGGCCGTTACCGCGTTCACGCACCACGCGATAGACCGTGTTGCGCAGCCAGCGATGCACCGGGTCGCCATCGCGCCTGGGGTGCCAGGCCTGGAAGGAATGCACCGTGGGCAGGGCGAAGGGAAATTCGAATTCGGCCAGGTGCATCGAGCGGATGGGCAGGTAATCGATGGCGATGCCCGGCAGCGGCAGGATCATGTCGGTCATGCGCAGGGTCTCGACCATGGCGTAATAAGTTGGCACCACCATCACCACGCGGCGGCGCAGGCCGAACTGCTCCTTGAGCACCGTATCGATCGGCCCATGCAGCCTGCCTCGGCGCGACACGCTGATATGCTCGTACCGCGCGATTGAGTCCGGCGTGATCCCTTCGGCAAGAATGGGGTGATCGGCCCGTACGAGGGCACGGAACGCGGTGGGGAAAATGCTCTGGCGGCGTATTTCGGGCCGCATGTCATCCGATGCGCCCAGATACAGGTCGATATGGCCTTCGCGCAGGTCGTTGCTGGGTTCATCATCCGTTTCGGGTACGAAGGTCAGGGTGCAGCCGGGGCAGTCATGGCGCAGGGCGGCAAGAATGGCCGCGCCGAAGGCACCCACGATCAGGTCATTGGCGCGCAGCATGAAATGTGGCGACAGGCTGGCAATATCGGGGGTGTCCTGCTCCTCGAGCAATGAGTCGGCGCCATCGACAATGGCGCGCAGCCGCTCGCGCAGGCCAAGCGCAAAGGTGGTGACCACCATGCGCCGCCCCGATGCCACCAGGATCGGGTCATTGAACACCACGCGCAGCTTGGCGAGGCTGCGGCTCATGGCGGCCTCGCTCATCTGCAGCCTGCGCGCCGCGTGCGACACGCCTTCCTCCTCGATCAGGGCCTGAAGGCTGCGGAGCAGGTCGAGATCATAGCGTTTTCTCATGCTCCGTGCGTCTCCCCCTGGCCAGACCGGACCGGCTGCGTTGCGATTATCCTAAAAAACCGGATTTGACCAATCCGCAGTCCTATTAAAATCAGTAAAAAGTTTTTGGTGTCATTCCACTCCAGCTTCCATCGCGCTCAGGCAGGCCGTGGCCGTGCGGGCAATGCCATCAAGGCAGGCCAGCACCTCAAGCAGCCGGCCATTGCCGGGGTCGGCTTTTTCCAGCCGGGCCAGCCGCCTGCGCGCCGCCCGCACCACGGCCACCCCGCGCGGGCTGATGGGCCGGTAGCGCACCAGCGCGCGCAGCAGGGTGGTGATGATGTCGGTTGCGCTGTCGCGCCGCTGGCGCTTGAGCCCACGCAGCAGCAGGATGTTCAGCCCCACGGAGGAGAACATGAGCATGAGCCGGATGCCGCCACCCGCCGTATGGTCGCCCGCCTGCGCCGCGTGGCGCACCATGCGCCCGATCCGGTCAACACTCGTGCCGATCCACCACTGGGGCGAAGGCGGCAGCGGCACGAGGCACAGCCGCCGCAACTCGCCGCGCATATGCGCGCCAAAACGCAGCCGCTCGGCCCGCGCCCTGAAGGGCAGCACGAGGCGGAACACCAGCACGCTCAGCCCGACGGCCAGCACCGTGTGCAGCGCGTTGTTGAGGAAGGCGATCTCATCCACCCGGCTCTGGTTGCCAGTCATGAGCAGGTTGGGCATGAGCAGCCCGTAGGCCGCCGCCGCCCCTGCCGTGCCCCGGTTACACTTGGCCAGCCCGCCCACGAACAGGAAGAGGCCGAGCACGAAGGCCAGTTCCTCGTAATTACTCAGATACGGGATCAGCCACAGGCTCAGGCACCCCGCTGCCACGGCGGACCACACCGCCCCAGACAGGAAGCGCGTGGTGGCCACCACCGGGTTCTCGCGCGTGGCGAACAGCCCGCACACCAGCGTGGTGATGGCGATGAACCCCATGCCACCGGGCCACGCCGTGCATTCATAGACAAGGGCGGCGAGCATGATGGCCGCGGCTCCCCGCAACCCGTTATGGAACGCTAGGCGGATATCACGATGCCCGCCAAGGTGAAAGCGGAAGCGGTCATGCGGCGGCGGGCTGAAAATGGCATGGGCGTGGTCAAGCGCGGTCTGTAAATCCTCCATGGTGGCGGCCAGCACGCCGTGGGTTACGCGCGCCATCTCATGCGCGCCCCGCGCGGCGCGCTGCTCAAACAGGGCATGCAGATGCGTGACCTGCGCGCACAGATCATCCAGCGCGCCGGCTTCAAGGCGGCAGGCGGCCAGCCGGTCGCACAGATGCAGCAATTGCCCGCGCGTATCGGCCAGCGCCGCGTCATCAGCCAGCATGGCCCGCTCCGTGCCGCCAGACAGGCCGACAAGGCGGGTGACAAGGATTGAAACCTCGGCCAGCACCGCGCGGGCATGATCGCCCGCATGCACCTGCCGCCCCATCTCGATGGCCGGGAACTCCAGCCCCTGATGCACCGATACCAGCATGTCGGAAAACTCACCGGCATGGACCAGCGTGTCACGCTCATGCAGCACGATCTCGCGCAGCAGGCCACCGAGCCGGTGCAGCACGTCTTCCACCTGCCCCACCATGGTGGCCTGCGCGCGCGTGGCCAGGTTGAAGGTGAACAGCACCCCCATCGCCGCCTCGCACACCACGCCCAGCACAATATAGCTGGCACGCGACATGGCGATGAAAAACACGTTATCGGGCTCGGATGCCGCCGCCACCGCAATGATCGAGCACGTATAGCCTGACAGCACGAACGCATAGGAGCGGAAGTTGAGGCAGAACGTGGCCAGAAAGCTGCACAGGCCGATCCACGTCGCAACGGCAGGGAAAAACAGCCATGACTGCTGCGGAAAGGCCCCGATGAACACCACGGCCGCCACCGCGCCGACCAGCGTGCCCACGATGCGCCACCGCGCCTTGGACATGCTCTCCCCACGCCGCACCTGGGCTACCGACCACACGGTGGCCACCGCCCATTGCGGGCTGTCGAGTTCCATCCACAGCGCAATGGCAAGGGCTATGAGCGAGGCCGCCGTATTGCGCAGCGCAAAGCCCACGGCCTGTGGCGTGGGGCAGACCAGCCAGCGCAGCCAGTCCACCCCGAGTGGCCAGCGCAGGCGTGCGGCGGGGCCGGGTATGAAGCGCGCGCCATTCATCCAGCCCTACCCCGGCCGGGCTGCTCGCAGCCCCTCCCAGCGCGGACCGTTTGGGTGCGCATGCACGGCAACCTCAGAACGCGGCTCCCCAACCGGTCGGGGCCGGGGAGCATGGCGCGCGCCCGTGCGGCAACGCCATGGGCTGCATGATCTTTATGAAAAACCTGTCCGCGCACTTGGCCAGGCACGGGCGCATCGTGCCAATGCTTTTGCCAGAATGCCGCACTAAAACGCCGCATTCCTGAAAAAAGGCGGCATGGGGGGGCCTTTCATCATTGGGCATCAAGGCGTTGCCTGCACATATTTCCATCCGAAAATACCGGGATTCAGGCTTTCTCGTACGGACGGTAGCGGGCGGTCCACACCGCGTCGCGCAGGGCGGACTCGACATCGTGGGCCGCAGCCTGCGGGGCCACGCCTTCCTTCTGCCCCTGCGCGATTACGGCGCGGGCCACGGCTGTCGCCACGAGCCGCAGTTCCGATACGGGTGGCAGCAGGGGCGCGGTCGTGGGGTCGGCGGCCTTTGCAGCAGGCGAGAGGGCGGCGAGCGCATGGGCCGCGGCAAGGAACATGCCATCGGTCATGCGCGTGATGCCACCGGCTACCACTGCAAGCCCCACGCCGGGAAAGACATAGGAATTGTTGATCTGGTCAACCGGGCGCATACGCCCGGCATACTCAACAGGCGCGAACGGGCCCCCCGTGCCGATGATGGCGCGCCCCTGCGTCCACGCCAGCAGGTCGGCGGGGGTGGCCTCGATATTGGCGGTGGGATTGGACAGCGCGAAGATGATGGGCCGCGCCGCCTGCTGCGCCATGGGGGCCACGATCTCGCGCGTGAACGCCCCGCCCTGCCCTGATGTGCCGATCAGCATGGTGGGCTGCACATGGGCCATGACCTCGGCGAGCGTAATATTGGCGGCGTCATCCACGCGCCAGTCCAATGCCACATCGGCAGGCTGGGCGAAGGGCTGCTGCCCCTCGGTCACCCCCGGCATGCCCTCGCGCACGAGGCCGTTGATATCGACCATGAAGAAGCGGCGGCTGGCCTCCTGCGCCGTCATGCCGCCTGCCACCATCATCTGCGCCAGCAGGTCGGCAATGCCGCACCCTGCGCCACCCGCGCCGAAAATGACGATCTTCTGGGCATCAAGCGGGGCGCCACCGGCCCTGATGGCCGCGAGCAGCGCCCCGGCGGTCACACCCGCCGTGCCCTGGATGTCATCATTATAGGTACACATGCCATCGCGATAGCGGCGCAGGATGCGCAGCGCGTCGGCACCCGAAAGATCTTCCCAATGCAGGGCGATATTGGGCCAGCGCGTGTTCACGGCCTGAACGAATTCGGCAATGAAGGCATCGTATTCCGCGCCGCGCACGCGGGCGTGCCGCCAGCCGATATATTCGGGGTCGGCCAGCAGGGTCTCGTTATCGGTGCCCACATCGAGCAGGACGGGCAGCGCGCGGGCGGGGTCGAGGCCGCCACAGGCGGTATAGAGCGAGAGCTTGCCAATGGGGATGCCCATGCCATTGGCCCCTTGGTCGCCAATGCCAAGGATGCTGCCGCCATCGCTCGCCACGATCACGCGCACGCCATCAAACTGCGGGTTGGCCAGGATCTCGGCAATGCGGCCACGGTGGTCGGCATAGCTCAGGAACAGGCCGCGCGGGCGGGTCCAGATATGGCTGAACTCACGGCACGCCCGGCCGATGGCGGGGGTGTAGATGATGGGCAGCCAGGCCTCGAGCGCCTCGTCTATGATGGCGTAGAAAAGCGTTTCGTTCCGGTCCTGGATTTCGCGTAGCGCAATATGTCGCGCAAAATTGTCTGGTAGAGCGGCAAGGCGGGCGCGGGCAAGATCGGCCTGCTCGGCCAGGGTGGCGACGGAGGCGGGCAGCAGGCCATGCAGCCCGAACAGGTCACGTTCGCGCCTGTCGAATGCATTTCCCTTGTTCAGCACAGGGCAATCCAGAAGTTCCCTGCCAGACAAAGCCGTTTTGAGGGAAGAGGAAAGCATGGCCCGCGCTGTATCCGACATAATGACCCGATATTGTGATAACGATTGAAAGAGCCGCAGGATACGGATCTGCACATCTTCGTGTAGGGCATGGGCATGCACGCCAACCGTACGCCAAACGCAATCATGGAGCCGGCAGTTGCCTGACGAGATCAGTGACCTGAGATTTTTCTGCATCCTTGCCGCGGCAGGCAGCATTGCGGGCTGCGCGCGCGCCATGGGCCTTTCGCCCGCCGCCATGAGCCGCAGGCTGAGCACCATGGAGGCCCGGCTGGGCACGCGGCTGGTCACGCGCACCTCGCGCCATTTCGCGCTCACGGCGGAAGGGCAGCGCCTGCACGAGCATGCCGTGCGCATCATGCAGGAAGTGGATGAGGCGGAAGCCGAACTGACCGCGCGCGCGGGCATTCCGCGCGGGCTGCTGCGCGTGGGCGTGCCATCGGAGATCGGGCGCAAGATGCTGGCTGGCGTGGTGGCGGCCTTCGTGGAGCAGTACCCCGAGGTGACGGTGCAGCTCACCCTGTCCGATGCCGGGCTGGACGTGATCGATGACGGGCTGGACATTGCCATCCGCCCCGGCATGCCGCCCGATCAGGAGGTGATGACCACCAGCCTGATCAACAGCCGCCGCGTGGTCTGTGCCTCACCCGAATACCGTGACCGCAAGGGCCTGCCCGCCACGCCGCACGACCTGCTCAAGCATGACTGCATCTGCCTGATCCGCCGCCAGCGCATTTTTAACGAATGGGTGTATTTTGATGGCAAGGCCCGCAAGGAAGTGCATGTCACCCCCCGCCTCGCCACATCGAGCAGCGAGGTGGTGCATGACTGGGCGGTGAGCGGGCGCGGCATTGCGCTCAAGGTACTGTGGGACATTGCCGATGACCTGAAATGCGGCAGACTGATCGAATGCCTCAGCACCTACAGGTGGGAGGACGTGACCCTGTGCGCGGTCTACCCCTCGCGCACGCACCTGCCCTCGCGCACGCGGCTATTCCTCGACTTCGTGCGCAAGGAACTGCGGCAGGCCTATTTCGGCACCTAGGCCCGGTCAGGAGGGCGGGATGGGCGCGTAATAGACACACACATATCCGCTCGCCACCACAACCGGGCCTGCCGCCTGTACGCATCATGCGCAGCGCCCCGCCCCATCCCCAGATGGCGCATGCCAGTTTCGTCTCGATCAGCCAGATCATCCTCGTCCGGCGGCGTGAAAGGCACAATTGGCCGTGCTTTCCGGGGCCTGCAGGAACCGGGCGAGATCTGTCGCGGCATCTGTCATGAACAGACTTCCTTACGCGTAAAGACGCGGCTTCAAAAACAGTCAGGACCGATAATTACACGGCATTCGCGCTGCCCGGCAGCCACACCGTGCAGCAGGTGCCCTGCCCCGGCGCGCTGGTGATGTCGAGCCGCCCGCCATGGCGGTCAACGATATGGCGCACGATGGCCAGCCCAAGCCCCGTGCCCTGCTCGCCGCCGGCCCCTGGCGTGGGCGAGACACGGTAGAAACGCTCGGTCAAGCGCGGCAGGTGCTGCGGGGCGATGCCCGGCCCGTTATCACGCACCGAGAGCAGCAGGCCGCCATTATCCTGCCACTGCGCCGCGATTTCGATACGCGGTTCGGCAGGCGGCTGCGGCCTGCCATAACGCAGGGCGTTCTCGCTCAGGTTGACGAGCACCTGCAATATCTGGTCGGCATCACCGCGCAACGTGCCTGCGGGGGCGGGATGCAGCACCAGGGCCGCACGGTCAGCCTCGGGCTTGCCCTGCATCTCCTCATTGAAGCGGGCAAACAGGTCGGTCACCGCAATCATGCCCTGCGGGCGCTGGTGCTCGAGCATCTGCACGCGCGAGAGGTAGAGCAGCCGGTCGATCAGGCGCTGCATGCGGCTGGCCTGCCGGGCCATGATGGCAAGGAATTTGTGCCGTGCCGTGGCATCATTGGCAGCCGGGCCCTGCAGGGTCTCGATAAAGCCGATCAGGGCGGCAAGCGGGGTGCGGAGTTCATGGCTGGCATGGGCCACGAAGTCGCTGCGCGCGCGATCGAGCGCGTCACGTGCCGTGGCGTCAAGCAGCACCACAACGCAGGCGGGCTGTCCGTGCCATATCCCGGCCCTGACAAAGGCCTGCACCACGCGGCGCACCGGCACGTCGGCCTCGATGGTCACCTCCGTCACCCCGCCGGGGCGCAGTTCGGCCACGGCACGCTGGAGCGCGGGGTGGCGCACGAACATGCCCAGGCCCTCGGCAAATTCCACCTGCGCGCGGGCACCGGCATGCAACAGCCGCCCGCCACGGGCCAGCACCAGCAGCGACACGGGCAGGTCATCGACCGGCACCGTATCCTCATCCGCGCCCACGGGGTCGGCCTGCAGGCGCACAGGGTAGCCCGACAGCCGCCCCGCCGCGCCATAACGCCACGCGCCATACCCCCCAAGCAGCGCCCCCGCCGCGAAACCCATCACCACAAGCACAAGCGCAGACACACCGTTCTCCCCCTATCGCGAGCCTGCCCCACGGCACCACAGGCGCGATACCATGAATGGGAGAACAGCGGAAACCAGAATGACAAACGAAATAAAATTACAATTTGTGCGGTGCAAAATTAATATAGTTATTATCAGTTTGACAATTTTATAATTTTAGTCCAATCTTTCCCCAGCATGGAGACTGTTTTGAAAAAACCCGCCCACAGGGCACCCGCAGGACGCATGAAGTTTCTCACGAAAGCGCTGCCACAAAACCGCCCTGAAAAAGACGGGGGCTGAAAACTTTCATTCTCAGCGGCGGTTTATTTTAAACAGTCTCCTAAAAAAACAAGAACAATGGTGCCTCAAATCATGATCCAGTCCCGCCCGCGCAACCGCGCGCCTGTCGTTTTTCCTGCCGCGCACATGGGCCAGCCCCCCGGCTGAGGCCCGCATCCCTTTTTCCCGGCACCCTGCCCCGTCCCGTGATGGACCGGGCCGCAAGAAAATCGACAGACATGACAAGACATATCTCCCCACACGCCAATGGGCGTGCGCGCGCGCCGTTCTCCCCCGGCTGGGGATGGCTGCTGGCCGCAGGCGCCACTGCGCTGGCCCCGGCCCAGCACGCCCATGCCCAGACGGCAGTTGACCCCGGCATGAAGCCGGTGCCCTCCATCATGGCGCCCGGCGCGGTCTCGGCCATGCCCTCGACCGGCATGACGCAGGAGGAACAGATCAGCATGCGCCTCGATGCCGAGCGGCTTGGCCCCCAGCCACAGGCCATCCGCAGGCCACCCAACACGCCCATTCCGCCCAGCGGCGTGCCGGCCTTTCCCTCCGCGGGCCTGGCCACCATGAGCGTGGCCCCGGTCAGCAGCCCCGGTGACAGCAAGGCCTTCCACCAGATCGAACTTGATGCGCTGTCCCACCATGAAGGCCCCTCCGGCCTGCTGCCGGGCTGGATCGACGCCCAGCATGACAGCGACCTCGAGGACCCGTACTACGTGCCCACCGCAGGCAGCGGCCACCTGGTGCCGCTGCTCGACCCGCTGCGCAGACGCCTGCGCGACCACGGCGTGAGCTTTGCCTTTACCTATAAGGGCGAGGCGATGGGCGTGATTGATGGTGGCGTGCAGCGTGGCATGAGCTACGTGCATGAACTGACCGCGCAGGTGAACTTCGACCTTGAGAAAATGGCCGGAATCAAGGGCTGGTCAGTCCATACGCTGGTGATGGAACGCGCAGGCCACGCCGTGAGCCATGACCGGGTGGGCGAATATTACGTCAACCTGCAGGAAGTATATGGCCTCTCTGGCAACGTGGTGGCGCATCTGGTTGATTTCTATGCCGAAAAGAAACTGCTGGACAACCATCTCGACATCAGCTTCGGCCGCATGGCGCTGACCCATGTGTTTGCCACCTCGCCGCTGCTGTGCTCGTTCATGGTCACCTGCTCGGCCCCCGTGGCGCTCAAGCTCGATCCCGGCTTTTCGGTCTACCCCAAGGCCACGTGGGGCAGCCGCCTGCGCCTGCGCCCCACGCGTGACACGGCCATCCAGTTCGGTGCCTATTCGGTCAATGCGCTGAGTGACAACCCCAGCGGCTGGGCCTGGGGCAGCGAGAAGGCGACCGGCGTGATGCTGCCGGTCGAGTTCACGTGGCAGCCCTTCCTGACCCGTAACCGCCTGCCGGGGCACTACATTGTGGGCTACGCGCATGACACCACGCGCTACCCCGACGAGATCGGCATCGGCCTGCCCGCAGCCCTGCGCACGGCGGCGGGCCACCAGCGCTCGGCGCCGATGGACATGTTCTGGTTTGAAGGCGACCAGATGGTCTACCGCCGGGGCGGGCGCAACCAGATGGCCGGTGGCTAACTGATGGCGGGCTACATCCATAACACGCCGCATGTCACGTCCATCTCGGATGAAGCCTATGGTGGCCTGTCCTTCGCGGGTGTCATTCCATCGCGCGTGACCGACCGGCTAGGCATCATGTATTCGTGGTACCATGTCAGCCACCGCAAGGAGGAAGGGCAGATTTTGCGTTACGAGGCCGGTTATTCGCTCGGCGCCTCCGTACGCGCGCCGCAGACGGATTCCCACATCATCGAGGCGTATTACGCCATTGACGCGATGCCCGGCATCCTGGTGCAGCCGGAGTTCGAATACATGATCCGCCCGGGCGAGACCAAGCACATCCCTAATGCGGCCCTCGTGGGGCTGAAGGTCATCGCCAACCTCTAGCCACACGGCCCCTGCCCCGCGCCCCGCACGGCGCGGGGTTTTTCGTGCGTCGTGAATGAGAATGCGAATTTGTTGCAATTATGTGACACACTATGACAAACCCCATGGAGATATATTGCGACTAATTATCAGAATCGATATTGCAGCCTTCTGCAATTAAGAGGCTGTTGCAATATGACCGACAAAATCATCCGCCAGAAACTCAGGCCATTCTCCCTGCTCACCGCATCCATGGCCCTTGCCTGCGCCACCACCAGCGCGCATGCCGCACAGGACACGGTGCCCACAACCGATACGCAGGCCACCACCCCTTCGGGTAATGCCACGGCAAAGGACACCAAAAAGCAGGATGCCTATAACCATGAGGCGGAGCACGGGTTTGACGTCACCCACGTCACGGCCTCGCCCATGAATGTCCTGCATGAATCCATCGGCCTGAGCCGCATGCCGCAGGATGCCATGCACACGCCCCAGAACGTGAACGTGGTGCCGCAGGTGCTCATGCAGCAGCAGAATGTCAAATCGCTCGACGAGGCGCTGAAGAACGTGCCCGGCATCACCGCATCGGTGGGTGAAGGCGAAGGCGGCATGGCGGGCGACCAGTTCCTGATCCGCGGTTTCGCGGCCCAGAACGACATTTATGAAAACGGCCTGCGAGATTTTGGCGTCTATGCGCGCGACAGCTTCTATTATGACCATGTCTCGGTCATCAAGGGCCCGTCATCGGAGGTGTTCGGCAATGGCACCACGGGTGGGGCCATCAACATCGTGACCAAGACGCCGCATCTGGGCAACAGCTACCAGGCCAGTTTCTCGGGGGGAAGCGGGTCATATTACCGTGGCACGCTGGATGTGAACTACCAGATCAACAGCACCACCGCCTTCCGCCTGACCGGCATGGGCAACGAGAACAACGTGGTGGGGCGCGACTACATCTATTCGCATCGCTGGGGCATTGCGCCGTCCATCGCGTTCGGGCTGGGCAAGAAGGTCTCGTTCGTTCTGGAATACTTCCACCAGAACGACAACCGCATCCCTGATTATGGCGTGCCGGTTGTCACCCCCACCGGCGGCATCGGCTACCCGGTGACCGAAAGGGGCGTGAAACGCACCAACTGGTACGGCACCACCTACGACCAGGACAATACCAGCGATGACATGATCACCGGCCGCCTGACCGCCAAGGTCAGCCCCATCCTCACGCTGTATAACGACATGCGTGGCGGCATCTTCCACCGTTATTTCTCGGCCTCGCAGGAGGCATGCTCCAATTTCAGCTCTGGCGCCACGCTGACCAACAACACGATCAACGGCGTGGCCCCCTCCTCCACCTGCCTGTCGGATTACCTGTCCGGCAACGCGGCCAATGCGCAGGTGGCGCGCAATGGTGGCGTGGGCGGCCCCGAGCCCTACCGGCAGAGCGACTGGTCGATCCAGGATGTGTTCTCGGGGATTGCGCATCTGCACACCGGGCATATCCGCCACGAGATCATTGGCGGGTTCGACATCGAGTATGTGACCGATCACCGCCAGAACTACGCCTATGGCTCCAACCGCCCCAGCACCAGCCTGCTCGATCCCTCGCCCTACGTGCCCGGCCTGACACTGGGGAACTGCAGCCAGTACCCCAACCGCCTGGTCAATATCGGCAACGGCGTGGGCCGCAAGTGCTACAAGGACAGTTCGGCACTTGATGTGGGCTTTTTCCTGTCCGACCAGGTGTGGCTGACCAAAAACCTGTCGGTCAAGGCGGGCTTCCGGTGGGATCACTGGAACAGCACCTACAGCGCCACCGGCGGCAGCACGGCCACGCCCGATGTAAGCTACGGCCAGAACGAGACCACCATCAACCCGTCGGTCAGCCTCATGTACACCCCGCGCAGCAACCTGATGGTGTATTTCAACTGGTCGGAATCCACCACGCCCCTCAGCCTGTACGTGACCAACAGCTCCGAGCCGATGACACGCTCCAGCCAGAGCGCCGCCCCCGAGCGCAGCAGGCTGTATGAGGTGGGGGCCAAATACAGCGCCTTCCAGGACCGTATCGGCTTTACGGCGGCCCTGTTCCGGCTCGAGAAGAACAACTCCACCCAGACCGACCCCACAACGGGCGATGTCAGCGCAACCAGCGACCAGGAGCGCAACCAGGGGCTTGAACTCAGCGTATCGGGCACGCTGCTGCGCAACTGGATGTTCTATGGCACCTATGCGCTGTATGACCCCACCATTACCAAGGCGGGCTCCACCTCATCCAAGCAGGGCGGGCAGATCCAGTATGTGCCCCATAACCAGGCCACCGCCTGGACCAGCTACGAGATCGCGCCGCGCAAACCGTGGAACATGACCGTTGGCGGCGGCATCACCTGGCGGCAGGGCGTATGGCTCGACCAGCTCAATACCGCCCGCGCGCCCGCCACGGTGGAGTTCGACGCCATGGTCGCCCACCGCTTCAACAACAACTGGAAAGTGGCCATGAACGCCTATAACCTTGATAACCGGCTCAATTACGGCAGCCTGTTCTCCAACCGCGTCACTCCTTCCGTCGGGCGGTCGTTCCTGTTCAACATCTCGGCGCAGTACTGACCCACCCCCATCAACCAAGGCCACGCCCATGCTGCTGCACATCCCCGCCCTGCTCAACGCCGATGAACTCGCCCACTGCCGCGCCCGCCTGCGCGATGCGCAATGGACCGATGGCCGCGAGACGGCGGGCGTGCAGTCGGCAAAAACCAAGAACAACCTGCAACTGCCCCGCGATTCCGAGGCATGCCGCGAACTTGGCCAGATCGTGCTGCACGCACTCGGGCGCAATGCCCTGTTCAACAGCGCGGTGCTGCCCTACCGGGTCAGCCCGCCGCTGTTCAACCGCTATGAAGGTGGCATGCACTTTGGCGCGCATGTCGATAACGCCATACGCGGCATCCTGGCAGGTGGCATCCACACGCGCATCCGCACCGATGTCTCCTCCACGCTGTTCTTCTCCGATCCCGATGAATATGACGGCGGGGAGCTGACCATCCACGCCAATGGCAACGAGCAGGCCATCAGGCTGCCCGCGGGTGACATGATTCTCTACCCCACCACGGTGCTGCACAGCGTGACACCGGTCACGCGCGGGTGCAGGCTGGCGGCTTTTTTCTGGTCGCAGTCGATGATTGCGGAGGAGAGCCGCAGGCAGATCATGTTCGACCTCGACATGCAGGTCACATCGCTGCGCGAACGGCTGGGGGATGCCGATCCCGCCGTGCTGTCACTGACCAACATCTACCACAACATGATGCGCCAGTGGTGCCTGCTGTGAGCAATTATCCGATGGGGTAGAGGAAATATTTCCGATTTTTTGAATATTTTACGT
This sequence comes from Komagataeibacter xylinus, assembly GCF_004302915.1. GTDB lineage: Bacteria > Pseudomonadota > Alphaproteobacteria > Acetobacterales > Acetobacteraceae > Komagataeibacter > Komagataeibacter xylinus_C. The sequence goes on along the minus strand of NZ_QQBI01000017.1, from coordinate 36,232 downwards.
GCTATTTTCGGATAACCCCTATAGGAAGGTCCTCACGGCTGGACTTTTCAGCTACGGACAAGATTTCAGAGCAGCTACACCAAGCGGCCTTATGGCATCCCCGATAAAACGAAAAGTCTCGATCCCATGCATGTTCGCGTGGGGGTGCCGGTTATTCTAAGGAGGCCAAATTATGGCCGCAGGAACAGTTAAATGGTTCAACGCCCAGAAGGGCTTTGGATTTATCCAGCCTGATGACGGAAGCGCCGATGCTTTCGTGCACATTTCTGCCGTTGAGCAGGCTGGCCAGCAGACCCTGTCCGAAGGGCAGGCCGTGACGTATGACCTCGAGCGGGGCCGTAACGGCAAGTCTTCTGCAGTCAATCTCAAGATTGGCTGATAAACGCGGCAGGAACTCCGGTTCCTGCCGTTTTTATTTCTACCGCTTTTTATACCTGATGCCTGCTTTCCGGCTGATCATGACAGTCCTGCTCTGCCTGCCCGCCTGCGTGGCCCGGGCGCAGATGCCCCAGCCTGGTGGCTGGAACGGAAGCGTGGCCCTGCCTGCCGCCCCCATGGGGCCAGCCTATGCCCCACCCTCACTCAATCACTTCGCACCCCTGCCCCATGCAGCCATGCCGCCTTCGCGCAGCCGCACGACCGGGTTGGATGCCCCTTATGCAGGCGATACGTCACCCACCCCCCAGCCCGACCGCTACGAGCAGGACTGGGCGGCGTTTGAGCAATCAGAACGCGCCATTGCCCGGCAGATGGGCCATAAATAGCAACATGACGCCCTGATGCCTGCCACCCTTCGGGGCAGCATTTTTTGCAAAAGCCTGTGTCAGGCACGGCCTTTTTTTCAAAAAACAGCGCCCAGGCAAGAGGCTGGCTGCGCGCCCTTTGGCGTTCAGTCCTGTATTGCGGCGACCGGACGCGTGCTGGCCAGGGCGGGCAGTTCAAGCAGGTTGATCGCAGCGCCCTCGGCCTGCATGGCACGCGCCATGTCGCGTATGCTGTCGTGATGGGTGAACAGCAGCACCTGCGTGGTGCGGGCGAACTGGGCCAGCACGTTCAGCGTGCTGTGGCTTCGGGCATCATCAAACTGCACCAGCAGGTCATCGGCGATAAATGGCAGCGGCTCGGTAGCGCGGCAATAGGTCTCCACGCTGGCCAGGCGGAAGGCAAGGAAAAGCTGGTCGCGCGTGCCCGCACTCATCTCGCTCACCCCCACCGTGCTGCCATCGGGGCGCACGCCGCGCACCATGGGGTCGTTACTGGCATCAAGTTCCGTCTGTATGCCGCCAAAGGCGCCATCGGTCGCCTGCGCCATGAACATGCCCGCCTGCCGCACCAGCGGGTCCTGCACCTGCGCGCGCACCCGGTCCATGGCGGCGGCAATCAGGTTACGCGCCAGGGTCAGCTCGGCATATTCCTCCACAACACGGTGCAGGCTGGTTATGGCCGCTTCGCGCCGGGCGGCGGCCTGCGGGGCCTCGGTATTATGCTCAAAGGCGGCAAGGGCGCTTTCGGCATGCTGCTCCGTGCGCACGGCATTGTCACGGGCGGCGGCCAGCTCCTCCTGGCGGGCCTGCAATGCTGCGATTTCCGCCTGAAGTTCCGGCCCGTCACGCCCGTCAAGGGCTGCATGAAGCTGCGTGGGAGACTGGCCATCGGTCATGCAGGACAGGGTATGCAGCGCCTGTGCGTGGGCCTCGGCCATGCTGTCGCGCTGTTCCAGCCGGGTGGCAAGCTGGCGCAGCGCATCCGTGCCCTGCGCGTGGGTGCGGGCCTGAAGCGCCTCGATGACGGTGGTGGCGGCCTGCACGCCCGCTTCGCCCTGCGCCACCATATGGTTGGCCTTGTCCAGTTCGGGTTGCAGGGCTTCGCGCTGGTGGCGGGCCTTCTCGGCCTCGCGCCAGTGCTGTTCCAGCTCGTGGGCGGCCAGTGCCGCGTCAGAAGGCAGGCTGAGGGCGAGATGGGGGCGCAGCGCATCCAGCCCGTGCGCCAGTTCGGCTTCATGTGCTGCGGCCTGCGCCGCGGCTTCATCAAGCTCAGCCAGTTGGGTAATGGCGGCAGGTGCCGCCGCCCATTCATCGGCCAGGTCGCGGCCCGTCATGGGCAGGGCATCGGCGTTCAGGCCAATGGCCTGCATGGCGGGTGCCCAGCGGGCGGCCCATTGCTGCCGTTCGGCCTCAAGCGCTTTGGCCTGCTGGCCAAGCTGGGCACGCTGGGGCAGCAGGTCATCATGTTCACGCTGCAGGCGGTCATATTCCTCATGCGCGCTGGCATGCTGGCGCAGGGCGCGGGTCATGCCCTCCACGCAGGCGGCGGGCTGCAGGCCAGCGTCCACGCCCAACGTGCGGGCCAGATGCGCAAGCCCCTCACGCTGCACGGCCAGCCTGATGTGCTCGTGTTCAAGGGCCGCGTGCTCGGTGGCGGCCTGTTCGGCCTCGGCCAGCACGTCAACGCGCTGCTGCACGAAAGCCCCGAGTGCCGCGGGCGTGGCCGCATGGGCCGCGATGGCAGGAAAAGGCGTGATGAATTCCTGCCAGTGCCGGGCAATCTGCCGGGCCGTATCATGCAGGTTGCGCTCATGGCAGGCAATTTTGTCGGTGCACTGGGCCATGTCGTGGCGCAGCGCCTCGATGCGGGCAAGGCGGTCGGCCTGCGCCAGCAACTGGCGTGACAGGCTGTCCGCCTGCGTGATGGCGTTCTCCAGCATCGTGGCATTGTGCTGGCGCGTTGTGGGCGGGGTGGTGGCGTCCGCGCTCAGATAGGCATCGCGGATGGCGTGCCAGGCGCTATCGCGCCTTACGCACGCGGCGTGCAGCATTTCGGGCGTAATGGTGTTGCCCGCATGCTCGAGCCGCTCAAGGGCGGGGCGCAGGCTGGCCAGCCGTTCACGCTCCGTGGCAAGGGCCTGGGTGATACGCTCATTGTGGATGTGCAACCGCTGCTGGCCCTCGGCCGCCACGCGCACGGCCTGCGCATCGGGGCACGGCAGGGCCTGCAGGGCCGCGACCGAGGCCACACCCAGCGCCCTGAGCCGCGCCTCCAGTTTTTCCTGAAGGGCGGCAAGGCCATCCCTGCGCAAATCAAGGCGCCTGATCTCGGCAGGCAGGGCGGCAAAGGCGGTGGCATCCGCATCCACGGGCCGGTCGTGCCCCTGTGCGCGCAGGGTGTCGAGGCGCGCCGCCTTGCGGGCAAGGGCAAGGTCGGTCTGGGCCATCTGCTGCTCCAGCGCCGTGGCCGCGTTGCGCCACTGCATCTGGGCATCGGCCATCTGGCGTATTTCTTCCAGCACCACGCGCTCGGGCATGAACTGGCGCAGATCGGCATCCGGCCCCTTGTTAAGCCACTGGCGCAGGCTGGCAAGGCTGGCATTGATCTGCTGGCGTTTGGCATCGCGTTCGGGCCGGCCCGCGCGCGCGCGGCGGACCGCCTGCCCCAGCGCCATGACCTGTGCCACGCGTGCGCCCTGCGCCATGAGCCGGGCCTGCGCGGGGGGCACGTCTGTCTGGCGTTGCAGGCGCTGCGCCTGCACGCGGGCCGTGGCAAGGCTGGCCTGGGCGGCAGCACCGGCCTCAAGGGCTGCGGTAATCTCGGCCCCCATGCCGGTGGGCAGCGCGGCGAGGTCGGCCAGGGTTGCGCGTTCGGCCTCCAGCCGGGCCAGGGCGTGGAGCTGGGGCAAGGCTTTTGCCAGTTGTTCGAGCCGTGCATGCAGGCGGCGCAGTTCAGCCTGTTCACGGTCGAAATCGGCCCTGTTCTGGCGGGCCTCGTCACGCTGCTGGCAATGGCTGGTATAGGCCTCATGCGTAAGCGAAGCTTCCCTGAGGCTGTCCTGTGCCGCGCGGAAGGCATCGGATGCCTTGTAGAAGGCCCGCTCCGCCGCGCGACGGGGCGCAAACAGGGCCGCGCGCCGTTCATCAATCTCGGCCAGCCGTGTCATGAGGGCACGCAGGCCCCCGCCGGCCTCCACGATCAGCCGCCCGATATCGCCATTGGCCCTGAGCAGGGCCGCGCCCCCGCTGCGCAGCGTTTCGTCATTAAGGCCGAACAGGGCGGTAAAGCGCTCGCGCGTCATGCCGCCAAGGACCGGGGCCAGCACGTCATCGCTGACCGGCTGGCCATCAAGGCCGGCCAGCGTGCGGGTGCGGCCCTTGCGGCGGCGCAGGTCGAGCGTGGCGCCGTTGGCCAGCATGAGGCTGGCCTCCAGCCGGATCTGGTCATTGCCGAACACCGCGCCTGCATCGGACTGGTTGGGAATGCCAAACAGGAAATCGGTCATGGCGGAAAGCGTGGTGCTTTTGCCCGCCTCGTTCGGACCATGGATGACATGCAGGCCGGGAACCGTGCCAAAATCCAGTTCCAGGTCCGCAATGGCGCCATAGCGGATGATGCGCAGGTTACGAATGTGCATCGGGGCTTTCTTCGGGGTTTTCCACCAGTGACAGGGCGAGGTCCACCGCGCGGGCGGGTATGTCGGCTGCAAGCCCCGCACGCAGGGCATCGGTGCGGGTATGGGCGGGCATGCGGTCGATCACGGCGGCGAGGATGGCATCGAGCTCCGCGCGCAGGGCCTCGGGTGTTGCGCTGGCGCGGATATCGGCGGCAATACGCCCGCCGGTGGACGTATCGGCCATGGCCGCGCGCGTGGGCGCGTGGGTCTGGACCTTGAGGCGCTCGAGCCAGATCTCATCGGCAATGCTGGCCAGCACGGTCTCGACTTCAAGCGTCAGTTCACGGGCGTTGCGGATCAGCTCCGCATGCAGCGCTGTCGCGCCAACAAGTTCCAGCCGCAGGGCGATGGGGCGGCCATCCGCCTCGTGCACCACGCCCCCGACCGCGTGGCGGATCAGGCCGGTCATCTCGCCGCGCGTGGTGGCGGCGGACAGGTCAACCCGCACGCTGGCCCAGCGCACCACGTCGAGAACCTGATGGGCCACATCCACCACGGCCCCCGCGCGCACGCTCACCAGCGAGGCCCCCTTCGGCCCGGCCTCGCGCGCGTGGCGGCCCTGCAGGTTGCCCGCATAGACCACATAGGGGTCGCGATGCAGGATCTCGCGGGTGTGCACATGGCCCAGCGCCCAGTACTGGTAGCCATGGTTGACCAGTTGCTCGACCGTGCAGGGCGCGTAAGGCTCATGCCCCTCGCGCCCCTGGCAGGCGGTGTGCAGGATGCCGATATTGAACAGGCCGGGCACGGGGGGCGGGTAATGCCGGGCAATGTTGTCGGTCACGTCGCGGCGGCCGAAGCTGCGGCCATGCACGGCCACGCCAAGGTCATCCATCACCTGTGTTTCGGCCTTGCGGGTATCGAACAGGTGCACGTTGTCGGTTACATGCAGGTGGCGGACAAAGCGGTTCTCGGCATCATGGTTGCCCAGAATCATGAACACGCGGATGCCCGCCCGCCTGAGCCGCGCCATGCCGTTGACGAAGAACAGCCCGCACTGCGCATCACGCAGGTCGCCATCAAACACGTCGCCCGCCAGCACCACGAAACGGCATTCACTGCTGATGGCAAGGTCGATCATGTCCGTAAAGGCGCGGCGCGAGGCATCGCCTATAAGGCGGGCATAGTCATCCGACCGCGCGCCCAGGCCCCGCAGCGGGCTGTCAAGATGCAGGTCGGCGGCATGAAGAAAGCGGAATTCGTTCATGCCGCCATCGTACTCCATTGAAAGCGGATGTAAATGTAATCAGGCATCGGGATCGGTAATGTCGGTGCAGACATATTTCATCTCGAGGTATTCATCCATGCCATAGCGCGACCCCTCGCGCCCCATGCCCGACTGCTTGATGCCGCCAAAGGGAGCCACCTCGTTGGAGATCAGGCCGGTATTATGGCCCACCATGCCGTATTCCAGCGCTTCGGCCACGCGGCAGGCGCGGGCGTGGTCGCGGGTGAAAAAGTAGGCGGCAAGGCCATATTCCGTGTCATTGGCCATGGCGATGGCTTCCGCCTCGGTGTGAAAACGCATGAGCGGGGCCACGGGGCCAAAGGTTTCCTCATGGGCAATGCGCATGGCGGGTGTGACGTCACGCAGCACGGTGGGGCGGTAGAACAGCGCGCCCGCCCTGTCACGCGTGCCGCCGCACAGCACGCCAGCCCCCTTTGTCACGGCATCACGCACATGGGCCTCCACCTTGTCGCGCGCGGCCGCGCTGACCAGCGGGCCGATGGCGGAATCAGGTTCATGGCCCGGCCCCACATGCAGCCTGCCCACCACCCTGGCGAAGCGGGTGGCGAAGTCATCATAGATGCTGTCATGCACCAGAAAGCGGTTGGCGCACACGCAGGTCTGGCCGGCGTTGCGGAATTTGGCGGTGACGGCGCTTTTGATGGCCTGTTCGATATGCGCATCCTCAAACACGATGAAGGGCGCATTGCCACCGAGCTCAAGCGACAGGCGCTTGAGCGTGGGGGCTGACTGCGCCATGAGAATGCGCCCGACCGGCGTCGAGCCGGTAAAGGACAGCTTGCGGATGGCGGGGCTTGCGCACAGCGCCTTGCCCAGCCGCACGCCATCACCGGGCAGGACCTGCACCAGCCCTGCCGGCACGCCGGCCTGATGGGCGAGTTCGGCCAGCGCCAGGGCGGTGAGCGGGGTCAGTTCCGATGGCTTGATGATCATGGCGCACCCCGCCGCAAGGGCGGGAGCGGCCTTGCGGGTGATCATGGCGGCGGGGAAATTCCACGGCGTGATGGCGGCACACACCCCCACGGGCTGGCGGATCACGCTCAGCCGGGTGGCCGGGTTGGTGGGAGGGATCACATCGCCGTAGCCGCGCATGGCCTCGGCCGCGAACCACAGCAGGAAGCTTGCGGCATAGCGGATCTCGCCCGCGGCTTCCGCGCGCGGCTTGCCCTGCTCGGTCACGATCAGCGTGGCGAGGTCATCAAGGTTATCCATGACCAGATCGTGCCACCGCGCAAGGATCACCTGCCGCTGGGCTCCGGTGCGGTTGCGCCATTGCGCCTGCGCCGCCACGGCCGCCTCGATGGCGCGCGCCACATCCGCCGCCCCGCATTCCGCCACCTCGGCCACCTCGGCACCGGTGGCCGGATTGTGCACTGCCCGGCGCGCGCCCTTCAGTGCCGGGGTCCATTCGCCATGGATGAAAGCCTCCTTGCGAAAAAGCGATGTATTGCCGAGATGCACGGTCATGTCAGGCTCCGATCAGGCAGGCGCGGTGGCAGGTTGGATAATGCTCATGCCTTCATCAATGATCGCATCCGATGCCGTCAATGCCGCATGGGGCCACAACCCGGCGCAGGCCGTGGGGGCACCCCCGTTTCGCCCGCAAGGGCGCGGATCGTGGCGGTTGTGCTGCCATGGCAGGCGTGCCATGCGCTTGAAGAATATCCTTGTCTCCCTGCCCCCCGCATGCGTGGGCCATGCCTGGAAACCACCCCGCCTGCGCGCCGGGCGTGGGGAGCATGGGCGCAGGCCAGTGGTGCGCCGCGACATTGTCAGATAAGTATGAGATCGTTTCTGACCAGGATGGATGTGGCGTGTTTCTGCGGCAGTTGACCTATCTCATAGCGCTTGATCGCTACCGGCATTTTTCCCGCGCGGCGGAAAGCTGCGGCGTATCGCAGCCCGCGCTCTCCTCGGCCATACGCCAGCTTGAGACCGAGCTGGGCATTACCATCATCCGCCGCACCCGCCGCTTCAATGGCCTGACCGATGAGGGGCAGCGCGTGCTCGACTGGGCACGCCAGACGCTGGCCGCCCTTGATGGCCTGCGGCAGGAAGCCGCCTTCGCGCAGGCGGTGGCGGGCGGGTCGCTGTCCATCGGCGTGATGCCGCCCGCACTCCAGGCATCGCCCATGCTATTGGAAAATTTTCGCACCGCCATACCCGGCCTGCACCTGCAGGTGCGCCTTGGTTCGTGCGCCGATACCATCCACCGCCTGCGCCAGCAGCAGCTTGACCTCGGGCTGGTCTATCTTGACCAGATCCCCCCCGATGGTCCCTTTGAGGCCCTGCCGCTCTATACCGAACAGCATGTGCTGGTGGCGGCCGAACCGTTCGTGCTGCCCGCGGGCCGACGCGAGTGGCACACGCTGGCCGACCTGCCGCTCTGCCTGCTCAGCACGGAAATGCGCACCCGCCAGATCGTGGATGCGGCCTTTCGCGCGGCGGAGGTGACGCCCCTCATCGTCATGGAAACCAATTCGCTCGAAGTGCTGTATGCCGAGCTGCTGGCCGGGCGCCTTGCCAGCATCCTGCCCGTTGCGGCCCTGCCCACCCATACGGGGCATGGCCGGCTGCAGGTGCGCCCGCTGGGACCATGCGCCGCACCCGAAGTGGGGCTGGCACGGCTGACGCAATCCCTGCCCACCGCATTGAGCGTGCGGGTATGGGAAATCGCGGCGGGCCTGGACATCCGCGACATCTTCGCCCTTGGGTAAGGTGGCGGGCAGGTAACAGCAATAAAGGCCCCGCCTAGCGCCCCCACCCCTGACCGAACTGCTGCATCTGCTGCTGCTGTTGCATCTGCATCTGCTGGCGCTGCTGGCCGAGCTGTTCTTCCTGCTGGCGGAACTGCTGGTCCATCTGCCGGGACTGCTGTTCGCGCTGCTGGCGGATCTGCTCGCGCTGGCGCTCGATCTGTTCGCGGCCGCCGGGCTGGTTGCCCATCTGCCGGGCCTGCTGGTCAAGCTGCATGTCCTGCTGACGGAACTGCTGGTCCATCTGCTGGCGCTGCTGGTCACGCTGCATGCGCATCTGTTCGCGCTGCTGGTCGAGCTGCATCTGCTGCTGGCGGAACTGCTGGTCCATCTGCTGGCGCTGCTGGTCGCGCTGCATGCGCATCTGCGCGTCCTGCTGCTCACGTTGCATGCGCTGCTGCATGTCGGGCTGGGCATGCGCCATGCCTGCGCCCATCAGGCAGCCCGCAAACGCAAATGCTGCAAGGCGATGGGGATACCGGGCGGAAAGACGGGCCATGGTTGTTTCCTTCTGTTACAAACCCCTTCCTTCCTACAGGATCAGGGCCGGTAATCCAGCCCGATATCCATGACGCGCACGGTATGCGTAAGCCAGCCCAGCGAGATCAGGTCCACCCCGGCCTGTGCCACGGCGGTGACCGTATCGGGCGTAATGCCGCCCGAGGCCTCGGTTATGGCGCGGCCATCCACCAGTTTCACGGCTTCGCGCAGCATGTCGGGCGGCATGTTGTCGAGCAGGAACACATCTACGCCGCCGGTTTCCAGCCCCTCGCGCAGCTGTTCCAGCGTGTCCACCTCAAGCTCGATGCGCACCAGATGGCCCGCCGCCGCCCGCGCGCGTTCGACCGCGGGCCTGACGCCACCGGCAAAGGCGAGGTGGTTGTCCTTGATCAGGATTGCATCATCAAGGCCAAAACGGTGGTTGCTGCCGCCGCCGGCCCGCACGGCGTATTTCTGGATGGCGCGCAGGCCGGGCATGGTCTTGCGCGTGCAGGTGATGCGGGCGCGGTAAGGCCGCACAAGATCAGCCACCGCAGCCGTGGCCGTGGCAATGCCGCTGAGATGCGAGAGGAAGTTCAGCCCCACCCGCTCGCCCGACAGGATGCCGCGCGCCGGGCCTTCCACCGTGGCCAGCACGTCACCCGGCCCGACCCTGCCGCCATCGCGCAGCTTTGGGGTAAACGTGATGCGACGGTCCATCAGGGCAAAGGACAGGCGCGCCATGTCCAGCCCCGCGATCACGCCGTCCTGCCGCGCCACGAAGGCGGCGCGGACGGTGGTGTCGCCCTCCCCGATCACGGCATCGGTGGTGAGATCGCCCGCGCGGCCCAGATCCTCGAGCAGGCCCGCGCGCACGAGGGGCTCGAGCATGATATCGGGCAAGGGGTGGAGCATGGGGGTGTTTCTTTCCTTCATTGGGGGGTAGGCACGGGCGCATCGACCTGCGCGCCCAGGCGGGCAAGGTCTGCCAGTGTCAGGCGCGAGGCATGGGGCGTGGATGCCGCGTGCGGATAATCGCTGCGGAAATGGCCGCCCCGGCTTTCGGTGCGCAGCAGGGCGGCGTGCATGATGGCGGCACAGACCAGCCGGGCATCGCTTTCAGGCTGGGCGAGCACCTGCCGCAGCCCCGCCTCAAGCTCCGCCCCGCTGCGGATGACACCGGCATAACGGCTCATGAGCCGCCGCAGGCCAACCGGGGGCGGTGCCCATCGTGGCCCCGTGGCAGGCTTGCTGGCCACGGGCCGGAGCGGGCGGTCATGGCCATCAAGCGCCTGGCCGATCCATGTGCCGAACGATACGGCTTCAAGCAGGGAATTGCTGGCCAGGCGGTTGGCCCCGTGCAGCCCGGTGCAGGCGACCTCGCCCGCGGCCCACAGGCCCGGCACGCCGGTGCGCCCTGCATGGTCGACCACCACGCCACCCATATGGTAATGGGCGGCAGGCCTTACGGGGATGGGCTGCGTGAGCGGATCAATGCCATGCGCCGCGCATAGCGCGGAAATGGCGGGAAAATGCTGCGTAAAGGCAGCCCCGATGGCCGTGCGGGCATCAAGATAGACCGTGTGGCCTGCCATCATGTGCCGCCACACCGCGCGCGATACGGTATCACGCGTGGCGAGTTCCTCGGTAAAGCGGGCGCCGGTTTCATCAATCAGGGTCGCCCCCTCGCCCCGCACCGCCTCGCTGACAAGACACAGGCGCTGGCCATCCGCCCCGGCGGAAAGGGCGGTGGGGTGAAACTGCACGAACTCCATGTTGCCCAGCACGGCGCCCGCGCGCGCGGCAATGGCCAGCCCGCTGCCCGTGGCCCCCGCCGGGTTGGTGGTATCGGCAAACAGGCCGCCCACGCCCCCCGTGGCCAGCACGATGGCGGTGGCGGGCATGGTCACTTCCGTGCCTGCAATGACCGCCCGTAACCCTGCCACCGCGCCATCATGCAGCACCAGATCACGCGCATGGGCGCGCTCGATGACCGTAATGCGCGGGGTGCGCCGCACGCGGGCGATGAGCGCGCGCATGATGGCCGCGCCCGTCGCATCCTCGCCCGCATGCACGATACGGCGGCGCGCATGGGCGGCCTCCAGCCCGCGCTGCAGGCTGCCATCGGGGTTGCGGTCCCATGCCACGCCCAAGTCAGCAAGGCGCCCGACTACGGCGGGGCCATCATCGGTGACCCGCCTGACGGTGTCGGGGTCGCACAGCCCCGCGCCCGCCGCCAGCGTGTCGGCCGCGTGCAGGGCGGGCGTATCATCCGCGCCAACGGCAGCCGCCAGGCCACCCTGCGCCAGCCAGCTTGCGGCATGGGGCGGGCGTATTTCATCCAGCCGGCCCGCGCATAGCAGAACGCACGGCCGCGTGGTGGAGAGCGCGGTCATGACCCCCGCCAGCCCCGCCCCCACGATGAGCGGCTGCCCCACGAGCGGGCGCAGCGGCGGGAGGGCGGTCATATCGCCAGCATGCGCTCGACGGCACGGCGGCCACGGCTGGCCATTTCCGGGTCGAGCGTGACCTCATGCGTCATGTTTTCCAGCGACTGGCGGATATTGGCCAGCGTGATGCGCTTCATGTGCGGGCACATGTTGCACGGGCGGATGAACTCTGTCTGCGGGTAGCGCACGGCTAGGTTGTCGCTCATGGAGCACTCGGTCACGAGCAGGATGCGGCCACCCTTATGGTCGCGCACGTAATCATCCATCATGGCGGTGGAGCCGCTGAAATCCGATACCGCCACGACCTCGGGCGGGCATTCGGGGTGGGCAAGCACCACGAGGCCGGGATGGTCGGCGCGCATGCGCTCGATCTCGCCCGGCGTAAAGCGCTCATGCACCTCGCAGTGGCCGGCCCAGGTGATCATCTTGATGCCGGTCTCGGCCTCGATGTTGCGGGCAAGGTATTCATCGGGGATCATGATGACCCGGTCCGTGCCCAGGCTTTCCACCACGCGCTTCGCATTGCCCGAGGTGCAGCAGATATCGCTCTCGGCCTTCACCTCGGCTGAGGTGTTCACATAGGTCACCACCGGCACGCCGGGATAGCGCTGGCGCAGCAGGCGCACATCCGCCCCCGTGATGGAATCGGCCAGCGAGCAGCCTGCCCTGAGGTCGGGGATCAGCACGGTGCTGTGCGGGTTGAGCATCTTGGCGGTCTCGGCCATGAAGTGCACGCCCGCCATCACGATCACGTCGGCATCCGTATTCTGCGCCTCACGCGCCAGGGCAAGGCTGTCGCCGCGGATGTCGGACACGCAATGGAAGATTTCCGGCGTCTGGTAGTTATGCGCCAGAATGACGGCGTTGCGCTCGCGCTTGAGGGTCTCGATCGCGCGGATGTCCTCGACAAAGGTCTCCCATTCCATTTCGGGGACCAGATGACGCACCCGGTCATACAGCCCGTCCGTTTTGCCACGTGGCGCAATCTGGTTCATGCCTGTTCTCCCTTCCCATTCCCGCATGCCATTTATGCTCATATTGAGTATAAGTCGGGCCGCAGGGACCGGCCCCACACTTCCAGAGCGAAACAGCCCGCTTGTCAATCAGGATTTTCGTGAGGTGCGGGCCGACCGCTCAGGGCTGCACCAGCGGAATCTTGGTACCAACGAATTGCCGCGCCTGCCGCACCTCGCCACAGAAGCGGAACAGGCGGGCCGGGCGGCCGCCGGTACGTTCCTCGATTTCGCCAGTTTCTTCAACCAGTTGCTGCTGCATGATCAGGCGACGGAAATTCTGCTTGTGCACATGCACGCCCGAGAGGCTTTCCATCACGCGCTGGAGCTGGAGCAGGGTGAAGGCCTCGGGCATCAGTTCAAACACGACCGGGCGATAACGTATTCTTGCACGCAGCCGCGCCATGGCCGTTGCCAGAATACGACGGTGGTCATGGTGCATGGACTGCCCCGGCACGGCGCGATCAGGCGGGCAGCCTGCCTCGGCCACCAGCCCTGCCTCATACAGCAGCTCGTAGCGCTGGAGCACCAGCTCGTCATTCCAGGCCACCATGTCGCCAATGGCGAACAGGCTGACACAGCGCTGCCACTGCCGCACGCGCTCGGCGGGGTGGCCCATGCCCGCCACCCAGTGGCACAGCAGGCGCTCGATCAGGGCCAGGCTGGCACGGCCCTCATCGCTCTTGCAGTTCTCCCACGGGAAGTAGTCATACCAGTCGCGCCACCCCGTCTCGCCCGCGTGGCTGCGCGTGAGTGCGAGGTAGGAAATGGCGATCATCCGCCCCTGCGTGGTGGCAAGGATGCGGTCATGGTCGGCAAAGGTGTAGAGCTGCTCGACATGCCCGATGGGGTGGCCGGTCTGGCGCTCCACCCACGCCCTGACGCCTGCCTGCAACGAGCGATGCGTGCTTTCCAGCGGGCCGGAAGGCAGCTGCCGCCCATGGTCGATGGTCATGACCTGGGGAACATCCCCCCGCACGGCCGTCAGGACAGCGATCAGCTCGATCATCATATGGGTTGTCATGGCGGGCAGGAACCTATCACGCTCCGGCCCGGTTTGGGGAGGGATTTTCCTGGCCTCACCGCGCGGGCGGGCAGATGGCGATGCGGATTGGCTGGCCGCTGATGTCCGCGCGGATGGCGGTATGGCCATGCGCGTCACCATCGCTCTGCACGGGCAGGCCGGTGGGAGCGGGAATGGCGACGGTGCTGGCCCGCAGTATCGTCACATCCTTCTGGCGTGGCAACGTGCCACGCAGCAGGGCCAGCCCGTAGCGCAGGGTTGCCCATGGCCCGGCATTGCCAAACAGCACGACGGAGAACGCCTTCTCCGCCTGCATGGAAGCGGGTGCGAGCACATGCGGGCCTGCGTACAGCGCCCCTTTCGAGATGATGACGGACGAGGCTTCATGCGCCACGCCATCCACCTCCACGCGCAGAACGGGGTAGCGGTAGCTCCACAGCGCCCGCAGCACGGACACCACATAGGCCGCGCGCCCCACCGCCTTCTTCAGGCGTGGCGAGACGGTGTGAACCACATGGGCGTCAAACCCCACCCCCGCCATCTGCACGAAAAGCGACCTGCCCTGCGCCGTATGCAGCACGCCCGGCCACACGGTGGCGCAGCTGCCCGCGATGATGCTGCGCGCAAGCAGGTCTTCATCAAACGGCAGGCCGAGTTCGCGCGCCAGCACGTTGGCCGTGCCCACAGGCAGCACCGCCAGCACCACGTCGGAGCCCGCAAGCCCGCGCGCCACTTCGGCCACGGTGCCATCGCCGCCGGTGGCCACGACATGGCTGCACCCGCCCTGGCGCACCGCATTACGCGCCAGCGCGGTGGCATGCCCCCGGGCGCGCGTCTGGACAACCTGCACCGCAACACCCGCGCGGCGCAGGACCCCGGCCAGGCGGGTGGCATGGCCCGAGCGCCGCCGCCCTGCGGTGGGGTTGACGATAATGGTAACGGATCGCGACGCATCCATGGCCATGGTGTCTAGAACACCATGCGCGAAATGACTACCGGGCCACCCAGCGGGCATGCCGCTGGGCAGGACAGTGCAATACCTTGACCTTCTGCTGGAAAACCAGCGTGTTATGACACCATGCCCCGGCCCTGCTCCCCTTTACAGACAGCATGGCTTCCTGTCCTAATGGTGTGGATGAAAGTGAAACGATTACAGCGCCACAGGCCACGCCACGCCTGCCGGACCCTGACTTCTGCCGCCCCGGTTCCGGCGGATTTCTGCCCCCGGGCCTGCTGCCTGTTACCCGCCGCGCACGGGCACGATGGCAGGCACCATGACTGAAAATACGCCTCCCTGCCCTGCCCGGGCCGCCTCCGTGCTCAGGCAGCGCCACATCATCATGATTGCGCTGGGCGGCGCCATCGGGGCCGGGCTGTTCGTGGGCAGCAGTGCTGCCATTGCGGCGGTGGGGCCTGCGGCGCTGCTCGGCTTTGTCGCGGTGGGCATGCTGGTTATGCTCGTCATGCGCATGCTGGGGGAAATGGTGATTGCGTGCCCCGGCAAGGGCTCGTTCGTGGAATATATCCGCACGGCACATGGCAATGGGGCCGCGTTTACCACCGGGTGGCTGTACTGGTTCTTCTGGCTGGTGGCGCTGGGCAGCGAGGCGATTGCAGGCGCGATATTGTTGCATGACTGGATCAGGCTGCCGGTCTGGGTGCTGGCCACGGCGCTGATCGTGGCGCTTAACCTGGTCAACCGCATGGCGGTGCATGTTTTTGGCGAATGCGAGTTCTGGCTCTCGCTCATCAAGGTGGCCAGCATCGTGGCCTTTGTGGTGGCGGGCGGGCTGTACGTGGCGCATGTGTTTGGCCCCGGCGTGCCGGTCATGCACAATATAACGGGTCATGGCGGGATTTTTCCCCATGGCGGGATGGGGGTGCTGTCCATCATCCCCACCCTTCTGTTCACCATGATCGGTTCGGAAATCGCGACCGTGGCCGCCGGTGAATCCGCTGAACCGGCCAAGAACGTGGCGCATGTCACCCGCAGCCTCGGCACGCGCATCATGCTGTTCTACAGCCTGTCCATCGCGCTGATCCTGATGATCGTGCCATGGTGGACCATCGAGCCCGGCCATTCGCCCTTTGTCGCCGCCATGCAGGTCATGGGCATTCCGGGGGCGGCGGCGTGCATGCGGGTGGTGGTGCTGACGGCGGTGCTGTCGTGCATGAACTCCAGCCTCTACATCACCTCGCGCATTCTGGCCGAACTGGCGCGCCATGGCGATGCGCCCGCCCTGCTGCAATGCCGCAACCGCCAGAACACGCCGGTCAATGCCATCATGGCCAATTCACTGGCCGGCGGCGTGGTGGCGTTTTCCTCCATCGTGGCGCCTGACACGGTGTTCTCCTTCCTGCTCAGTTGCAGCGGGGGCGTGATCCTGCTGGTCTATTCGCTTATCGTCACGGCCTATGTGGTCACCCGCCGCGCGGCCACGCCCGCCATGCGGCAGGCGTGTTTCCGGCTGCCGTTCTTTCCCCTCGTCAACATGGCAACGCTGGGGGGCGTGCTGGTCATTTTCGCGGCGATGCTGCTGACCCCCTCACAGCGCATGACCGCACTGGCCAGCCTGGGCACGACAGTGTTCTTCGTGCTGATCCATGCCCTGCGCCGCAAAAGGCAGGCGTGATTTCATGACGTGGCCGGCCGGGCCTGTGGCAGGATCTCGAACAGCATCTCCTTCGGGCGGCACGGGCGGGCCTGCGTGTCGGTCATGACCACGGGGCGGTTGAGCAGGACGGGATGGGCGGCGATGGCATCAAGGATCTGCCCATCGCTCAGCGCGGGATTATCAAGCCCGAGTTCGGCATAGGGCGTGCCGCGCTCGCGCAGCAGGTCGCGCACCGGCACGACCAGCCTGCTGGCCAGCGCATCGAGTTCGGCCCGCGTGGGCGGTGTCTTGAGGTATTCCACCACCACGGGCTCGATCCCGGCGGCCCGGATCAGGGCCAGCACGTTGCGTGACGTGCCACAGGCACGGTTATGGTACAGGGTTACGGTCATGGCATGCCCCACATGGCGCGAGAGGAACAGTAAGCTGGGCCTGGGCCCGGCCATGGTGGTCCACCATTTCCGCGCGGACGTAAAGGGCCTGTTGCTCAGAAGGGAATTTCGTCCGCGCAGATCTCCGTTTTCGGTGCAATGCGGTAGGCATCGATAAAATGCGCATCACGCGGAAAGTGGAACTGCCGCAGCGGGGGCGGCGGCGCGGTTTCTTCTTCCGGCACGTCAACGGGCAGGATCAGGCCTGCTTTCAGGTTCTCCCGTGCCATATCGATCACGGACGGAATTTGCATGCCGTTTACGATATTGGCCGTTGCAATGACATGCGGGCCCTTGAGCACGTAAGTATTATACTGCCTGTCAAAACACACGTCCAAACCGGCATCTAGGCTGCGCACGGCCTCGCAGGTGCCCGCGCGGATATGCGCCATCTCGCGTGAAAAGCCCGCCCATGCCGCCCCGATGGCCTGCATGTAGGCAATATGGTGGGCGATCAGGGTCCGCGCCGGGGCGACATCTGCCCACACCTCAATGCCGAGAGATGGAAAGACGATGCACTCCTCTTTTTCAAACGCGATAAGGCTGGCACCACGCAGGGCCAGCTTCTGGCCTTTATACAGCAGCAGGTCAAAATCCTCAGCCGCACCAGGCGGATAGACCTGATCGACAAACGCGCTGGTATCGGAAAAATCGTTGCCCGAGACCATTTCCAGCAGGAAATGCTCCCAGTCATCGCGCCGGTAAAAGATATTCCCTGTCAGGTCGTACGTCATGCTTCCTGATCCTGATGCAACACGGGGCCTGCCTGCCACGCATCCTTACACCCTTGGGGCGCATGGTGCATTCAGGGTGTAGTTCGACTATATACCATGCTTCCGTGTATCCGCATGCGTGCATGTGGCCGTTTCCAGCGCAGGGTTGCCAGTGTGACAGATCCATCCCTTTCTTCCGCCCCTTCTCCGCTACAGGCGGAACTGCCCATCCGCGTCGCGGCGCTTTATCATTTCACCCCGTTTGCGGATGTTGCCGCCGTGCGCGAGCAACTGCTGGCAGCCTGCCATGAGCTGGGCATACGCGGCATATTGCTGGTGGCGCATGAAGGGATCAATGGCACCATTGCCGGAACGGATGCGGCCATTGAAGGCATACTGGCCATCATCCGCGCCCTGCCCGGCTGTGCCGGGCTTGAGGTCAAGTTCTCACGCGCGCCCGCGCTGCCGTTTCACCGCATGAAGGTGCGCATCAAGCGCGAGATCGTGACCATGGGCATTGAAGGCCTCGACCCACGGCGCGACGTGGGCCACTACGTGCCGCCCGAGGACTGGAACGCCCTGATTTCAGACCCCGACACCATCGTGATCGACACCCGCAATGATTATGAAGTGGCGATTGGCACGTTTCGCGGCGCGATTGATCCGGGCACGAAAACCTTCCGCGAATTTCCGCAATGGTTCCGCGAACGCAGGGCCGCGCTGGAGCATGAAGGCCGCACGCCCAAAATCGCGATGTTCTGCACCGGCGGCATCCGCTGCGAGAAAGCCACCGCCTTTGTCCGCGCCGAAGGGGTGGAGGATGTGTTTCACCTGCAGGGCGGCATCCTGAAATACCTTGAAACCGTGCCCGAGGCCCGGAGCCTGTGGGAGGGCGAATGCTTTGTGTTTGACCAGCGCGTGAGCGTAGGCCACGGGCTGGCGCCGGGCACGTTCGACATATGCCACGCCTGCCGCACGCCGCTCAGTGCTGCCGACCGCCAGTCGCCTGACTATGAGGAAGGCGTGAGCTGCCCGCATTGCAGCGCGGAACGCACCGAAGCCCAGCGCCAGCGCTACGCCGAACGCGAACGCCAGATCCAGCTGGCCGAAAGCCGCGGCGTACACCACATGGGCCTGCCCCTGCCGGTTGGCGCAAAAACGCCGAAAGAAGCCGGTTCAAAATAATGGCCTGCCGCAAAAGACAAGGCCAGATAGCCTAAGGGGCCGATGCACGGGGCACAGGCAACACTTTCAAAAGAGTTTTTAAAAACAGATCATTGACCAAAACAGGAAAGGCTTTCGGGTGCCGCCTTTTTTCAAGAAGGCGGCACCTTCCGAAGTTTTTTGAAAAAATCTGCACCAGAAATTTTATGATTTCAGGGAATTATTGATTCCTGTACTTTAAAATTGCCTTTCGAGCATCAAAATAACACTACATCCTGAATTTTTTCAGAACAGGACTGCAGGCAATCTAACGCATACAGAAAAATAGAAGAGAGATTATGTTTAACTATTTTGATGATAAATTTAAAAAAGATTCCCGTTCCTGCAATAAAGGAAATAATGCTTATCCATACCCTGCCGACATGGCGGAAGGTCTATGCCACCTGTTTAAAAATTATGGTGGAGACTCGTTTAACGGTGGTTTGTACAGAATTGTAAAACCTGAAGACATCAAGACATGGTCAGAACGTGTTTGCCAGGCATTCCCCGATTACGAAAAAACAACGGTATGCTTTGGATATGATTGGCTTGGCAGTAGGTTTCTTCGCAGAATGGCAGAAAGCAACGGGTTTATCATTGAAATACAATGAATGCGTTTCCTATAAAATACCCCCATTCCTGAGCGGAAAGGATGAGATCGATAATTTATACGTAGAAGGTATTGATGTTTCCTGGAATATTCTTGAACAAATGCTAAACAAGATACGTAGTTAAAAAATAGGAACCATTGAGCACCCGCGCGTAAGTTGCATGTCCATGTCCCGCATTGCGTGGCGTTCACCGGGCTGGTGTTTTACGGGGTGCCCGATCATCCTGTCATGAGAATGGTTGTGGTAAAGCTTTTTTCACGAAGGCCGCAAGGCGCATCGCTTTTAAAAAAACAGACGGTGTGCGAAAACTTTTTTATCCAATAAGTTGGTTTCAAACAGCCTTTTATCGGGAGCACAGACTGATTGAACGCTGAGACCGAACCGTCACACATCCCTGCCCCCCGGCCCGGAACGCGCCAGCCCTGGTCCACGCGGCTCAGGCGGCGCTTTGGCGTGTATGCCCATGTGCCGCGCATGTTCCGCCAGATCTGGCGGTGCAGCCCGGCGCTGACAGTGGCCTGCATCAGCCTGCGGCTGGTGCAGGCCATCCAGCCGCCGCTGGCGCTGTATCTGGGCAAGCTCATTGTTGATGAGGTCATCCGCCTTGGCGGCCATGCCATGCCCACCGGTTCACTGGCCCATTGGGCGCTGCATGGCCCGGCCACGCGGCTGGAACTCTGGATCGCGCTGGAATTCGCGCTCATCATCCTGTCCGACCTGACTTCACGCGCCATCTCGCTGGTCGACGGGCTGCTCAATGAGCGCTACATCAATTCTGTCAGCCTGGCGCTGATGGAACATTCGGCAACGCTCGACCTGCAGCAGTTCGAATCAAGCGCATTGCAGGACCTGCTTGAACGCGCGCGCCGCCAGGCCTCGGGGCGCAACAACCTGCTGGTGCAACTGTTCAATATTGCCCAGACCACGGTCACGGCGCTGATGCTGGCGGCAGGGGTCATGGCGTTTGCACCTTGGCTGGTGATGGTCCTGCTCATCGCCCTGCTGCCTGCGGCTGCGGGGGAAGCGCATTTCAACGCCGAGGGCTACCGCCTGATCCGCGCCAAGACCGCCGAGCGGCGCGAGATGGAATATCTGCGCCATGTCGGCTCCAGCGCGGAACACGCCAAGGAGCTCAAGCTGTTTGGCCTTGGCGGCTTTCTGGTCGGGCGCTTCAGCGCGGCTGCGGCAACCGTGCTGGAACAGAACCGCAAACTGGCGCTGCGGCGGTTTGCGTGGAGCGGGGCATTCGCCGCCATCGGCTCGGTCGCGTATTATGGCGTGTATATCGTGATTGTGTGGGATACGGTGCGCGGGCATTTCTCGGTGGGTGACCTGACCTTTCTGTCAGGCTCGTTCCTGCGGCTGCACGGGCTGCTGTCGAGCCTGCTGCTGGGCGTGACGCAAACCGCAAGCCAGGCGCAGTACCTGGATGATTTCTTCACCTTCCTCGACCTGCGCCCGGCCATTCTCTCCCCACCCGTGGCCAAGCCCTTCCCCTCGCCCATCCGCCACGCCGTTCGCTTTGACAATGTGGGCTTCCGCTATCCTGGCACGGACAGGTGGGCCCTGCGCGGCCTCGACCTGTATATCGGCGCGGGCGAGACGGTGGCGCTGGTGGGCGAGAACGGCGCGGGCAAGACCACCATCGTCAAACTGCTTACCCGGCTTTACGAGCCCGACGAGGGGCGGATCACGGTTGATGGTGTTGACCTGCGCGACATGGACCTTGCCGACCTGCGCGCCCATATCGGCGTGATCTTTCAGGATTTCATCCGCTACAGCCTCACCGCATCGGAAAACATTGCCGTGGGCCGGATCGAGGCGCTTGATGACACCGCACGCATCACCGCCGCCGCCCATGAGGGGCTGGCCGATGACGTGCTGGCCAAGCTGCCCATGGGCCTTGACCAGCCCTTGGGCAAGCGGGTGGCCAGGGGGCGCGAACTGTCAGGCGGCGAGTGGCAGAAAATTGCCATATCACGCGCCTATATGCGTGATGCCGACCTGCTGATCCTTGATGAACCGACCTCCGCCCTCGATGCCCGCGCCGAGACCGATGTGTTCGAGCGCCTGCGTGCGCTGCGCCAGGGCAAGGCGGCGCTGGTCATTTCGCACCGTTTCTCCACCGTGCGCACGGCGGACCGCATCGTGGTGCTCGAACACGGGCGCGTGCTGGAGGCGGGCACGCATGCACAGCTCCTGGCCCAGGGCGGGCGCTATGCGGAACTGTTTGAATTACAGGCGGCGGGGTACCAGTAGGCCCCCGCCGCCCGCGGCCTACTTGGTGGTGTAACCGCCATTGACCAGAATGGTCTGGCCGGTCATCCACCACCCTTCCGATACGATGAAACGGATATAGGGGGCTATATCCTCGATCTCGGTCAGGCCGGTCCGGCTGAAGGGCGAAAGCGCTGCGGCGGACTTGTGGTAGGCCACGGCCTCGGGCGCTTCCTGCCCGTAGAAGAAAGGCGTATCCATCGGACCTGGCCCGATCGCGTTGACCGAAATGCCACGCGCGCCATATTCCTTCGATGCCGCGCGGGTAAAGTGCTCGACCGCCGCTTTCGAGCCCGCATAGGTGGAATAGAACGGCGTGTACGCCCCGAGCAGCGAGGTCACGAGGGTGAGCAGCTTGCCGTTATCGTTGAGGTGGATGCCCGCTTCCTTGATGAAGAAATACGCAACTCGCGTGTTGACCGCGAACATGGCATCGAACTCGGCCTCTGTCGTCTCGGCAATCGGCTTCTTGAGCACCTGGCCCACGGTGTTGATGGCAATGTCGGGGCGGCCGATGGCGGCCACCGTATCGGCAAACAGCTTGGCCACCGCACCGTTTGCGGTCAGGTCGGCCTGAAAGGCCACGGCATGCACGCCAGCAGCCTTCAGCGCGGCCAGTGTTTTCTCGGCCTCGGGTTTCGTGGCGGCGCTGTGGTAGTGAATGGCAATGGCCTTTGCGCCATGGGCCGCAAGGTCATGCGCCACGAGCGCGCCAAGGTTCTTGGCCCCACCGGTAATGAGAACCGTCTTACCCTTGATCGTGTGATCGACCATATCGAGCCTCCGTTCATGCGTGACAAGCGCGGTTGGCGCTTTTTCTTCCCGCACAGTATCAGCTAGGATCAGGCCATAAAGTTCCCATTCCTGACAACACCTGTCAGGATTGACGAACAAACACCCAATGCATGCCGGGGGTTCGCGTGGATCGTATCGACCTGTTCCGTATTTTCACCCGCGTGGTGGAGACCAGCAGTTTCACCCGCGCTGCCGATACGCTCAACATGCCGCGCTCCTCGGTCTCGGCCGCCATACAGGAACTCGAGAACCGGCTGGGCACAAGGCTGCTGGCCCGCACAACCCGCTCCGTCACCCCCACGCCTGATGGCACCGCGTTCTATGAGCATTGCGTGCGGCTGGTTACGGATGTGGAGGAAGCCGAAACCCTGTTTCAAAAAGACCGCACCGCGCCGCGTGGCCTGCTGCGGGTGAACCTGCCCGGGCGCATCGGGCGGCTGATCGTGGCGCCTGCCCTACCCGCCTTTTTGCGCGACTACCCCGATATCGACATCGAGCTTGGCGTCAGCGACCGCACCGTGAACCTGATCGAGGATGGCATCGACTGCGTGCTGCGTGTCGGCCCGCTGGCGGATTCAGCGCTGATTGCACGGCAGTTGGGCGAACTGCCGCTGGTCAACGTGGCCAGCCCCGCCTACCTGGCGCGCAGCGGCACGCCCCGCACGCCTGCCGACCTGCCGCAGCACGAGGCCGTGCGCTATGCCTCCCCCGCCACCGGCCGGGTGGAGGCATGGGAATGGATGGCGGGCGACACGATGCACAGTTTGCAGATGCCGGGCCGGGTTACGGTCAACAGCGCCGAAGCCCTCGTGGCCTGCGCCCTGGCCGGGCTGGGACTGATACAGGTGCCCGCCTATGACGTGCGCCACCATATTGCGGCGGGCGAACTCATTGACGTCATGCCCGACTGGCGGCCCGAACCCATGCCCATGGCGCTCCTCTACCCGCATCGCCGCCATCTGTCGCGCCGGGTGCAGGTGTTTGCCGACTGGCTTGCAACGCTACTTGCGGCGACAATGGAAGGACGCCCCGGCGAGGCGAATTGATAAAGTAAAAGTTTTGGGGTGCCGCCTTTTTTCAAAAAGGCGTCGTTCTTTTAAAACTCTCCTAAAAAAGCTTCACCAGAAACTTCTATGGCCTGCCCCCGAAACGCAGCCACAGCCAGCCCGACAGCGCAGCAATAAGGGAGCCTGTGAATATGCCCAGCTTCGCCGTCTCCACCAGGGCGGGGTCCGTAAAGGCAAGGCTGGCAATGAACAGGCTGATGGTAAAGCCAATGCCACACAAGAGCGAAAGCCCGAACAGCATGTGCAGCGAGCTCGCCTCCGGCAGGCTTGCCACCCCCAGCCTCGCTGCCAGCATGCTCGCGCCAAAAACGCCCACGGGCTTGCCCACCACCAGCCCCAGCATGACCCCAAGCGGCACGGGCGCCAGCAACATGCCCACATGCGCCCCCGCAAGCGACACGCCTGCATTGAGGAAGCCAAACAGCGGCAGCACCCCCCATGTCACAACCGCGTTCAGGCCCGGTCGTGCCAGCGGGGCGGGCAGGCACGCCCCGATCGCCACGCCTGCCAGCGTTGGCTGCACGCCCGCGCGCACACACAAGCCCCATAACAGCATGCCGCCCAACCCGTAAACGCACGGATTGACCACCCCGCCACGCCGGACCGCAACCAGCCCCGCCAGCACCATGCACGCGCAGCCCAAGGCTGGCCAGCAGGGCGCGGAGCCGTAAAAGATCGCAATGACCCCGATGCCCAGCAGGTCATCAAAAACCGCCAGCGCCATGAGCCACACCCGCGCCGCAGGGGCAACACGCGCGCCAAGCAGCAGGATGATGGGCAGGGTAAAGGCGGCATCGGTTGCAATCGGTATGGCCCATCCCCGCGCCGCCTCCACCGCGCCACGGGTTGTGAACACGTAAATGAGGGCCGGAACCACCATGCCGCCCAGCGCGCCAATCAGCGGCAGGGCGACCTTGCGGGGTGATGAAAGATGGCCATCGCTGATTTCCTGCCTGATTTCGAGGATGATGGTCAGGAAAAACAACGCCATCAGCCCATCGGATACCCAAGCGGTCAAGGTGCGTGGCCCCTGTGCGCCCAGGACAGCAAGGCTGAGCGGCCAGTGCGCCACCGCCCCGTAAGCCCCGGCCCATGGCGAATTGGCCAGCCCGAACCCCAGTACGGAAGCCAGCAGTAACACGCAGGCGCCCCCTGTGGGAGAACGCCATAAAGCCTGCAGGCGCCGCGGCAGGAAAGCTGTCGAAATACTCATTCGGCTGTCATTGCACCCGAACGCAGCCGCATTGCAATAACAGCACGCACGCGGGGCAAAAAGCGTAACCACAAAACAGATAACCCGGAATACAAAGGTTTTTGGTGAAGCTTTTTTCAAAAAGCTTCGAAAACTGCTGGGGCTGATTAAAAAGAGCCCTCTCAGATCAGCGCACCTTCCGCCGTCATCTGCTGCAGGTCGAGTTCATGTTCAAGCTGGTGCAGCACGGCGTCATGGATCTCGCCGCTACGGTGCAGGCGCAGCAATTCGGCGCGGCCTGCCTTTATGGTGGCCAGCAGGGCGCGGTAATGGGCATCCTGCCGCCCCTGCAGCGCCTCCTGTTCATGGCTGAAACGCTCGGCCAGCTCCGCGCGGTAGGCATATTGCTCAAGCAGGCGATCATGCACCAGCTGTCCATCCGCATCATAGGCCAGATGCTGCATGATGCGCTCCTGCACGCGGGCGATCTGGGCGCGCGCCTGCGATACCGAAAGGTAGTGCCGCTGCCCTGCCACCTGCCCGCGCGCGCCCTCCGTCATGCGGATCAGCCAGCCAATGGTTGTGCCCTGCCCCAGCACGGTGGCCAGAATGACCACGAAGGTCGCGATCTGCATGATGTCGCGCTCGGGCATGCCCTCGGGCAGCGCCAGCACGATGGCCAGGCTGACCACGCCACGCATGCCGCACCACCCCATGACCGCAACATAGGTCATGAACCCCCGCACGCCCGGCCGCCGTGATGGCGGCACGCAGGCGATACGCAGCCCCTCGGTCAGGGCCATCCACACAAAGCGCGAGATCATGACCGCCAGCACAATGCCCATGACGGGAGCAAACACATCCTGCGCCACCCAGCCCGTGCCCCTGTGGCGCAGCACGATGGCGTGCAGCGCCATGCCGATCAGCACGAAAACGAGGGATTCGAGCAGGAACACCAGCACCTCCCACACCGCCGCCCAGCGCAGGCGTTCATCGGCACTGAACACGTCATGCTGCCGCCACCCCAGCACCAGCCCTGCCACGACCGTGGTAATGACCCCCGACGCCCCAAGCCACTCCCCGCCGATATAGGCCACCCAGGGCAGCAGCAGCGTCATGGTAATGCTCAGGATCCGGTCGCGCACCCGGCGCAGCAGCCTGATCCACAACCACCCCAGCCCGCCGCCCAGCACCAGGCCGCCCATGGCCAGCCACGCGAAGGTGACGGTGGCATGGACAAGGCTGAACGAGCCGGTCAGCACCGCAACGGTGGCAAAGCGGTAGATGACGAGGCTCGCCGCATCATCCAGCAGGCTTTCGCCTTCCAGCAGCGTGGTGATGCGCTCGGGCAGGACCACGTGCTTGAGCACGGCCTTGGCCGCCACCGCATCGGGGGGGGCGACAATGGCGCCCAGCACGAAACACCCCGCCCACGGCATGGAAGGAATAAGCCAGTGCGCGGCCAGCCCCACGGCAAACGTGGTGAACGCAACCCCGCCCACCGCAAGCTGCAGGATGCCAAACAGGTGCACGCGAAACGCATGCCAGACGGAAAAATACGCCCCCGCCAGCAAAAGCGGCGGCAGGAACACGATCAGCACGAGGTCAGGATCGATTTCAAGCACCGGCAGGCCGGGGGCGAGTGCTATGGCAATGCCGCCCAGCACAAGGGCCGCAGCCGGTGGCAGGCGCATCTTGCGCGCGGCAAGTTCCAGCCCGACGATGAGCACGATCAGCATGAGGATATACTCAAAGCGCGCTACATTGGACATGAACGTCATACCTGTCTCAGCCGGGCCTGTGCCTTTAACGCGCAAGCCATGCCATCGGTATCTGACAAAATATTCATGGTCATGAGTGGAAATAATTCATGTCTTTTTGGTGTCGCGCCACACCATCAGACCAATCATGGCCGCTTGAATGAAATAAAATACCGGCACTGCCATGAAACGGTGCCCCCTACCGCCCGTTCATGCCATGCAGGCCGCCCTTGCGCGCGGCACCCCTGCACCACCCTTTACATGTAGCCACCCGCTCCAGACAAAGGAGGACAGCCGATGGATGCATTCCGCACCCGCCCGGCACAAGGCCCGGACAAGCCCGTGGTCAAGCCCCCATCCCGCACACTGGCGCCCGCACGGCCCGATACGCCACCGGCGCAGGCCCGGCCCTGCCTGTCGCACCGTCTCGCCACCCCGGCGCAACAGCCAAGGAAAAGCCTTTTCCGCAAATGAAATCACGCGAGCGCGTGGCGGTCCTGCGCCACGCGCTCCGCGCTGGAGCATGACATGAACGCCACCACACGCCGCCCCTCTCGACCCGGTGGTGCGTCGCGCTCCTGGCTGGCGCGCCTGCCCCGATGGACCGCCCAGCCGGAATGGCAGGAGGATGCCGCACCGCTCAGAAGCGAGATTTTTGGCCCCGAACGGCTCGAAGCCCATGCCAGAAGCCTGGCCGCGGCCCAGACCATAACCTCTGGGCCGCGCGGATACGGCCAGCCCCTGTCACGCAGGCTGGCGCAAAACAGCGCCTTCCTGCGCGCGGCGGATGCCCGCATTGCCGAGGCCATTCAGGCCGGCCGACAACTCACCCCCGCAGCCCAGTGGCTGGCCGATAACTATGCCCTGATCGACATGCAGATCCGCGAGACGGACCTTGACCTGCCGCCGGGCTATTACGCGCGCCTGCCCAAGCTGGCGGACGGCCCGTTTGCAGGCCTGCCACGGGTGTTTGGCGTGACATGGGCGCTCGTGGCGCACACCGACAGCAATATCCAGCCCGCCATGCTCTACAGTTACCTGCTGGCCTACCAGAGTGTAACGCCGCTGAACATTGGCGAACTCTGGGCCGTATCCATCACGCTGCGCATCGTGCTGATCGAGAACCTGCGCCGGGTCACGGGCGCCATCATGGCCAACAATGCCAGCAGGCGCGAAGCCGACGCTCTGGCCGACCGGCTTGCCGCCTGCCGCAAGGATACGCCCGCCGCCCTGTCCGCCCTGCTCGCCTCGGTGGCGCCGCACATGCTCACCCATGCGTTTACCGCCCAGCTTGCCCACCGCTCGCGCGGGCTGGACCCGGAAAAAGACCCCGCCCTGATCTGGCTGGCGCAACGCCTGGCCGACCGGGGCACCACCATGGATGACGCGGTGCGCGACGACCTGCTTGAACAGGGCGCGTTCAATGCCACCATCCGCAACATCATCACCAGCCTGCGCCTGATCGCGGGGTTTGACTGGACCGAGGCTTTCGAGCGGGTCTGCCTCGTCAACCGGGTGCTTGCAGCCTATGACAGCTTCACCAGGGCCGATTTTGCCAGCCGCGACCTGTACCGCAAGGCCATTGAGGAACTGGCCCGTGGCAGCGGGCTGAGCGAAATCGCCATAGCCGAACGCGCGGTGGCAATGGCCCGGCAGGCACAGGCCGCAACGCCTGATGACCCCCGCCGCGCCGATCCCGGCTATTACCTGCTCATGGCCGGACGGGCGCGGCTGGAAGAGGCCACCGGGTTCCGCCCCCCCGCAAAACTCACGCTGGTGCGGGCATTCTGCGCGCGCGGCATTATGGCCTACAGCGCTGTCGTCACTGCGCTGACGCTGCTGTTCCTCGCCCTGCCGCTGTGGCTGTGCAATGCCGCCATGGGGGGCGCTTCGTGGCTGCTGGCGGCCCTTGCCTTCGTGCCCGCATCAGAGGCGGCGGTGGCGTGCGTGAACCGCCTGGCGCTTGGGGTCATACAGGCCACCGCCCTGCCGGGGCTTGAGTTCAGGGAGGGGATACCGCCCACGCAACGCAGCATGGTGGTGGTGCCCGCCCTGCTCACCACGCCCGCTACCGTAGCCGCCCTGCTGGCCCGCATCGAGGTGCATTACCTTGCCACGCGTGATGACGAAATACACTTCGCCCTCCTGACCGACTGGCCCGACACCCCCGGCCCGGAGGCGCCCGATGACCAGCCCTTGCTGGCTGCCGTGCTGGCAGGGGTGGAAAAACTCAACCACAAATATGGCCCCGCCCGTGGTGGCACGCGCTTTTTCGTGCTGCACCGCAGGCGGGTGTGGGTGGAGAGCGAACAGGTCTGGATGGGCTGGGAGCGCAAGCGCGGCAAGCTGCATGAACTCAACCGCCTGCTGCGTGGCGCAACCGACACCACCTTCATGCCAGCGGCACACCCCCTGCCACAGGCCATAAAATACATCATCACGCTCGATGCCGACACGCGCCTGCCGCTTGAAACCGTGCGCCGCCTGATCGGCAAGATCGCGCACCCGCTCAATGCCCCGCGCTTCGACCCCGTATCGGGCCGGGTGCATGAAGGCTATGCCATCCTCCAGCCACGGCTCACGCCTGCCCTGCCGGTGGGCCACCACAGCACGCTGTTCCAGCGCATCTATGCCAGCGCCAGCGGCATAGACGCCTATTCCGCCGCCGTGTCCGACCTGTACCAGGACATGTTTGGCGAGGGTTCATACGCAGGCAAGGGCATCTACGACATCGATGCCTTCGAGGCGGCGCTTGAACGGCGCGTGCCGGACTCCACGATGCTCAGCCATGACCTGTTCGAGGGCATCTTCGCCCGCGCGGGGCTGGTATCCGACATCGAGGTGGTGGAAGACTTTCCCACCGACTACCTTGTCGCCGCCCAGCGCCTGCATCGCTGGACACGCGGTGACTGGCAGCTCCTGCCCTGGGTCCTGTCAGGCCCGGGCCGCACGCCACGCAGCCACGTTTCCAGCATTGCGCGGTGGAAGATGCTCGACAACCTGCGCCGCACGCTCAGCATGCCGCTCGCACTTGCGGCACTGGTGGGCGCGTGGTTCCTGCCCTTTCACGTGGCCCTTGCCTGGACCGCCTTCGTGCTGCTGGTCATTGCCCTGCCCGCCTTCCTGCCCGTGCTGGCCGATTTCGTGCCCCGACGGGAATGGATCACGCTGCGCAGCTATTTCAGCGTGCTCGCCGCCGCCAGCGCCGAGGCAGGGGTGATGACCTTCCTCAACATCACCTTCCTCGCGCATCAGGCCAGCCTCATGGTCGATGCGATCGGGCGCACACTGGTGCGCGTGTTCATGACAGGGCGGCACATGCTGCAATGGGTGCCAGCCGACCAGCTGGGCGGGCGCATGCGCCCCGGCCTTGCGGGGTATTACGGGCATATGCTGTCCGGGCCGGTGCTCGCGGCCAGCATTACGTCAGGCATCAGCCTGTGGGCGCCATGGAGCCTGTTCCTGTGCGTGCCGGTGGCAGTCTTGTGGGGGCTTTCGCCCGCCATTGCCATGTGGGCCAGCCGCACGCCGGTCATCGCCGCGCGCTCGCGCCCCTCGCGCACCGATATCCGCGCCCTGCGCATGACCGCACGGCGCACATGGCGCTTTTTTGAGACCTATGTCACCCCGGCCGACAACATGCTGCCGCCGGACAATTTTCAGGAAGACCCGGTCCCACTCCTGGCACGCCGCACCTCGCCCACCAATATCGGCCTCTACCTCCTGTGCACCATCAGCGCGCGTGATTTTGGCTGGACCGGGCTGGCCGATACCGTGGCCCGGCTGGAGGCAACCTTCGCCACCCTTGCGCGCATGCCGCGCTACCGGGGGCATTTTTACAACTGGTATGCAACCGATGACCTCCGCCCGCTCGAGCCTGCCTATGTCTCGAGCGTGGATAGCGGCAACATGGCCGGCCACCTCATTGCGCTGGCCAGCGCATGCCAGCGCTGGGCCGAACACGGGCCCGAAACCGACCCGTGGCGCGCGGGTCTGGCCGATGCGCTCAACATCGCCATGGCGGACCTCACCTTCAGCAATGGCGCGCGCCGCAATCATAGTGCTCCCGAGCGGCAGTTGCTGCGCCTGCTCACGGGGCTGAAAAACGCGGTCCTGTCCGACACCGCCGCCCGGTCGGCAGCCGAATTCGCCCGCCTGCGCCGTCAGGCGGCAGCGGCGGTCGATCATGCCGCCGTGCTGTACAGCAACCTGCCTGATACGGCACCTGACACCACAACGGACCTGCTGTTCTGGATTGCGGCCCCCCTGCGCGCGCTGGAGAGCCACCAGCGCGACCTTGACACGGACCTCCACGCAACCCTTGCCCCCCGCCTTGCGGCCCTGGCGCAGGCGGCGCGGCGCATGGCGCAGGAAATGGATTTCAGATTCCTGTGCGATCCGGCGCGCAAGCTGCTCTCGATCGGCTACCTCGTGGCGGAGGACACGCAGGACGGGAACTGCTATGACCTCCTGGCCTCGGAGGCGCGGCTGGCGGTGTTTTTCGCCATCGCCAAGGGCGACATGCCCGCCCAGGACTGGTTCCGCCTTGGCCGCCCCATCACCCCGGTGGGCAACGGGGCGGCGCTGGTGTCGTGGTCGGGGTCGATGTTTGAATATCTCATGCCCTCTCTGGTCATGCGCGCGCCCATGGGCAGCCTGCTCGAGCAGACCAATACGCTGATCGTGCAGCGCCAGATCGCCTACGGGCAGGCGCGCGGCCTGCCGTGGGGCATATCGGAATCCGCCTATAACGTGCGCGACCTGGAATATACCTACCAGTATTCCAACTTCGGCGTGCCGGGTCTGGGGCTCAAGCGCGGGCTGGGGCTGGACCGGGTCGTGGCCCCCTACGCCACGGCGCTCGCCGCCATGATCGACCCGCAAAAGGCGGTGGCCAATCTGTACGTGCTGGAAAAAACCGGTGCGCTGGGCCGGTACGGCTTTTATGAATCCCTCGACTACACGCCCGGCCGCGTGCCTGACCGCAGCCCTGTCGCGATCATACGGGCCTATATGGCGCACCATCAGGGCATGACGATCCTTGCGGTGGCCGAT
This sequence comes from Komagataeibacter xylinus, assembly GCF_004302915.1. Taxonomy (GTDB): domain Bacteria; phylum Pseudomonadota; class Alphaproteobacteria; order Acetobacterales; family Acetobacteraceae; genus Komagataeibacter; species Komagataeibacter xylinus_C. The sequence continues at coordinate 5,100 of NZ_QQBI01000017.1, read as the reverse complement.
ACGCTCATGGGGGGCATCATGCGCACGCGCTTTCATGATGATCCGCTCATGGCCTCGGCCGAACTGCTGTTGCATGAACGCGCGCCGCGCAGGGGCGCCGTGGCCCGCTCCCTGCCGCTTGAAGATGACAGCCAGGCCCCCGCCCCACCCGTCACAACGCCAGCAGGCCGTTACCTTGACCGGGCCGACACGGTGCAGCCGGTCACGCATCTGCTTTCCAACGGGCGGTACACGGTCATGCTTACTGCGGCGGGGTCGGGCTACAGCCGCTGGCTGGGCCAGGCCATCACGCGCTGGCGCGAGGACATGACATGTGATGAATACGGCCAGTACATCTACCTGCGCGACCGGAACACGGGCCGGGTGTGGTCCGCCACCATGCAGCCCTGCGCCGCGCGGCCCGATGAATACGGCGTGGCCTTTCATGAAGATCGCGCCGAGTTCGCCCGCCGTGACGGCAACCTGACCACGACGCTGGAAATATTCGTCTCCGCCGAGGATGACGCCGAAGCCCGCCAGATTTCGCTCTACAACGCCGGCAGCGAGGCGATGGAAATCGAGGTCACCAGCTACAGCGAACTGGCCCTGCTGGGGCAGGACGCCGATCTGGCACACCCGGCCTTCACCAAGCTGTTCGTGCAGACCGAATACCTACCCGAGGCCCGCGCGCTGGTCGCCACCCGCCGCAGGCGCGCGCCCGACGAGGCCGGGATATGGGTGGCGCAGATGGCGGTGTGTGACTACCCGATCGAGGTGGAAACCGACCGCGCCCGCTTTATCGGCCGCCGCCATGATGTGCATGACCCCGCGGCCCTGAACGCGCGCGCGCGCCTGTCGGGTGCTGTCGGCACGGTGCTGGACCCGGCCTTCGCCATCCGCGCCACGCTCTCCATCCGCCCGGGCGCCGTGGCGCGCCTCACGTTGTGGACCATGGCCGCCCCCACCCGCGCCGCCCTGCTGGACATGATCGACACCCATCAGGATGCAACCGCGTTCGAGCGCGTGCGCACCCTGGCCTGGACGCAGGCGCAGGTGCAGCTGCGCCATCTCGACATCAGCCCCGCCACGGCGGACCTGTTCCAGCGCCTTGCCGGCCACATCCTTTACGCAGGCCCGGCCCTGCGGGCCGACGCCACGAGCATTGCCCGGGGGGCCGGGCCGCAGCCGCTGCTCTGGGCACAGGGCATTTCAGGCGACCTGCCGCTGCTCGTGCTGCGCATAAGGGCGGCGGATGACACGGCTGTGGTGCGCCTTGTGCTTGTGGCGCAGGAATATCTGCGCCTCAAGCAGGTGGCGGTTGATCTTGTCATCCTCAACGAACATCCGTCCTCCTACATGCAGGACCTGCAGGTGGCGCTCGACCAGATGGTGCATGCCACGCCGCGCACGCCCAGCACGGCGGGTTCGGTGCGTGTGCTGCGCGCCGATCTCGTCACCCCCGTGGTGCTGGACCTGATCGTGTCGATTGCGCGCGTGGTGCTGGTGGCAGGCCAGGGGCTGGCCGAACAGCTTGACCTGGCCGAAGGCCCGATGACACGCCTCCGCCCCCCGGTGCCCCCCGTGCCGCGCCACCCTGCCACGGCCTTTGCCGCGCCAGCGGTGCCCGAACTGGAATTCTTCAACGGGCATGGCGGATTTGCGCAGGACGGGCGCGAATACGTGATCGTGCTTGGCCCCGGCCAGAGCACGCCCGCGCCATGGGTCAACATCATCACCAACGAGACATTCGGCTTTCAGGTCACGGGGGAAGGCAGCGGCCATACCTGGTCGGGCAACAGCCGCGAGCACCAGCTTACCCCGTGGTCGAACGACCCGGTCAGCGACCACGCCGGCGAGATCATCTACCTGCGCGACGAGAACAGCGGCACGCTGTGGTGCCCGAGTGCCGCGACACGGCGCGACGCGGCGGCAACCTACGTTACCCGCCACGGGCACGGCTATACACGGCAGGACCGCGTGGCCCACGGCATTGCCAGCACGCTCTTGCAGTACGTGCCGCCTACTGACGCGGTCAAGATCACGCGCATACAGCTGCGCAACCTCTCCGCCCAGCCGCGCACCCTGTCGGTCACGGCCTATGTGGAATGGGTGCTTGGCCCCGCGCGCAGCAGGGCAGCCCCTTTCATCCTGACCGAACGCGACGGCGAGACGGGCGCGCTGTTCGCGCGCAACCGCTGGCAGGCGGAGTATGCAGGCCGGGTCGCGTTTGCCGATATGGGCGGCTACCTGAGTGCAAGTTCCGGGGATCGCACCGCCTTTCTCGGGCGCAATGGCAGCGTGGAAAACCCTGCCGCCTTCACCCGCCCCAACGGCGTGCAGGGCCGCACCGGCGCGGGGCTGGACCCGTGTGGCGTGGTCCAGACCATGGCCACCGTACCGCCGGGCGGCCGTGTCGAGATCGTCTTTTTGCTCGGCGAAGGCGAAAACGAGGCCGATGCCCGCCGCCTCATCACCCACTACCGCGCGGCCAACCTTGACCGCGTGCTTGAAGCCGCAACCAGCCAGTGGGAGCAGGTAACGGGCTCCGTGCAGGTCAGCACGCCCGACCGCGCGCTCGACATCATGCTCAATGGCTGGCTGCTGTACCAGACCCTGGCCAGCCGGGTCTGGGCGCGGGCGGGCTTCTACCAGGCCAGCGGGGCCTATGGCTTTCGCGACCAGTTGCAAGATGGCATGGCGCTGGCGCTGTGCCGCCCCGCAGCCGTGCGCGCCCACCTGCTGCGCGCGGCCAGCCGCCAGTTTGTGGAGGGCGACGTGCAGCACTGGTGGCTGCCGCTGACCGGCGCGGGCGTGCGCACCCATATCTCCGATGACCGGGCATGGCTGGCCTATACGGTGGCGCATTATGTCAGCACAACGGGCGATAGCGGCGTGCTTGACGAGGTCGTCCCCTTCCTCGAAGCGCCACCCCTGCCGCTGGAGGAACATGACCGCTTCATGATCCCGGAAGTCTCGCCACAGGCAGGCACGCTGTTCGAGCACTGCGCCCGCGCGCTCGATCAGGCGCTGGCCACGGGCGCGCACGGCCTGCCGCTGATGGGCACGGGCGACTGGAACGACGGCATGAACCGCGTGGGCGAGCATGGCCGGGGCGAGAGCGTGTGGCTGGGGTGGTTCCTGCACGTGGCCCTGGGCACCTTCATTCCTCTTGCGCGCAGCCGGGGCGAGGATGCCCGCGCCCAGGCGTGGGAAGCCCACAGGCAGGCCCTCGCCACCGCACTCGAGGCCACATGGGATGGCGACTGGTACCTGCGCGCCTATTTTGATGACGGCACGCCACTGGGCACGCACACCAGCGCGGAATGCCAGATCGATGCCATATCCCAGTCATGGTCGGTGCTGTCCGGCGTGGGTGCGCCTGACCGGGTGGCCCATGCCATGCGCTCGGTGCGCAAGCTGCTGGTGCGCGCCGATGAAGGGCTGGTGCTGGTGCTCGCCCCGCCCTTTGACACCATCGGCCCCGATCCGGGCTACATTCGCGGCTATCCGCCCGGCATACGTGAAAATGGCGGCCAGTACACCCATGCCGCGCTGTGGACCGTCATGGCCTTCGCAGCCCAGGGCGATGGGGCGCAGGCGCATGCCCTGCTGCACATGATCAACCCCATCAACCACAGCCGGACCGCCGAGGCCGCTGGGCGTTACCGGCTGGAGCCCTATGTTGTCGCAGCCGACATCTACTCACGCCCGCCGCATGTGGGGCGTGGTGGCTGGTCGTGGTACACCGGCTCGGCCGGATGGATGCAGCGCGTGGGCGTGGAAACCCTGCTTGGCCTGCGCGTGCTGGGCACGACGCTGGTCGTTGAGCCGTGCATTCCGCCCGGCTGGCCCGGATTCACGGCGCGGCTGCGCTGGCGCACCGCCACCTACGCCATAACGGTCAGCAACCCCGGGCATGTCAGCACGGGCGTGCGCCAGGTCGTGCTCGATGGCGTGGCCCTGGCCGCCACCGACCCGATCCCGATGGTCGATGATGGCGCAACCCATGTCGTGGCCGTGACACTCGGCCCCCCGCCACAGGCAGCGACGTGACGGAGGGCGCCGGTTTCAGGCGCAGCGGCATCACTTATTAATTTACCAATGCCCGTGCAAAAGGCCCGAACCATCCCGCGCGTGTGCCGTTGACTGACTGACAGCAGGACAGAACGCGTTTTTTACTGCTGCCTTTCCATAAAGGACAGGGATCATGTCTTACCTTACGCACCAGCGCGCGCGCGGCGGCGATGCCCCTTCAGCCCCCGTGGATGAAGGCCACGCCACCCCGAAGGCTGAAGGACACGGCAAGCCCCGCAAGGGCGAGGACGAGCCTGAATCCAGCCTCGACAATGACGAACGGGTCGAGGCCACCAGCCACAAGGGCCAGCAGCGCTGCGCCGAAGGCTGCGACGAACACGCCCGCCCCGAAGGCCAGAACGGCACGACACCCGCCCGGAAGCCCTGACGGCGCGACGAGCCATCCGCTCAGTATTCATGCCCGTATCCAGACCATGCAGAAGTATTCACTCGACAGGCAGATGCATGATGCAACTCCTGCCGGGCGTGATGGCTTCAATGCATGGCGCATTCCCAAAATGAAAGAAGACACAACCATGAAAAAGATCCTGCATTCCACCCTGCTTGCAGCTGTCGTGGCAAGTGTACCCGCCCTCGCCGTGGCCCAGTCATCGGCCATGCCCAACGAGCAGCCGGCGCCCACGGCCGATTCAGCGGCCTCGCAGGTGGGGCGCAACCCGCCTTCGGCCACCTCCACGAACGGCCAACGCGTCGAACCGTCGGACAAGCTGTGGAACAACCCGCGCACCGTGGGCGAACAGCCCGGCACGCAGCCGCCGAACAATAATGATGCCTCCGGCAGCGCCACCCCGCATGGCCACAGCCATACCCACCCCGGGTCGGAGGGGCGCAGCAGCCGTGGCGGGAACAAGACTCCCTCCCCCGCCGATAGCAGCGAACAGTAAGCCACGCAGCCGCACGGAGCCCGCGCCCCTATTACGCGGCTCCGTGCCTTATGTGAGAACAGGCATGTACATTCCCCTTTCTCTTAAATACAGCTCCGAGGCCACGAGACTCGGATTAAACTCGTAGTCTTTCCTTTGCTTG
>NZ_QQBI01000016.1 GCF_004302915.1 Komagataeibacter xylinus | reverse complement strand
GCCCCATGACCCTGCCCGACCGCTTCATCGACCATAACAGCCAGGAGGCCCAGTACCATGAGGCCGGGCTGGATGCGCCCGCCATCGTGGCGACCGCGCTTTCGGCGCTTGGCGTGCCGCAGTCACGGCAGATGGCCTGAGCCGCGGGCCGGTCGGGGTAGCACCGCTCATGGCAAAACGGCGCGTTGACCAGATGCTGGTGGACCGGGGGCTGGTGGAAAGCCGCACCCGGGCGCAGGCGCTCATCATGGCGGGGCTGGTCTATACATCTGACCGGCGCATTGCCAAGGCGGGCGACCAGTTGCCCGAGGATGCGCCGCTTGCGCTCAAGGGGCAGGACCACCCGTGGGTCTCGCGCGGGGGGATCAAGCTGGCGCATGGGCTGGAGCATTTTGGCCTCTCGCCTGCCGGCCTGACCTGCCTTGACGTGGGGGCCTCGACCGGCGGCTTTACCGACGTGCTGCTGCATGAAGGGGCCAGGAAGGTCTATGCGGTCGATGTCGGCCACGGCCAGCTTGCGTGGAAGCTGCGCTCGAACACCGGGCAGGTCGTGGTGCTGGAAAAATGCAATGCCCGCGCGCTCGATGCCACGATCATCCCCGACCCGATTGATGCGCTGGTTTGCGATGCCAGCTTTATCGGCCTGCGCACGGTGCTGCCCGCAGGGCTTGACCTGTGCGTGCCCGGTGCGTGGGCCATTGCGCTGATCAAGCCGCAATTCGAGGCCGGGCGCGATGCGGTTGGCCCCAAGGGCGTGGTGCGCGACCCGGCGGTGCATGAGGCCGTATGCACGATGATACGCGACTGGTGGGCGGACCTGCCGGGCTGGAGCGTTCTGGGCTTTGATGCCAGCCCCATTACCGGGCCGGAAGGCAACCGCGAATTCCTGATCGCGGCCCGCAAGGACGGCTGATCGGCAGTCGCATCCACGGCCCCGGATGTGATACACAGGCCCCGAGAGCGGCATGCAACGCCCCTCCCCTTACGCATGACATGAAAAAACAGAGGCAGCACCGGTATGTCCGCAGCCCCCGCAACTTCTCCTTCCCGGTTACGCGACGGGACGGCGGCCTCGCTCCTTGATGATGCGGAGCGCACGCGCATCCGGGCCAAATCCGCCCAGTTCGCGCCGCCCACCGCAGCCCTGCCCGATGGCAGGCGCGACCTTGTGGGCCTGTCACGTGAGGAACTGACCGAGATCATGGTCGAGATTGGCGAAAAGCCATTCCGCACCAAGCAGCTATGGCACTGGATCTACCATCAGGGCGCCACCGATTTCTCGCGCATGAGTTCGATTGCCCGCCCCCTGCAGGAGAAGCTGGCCGAACGCTTCATCGTAGGCCGCCCCGGCGTGGTGACGGAGCAGACCTCGCAGGATTCCACGCGCAAATTCCTCTTCCGCTTCCGTGACGGGCAGGAGGCAGAAACGGTCTACATCCCCGACCGGCAGGAAGACCGCGGGGCGGTGTGCATTTCCTCGCAGGTGGGCTGCACGCTGTCATGCACCTTCTGCCATACCGGCACGCAGGCGCTGGTGCGCAACCTTGGTGCTGCCGAGATCGTGGGCCAGTTCATGGCGGCACGTGACAGCTATGGCGAATGGCCCAGCCCCAAGGGGGATACGCCGCGCCTGCTGTCCACCATCGTGCTGATGGGCATGGGCGAGCCGCTGTACAATTACGACAACGTGGCCAAGGCCATGCGCATCATCATGGATGGCGAGGGCATTGGCCTTTCGCGCCGGCGCATCACGCTTTCCACATCCGGCGTTGTGCCGATGATGGACCAGTGCGGCGCCGAGCTTGGCATTAACCTGGCCGTGTCGCTCCATGCCGTGCGCGATGACCTGCGCGACGAGATCGTGCCGCTCAACCGCAAATACCCCATCAGGGAAGTCATTGCCGCCTGCCGCCGCTACCCCGCCGCCAGCAATGCACGGCGCATCACGTTTGAATACATCATGCTGCGCGGCATCAATGACAGCGAGGCCGATGCGCGTGAACTCGTGCGGCTGATCTCGGGCATTCCGGCCAAGGTCAACCTCATTCCGTTCAACCCGTGGCCGGGCAGCAGCTACAAACCCTCGACGCGCGAGCAGCTTGAAAAGTTTGCAAATATCGTGATGGATGCGGGCTTCGCCTCGCCCATCCGCATGCCGCGCGGGCGCGACATCCTTGCCGCATGCGGGCAGCTGCGCACCGAAAGCCAGCGCCTGCGCCGGGCCGCCCGGCCTGAAGGTGCCCCCGATCCGGTGGAATGACGTAAAAATCCGCCTTTCGCTTCTGGTCGCCCGCAGCGTGGGGTGCTAGGAGGGCAGGCCGCCGGTTTTCCCGGCAAAGTATTGTCCAAGTTTTGTCGACAGGAGCGTTCTCCCATGGCCGCCAAGGATGTCAAAAAGGTCGTTCTCGCGTATTCGGGCGGTCTTGATACTTCCGTGATTCTGCGCTGGCTGCAGACCACCTATAACTGTGAAGTCGTGACCTTCACCGCCGATCTCGGCCAGGGCGAGGAGCTTGAGCCCGCCCGCCGCAAGGCCGAGATGTTTGGCGTGAAGGAAATTTTTGTCGAGGACCTGCGCGAGACCTTCGTCAAGGATTTCGTCTTCCCCATGTTCCGCGCCAATGCGCTGTATGAGGGGCAGTACCTGCTGGGCACCTCCATCGCCCGCCCGCTGATCGCCCAGCGCCAGATCGAGATTGCCGAGCAGGTCGGCGCCGATGCCGTGGCCCATGGCGCCACCGGCAAGGGCAACGACCAGGTGCGCTTCGAGCTGGCCTATTACGCGCTCAAGCCCGACATCACCGTGATTGCGCCGTGGCGTGAATGGGACCTGACCTCGCGCACGCGCCTGCTTTCCTTTGCCGAGGAGCACCAGATCCCCATCGCCAGGGACAAGCGCGGCGAGGCCCCCTTCTCGGTCGATGCGAACCTGCTGCACTCCTCATCCGAAGGCAAGCTGCTCGAGGACCCGGCGGTCGGCCCCGATGAGATCGTGTTCCAGCGCACCATCTCGCCCGAGGCAGCGCCGGACAAGGCGACCGAGATCACCATCGATTTCGTATCCGGCGACCCGGTAGCCATCAACGGCGTGGCCATGTCGCCCGCAACGCTGCTCACGCGCCTGAACGAACTGGGCCGTGACAACGGCATCGGCCGCCTCGACCTGGTGGAAAACCGCTTCGTGGGCATGAAGTCGCGCGGCATTTACGAAACGCCGGGCGGCACGATCCTGCTGACCGCGCACCGCAGCATCGAGAGCATCACGCTCGACCGCGAGGCCATGCACCTCAAGGACAGCCTGATGCCGCGCTATGCCGAGGTGATCTATAACGGCCTGTGGTTCTCGCCCGAGCGGCACATGCTGCAGGCGCTGATCGACCGCAGCCAGCACTCCGTCAGCGGTCGCGTGCGGCTCAAGCTGTACAAGGGCAACGTGATCTGCGTGGGCCGTGAAAGCCCCAACAGCCTGTATGACACCCGCGTCGTCACCTTCGAGGATGACCAGGGTGCCTACAACCAGGCCGATGCGCAGGGCTTCATCAAGCTCAACGCGCTGCGCCTGCGCCTTGGCGCCAAGATCGGCCGCCGTGGCGGCGCGCTCTGAGCGCCTGCGTTCCCTCCTTCATCCCTTCAACAGCCTGCCGAGGTGTCATGAAACGCTTTTCCCGTGTCATTCCCCTTCTTGCCGCAGCCGTGGTGGCCCTGCCGCTTGCGGCCTGTGGCGGCGGAAACAAGGATGACCAGCCGGAACTGACCCCGGCGCAGTTCATGGACAACGTGCGCAAGCAGCCCGGTGTCCAGACGCTGCCTGACGGGCTGGCCTACAAGGTGCTCCAGTCCGGCCCGAAGGATGGTGCGCAGCCCACCATCAATGACAGCGTGATGGTGATCTATGAAGGCCGCCTGCCCGATGGCGGCATCTTTGACAGCTCCGACCAGCATGGCCACGGCGCGTATATGCAGATGCCGCTGGAAATGGTGATCAAGGGCTGGCAGGAAGCCGTGCCCAAGATGCATGTGGGCGATACGTGGATGCTGTACGTGCCGCCCGAGCTTGGCTATGGCCACAAGTCGATGGGCATCATCCAGCCTGATAGCCCGCTGATTTTCAAGATCCAGCTGCTTGGCGTCTCGCCCGGCGGCCGTTAAGCCCTGAAAGAGCCATTCATCCGCCGGGTGGGTGGCTCTTTTCACATGACGGTACAGGAACCGGACAACCAACATGGGTATTGCAACCGGGCGCGTGGCGTCCGTACTGCGCGGGGGCTGCCTGCTTGCGTGCGTGGCACTGCTGGGCGCCTGCACGCGCCACGGGCAGGAAGGCTATGCGCGCTACCGCACCAATTGCGGCATCTGCCACCACGGCGGTGAAGGGCTGAAGGGCGAGATCCCGCCCATAACCGGCCGCGTGGACAGGATCGCCACCTCGCCCGAGGGCAGGCAGTACCTCATGCATGTGTTGCTGAACGGGCTCAATGGCCCGCTGAAGATCGATGGCGTGCCCTACAACTTCTTCATGCCGTCTTTCCGCGCCCATCTGTCAGATGAGGAGATCGCCTCCATCCTGAGCTATCTGGCCACGCGCGGCGACACAAAGCCTGCCCCGGTCTTTACCGCAGCCGAGGTGGCCCGTGAGCGCACCCACCCCCTGAGCAGCAGCCTGGTGGCGGATGAACGCCGCCGCCTTGATGCGATCCACCCCCTGCCCTGACAACCGCGCACCTTGACCGCCGCGGGCAAAAAAACGGAAAATACCTTTATGCAACGCCTGTTTTCCGGCATTCAGCCGACCGGTATCCCGCAGCTTGGCAATTACCTGGGCGCGATACGCAACTGGGTTGCGCTCCAGCGCGACCATGAGTGCCTTTTCTGCCTGGTGGACATGCACGCCATCACCACATGGCAGGACCCCGCGACCCTGCGCCAGCAGACACTGGCGCAGACCGCCGTGCTGCTGGCCTCGGGCATTGATGCGCAGAAGCATATCCTGTTCAACCAATCCGCTGTCAGCGCGCATGCCCGGCTGGGGTGGATCTTCAACTGTGTCGCGCGCCTGGGCTGGCTCAACCGCATGACCCAGTTCAAGGACAAGGCAGGCAAGGACCGCGAGAAGCATTCCGCCGGGCTTTACGTCTATCCCGACCTCATGGCGGCCGACATCCTGGCCTACAAGGCCACCGCCGTGCCGGTGGGCGAGGACCAGAAGCAGCACCTTGAACTGACCAACGACATTGCCCAGAAATTCAACCATGATTACGGGGTGGAATTCTTCCCGCAGGTTGAGGCCCTCATCCCGCCGCAGGGCGCGCGCGTGATGAGCCTGCGCGACGGCACCAAGAAAATGTCCAAATCCGATCCCTCCGCCCAGAGCCGGATCGAGATGACGGATGACGCCGATGCCATTGCAAACAAGATCAAGCGCGCCAAAAGCGATTCCGAGGCCCTGCCATCGGAGGAGGCCGGCCTTGAAAACCGGCCCGAGGCCCGCAATCTGGTAACCATCTACGCCACGCTCGCCGGAGTTGCGACGGCGGATGTGCTCCGGCAGTTTGGCGGCCAGGGTTTTGGCCCGTTCAAGGCGGCGCTGACCGAGGTGGTGGTGGGTGCGGTCTGCCCCATCGCCACCGAGACGCAGCGCCTGCTCAGGGAACCCGGCTTTCTGTGCGACACCCTGCGCGAAGGTGCCAACCGCGCCCGCGTCATTGCCGATCCCATCGTATCGGAAGCCGAAGCGCTGATCGGCTTCCTGAAATAACCCCGGAAGGAACCACGCCCCATGCGCCAGGAACTGCACAGCCTTCAGGTGAGCACGCATGGCAAGGGGCTGGTTCCGCTCGACCGGCCGGTGCTGGCATGGGTGCGGCAGAGCGGCATCGAAACCGGCCTGCTCACCCTGTGGTGCCGCCATACCTCCGCCTCGCTATGCGTGCAGGAAAATGCCGACCCGACCGTGCGCACGGACATCGAGCGGTATTTCGAGGCGCTGGTGCCCGAGCAGCCCGGCCGTTACATCCATGATGATGAAGGCCCGGATGACATGCCCGCCCACCTGCGGGCCATGCTCACCAACACGCAGCTTTCCATTCCCGTGGCCAGTGGCAGGCCGGTGCTGGGTACATGGCAGGGATTATACCTGTTCGAGCACCGCGCCCGCCCCCACCGGCGCGAGATCGTGCTGCACCTGATGGGTGAATGACCAGAAAGTTTCTGGTGAAGCTTTTTTCAAGCAGCTTCAGGAGAAAGCTGCCTTTTTGAAAAAAGGCAGCACCCGAAAACTTTTATCAACGCATTGTTTTCAAAACAATCATGCAGACCCGGTTACGTCGCATCCAGGATCGTGGCGTGATGCCTGATATGCTCCGCGATGAAGGACTGGATGAACCAGTAGGAGTGGTCATACCCCGCATGCTCGCGCAGTTGCAGCGCCTGCCCCGCAGCCCCCGCCGCCACGCGCAGCAGGTCGGGCCGGAGCTGGTTGTGCAGGAACTGGTCCGCGGCACCCTGGTCGATCAGGATTGACGTGGGGTGGGTGTGGCCTGCCTCGAGCAGGAGCGTCGCATCATGCCGCGCCCAGGCCTTGCGATCGGGGCCAAGATAGGCGGCAAACGCCTTCTCGCCCCACGGCACGATGGCCGGGTGGCAGATCGGCGCGAAGGCCGAGACGGACTTCCATGCCTTTGGCGCCGTGAGCGCATGCACCAGCGCGCCATGCCCGCCCATGGAGTGGCCCATGATGCCACGCCGCGCGCCATCAACGGCAAAATGGTCCTGCACCAGTTGCGGCAGTTCCGTATCGATATAGCTGCTCATGCGGTAATGCGCCCGCCATGCGGGCGTGGTGGCATCAAGGTAGAACCCGGCCCCGGTGCCAAGGTCGTATGTCTCGTCCTCGCCCGGCACGGCGGCCCCGCGTGGCGAGGTATCGGGAGCGACCAGCGCCAGCCCGTGATGGGCGGCAAAGCGCACCGCATTGGATTTGATGAGGAAGGTCTCCTGCGTGCAGGTCAACCCCGCCAGCACGAACAGCACCGGCACCTTCTCGCCCGCCAGCGCACGGGCGGGCAGGAACACGCCAAAACGCGCCTCCAGCCCCAGCGTGGTGGAGGGATGGCTGTAAAAACCGACCCGGCCGCCGCAGCTTGCATGTTCCTCAATGGTTGTGATCGTGCCCATGGATCAGAACTCCACGACCGTGCGGATGCTTTCGCCCTTGGCCATCATGTCAAAGCCCTCATTGATGCGCTCGAGTGGCAGCCTGTGGGTGATCAGGCTGTCAATGTCGATGCGGTTTTCCATAAACCAGTCCACGATGCGCGGCACGTCGGTGCGCCCGCGCGCGCCGCCAAAGGCCGAGCCGATCCACCGCCGCCCGGTCACGAGCTGGAAGGGGCGCGTGCTGATCTGCTGCCCCGCGCCCGCAACACCGATGATGGTGGAAACCCCCCAGCCCCGATGGGCGCATTCCAGCGCCTGGCGCATGAGCGTGGGGTTGCCCACGCATTCGAACGAGTAATCCACCCCGCCGCCGGTCATCTCCACGATATGGCCGACAAGGTCGCCATCGGGGCCGAGATCCTTGGGGTTGATGAAATCGGTCATGCCGAATTTGCGGCCAATGGCCTCGCGCCCGGGGTTGATGTCGATGCCGATGATCCGCTCGGCGCCCACCATCTTCGCCCCCTGGATCACGTTCAGCCCGATGCCGCCCAGACCGAACACGGCCACCGTGGCCCCGGCCTCGACCTTGGCGGTAAACAGCACGGCGCCGATGCCGGTGGTCACACCGCAGCCAATGTAGAACACCTTGTCAAACGGGGCATCGGGGCGGATCTTGGCGAGTGCGATCTCGGGCAGCACGGTAAAGTTGGCGAAGGTGGAGCAGCCCATGTAGTGATGGATCGGCTGCCCTTTGAACGAAAAGCGCGACGTGCCATCGGGCATCAGCCCCTTGCCCTGTGTCGTGCGGATGGCCGTGCACAGATTGGTCTTGCGCGAGAGGCAGGACTTACACTCCCGGCATTCCGGCGTGTAGAGCGGGATCACATGATCACCGGGCCTGAGGTGGCGCACGCCGGGGCCGACCTCACGCACGATCCCCGCCCCTTCATGGCCCAGAATGGCGGGGAACAGCCCCTCCGGGTCAGCGCCGGAGAGGGTGAACTTGTCGGTATGGCACAGGCCGGTGGCCATGATTTCCACCAGCACCTCGCCCTCACGCGGGCCTTCGAGCTGCACGGTCTCGATTTCAAGCGGTTTGCCAGCCTCGAAGGCTACGGCGGCCCTTACATCCATTGACCAGTCTTTCCTTGCATGCGTTGCAGGCTCCAGGGCCCGTACATCTTCGCAACGATTAAGGGCATCGGGGCGGGGCGCGTCAATGTTGCCCGGTCAGGAAAACATTAAGCTCTTTAAGTGACAAATGATGCCACGCACCATGCCACGCTGCCATGCCTGCCGCGCGATGTGATAAGCGCGGGAAAGGGGCTGGCAACGGCACCCTGCTTTTTTCAACCGTTCCGGGAACGCCATATGGTCATCAATCGCAAAATCGGCTTGTGGATCCTCATGCGCGAGAGCCTGCTCTCGCTCATGCTGCTGTGCGCGTGGGATGTGGTCGTGGTTGTGATGTTCCAGATCTTCCATCAGGAATGGATGGAGCAGCCCACCCTGCCCATATCGCTCATCGGCTCGGCGCTGGTACTGTTCATGAGCTTTCGCAACAACACCGCCTATAACCGCTGGTGGGAGGGGCGCACCCTGTGGGGGGCCGTGACCAATAACAGCCGCTCCTTTGCCCGGCAGGCGGGCACCATCCTGCGCGGCTGCCCCGACCTGGCCTGCGCCATGGCCGCCTATCCCTACGCCCTGCGCAGCGCGCTGGGCCGGCTTGATGACATGGATGACGTGCTGCGCCTTCTGCCTGATTCCATGAAGCCGGGCATTGAAGGCCGCGCCAACATCCCTGCCGCCATCCTGTTCCAGATCGGGCTGCGGGTGGAGGCGGAATGCCGCGCGATGGATATCGATGGCGCGCTGCAGGGCCAGATCGACCGCATCCTGTCGGACATGAGCAACGCGCAGGGCGGGCTCGAGCGCATCCGCAACACGCCGCTGGCCATCCAGTTCTCGGTGCTGCCCAAGGTGGTGGCGGCGGTGTTCTGCATCATCCTGCCACTTTCCATGGTGCAGACGCTGGGGTGGATCACGCCGCTCGGCTCATCACTCGTCGGGCTCCTGTTCGTGGCCCTCGACAAGATCGGCAGCGACCTGCAGGACCCCTTTGGCGCGACACCGCACGGCATGCCGATGCTGACCATATCGCGCACCATCGAGATCGACCTCATGCAGTCCTGCGGGTTGCCCGCACCACCCCCGCTGGCACCCGTCAGGGGCATTCAGGGCTGAAGCCGTGCCGTGCAAGCGCCTCAAGACAGCAGGCGCAATTTATGCTATAGGGCGGACATGAGCATGTTCAGAACCACCCAGAAGGGCACTGTGACCGATGCCATGGCGCGGACCGCCGCCGCGACCACGGCAGCCGAGGCCAAGTCCAGCACGGCTGTAAAAGATGAAGATCCGTTCCGCGAAGGCGATGCCATCGTCTATGCCGCGCATGGCGTGGGCCGCGTTGACCGGATCGGGGTCGACGAGATCGCGGGCACGAAGCTGGAGATGATCCAGATCTCGTTCCCCGGCAACCAGATGACGCTGCGCATCCCGCTCTCGAAGGCGCGCAAGTCGGGCCTGCGCAAGATCGTCTCGCGCGAGATCGTGGACAAGGCGATGGCCATCATCAAGGGCAAGCCCCATGTCAGCCGTGGCATGTGGGCGCGCCGCGCGGTGGCCTACCAGGAAAAGATCAATTCCGGCGACCTCGTGCAGATTGCCGAAGTGCTGCGCGACCTGCGCCGCAATGTCGACAGCCTTGATGGCAGCTTCAGCGAGCGCAAGCTGTTCGAGGCCGCACAGGAACGCTTCGTGGCCGAAGTGGCCGTGCTGGAAGGCAAGGAGCCGACCGAAGTACTGGAAAACCTGACCGAGGTGATGAAGGCGGCCTGATCCCGCCCCTTCCCCACCCAACCGACAAGACACCGCTGGCCCCCGTGCCAGCGGTTTTGCTATGGGCGCTGACACATGGCCCGGTACGGAACAAAAGACGCAGGGCCTCCGGCTACCATGACAGGCAGGGATGGAAATAATGGCCGGAAAATTCTTTAGCCGCGATGCAATCATCGATACGCGCCGCAACCTCGACCGCATGAATGCCATCCAGAAACGGCAGGGCCCCGTGCCTTACCACACCCACCTCATTACCTGCGGCTGCCCGGACCCCATATGCGGCGGGGCCTATCCCCGCGTTGATGACACGCGCCTCCTGCCCACGGCGCAACAGGCTGGACAGACCCTGCTTGCCCACAGGAACCGGCGCAAGGCCCGCCTCAAGCGCTTCAACAAAGCCAGGCTCGCACGGATGCGCGCTGAAGCGGCAACGCCGCCAGCCCACACCTAGCCTGATGAAACAGGGCGTGTCCTGCCGGCAAATGCCGCCTGCCCCGCCCCTGACGTGACGCTTCAGTATTTGAACTGGTAAAGCAGGCCGATACTGCTGCCCGGATCATTTTCCGGCGTGGTGAAGCCGGTCACGTTGCCGCCCGTGCCCACGGTGGTGTTGATCTTGAGCCGCTTGGTCAGGTCAACCTGCACCTGCGCCTGCGTGCCTGAACCCGACGTGGCCTGCTTGGCCCCCACATACACCCCGCGCATGACATATTTGCCCGCCTCGATGGCCCCGGTATCGTTGCCGCCCGAGCCATTGGAGGAACTGCTCATCTGCAACCGGTCCAGATGCAGCGTCTTGCGCACCATGCCCAGCGGGTCAAAGGCGGACCCACCGCTGATACTGGCCACCGCAGCGGCGATGGAGGCCATCTGCGTGGGCGAGAGCGACTGCGTATCGGTGCCGAACAGCAGGATGGCCAGGATCTGGTCCTGCGAGAGCGGCGGCGAGGACGAGAACGTGATCTTGGGCGCGCTGGCATAGCCGCCCACGTTCAGCCGGGCGGTGCCATCATTGGTGCTGCGCTCGGCCACGAAATCCAGCGTCGGGTCGATGGCATGCGTCACCCCCACGCCATTGAAGCCCACCTGCCCCTTGCTGAAGTCGAGCGAGATGCCGCCAAGCGAGAACCCACCCTTCACCAGCGAGAACGCCCCCGTCATCACCGGCGCGGTTGCGGTGCCGCCTGCGTGGATATGGCCGTGCATTTCGGTGTTCAGCCCATGCCCGCGCACATAGAACTGCCCCGGCGAGGTCACATCCAGCCCCAGCCCGATCACCATCGGGGTGGATTTGACGATTTTTTCCTGGTTTTTCTCATCCTCGGGCCGGATCACATCCAGATGCGCGACCGAGGTGGGCAGGGAATCGGGAATGTTGATGTCCACCCGCTTGAGCGTGATGTTGCCGGTGGCGTCGATCCGGCTGGCAAGCTGGCCTTTCACGTCAAGGTCGCCATTGAGTGTTGCGGTAATCAGGTCGCTGGCCAGCGGGCGGGCACTGTCGGCATGCACGTGCAGGTCGATCGGCTGGCCGGGCTGGAGCACGCCATAACTGCCCGAGGCCGCTATGCTGCCCTTGCCAGCTTGCGCGGTGAGCGTTGCAATGACCAGCCTGTCACCCAGGGCGTTGACCGTGCCCTGCATGGATGAAAGCTGTATGCCCTCGCCAAAGTCATGGAACAGGCCATTGCTCAGGCTGAGCGTGCCATTGAGCCGGGGCTGGGCGGGAGTGCCGCGCACGCCCAGCGCCACCTGTAGGTTGCCCCCCGCCTGCATGCCCTGCGCGCCCAGATAGGCATTGGCCACCGCAAGGTCCACCTTGCCATCGGCCTGCAGGGTGATCTGCCCGGCCTTGTTGACCGGCGCCGTGCCATGCAGGCCCAGATTGACCTGCGGCCCCGCCTCGATCTGGGCATCCACCCGCGCCATGCCTGCATTGAGGTTGGCCGTGGCCTCGATCGACGCGGGCGCGAGCGAGGATGTATAATCGGTATGGTATCTGAGGTCCGTGCCGCGCAGGCTGACCTTGCCCGTGGGGCTGGCGGGCGTGCCGGTCAGCCGGGCCTCGGCCGAGAGCTGGCCCTGCGCGTGCAGCGTGGGCACGAAGGGGGCCAGCAGGTCGGGCGAGAGGCGGTTGATCGCCACGTGCAGGTCAAGCGCCGGGCTGACCTTGCCGCTGGCCTCGATACTGCCCGCCTGCCCACGCGGCGGCGTCAAGCTCACGCGCAGGTGGTCGAGCGCGATCTCCTTGCCATACCCCACGCTCACCGGCCCATCGAGGCGCACCTGCTCGCCGCGTGCCTGCGCCACGAGGCGGCGCACGCTCACCGACTGCCCGCTGATATTGGCCACCAGCGCCGTGTCCAGCGAGGCGGGGCCGGTCCAGGGCGTATCGAGCGTGGATTGCGCGTTCACATCCAGCGCCGCAAGCGGCCCCTTGGCCGTAACATGCGCCCGCCCCCCCATATCGCGGAAATGGGCGTTATCCACCGCAAGGTCGAGGTCGGTCGTGGGGGCATCGCCCGTGGGGTCGAGCACGTGGCCCCTGAGCACGACCCGGTCGATGCGGGCGATGGCGGCATTGAGCGCGCCATCGACATTCACCGCCAGTGCGGCAGGCGCCGTGGCCGTGGCGCTGGTGGTGCGCGCGGTAGCCGCGACATGGCCGCTGATGTCCTGCCCGGTCAGGTCATGCAGGTCGGCCAGGCGGGTCATGTGCAGGTCAAGCATGCCGGTTGGCACCTTGTGGCCATCGGGCAGCGTCATGTCCGCCGTGCCGCCAAGGCTCTTCCAGCCCAGCTGGGCAATCTGCAGGTGGCGGCTGTTATCGGCATTGCTGTCGAGATGGGCGCTGACCTGTATGGGTGCCCGGTCCACCGTGCCGGATATGGCAAGCTCCCCCTGCCTGACCTGTGGCAGGTGCGCCATGGTCAGGCTGGCCTGCACGTCACCCGCCGCCGTGTTGCTTGCCGCGATGCTGGCCTGGGTTTTCAGGCTGGCCATGAGGTCATTGACCGGGCCCGCCGCATGCAGGTCGGCCTGCATGTGCCCCTTGAGCGTGGGCGCCAGCACATGCAGGTCCGACAGGGCCAGATGCGCCGTGGCATCCACATTGAGCGGCGTACCGGTTACGATCTGGCTCGGCGTGGCATCAAGCTGCAGGGTGCGGCCCTGTACCTGCAACGTGGTGAAGCGGATCGTATTGCCTCCCTTCCCGCCCGGCGTCATGGTGCCCGCAACGCTCACATGCCCCTTGTCGCCCACAAGCCCGACAGCCACCGGCAGGCCGCCATCAAGCACGATCCGGCTCTCGAGGCCGAACTGCCCGTCCTGCCCCTTTGCGGGCAGGCTCACGCTGCCATCCAGGCCCGCATGGCCATGCAGGTCCGTACCACCCGCCGCTGCCAGCGGGGCAAGGTCGGGCAGGTCGGCATGGAAGGTGGCTGTAATGGGCTGCGTGGTGGTGGCCTGCCCGGTCACCTGCGCCAGCGGGTGCGCCAGCGACAGCGTGACCGGCCCCTTTGGCGCATCGGGCCGCCACATGACATCAAGTTTCAGCGGATCGGCAGCGAACAGCATGGGCTGGCTGCCCGGAATGCGCAGCCCCGTCACGGTGGCATGCACCGCCGCATGTTCCGGCTGGCCCGCAACCGGAGCACTCAGCCCATCGGCCACCAGATGCAGGTTGGTGAAGCTGGTGTCGTTATAGGTCAGGCGGTCGATGTCGAGCGTGCCGTTGCCCGTGGGGCGGTCCAGCGTGCCGCCCAGATGGGTGGCGAGGTCGGCACCCTGCCAGCCCGTGCCGCCAGTCGCCGTTACAGCGCCGCTATGGGCCGCGACATCAAGCGCCATGTGGTGATCGAGCAGCCCGAGCTGGCCATGCGCGCTGGCATGAATGCCGCCCGTAGCCAGCGCAAGCGCGAGTTGCGTGTTATCACGCGGGCCATGCAGCCCCAGCGAGAGGTCAAGTGGTGCCAGGGCGGGTACGTGGCTGAGCGTGGCGAGGAAGCCGTCCTCCCCTTCGCTGGCGTGCAGGTCCAGCGCCACGTCTGCCTTGCCCAGCCTGGTGACAAGATCGAGGCTGCCGGGATGATCGAGCCGGGTCAGCTTCAGCGCGATATCGGCCGGCGGCAGGGTCGCGATCGAGAAATGATCGAGCACCGGGGCGATATCGGCCAGGCTGGCATGGCCGCCCAGGCTGAAGGCGGCGGGAACCTGCGCCAGGGCCGCGCCCACATCAATCCGCGCCACATGCACTTCCTTGATGTTGACACCCATGTGGATGCTGCCGCCCGAGGGCTGTTCAGGCTTTGGCGGGTGGGCGGGGTCATCCTCGCTCAGGCGCGGAATGGCCAGCCGCGCCATGGACAGGTTGCTGATGACCGCCTGCCGCGTGAGCAGCCGCAGGGGCGACCAGTCAAGCTGGAGGTCATCGATCGACAGCCACGCGCCCCTGTAGTCATCAAGTTCAAGATGCTGGACATGCAGCGCATCGGGAAAGCGCCCCCCCAGCCCCGACAGGTGCACGCTGCCCCCGGTCAGGCCGGGCAGGCGGCGCTCGATCTCGCGCTGGCCCGCCCCGGTATTGGCCGCCACCAGCACCATGGCCAGTGCCGCGGCCACCAGCCCGAAAGGAATGCCCAGCGCCAGCGCGCAGGCGCGCGCAATGCGCCGCCCCGTGCGCGGCGGGGGGGAGGATGGCGTGTCTTGCGGCATCAGAATGTCTCCCCCAGGCCCACGTACAGCTCCCACTTGTCGCCTTTGGCGGGGCGGTTGAGGGGCACCGCCACATCCAGCCGCACCGGGCCGATGGGCGTGTAGTAGCGCGCCCCGGCCCCCGCACCCACGCGCACCGTGCCCTGGAAGGGCGTGCGGTCCGCCGTGACCTGGCCTGCATCGATAAAGCCCACCGCGCCGAATTTCTGCAATATGCGCTGGCGGTATTCAAATGACCCCGCATCCATCGACGTGCCGCCAATGGCGTAGCGCGTATTGGCAAATTGCGGGCCAACGCCCTGGTAGCGGAAGCCGCGCACCGTGGCCGAGCCACCGGCGTATAGCCGCTGGTCAGGCGGGATGGCGAAGGTCGAGGCCCCTTCCACATTGCCGATGGTGCCGCGAAACGCCAGCACGCTGCGGCCAGGACGGCTCAGGCCAAGATGCTTGAGGTCGAAATAGGTCGAGACCGTGGCCTGCATGATGGCGAAGAACGAGGTGCCGTCGGTCAACGAGGCGGAGGGCGTGATGCTGGCCCCCACGCGCACGCCATGGGTGGCAGGCGTGATGGGGTTGTCCACGCCCGTGCCGTCGTAATTGGCGGTGAGCGGCACCGAGAGGATGAAGTAGCTGCTGGTGGTGCGCATCTGCTCGATCTGTTCCTGCTCGATCTGGCCGCCGAACGACACGTTCCAGTGCCGGTTGACGTGGCGCACGATGCCTATGCGCGCGAGCAGCGCGGTCTGGCGGTAGGAATAGAGTTCCTGCTTGATGCCTTCGATGCGGGCACTCAGGTTCTGCTGGCGCGAGCCGAAATCGGGCTTCATCAGGTCGGCATAGAAATCATAGCCCAGCCCCTGCTCCGCCGAGCCGCCAAGCCCGGTGATGAGCGCGGTGAGCCGCAGCCGCTCGGCATTGCCGAACAGGTTGTTATGCGTCCATGTCACGCCCGCGCGGCCACCGAGATCGGTTGAATACCCGCCCTCCGCCCCCACGCTGTGGCGCTTGCCTTCATGAAAGCCGAAATCGAGCGGCATGGAGCCATCAGGGGCCAGCGTATCCCCATGATTGACCTGCACATCGGAAAACAGCCCCGTCGAGGCGATGTCCTGCCGGGCGCGCTCGATGCGCGAGGGCTGGTACAGCTCGCCCGGCGCAATGGTCAGCCTGCGCGCGATATAGGCCGGGTGCGTGCGCTGCAGCCCGCCAAAGGCGAAGGCGCCAAGGTTCACCACAGGGCCGCGATGCACGGTATAGGCAATGTCGAGCGTATGGGTGGCGGGGCGCAGCCAGGCCTGCGGGGTGCTGACATGGGCCAGCGCGTAGCCTTCCTCCGTCAGGGCGGTCTGGAGGCTCGCCGCCGCCGTCAGCACGGCCTCGGCCTGCGCGGCTGCGCCCGGCTTCATGCCGAAGGCCGCCGCCTCGGTGGCGTTGAGATGAATGGGGCCATCCCCCTTGTCGGGGTTGAGCGTGACCGTGCCGATGCGAAACAGCGGGCCGGTCGTGGCCGCGATGCTCACCTGCGCCTTGTGGCCCGCGGGCAGCGCCTGCATCCATTCCGGCAGGTCGGGGTCGCGCCCGTCCTGCCCGCCATCGGCGGGCGTGGCGCCCTTGTGGCTGCCATCGCTTATGGTGATGGTAATGCTGCCCGCGTAGTAGCCATAGCTTTCAAGCGCGCTGATCAGGCGGGAATAGTCGTTATGGATGCGCCCGGTCAGGGCAAAGGGGCTGACGGCCTGCGTTTTCTGGAGCGAAAGCAGGTCGGAAGATGCCCTGAGCGCTGCATCAAGGTCGGCATTGCCGGTGGGGCGGATGGTTGTGGTGTAGTCCTGCGGGTCAGCCGCAAAAGCCGCTGGCAGCCCCGGCAGGAAAACCGTCATGACCGCGAACAGGCTGACATAACCGGCCCCGCGCCGCGCACTGGCTGCCAGGCGGAGATGACGCAATCCTGTCAAACGGTGCTGCCCCTGTTGCTGTCTGCTTTCATGCGGTCAGTTGCCCACAGGGTCTTGTCTGCCATTCCCGCCGTGCATGATCAAACCGATATTAACGCCCTGCCCTTAATAAGTTCCGAATTTGTCGCATTGAAGGGCAAAACGGGCCAGAGATGTTGCAAACTATCTCCACGCCCGCGTTCCTGACTTGACATACCCCCTGTTCCGGCGCGCATGATCGGGTTGAATCGGGCAAGGGGGCCGCGCCCGGCACCCCACCCTTCGCACCAGGAGCGTTGATGGGCAGACCATGTGTTCCCGGCTTTATCGGCGGCAAGCCTCTTGACCGCGCGCAGGCAAGGCCCGATGTCTTGCCCCCGTTGCGCGGGCGCGTGCCCGCGATGATGCCTGAGGATACCTGACCCGTGAACAGCCTGTCTCCCCGCCCCGGCGTGGCCACGCCACAAGCCAGCACGTCATCCACCAGGGGGCTTCATGTCATAACATGGGGCTGCCAGATGAACGTGTATGACAGCGAGCGGATGTCCGATGTGCTGCGCCCGCTGGGCTACCGGGCCGTGAGCACGCCGGATGCGGCTGACATGATCATCCTCAACACCTGCCACATCCGCGACCGCGCGGCCGAGAAAGTGTTCTCCGAACTCGGCCGCCTGCGCAAGGTCAAGGAGGCGCGCGCCGAACAGGGCGCGGCCACCGTGCTCGCGGTGGCGGGCTGCGTGGCCCAGGCGGAGGGCAAGGAAATCCTGGCCCGCGCGCCCTATGTCGATATCGTGCTGGGCCCCCAGACCTACCACCGCCTGCCCGAGATGGTGGCGCGTGCCGCCCGTGCGGCAGGGGCGGTGATCGAGACCGACTTCCCCGTGGAGCAGAAATTCGATTTCCTGCCCGCTGACCGCGCGGCCCCCGCGGGTGGTTCCGCCTTCCTCACCATTCAGGAAGGGTGCGACAAATTCTGCTCCTTCTGCGTCGTGCCCTACACGCGCGGGGCGGAAAGCAGTCGGCCCGCGCAGGCCGTGATCGATGAGGCCCGCAGGCTCGTGGCAGGCGGCGTGCGCGAGATCACCCTGCTTGGCCAGAACGTGAATGCCTATCATGGCGAGGGGCCGGATGGCCGCACATGGGGCCTTGCCCGCCTCGCCCGCGTGCTGGCCGGTGAGCTGGGCATCGAACGCATCCGCTACACCACGTCGCACCCGCGCGACATGGAGGATGACCTGATCGCAGCCCACCGCGACCTGCCGCAGCTCATGCCGTTCCTGCACCTGCCGGTGCAGTCCGGCTCCGACCGGGTGCTCGCGGCCATGAACCGGGGCCACACGGCTGATGATTACCGCACGCTCGTGGCCCGCCTGCGCGAGGCGCGGCCCGATCTTGCCCTGTCGTCTGATTTCATCGTGGGCCATCCCGGCGAGACGGATGCCGATTTTGCCGACACGATGCGCCTGATCGATGAAATCGGCTTCGCGCAGGCCTATTCCTTCAAGTATTCCTCCCGGCCCGGCACGCCCGCCGCGGGCGCCGGCATGCACGTGCCCGAGGATGTGAAGGATGCCCGCCTGCAGGAACTCCAGGCCATGCTGCGCGTGCAGCAGGATGCATTCAATGATGCAACCATAGGCCAGGTGGTGCCCGTGCTCTTTACGGGGCGGGGGCGCAAGCCGGGTCAGGTTTCGGGCAAGAGCCCATGGCTGCAGGCCGTGAGCATCGAAGGCCCGGACAGCCTGATCGGCCAGATCGCCAATGTGGATATCCGCCACAGGTACACCAACTCGCTGGGTGGTGTCCTGACAGAGGAGACAGACAGGGCTTGAGAGAACAGACACAATCCACGCTCCACGCCCCCCGTCGCAGCGGCGGGCGGCGTACCCCCGGTGGCACGGCCGCGGCCAATGACCGCACCGTGACCATGCAGTTTGAAGATAACGTGCTGCTCGCACAGCTTGTGGGTGACCATGACCGCCACCTGCTGCATCTTGAACGTGGATTTGATGTCCGGCTGGCGTGCCGGGGCAACCGCATCGCCATTTCGGGTGCGGCCCGGCGGGTGGAACTGACACAGGCCACGCTGACCGAACTCTACCGCCGCGCAACGGCGGGGCAGGCAGTCGATACCGCCACCGTCGATACCGCCATCCGGCTGGCCGCCCATGCCTTTTCCGCGCCTGCGCCACGCCCCGTTACGGGAGGACTGCCCCCCATGCCCGAAACCCGCGCCGCCATGCCCGCGCCTGCCCCCACGCTGGCCGACCTGCCCACCATCATGACCCGGCGCGGCCCCGTGGCCCCGCGTTCAGTTGGCCAGGCAGAATACATGGCCATGCTGGCCCGGCAGGAAATGGTGTTCGGCCTCGGGCCGGCCGGCACTGGCAAGACCTACCTTGCCGTAGCCCAGGCGGTCGCCATGCTGCAGGCAGGCCAGGTCGACCGCATCGTGCTGTCGCGCCCTGCGGTGGAAGCCGGCGAGCGGCTGGGCTTCCTGCCCGGCGACCTGAAGGAAAAGATCGACCCCTACCTCCGCCCCCTCTATGACGCCCTGCATGACATGATGCCGGGCGATCAGGTGATCCGGCGCATGGGCACGGGCGAGATCGAGGTGGCGCCGCTGGCCTTCATGCGCGGGCGCACGCTGGCGCACTGTTTTGTCATTCTGGACGAGGCGCAGAACACGACCCCCGCCCAGATGAAGATGTTCCTCACCCGCATGGGTGAAGGCACGCGCATGGTCATTACCGGCGACCTGAGCCAGGTTGACCTGCCGCGTGGCGTGACATCCGGCCTGCGGGAGGCGGTCGATACCCTCGACGGCCTGCCCGGGATCGGCATGATGCGATTTGAATCGCGTGACGTGGTGCGCCACCCGCTGGTGGCGCGTATAGTGGAGGCATACGACCAGCGTGCCGGGGCCGAACGCCGCCCCCACCGCGCCCGGTCGCAGCAGGAGAACGATGAAACCTCGAAGTAGCACAGGCCCTGCCCACAAGGGCGGGGTCGCAGCAGGCCGGGCCATGCAGCCTGACCTGAAGGCCGGGCGCGATGCCCCCGATGTCACGGTGGCGGACAGGCGCTGGAACCGCGCCGTCCGCCACCTTGCCCGCGTGGTTGAGCGCGCGGCAGGCGCCGCCCTCGCTGCCACGGGCTGCCACGGCCCGGTCACGGTGGTGCTGGCCGATGACCGCACGGTGGCCCGCATGAACTGGCGGCATCGTGGGCGCAACAAGCCCACCAATGTCCTCACATTCGAATACCCCGCGGCAGGCGGCGTATGGGGGGGCGACATCATCATCGCCTTCGAGACCGTGGCGCGTGAGGCGCAGGCGGCAGGACGCGACATGGCGGCCCATCTGGCGCATCTGGTTGTGCATGGCGTGCTGCACCTGGCCCAGTATGACCACCACCACCCCGGCGAGGCCCGCGAGATGGAAATGCGCGAGGCCCGCATCCTGTCCGGCCTTGGCGTTGCCAACCCGTGGAAGCCGGGCCGCATGGTAATGCGGGGGGCACGCTCATGAGCCGCCCCGGCACCGATGCCAACGAGGAGCCTCCGTCCGGCTCGCGCGGCAAGGGATTTCTGTCGCTGTTCAGCCGCAGGCGCGCTGAGCCGGGGCTGCGCCATTCCATTGCCGCGCTGGTCAAGGAAGCCGATGACGCGGCGGGGGATGACGCCAATCCCCACGCCTCCGAACTCGACCGGCAGGAGCGCGCGCTCCTGGCCAACGTGCTGCGCCTGCGTGGCATCACGGCCGATGACGTGATGATCCCGCGCGCCGACATCGTGGCGATGCCCGTCGATATCAGCCTCGACGAGGCGCTGGCCATGATGCGGCGGGAAAACCATTCCCGCATGCCGGTCTATCGCGACCAGCTGGATGACATCGTGGGCATGATCCATGTGAAGGACCTGATTGCCTATGTCGGCACATCGGAAGCCTTCCGCATGGAGCCCCTGCTGCGCCAGCCGCTCATGGTGGCCCCGCAGCTGCCCGTGCTCGACCTGCTTTTGCAGATGCGGGTGCGGCATGTGCATCTTGCCCTCGTGATCGACGAGTATGGCGGGATCGATGGCCTCGTCACCATCGAGGACCTGATCGAGACCATCGTAGGCGATATTTCCGACGAGCATGACGAACCGACCGTGAGCATGATGCGCGAACGGCCCGATGGCACGCTTGATGTCGATGCCCGCACCCCTGTTGCCGCCTTTGAGGAAAAAGTCGGCCCCGTACTCACGCGCGAGGAGCGCGAGGCCGAGATCGAGACCGTGGGCGGCCTGGTGTTCCGCCTTGCGGGCCACGTGCCCACGCGCGGCGAGATCGTGACGCATGAAAGCGGCATGGTGTTCCGCATCCTTGATGCGGATGCCCGCCATATCCGCCACGTGCGCGTGCGCCTGCCACCCCGTGAGGCAGCCCCGCAGCAGGCCTGAACGGATGGCGCGCCAGAACGGGCGCGCCATCCGATAAGGGCATGATGGATTTACGCACGCCCCGCACGGCCCTAATACTGATCCCCGCCGGGGCCATGCCCCACCCCTGTCCCCACCGGAGAGTGACCGTAATGCCCATCACACGCCGCACCCTGCTTGCCTTAACCCCCACCCTCATGGCTGGCGGCCTGCTGTCTGGCCGGGCCATGGCGCAGGCGGCGGACCCGCGCCTGTCCATCCGCGCCGTAGGCAACCCGGCGGCCAAGGTGCATGTGGAGGAATTCTTCTCGCTTACCTGCACGCATTGCGCGCGTTTTGCCGCCGAGGTCTTCCCCGAGGTGCGCAGCAAGCTGATCGATACGGATAAGGTGTACTACATTTTCCGTGATTTCCCGCTCGACCAGGTGGCGCTGACCGCCTGCATGGTCGCGCGCACGCTCGCCCCCGAGCGCTATGAGCCGTTCGTGCTCGCACTGCTGTCCAGCCAGGATCGCTGGGCCTTTGGCAAGGAACCGGCGGAATCCGAGGCCGAGATCCAGAAAATGGCCGCCCTTGCCGGCATGTCATCCGACCTGTTCCAGCAGACCATCCATGACGACAAGCTGCGCCATGCCATCATGGATGAGGAAGACCGCGCCCAGGCCCTGTACAAGATCGACGGCACGCCGACCTTCCGCTTTAATGACAAGGAACAGGTGGCGCAGGAACTGACCTACGAGCAGTTTGCCCAGAAGGTTGAAGCGGCGGCCCGCTGAGCATGACCGCCCGTTTCGTCCGGCTGCGCATCGCAGGTTTCAAGAGTTTCGCCGATCCGGTCTCCGTGGAGATCCTGCCTGGCCTGACCGGCATTGTCGGGCCCAACGGGTGCGGCAAGTCCAACGTGGTCGAGGCCCTGCGCTGGGTCATGGGCGAAACCAATGCCCGCGCCCTGCGCGGCGGCGAAATGGATGACCTGATCTTCGCCGGCACCACCGCGCGCGCCGCCCGCAACATGGCGGAAGTAACCCTTACGCTGGAAGGGGCGGCCGAAATCGCCCCCGCCCCCTTTACCGGGCAGGAGGAGCTTCAGGTCTGCCGCCGGGCCGAGCGCGGGGCGGGCAGCGGCTACCGCATCAATGGCCGCACCACGCGCGGGCGCGACGTGCAGACCCTGTTTGCCGATCTGGCCTCCGGTGCGCGTTCATCGGCCATGGTCAGCCAGGGCCGCGTCTCGGCGCTGGTCAATGCCCGCCCCGAGGAACGGCGCACCATTCTGGAGGAAGCAGCCGGCATTACCGGCCTGCATGGCCGCCGCCACGAGGCCGAGCTGAAACTGCGCGCGACCGAGGCCAATCTCGCGCGCGCGGAAGATCTGCGCCTGCAACTCGAATCCCGGCTTGGTGATTTGCACGAGCAGTCCGAACAGGCTTCGCGCTACCGCGAACTCTCGCAGGACCTGCGCGACTCCGAAACCGCCCTGCTGGCGCTGCTGCATGCCCGCGCCCATAACGGCGTGGCCGAGGGCGAGGCCGCCCTGCTCGCCGCGCGCACCGACCTCAGGGCCGCGGAGGAAATGGCCGAGACCGCCGTCCTGACCGATTACGAAGTGACAAAGGCCCTGCCCGCCCTGCGCGAGGCACTCGATACGCGGCGCACAGCACTCGAACGCTTCAAGGTCCGCGCCGAAACCATTGCCGAGGAACTGGCCCGCGCCGAGGCCGCGGCGGAACAGGCGCAGGCCCGCCTTGCCGAATGCGAGGGCGTGCAGGCCGCGGCCCTTGCGCGGCGTGATGACGCCACCCTCATGCTCGGGCAGCTTGAGGCCGAGCGGGCACAGGTCTCGGAACGCCTTTCCGCCCTGCCTGCCCTGCGCGAGGCCACGCAGGCCGAATGCACCGCGCTGGCCCAGGCCATGACCGGGATGGCGGCCCGCGTGGAAGAAGCCACCACCACCGTGCGCGAGGCCGAACTGCAGACAACGCAGGCCCGCGAAGGGCTTGCCACGGCCACCGCCGCGCATGAGCACCTTGCCACCCGGCACGCGGCCCTCGCCACCGAGATCGCGGCTCTTGAAGCCGACATGCCAACGGCCGAATCCATTGCCGACCATGACGGACAGATCACGCAGGCCGAGGCACAGGCCACCCACGCCCTGAGCGCGCGCGAGGCCGCCACCCGCGCCCATGCCGACGCCACGCTACAGGCGGACCTTGCCCGCAACGCCGCAACCGAGAGCCTGCGCGTGCATGCGCAGGCCACGCAGGATGCCGCCACGGCCACCAGCAGGCTCGAAGCCCTTGAGCGCGACGTGGCAACGCTGGGCAACCATGTGCGCAACGCCCGCGCGGACCTTGTGCCCGAGGCCGAGCGCACGCGTCTGGCCCAGGCGGAAACCGAGGCCCGGGTCGCCCTTGATACCCTCCGCGCCGAACGCGCCACGGCAGAGGACGCCCGCGCACAGGCGACACAAGCTGAAATTCAGGCCAATGCCCGCCTGAAGGAAGCCCGCGCCACCCGCGCCACCACCGAGGAAGCCCTGCGCGCTGCCCGGGCCGCCCACAAGCGCGCGCGCGACGAAGTCGATACACTTGCCGCCAGCATGACCCGCCTGCGCGCGCAGGCCGTGCCCGATGAGGCGCTACAGGCGCGCGTGGCCAAACGCGAGGCCGCGACCGCAGCACTGGAAGCCGCCCGCCAGCACATGGCTACAGCCGAGGCCGCCACCGTTGCCGCAACACGGGAAGATGAAGCCTGCGCCGGCCGCCTTGCCGGGGCCCGCGCCAGCCTGTCGGGCCTCGAGGCGGAAGCTGACGGCCTCGCCCGTGCGCTGCATAGCGAGACGCAGGCCGATCCCGCCCGTGGCACGACGCTGGCGGACAGCCTGCATGTGCCCGCGGGGCTGGAAACCGCGCTGGCCGTGGTGCTGTCCGATGGGCTTGAGGCGGTGGTCAAGGGCGTGGCCCCGCGCTCATGGCATGACCTGCCGCCTGCCGCACCCGCGCCCTTTCCGGCTGCGGGCATCGAACCGCTTTCCGCCGTGCTTGAGGCTCCGCCTGCCCTGTCACGCGCGCTGGGTGCGGCTGGGCTGCTGCCTGATGGCATGGATGGCGCCCCCCTTCAGGCCAGCCTGACCCCGGGGCAATGCCTTGTCACCCGCGAGGGCGCGCTCTGGCGGTGGGATGGCTACACGCAGGCCCCCAACCTGCCCGACCGCGCGGCACTGAGGCTCAAGCAGCTCGGCCGCCTGCGCGCCCTGCGCACGGAACGCGAGCAGTTGCGCGCCACGCTCCCGGCGCTGGAACAGGCAGCACAGGCCGCCACAACCACCCGCCAGCAGGCAGGCCAGGCCCTGACAACCGCACGCGACGCCCGCATGGCCGCCGAGAACGCACTGGAAGCCGCCCGCACGGCAGAGGCCGAACTTTCACGCCAGCACGCCACCGTCTCGGCCCAGATCGATACGCTCGCGGTGCAGCAGGCCACGGCCCAGGCCGCCCTGGCGGATACCGAGGCCGCCTGCACCCGCGCCGCAGCGCAGGAAGCCAGCCTGCCCGACCTCGAGCAGCTGGCCCGCGCCCAGCAGGCGGCAACGCAGGCTGCCACGCAGGCACAGGATGCCGAAAAGGCGCTCCGTACCCGCTGCCAGCAGGCTGAAACTACGCTGGAACAGGCCCGCCGCGCCCTGCAGGCCGCCACGACCCGGCATGGCGAGGCGGAAACACGCCTGCAGGCCCTTCTGCCCGAACAGGCCCGGCTGGAAAACGACCGAGACACCGCCAGCACCGCGTTGGCCACCCGGCGCGAACAGCTTGCCGCCCTGCCCGCCCCGGCTGTAGCCGAGGATGCCGCCCGGCAGGCCACCGCAGCCGCGACACAGGCAGGCGAAGCGCTGGAACAGGCCCGTATGGCAGTGGAAAAGGCCACGACCCGGCTGGAGCAGGCCCGCGCCGCACGCACGGCCCTTGAGCAGAAAATGCGCGAGACCGGCGCCCGGCTTGAAGCCCGGCAGGCCCGCATGGCTGACCTGACCGATGGCCTGCGCCAGGCCGAAGCCACCGTTGCCGCCGCCCGCGCCCGCCTTGAGGCCCTGCCTGACCTAAGCGGGCTGGAACACGCGCTGGCCAGCCTGCGTGAACAGGCCGAAAGCCTGCGCGCGCAGGAAACCGAACAGCGCGACGCCCTGGCCCGCCTGCATACGGAAGATGCCACCCTGCGCCAGCGCTTTGAGGCATCCGGACAGGACATGACGCAGTGGACCGCCCGCGTGGAGGCTGCAAGCCTCGAAGCCGAGGCCGCCGGGGCCCGCCTGCACAATGCCCGGGCCGAGCATGAGCGCGTCGCCCCCCAGCCCGTTGCCGTGCGCGAACGGCGCGATGCAATCGCAACCGAACTGGCCCGGCACGAAGCCAGCCACGACGTGGCGATGGTGGAACTGCAACAGGCCGAAACCCGCATGGCGGAAGTGCAGCAGGGCCGCCGCACAGCGGAAGAGGTGCTGACCGCAGCGCGTGAAGCCGTGGTCCGCGCCGAAGGCAGGCGCGAGCAGGCGCAGGTGCTGCTGGCCCAGTTGCAGGCGGACTCGACGCCGCCCGCGGGCGTGGTGCCCACGGACCTGAGCGTGAACGCCGAGACCGGCCTGCGCCGCAAGGTTGCCCGCCTGATCCGCCAGCGCGATGAACTGGGCCCGGTCAACCTGCGGGCCGAACTTGAGGCGCAGGAGGCATCGGGCAAGATCGACACGATCTTGCATGAGCGCGATGAGCTGCAATCGGCCATTGCCCGCCTGCGCGGCATGATCGGGCAGCTCAACCGCGAGGGGCGCGAGCGGCTGATGGCCGTGTTCTCGCAGATCGACCAGCATTTCCAGGCGCTGTTCGCCCGCATGTTCAATGGCGGGCGGGCGCATCTGGGCATGGTGGGCAATGACGACCCGCTTCAGGCCGGGCTGGAAATCTATGCCCAGCCGCCGGGCAAGAAGCTGGCGACACTCTCGCTGCTTTCAGGTGGCGAGCAGGCGCTGACCGCGCTGTCGCTCATCTTCGCGGTATTCCGCTGCAACCCCGCCCCGGTCTGCGTGCTCGATGAGGTTGATGCCCCGCTCGATGATGCCAATGTGGGCCGCTTCTGCGCCCTGCTGGCCGACATGGTGGCCGAAGCGGGCACGCGCTTCCTTGTCGTGACCCACCACCAGCTGACCATGGCGCATATGGACCGCCTGTATGGCGTGACCATGCAGGAGCGCGGGGTCAGCCGCGTGCTGTCGGTTGACCTCGAACGCGCAACCGAAATGGTGGATGCCGAACCCGCCAGATAAAGCATTGATAAGAAATGAAAGTTTTTGGTGAAGCTTTTTCCAAAAAGCTTCGAAAGAAAACGCCGCCTTTTTGAAAAAAGGCGGCACCCAAAAACTTTAATGACTGCCTATATATGGTGCGACGGGGGCGGTACCTGACCGCATCCCGTCAGTTACCGATTGGCCCCTTACGGCAGCATGCTGCCAGTCTCGATGAAGCGCTGGTGCCATGACAGCGCCTCGGTCAGCAGGTGCGGCGACTGCTGGCCGAACGACCCCGCGCGGGCGCGCTTGTAGTAGTCCTGCAGCATGGGGCGGTAATCGGGGTGGGCGCAGTTGGCGATGATCACTTCCGCGCGCTGCTTGGGCGAGAGGCCACGCAGGTCGGCCAGGCCCTGTTCGGTCACGAGCACCTGCGAATCCTGCGTGATGTGATCGACGTGCGAGGCCATGGGCACGATGGCGGAAATCTTGCCGCCCTTGGCGGTCGATGGCGTCATGAATACCGAGATATAGGCATTGCGGGCAAAATCACCCGAGCCGCCAATGCCGTTCTGGATCTTCGAGCCCATGATCTGGGTCGAGTTCACGTTGCCATAGATATCCGATTCGATCAGGCCGTTCATGGCGATACAGCCAAGGCGACGGATCAGGCCGGGATGGTTGCTGATATCCTGCGGGCGCAGGATAATTTTTTTCTGGAACTCGCGCATGCGGCTGTTGAGCGATTCCGCGGCTTCCGGGCTGAGCGAGAAGGCCGTGGCCGAGGCCACCCGCATCTTGCCGCTTTCCAGCATGCCCAGCATGCCGTCCTGAATCACTTCCGTGTAGGCGGTCAGGTCATCGAACGGACCTTCCTCCAGGCCGCCCATCACGGCGTTGGCCACGTTGCCCACGCCGGACTGCAACGGCAGCAGCGAGGGCGGCAGGCGGCCCATCTTCACTTCATGGCGGAAGAATTCCATCAGGTGGCCCGCAATGCCGCGCGCGGTCTCGTCCGGCGGGGAGAACGGGGCGTTGCGGTCGGGCGCATTGGTCTCGACAATCGCCACGATCTTGGCGGGATCGACCTTGAGCGCGGTGCCGCCGATGCGGTCATCGGGGCGCAGCAGCGGAATGGGCTGGCGGTGCGGCGGCAGGGCGGCACCGTACCAGATGTCGTGCATGCCCTCGAGGGCCGCGTCCTGCCAGCTGTTGACCTCGATGATCACCTGTTTGGCGGTGTCAAGCCATGTCTTGGAATTGCCGACGGAAGAGGACGGCACGATGCTGCCATCTTCACGGATGGCGGTGGCCTCGATGATGGCGGTGTCGATCGTGCCAAAGAAGCCCGCCCAGGCCATGGGGGCGACATGGCTGAGATGCATGTCGAGATATTCCGTCTCGCCCTTGTTGATGCGCGCGCGCAGGCCGGGATCGGAATTATAGGGCATGCGGAAGGAGATGCCGTTGACCTTGGCGAGTGCGCCGTCAAGCTCCGGCCCGGTCGAGGCGCCGGTGAGCAGCCGGATGCGGTGCTCCTTACCCTCGGCATGCGCGCGCTCCATCAGTGCCGCGAGCGCCTGCGGCACGGCCTTGGGGTAACCGGCGCCGGTAAAGCCACTGGTGCCCACCGTGCTGCCCGGGCGGACAAGGGAGGCCGCCTGCTCGGCGGTGGTGATCTTGGCCCGGAGCGCCGCATTCCGGATTCGGGTGTGGTCGATCATGAACTTTCCCTCAAACTCTTATCGTTATGCCCGGCCGGTCGAGACCGCGCCGGATATGTCGTATGCCGTCGTCACGGCCCTGGCCGGGGCCGATCTGCCGGGGCAGCAACGGTGGTGCGGGTATTCCCTTTGCACCAGAGCGCTTCTCCCTGCGTTTCACTTCAGCATGACGTCTTCATCTGTTCTCCGTCCTGCAGGCTACGTCACAACAAAAGAGTGTGACACGGCGCCCTGACTCCGGTTGGCTGTTTCACGTTTGCTCCATCAGGCACGCCACAGGCCGCGGCGCGATGTCTTCTGCCGATCTGTGTCGGGGGTAATATATTCCGGTTTTTTCCTGTACAATATCGTTACCCGGATGCAACCGGTTTGTGTCATTAAGGATACATTATTGCCCATCCCCCTAGTGCATGGCGGTCAATCTTGTGAATAATAGGAGACCAGACCCAGCAAGGGGCACAACCCGGACCGGCCACCAACAGGAGAGGATTTTCGCTTGAGACGTCGATTTCCCTCTCATCGGCCTGTCATGGCACGGGATGCCACATTCCCGCCCGCCGCCGAGCGGGAAGACGCAGCCCCCCCTGCCCCGCCCGCGCTGCCCACGCACCCGCTCGCAGGGCTGCTGGCGGGGCGCCCCCTGCGCGTGGTGGGCGACGTGCACGGCGACCTGCATGCCTTCCGCCATGCCGCCGCGACCGACCGCTTTGTCATACAGCTGGGCGACCTGGTGGATTACGAACCGGACAGCGCGGGCGCGTTCCGCCTGATGCAGCGCCTGATCGATGAAGGGCGCGGCCTGTTCATACTGGGCAACCATGACCGCAAGCTGGCCCGTGCACTGCAGGGCCGCAAGATGCGCCGCGACCCGCCGCTGATGGAAACGCTGGCCGCCTTCCTGCGCGAGGAGAACAGCGACGTGTACCAGCGCGCGCTGGCCGACCTTGCCAAGGCGCCCGCGTGGATCGTGCTGGGGCACTCCATATTCGTGCATGGCGGCTTTCATGCCCGCATGCTGGGCGAACTGCCGCCACCGGGGCTGGGCACGGTAACACCCCTGCTGTCACGCGCCCTGTTTGGCGAGACGACAGGCCGCATGCAGAAGGATGGCTACCCCGAGCGCAGGCTGAACTGGGTCGATCACATTCCGCCGGGCTATACGGTCTATTGCGGGCATGACCGCCGCTCGACTGACGGGCGGCCCTGGGTGCGCAACGGCCGCATGGGCGGGCGGGCCATCTTTACCGATACCGGGGCTGGCAAGGGGGGGCACCTGGCGTGGATCGACCTCCCGCCGGTGCTGTAAGTCTTTTTTCATCCCTTTTTTATCGCAGGAGCGCGGACACCGATGAACACCACCGAGGCCAGACAGGACGCAGCCCGGCTCAAGCTTGAAGAGCTGCGCTGCAGCATCGACAATATCGATGCCGCCCTGATCTACATGCTGGCCGAGCGCTTTCGCCACACGCAGGCGGTGGGCAGGCTCAAGGCCGCCAACGACATGCCGCCCGCCGACCCCGCGCGTGAGGCACGCCAGGTGGCACGGCTGCGCGAACTGGCCACCGCAGCCCATCTGGACCCCGATTTTGCGGAAAAATTCCTGGCCTTCATCATCCGCGAGGTCATCCGCCACCATGAGGCCATTGCCGCGGGCACAGTCCAGTAACCGCCGTCATGCCCCGCCAGCTCGTGCTCATGCGCCATGCCCAGGCCGCTCCCGCCGCATTTGGCGACATGGGCGCCAAAGCCGACTTCAACCGCGCGCTCACCCCACATGGCCGCGACAGCGCACATGCCCAGGGGGCATGGCTGCGGGCGCGCGCCTTTGCCCCGCAGCTCATACTGGTCAGCCCCGCGCGGCGCACGGTCGAGACGCTTGCCGCACTGGGATCATTTTATGGCGATCAGGAACCCGATATCCGATATGTGAACGAACTGTATGAGGCGACGGCCGAAACGGTGCGTGAGATGCTGTATGGCATTTCCGATAAAGTAAGCAATATCATGGTATTAGGGCACAATCCGGCCTTGGGCGCCCTGGTGTTTGGCTGGGGCGGCCGGCATTGTCCGCCCGCCCTTGAAGGCGCCATGCAGCGCGGCTTTCCACCGGCCTCGATCGCCTGTTTTACCGCCAAAAAACCATGGAATTCCGCCACCGATGGTGAAATCGACCTGAACGCCCTGTCTTGCCAATAATGTCATTGCGGCAAAGGGGGGGCATGGATTGCCACGCCGGGGGTTTCGTTCCTATCGTCAGAGCCGAGGCCCGATGGGTGCCGCCCCCCGCGGCACACGGGCATATAATTTGGGCATGTTCATAAACTGCCGCATGAACGGCAGAATGCCCGGAGGTTGGAGACATGGGCCCCCTGCCCCACCAGCGCAGGCGTGCCCCCCAGGAGGAGAGTTGTAGATGAGCGAGTCCGGAAAAACTGCCACAATCTCGCTAAACGGCAAGGATGTTGCGCTGCCCATGCTGTCCGGCACGATGGGGCCGGAGGTCGTCGACATCCGCAAGCTGCCTGCCCAGGCTGGCGTATTCACCTATGATCCCGGCTATGGCGAGACCGCGTCATGCTCCAGCAAGATCACCTTCATCGATGGTGAAAAGGGCGTGCTGCTGCATCGTGGCTACCCCATCGCGCAGCTGGCCGAACAGGCCACCTTCATGGAAGTGGCCTACCTGCTGCTCAACGGTGAACTGCCCGACAAGGCGCAGTACGACGGGTTTGTGAATTCCATCAAACACCACACGCTGCTGCATGAACAGATCCGCAATTTCTTCAATGGTTTCCGCCGCGATGCGCACCCCATGGCCATCCTGTGCGGCACGGTTGGCGCGCTGTCGTCCTTCTATCATGAAGGGCTTGATGTCTCGAATGCTGCCACGCGCTACCAGTCAGCCATGCGCATCATCGCCAAGATCCCGACCATCGCGGCCTGGGCTTACAAATACACGCAGGGCGAGACCTTCATCTACCCGCGCAATGACCTGTCCTAC
Source organism: Komagataeibacter xylinus (assembly GCF_004302915.1). Classification (GTDB taxonomy): domain Bacteria; phylum Pseudomonadota; class Alphaproteobacteria; order Acetobacterales; family Acetobacteraceae; genus Komagataeibacter; species Komagataeibacter xylinus_C. The sequence goes on along the minus strand of NZ_QQBI01000016.1, from coordinate 34,093 downwards.
GCCGAGAATTTCCTGTCCATGATGTTCGCGGTGCCGAGCGAGCCCTACAAGATCAACCCGGTGCTTGCACGCGCCATGGACCGCATCCTGATCCTGCATGCCGACCATGAGCAGAATGCGTCGACCTCCACCGTGCGCCTTGCGGGCTCGACGGGGGCCAATCCGTTTGCATGTATTTCCGCAGGCATCGCGGCACTTTGGGGGCCCGCCCATGGTGGGGCCAACGAGGCGGTGCTGAAAATGCTGGCCGAGATCGGCCACAAGGACAACATCCCCGAATTCATCGCCAAGGTGAAGGACAAGACCAGCGGCGTGCGCCTGATGGGCTTTGGCCACCGGGTGTACAAGAACTTCGACCCGCGCGCCAAGATCATGCAGGCCACCTGCCATGAGGTGCTGGGCGAGCTTGGCATCAAGGATGACCCGCTGCTCGACCTGGCCATCGAACTGGAGAAAATTGCGATCCATGACGAATATTTCGTCAAGCGCAGCCTGTATCCCAATGTCGATTTCTATTCCGGCATCATCCTCAAGGCCATGGGCATCCCCACCAGCATGTTCACCGTGCTGTTTGCCGTAGCCCGCACCACCGGCTGGATCAGCCAGTGGAAGGAAATGATTGAGGAACCCGGCCAGCGCATCGGCCGCCCCCGCCAGCTCTATACCGGATCGCCCGAGCGCAATTTCGTGCCGTTTGACAAGCGGGCCTGATTGAAAAAACCGTGCCGGGTGGATGAGTGCCCCACCCGGCATGGCAATCCTGTTTTTGCAGGAATTTTCGTTATTTAGACCGCTATTGTCATAACATGTTTCGACGGTCACCATATGCCAATGGACCGGGAATATCCGTTGAAACACTTCCGGAAGCTAGCCAAGCAGCTTCCCGATGCCCCATTTTTACGCAATTCAGTTCCTCATACCCCGTATGGAAACGCGTTGATATGGCGCCGCTGTTCAAGGGGACCATGCATGTCCTCGCCGCTGATCCACTACGGTGCGCCGGGTTGCGCGAAGAACGTCAGATCTCCATCAACAGATTCAGAATAACGTGCTGGTCTTGCGAAACGGATCGCTCATTCCATTAAAATAAAGGACCAAAAAAATAATTTATATCTGTGTTATTTATAATAATACAGAATCCGCTACGTATATATAAAGAAAGAATGATACCGCCGCAGCAAGTATATCAGAACAGATTTAAATAAAACTGAAGAAGACGGAAACTAGCATCTGATCCTGTCGTGGACAATATGTTCCGTTACGGCATGATGACCGGGCCAAAGGCTGCTTCTGGTAATGTTGCGTCATTCGTCCAGCACGTGACACGTGATGCGGACGGAGCATTTACGTTCTCTCACCTGCCTGCTGGCATCTGGCTACAGAGATCGGTCGCGAGAATATTGTCGTCAAGGAGGTCGGGACCCAGCCTGGCCAGACCACATCAGTCACCCTGCAGCATCGCTGGAATTATCCACCTTCGTGGCGGCATGGCCCGTTCCTGTGGCAGGTCGGTCTTGAGGGGAATACGCCGGGCATCTTCGATAAAGTTCCTCGTCTGACATGAAAACCGGACAGACTGCATCCGCAGTCGGCCCTGCTTTTTTACGAATCCCCTTCCCCGGATGGATCAGTCACACTCACACCCGGCAGTCGGGCCAGGGCGCTTCTGGATCACGTGATGGTCGATCCATTCCGATACCAGGCGCCGCGCCTCGTTGAGCGAGGATTCGGGGTGGTGGATGCGGTAGAGGGTCGTGCAGGCATGGAAAGCCGACACATCGCTGGTCCCGACGCCACGCAGTTCCTGGTAGGCGGTGATTACGGCACGCTCGCATTTGCGGGCGATGCGACTGTTTTCAACAGACACGATGCGATGATCCACTAGTGAGAATGATTATTAATATTGAGATACTAGAGCGAATACCCCGTGGGGGCAAGGTACGCGAGCACTCACACTCTGCTGATCGGGTCACGTTATATTTCCGATGCGGCGTTTTTTTGGCAATTCCGCCCCCATTGGCCCGGACACCGATGGATTTTCCGCCCTGTTGCGGTTAATCGTCTGTGCTGACATTCAGTACACGCAATTCATTTGGCCGGAGATAGGGTATGCACGACGCCACGGGGAATGGGGCAGGACTTTCAACAGGCACAACCGCATGGGACCGCGATGCGGCACTCATGACCGCGCGCCTGCTGCTGGAAATCAAGGCCGTCAACTTCCGCCCCGATGATCCATACACCCTGACCTCGGGCTGGAAATCGCCGGTCTATATCGATTGCCGCCGCATCATCTTCTTCCCCCGCGCGCGCCAGAAGATCATGGAACTGGCGGTGGAAAAGATCGGCCGCCATGTCGGCTACGAAAGCATCGACGCCGTGGTGGGCGGCGAGACGGCGGGCATTCCCTTCGCCGCCTGGATTGCCGACCGCATGATGGCGCCCATGGCCTATGTGCGCAAAAAGCCCAAGGGTTTTGGCCGCAATGCCCAGATCGAGGGTGACGTGCCCGAGGGCATGCGCACCCTGCTGGTGGAAGACCTGACCACCGATGGCTCATCGAAGGTGCAGTTCGCCAACGCGCTGCGCAAGGCGGGCGCGATCGTGGACCACACCTTCGTCGTGTTCTTCTATGGCGTCTTCCCCGGCGCGTATCGTACGCTGGCGGACATGGATATCAGCCTGCATGCGCTGTGCACCTGGTGGGATGTGCTCGAGGCCTGTGCGGGCAAGCCCTATTTCTCGGAAAAGGATGCCGCCGAGGTGCGTCGTTTCCTTGAAGATCCGTGTGCCTGGTCGGCCAAGCATGGCGGCGTGGGCAGTGCCGAAGAGGCACTGGCGCTCAAGGCCAAGCGTGATGCCGGGGCCTGACCCACGGGCCAGATGATGCCGCGTGTTCTTGCCTTCGATTCGGGAATTGGGGGGTTGGGAATCGTAGCCCAGCTCCGCCCTCTCCTGCCCGGCATACCGGTCGACTATCTGGCCGACACGGCCGTATTCCCTTACGGCGAACAGCCCGATGCCGTGCTGCGCGAGCGGATCGTGCGCCTTGTGGGCGCTGCCATTGCCTGCCTGCGGCCCAGCGTGGTGGTGGTGGCGTGCAACACCGCCAGCACGCTTGCACTCGAGAGCCTGCGCGCGGCTTATGACGTGCCCTTCGTGGGCTGCGTGCCCCCCATAAAATGGGCTGCCGACCAGACCCGCACCGGCACGATCGGGCTACTGGCCACGCGGGCGACCGTGCGCAGGCCCTACCTGAAGGCTCTCAGCGCCCGCTTTGCGCCCAACTGCACCCTGCTTGCCCACGGCGCGCGCGGACTGGCGGACATGGCGGAAAACGCCTTTCGCGGCACCCCGCCAGACCCCGCCCTGCTCGGGGCGGAACTCGCGGGCCTGTTCGGGCAACCCGGCGGCAGTGCAATCGACGTGGTGGGCCTGGGCTGCACGCATTATACTTTTTTGCTTGATGCCATGCGTGACGCAGGCCCCCCGCAGGTCACCTGGCTGGATCCCGCCCCCGCCGTGGCCCGGCAGGTCGCTCGCGTGCTGGCCGCATGCCCTGTCCCGACCGGCCCCGCCTCTTCCCTGCCCGACCAGTTCTGCTTTACCGCCCAGCCCCGTGACCTCGCGGCCCTGCGGCCGGGACTGGCCGCGCTGGGCTATGGGCAGGATGCGCCAAAGCTGTTCGACGCCAGCCCGGCTGCTGCATACAAAGGGTAGCACCGCCTTTTTTCAAAAGGCAGCGTTCCTTGAAGCTTTTTCTGATTTTCAGAGGCCAGAAGGACAGGCCGCCCCGCCTGCTAGCGCAGGCGGTTGACGGTGTAGCTCGCCGTATCCTGCAGCATCTGGCGCAGGCGGCTGGGCGGGAAGATGGACAGCGCCTCACGCGCCGCATCGGCATATTCCGTTGCACGCTCAAGCGTGGTGCGGATGGCGCCGGTCTGTTCGATCAGGCGCAGGGCATGATCGAGATCCTCGGGCTTCTGCTCGCTTTCCTCGATCACGCGCTGCCAGAAGGCACGGTCCTCCGCCGAGCCCGCGGCATAGGCCGCCAGCACCGGCAGGGTGATCTTGCCTTCACGGAAGTCATCTCCCACCGTCTTGCCCAGTCGGGCCTGATCGGCGGCGTAATCCAGCGCGTCATCAACCAGCTGGAAAGCCATGCCCAGATTGGTGCCGTAGGATTCGAGCGCGCGCTCCTCATCCTCGCCCCGGTCGGCCACGACAGCGCCCACGCGGCAGGCTGCGGCGAACAATGCCGCAGTTTTGCCATGAATCACTTCCAGATACTGATCAATCTGTGTGGACAGGTCATTCTGCGTGGACATCTGCAGCACTTCCCCTTCCGCAATGGTGGCGGAAGCGGATGAGAGGATATTCATGACCTTGAGCGAGCCATCATCCGTCATGAGCTGGAACGAGCGGGCGAACAGGAAGTCCCCCACCAGCACCGAGGCCTTGTTGCCAAACACCGCATTGGCGCTGGCCATGCCCCGGCGCAGCGAGCTTTCGTCCACCACGTCGTCATGCAGCAGCGTTGCCGTGTGGATGAACTCCACGCAGGCGGCCAGGGCCACGTGGCGCTGGTGCGTGGCATCGGGCTGGTAGCCGCACAGCCGGGCGGAGGCCAGTGTCAGCAGCGGGCGCAGCCGCTTGCCACCGGCGGCCACAAGGTGGGCTGCAAGCTGGGGAATAAGGGCGACCGGGCTGTCCATCCGCTCGACAATGGCGCGGTTGCACGCCGCCATGTCATCCGCAAGATATTCCGCCAGATCGCGCAGGGCGACTTCTGATCCATCTGCCATCGGGCGGCGAGCCCCTTCGTCTTTCTGACTTGCCGTTTCGTCGGATTCCGGCAGACTAACTGCTAGGGCCAAAAGGTTACTCTCCCGGTTCCGAATGTATGAACATAGAATGAGTATATGGGCGGCGCTGGAATAACGGTCAAGCCGGAGCAAACAGGCACACGGCACGGAGCAGCGCATGACCTGCCTCTCCCCCCCTCGGGCATGGACCCTGTAACCACGGGCCACCTGCTGGGCGGAAAGGTGGTCTATCGCCAGTTTTCGACCGGAAACAGGACCGGGCTTGAGCCTGTTCTGATGGCCGCTTTCGTGCCCGCGCGCGCCGGCCAGATCGTCATGGAAGGCGGATGCGGCGCGGGCGCCGGGCTGCTCTGCCTGTCGAATCGGGTGCCCCGGCTGACCGGAATCGGGCTGGAGCATGATGGCGCCACCGCGGCACTGGCCCGGCACAACTTCATGCTCAACCATCGCCACGGGCTGCATGTGCGCCATGCCACCCTGCCTGCCCTGCCCGATGACCCGCTGCTGTCCGGCCCCGGCCTGCGCCGCATCGACCACGCCTTTGCCAACCCGCCATGGCATGGGCAGGACTCGTCGGCCTCGCCCCACAGCCAGCGCGACCTTGCCCGCCGCCTGCCCACCGGCGCGCTTGGGGGCTGGGTGCGCGCGCTCGCCGCCCAGCTACGCCACCACGGCACGCTGACGCTGGCCCTGCCCGCCACCCTGCTGGCCGCCTGCTGCACGGCCATGGAGGGCGCGCAGCTGGGCCGGATCAGGGTGCTGCCCTTCTGGCCCCGCGCGGGGCAGGCCGCACGCATCATGCTGGTGCAGGGACGGGCGAATTCACGCGCGGGCAGCGAAATGCTGCCCGGCCTTGTGCTGCATGAGGCGGATGGCCGCTTTACGCCACAGGCCCGCGCCATACTGGAGCAGGGCATGCCGCTCATGCCTTGAGCACAGCGATATGACTGAAAAACAAAAGCTTCCGGGCGCCGCCTTGTTTCAAAAAGGCGGCGTTTCCTGAAGCGTCCTGGAAAAAAGCTTCACCAAAAACTTTTTCCCCTCACCTTACTGGCAGGCGAGGCATTCTTCGTAGTCGCCTGATGTGGCGGGGCTGCCTGCATCCTTGGGCGGCACGTCGCGCTTTTCCTGGCCATCGCTCACCGCATCGGCGCGCTGGATCGACAGCGAGCGGCAGTAATACAGCGATTTCACCCCCCGTTTCCACGCCATGTAATGGATCTGGTGCAGGTCGCGCTTGTGCACGTTGGCAGGCAGGAAGATGTTGACCGACTGCGCCTGGCAGATGAACGGCGCGCGATCGGCCGCATGCTCGATTACCCAGCGCTGGTCGAGTTCGAACGCGGTCTTGAACACGTCCTTCTCCTGCTGGGTCAGGAAGTCGAGATGCTGCACGCTGCCCTTGTTGAGCGTGATGGATGACCAGACATCGCTGGTGTTCCGGCCCTTGCTGGTCAGCAGCTTGTCAAGGTGGCGGTTGCGCACGGTAAACGAGCCGGACAGCGTCTTTTGCAGGAACACATTGGCCGCGATCGGCTCGATGCCGGGGCTGGCATTGCCCGCGATGATGGAGATCGACGCCGTGGGCGCAATCGCCATCTTGTTCGAGAATCGCTCCATCACGCCATATTCCGCGGCATCCGGGCAGGGTCCGCGCTCTTCGGCCAGCTTGCGCGAGGCGGCATCGGCCTGCGCGCGGATGTGCTGGAAGATCTTGCGGTTCCAGCTCTTGGCCACGACGCTCTCGAACGGCACGTTCTTGGCCTGCAGGAAGGAGTGGAACCCCATCACGCCCAGCCCCACCGAGCGCTCGCGCATGGCGGCGTAGCGGGCGCGCTCCATGTCATCGGGCGCGCGGTCGATGAAGTCCTGCAGCACGTTGTCAAGGAACAGCATCACATCCTCGATGAACTGCGGATCATCCTTCCACTCATCCCATGTCTCGAGATTGAGCGAGGACAGGCAGCACACCGCCGTGCGCTCGCGGCCATGGTGGTCCATGCCGGTGGGCAGCGTGATCTCGGCGCACAGGTTGGAGGTCTTGACCTCAAGCCCCGCCAGCTTGTGGTGCTCGGGGCGCGCGTTGTTCACGTGGTCGGAATAGATGATGTACGGCTCACCCTGCTCCATGCGCGCGGTCAGGATGCGAATCCACAACGCGCGGGCCGAAACCTTGCGGATGACCGTGTTGTCCTTGGGGGAAAGCAGCGCCCATTCATCATCATCGGCCACCGCGCGCATGAACGCGTCCGACACCAGCACGCCGTGATGCAGGTTGAGCGCCTTGCGGTTGGGATCGCCGCCGGTGGGGCGGCGCAGCTCGATGAATTCCTCGATCTCGGGGTGCCAGACCGGCAGGTACACCGCAGCCGAGCCACGCCGCAGCGAGCCCTGGCTGATGGCCAGGGTCAGGCTGTCCATGACCCGGATGAAGGGAATGACGCCCGAGGTCTTGCCGTTGCGGCCCACGTTCTCGCCAATCGAGCGCAGGTTGCCCCAGTAGGAACCGATGCCGCCGCCCTTTGAGGCCAGCCACACATTCTCGTTCCACAGGTCCACGATGCCGCGCAGGCTGTCATTGGCCTCGTTGAGGAAGCACGAGATGGGCAGCCCCCGCGAGGTGCCACCATTGGAGAGCACCGGTGTGGCCGGCATGAACCAGTGCCGCGAGATGTAGTCATACAGCCGCTGGGCATGGGCGGGGTTGGCCCCGTAATACGAGGCCACGCGGCCAAACAGGTCCTGGTAGCTCTCATCGGGCAAAAGGTAGCGGTTGTTGAGCGTTGCCTTGCCAAACGCCGTGAGCAGCGCATCGCGGGAGTGGTCCACGCGCACGGGATGATGGCCGGGAAGCTGGACCACGCTGTCAAGCATGTCAGACGTTTCAGCCATAGGCGTACTGTCCTTTCCCTGAACGGTCCCATCCCAGTTGGCAGAACGATCGGCCATGCCGCCGGATATGTCATCCAGGACCATTTACATTCTCCGTAATCGGCCCGCGCCAAGGCACGCAGGGCCTTTCGGGCGCCTGCGTGATGGGACGGGGCTTTATGATATGCCCCTATATATGGACTATTCCATGCCGCTTTGCACTAGATAATGTGGCCCGGGAAAATGGGGAGCGTTGCCTCGAATCAGCGGTCAGCTTACGTCAAGCGCGTTGACGGCAGATTATTTTTTTTAATTTTTCTTCCCGCCATCGCACGCGGCAAGGCTGCCCCAGCGCGCCTTTGCCGCCTCATCCTGCGCGCGCGCTTCAACCCAGGCGCTTCGCCCATCTGCAAATTCCTCGCGTTTCCAGAACGGCGCGCTGGTCTTGAGCCAGTCCATCATGAAGGTGGTGGCCTCCTGCGCGCCCCCCCTGTGGGCGGAGGCGCACAGCACCAGCACGATGGGCATGCCCACCGCCAGTCTGCCAACCCGGTGGATGACCGTGCAGCCTGCCAGCCCGAATCGCACGCATGCCGATTCCGCTATGCGGCGCATCATGGATTCGGTCATGCCGGGATAATGCTCGAGCTCCAGCGCCACCAGGCCGCCACCGCCGCGCACGATTCCGGTAAAGGCTGCGACTCCTCCCACATCCTCATGCCCGCGCAGCAGCAGCGCAGTTTCATGGGCGCTATCGAACGCCTCGGCCTGAACGCGGATCGTGACACGCGGCATGGTGGTCTCAGCCCCCTGTAACCGGCGGGAAGAAGGCAATCTCGTCATGCGCCGCAATAGGGGCGGCAATCGTGGCGAAACTCTGGTTCACCGCCACGCGGATCAGTTCGGGCCTGGCGAAAATGGCGGCATATTCTCCCCCACGCGCGTTTAGCGCTGCAATCAGGTCCTGCACGCAATGTGCGCCCTGTGGCAGGGGCAGCGTCTCGCCGGAGCGGCCAAGACGGTCGCGCAGCCATGCAAAATAAAGAATGCGTAGCATTCCGCTCTTCTCTCCCACTCAGGGCAGGCCCGGCACCGCGCTGGGCGGCTTGCATCAGGGGGCCTGCTGTTCATGCACCGTGCCATCGGCGCTGACCTCGGTTGTGGTGCCATCGCCATTGGGCACGATGATCGCCGCATCCGCTGCGTCCTTATGCGTTGCCCCCTGCCCTGAAGACAATGCGGAAACGTGCCCGGGCAGCCCATCGCCCACTGCATCGTTGCCGATCTGCATCTCGCCGCCCGCGGGCAGGTCATGCTCGATTGCACCACCGGGCCGGGTGCCGGGCGGCATGGCCGCGGCCATGTCCTCCTGCGGCGTGACGTGCCCGTCAGGCAGAACGGGCCAGATATTGCGCGCCTGCGGCATGATGGGCAGCACCTGCGGGGCCTGCCCGCTCACGCGGCGCATGTTCTCACCTTCCGCGCGCGGGGTATTGGGCAGGCTACCCGGAAATTCGGTGTTATCGGCCAGGATCGGCCCGAACCCGCCACACCCTGCCAGCCCCACCAGCAATGACAGCACCATTGCGTTGCGCACCACGCTCTTCCCTCGCCCCCTTGCCAGACTGGCGGGCGCATGGGCCCGCAGGGACGATCAGCCATGAAGCGCGTTAATTTTTCATGTAGGTCAGGAAGATAATTTGGTGGCGCCCGACGTGCCGCGCCCCACGTGGCGCAGCCCGGTGGAAACGTAATCCCACCCGGTGATCAGGGTCAGGGCCGCGGCGATCCACATCATGATGGCGCCGAGCACATTGACCGGCAGCCAGCCGATATGCAGCAGCCCTGCCGTGCTGTCGCCCGCGAGCAGGAAGCCGATCGCCGTCATCTGGAACCCGGTCTTCCATTTGGCGAGCTTCGTCACCGGCAGGCCAACGCGGGTGGCGGCAAGGTATTCGCGCAGGCCGCTGACCAGGATCTCGCGGCACAGGATGATGATGGCGGGGTACAGGCACCCGTAAGGCAGCCGCCCCAGCCCCGCCATGACCATGAGCGACGCGCCCACGAGCAGCTTGTCGGCAATGGGGTCGAGCATGCGGCCGAGGTCGGAATTCTGGTTCCACGCCCGGGCCAGCTTGCCATCGAAGTAATCGGTAATGCCCGCCAGGATGAACAACACGCACGCGGCGCAATCGGTCTGCGCCGTGTGAATGACCACAAGCGCCACGACGATCGGCACCACGATGATGCGGGACAGGGTCAGGAGGTTGGGCAGGTCGGTAAGCATGCTGATACTGCTATAACCAAGAAAGGGAGAAAGCCAATATACTGATAACGCCTGTCAGGCAGTTTGCAGGCTCACATCTGCATGACAGCCGCTCACTCTCCTGTCCAGTCGGGATGGAAAAAACCGTAAATGACCCGCGCCATGTCGCGGTTGATGCCCGGCGCATGCTCCAGTTCCCCCAGGCCAGCCTGCCGCACGCCGCGCGCCGAGCCGAAATGCTTGAGCAGCGCGCGCTTGCGTGCCGGTCCAACGCCCGGAATATCATCAAGTTCCGAGCGCACCAGCGCCTTGGAGCGCCCGGCGCGGTGGGTGGTGATGGCGAAGCGGTGCGCCTCGTCACGCAGGCGCTGGAGGTAGTACAGCACCGGATCACGCGGCGGCAGCTGGAAGGGCGGCCGGTCGGCGGTGTGAAACCACTCCCGCCCTGCATCGCGGTCCGGCCCCTTGGCAATGCCCACCAGGGTCACGCCCGTCACGCCAAGTTCATCGAGCACGCCGCGCACGGCGGTGTACTGCCCTGCCCCGCCATCGATCAGCAGGATATCGGGCCAGTCCTCGGGGCGCACGCCCTCTTCCCGGTCCTTCAGCGCCCGGCGGAAGCGCCGCTCCAGCACCTCGCGCATCATGGCGAAGTCATCGCCCGGCGTGACCGGCCCCTTGATGGAGAATTTGCGGTAGGCGCGTTTTTCAAACCCTTCCGGGCCACCAACCACCATCACGCCATAAGGATTCGCCCCCTGGATGTGGCTGTTATCGTAGGTTTCGATGCGTCTGGGCGGCGCGTCGAGGCCAAACAGGTCGGCCACGCCCTGCAACAGCTTCGCCTGGCCGGCACTTTCGGCCATCTTGCGCTCCAGCGCCTCGCGCGCGTTCAGGGCGGCATGCTCGATCACGCCGCGTTTCTCGCCACGCTGCGGGTGCAGGATCTCGACCTTGCGGCCCCGGCGCAGGCTCAGGGCAGCGGTGAGCACGTCAAGCTCCGGCAGGTCCTGGTTGACGAGCACCTGCGCAGGCGGGGGCTTGTCATCATAGAACTGCGCCATGAAGGCGGCGAGCACATCGGGCGCGTTCTCGTCACGCGCATGGCTGGGAAAGAACGCCCGGTTGCCGTTGTTGCGCCCCGCGCGGATGAAGAACACCTGAATGCACGACTGCCCGGCAATCTGCCAGATGGCGATGATGTCAGCATCACTCACGCTGGAGGGGTTGATGACGCTGGAATCCTGCTGCAGGGCCGAAAGCCCGCGTATGCGGTCGCGGATGGCGGCGGCGCGCTCGAATTCAAGCGCCTCGGCGGCCTGTTCCATCTCCAGGCCCAGCTTCTCGCGCATGTCCGGGTCCTTGCCCGCCAGGAAGCTGCGCGCCTGGGCGGCAAGCTCGGCATAATCCTCGCGGCTGATGCGGTCGGTGCATGGCGCCGAGCAGCGATGGATCTGGTGCAGCAGGCACGGGCGCGTGCGGCCCTGCATCTCGCTATCGGAGCATGAGCGCAGCAGGAACGTGCGCTGGAGCAGGTTCAGCGTCTGGTTGACCGACCAGGCCGAGGCAAACGGCCCCCAGTACGAGGCCCCCTTGACCGGCTTGCCCCGGTGCTTGCTGATCTGGGGGAAGTCGTGCCGGTCGGTCAGCATGATCCACGGGTAGCTTTTGTCATCACGCAGCAGGATGTTGTAACGCGGCTGCATGCGCTTGATGTAGTTGGCCTCGAGCAGCAGGGCCTCGGCCTCGGTATGGGTGGTGACGATTTCCATGCTGCGCGTTTCCGTCACCATGCGGCGCAGGCGCTCGGTCAGGCGGCTGACATGGGTGTAGGAGGTCACGCGCTTCTTCAGGTTCAGCGCCTTGCCCACGTACAGCACGTCCCCCTTTTCGCCGAGCATGCGATACACGCCGGGGGCCTGCGGCATGGTGCGCAGGGCATGGTGGATTGCGTCCACCCCCACCGGGCGGGTCGGTGCGTCGGAAATGGCCGTTGTCATGGACGGCAGCCGTTCATCCACCGATAATGTGGATAAGTCTGTGGAGCAGGGGCCGAAAAAAACGTGCGGGTGGCGGTTTTCCGTTCCTGTACTTGGATTGCCCAAAAAAACATCACTAACAACAACCTACTGTTTTTAAACAATTATATTGGGCAAGCCGGAGGCCGGAAAAAAAATCCGCTCCTCGACAGGCCGGATTCAGGGCTGTCAACCCCACAGGTGGACAAATTATGGCATCCGTGTGTCCTGATGGGTGGGTTGCATTTTTGCAGGAAATATCAGCCGCCTTTTGCCATTCGTTCCTGTTTTCGTCCTGTGCCGCGCCCTGTGGGGAAAAAAATATTCTTGTCAGCCTGCCACGGATCGGCAATGCAGCCGATATGCGTATCGTCACTTGGAATATCAATTCCCTCCGCCTGCGGATGCCGCTGCTTGCCCGGCTGTGCCAGGACACATCGCCCGATATCGTCTGCCTGCAGGAAACCAAGGTGCCTGATGCCCTGTTCCCGCTCGAGGAGGTGCGCGCCCTTGGCTTCGGGCATGTCGTGTTCCGTGGCATGAAGGGATATAATGGGGTGGCCATCCTGTCACGCCAACCCGTAACCGTGCTGGAGGATACGCCGGACTGGTGCGAAAAGGGAGACTGCCGCCACATCGCCGTGCGCCATGGCACGGGGGCTGATGCGATTGACGTGCATGATTTCTACGTGCCTGCGGGCGGTGACGTGCCCGACCCGGTCGAGAACCCCAAATTCGCCCACAAGCTGGCCTTCGTGGAAGAGGCACGCCAGTGGTTCTCCGCGCGTGACATGCGGCGCACCGTGCTGGTGGGCGACCTGAACATCGCTCCCCTTGAGCAGGATGTGTGGAGCCACAGGCAGCTGCTCAGGATTGTCAGCCACACGCCCGAGGAAACCGAACGCCTGCTGGCCTGGCAGCAGACCGGCTTCATCGACGCCATGCGCGAATTCGTGCCGCCGGATGAAAAGCTCTATACGTGGTGGTCCTATCGCAACCGTAACTGGAGTGCGTCAAACCGCGGGCGGCGACTGGACCATGTGTGGGTCACGCCCGACCTGCGCCCTGCCCTGCGCGGCATGGAGGTGCTGCGCACTGCCCGCGACTGGGAGAAGCCCTCGGACCATGTGCCGGTGCTGATCGATATCGACAGCTGAGCGCAAGGCCGCGCTTTTTGAGGCTTTTTGAAAAAAGCTTCACCAGAAACTTTTGTTTTTATAAGGCTCAAACACGACCGGGCCGCCCGAAACCGGGCGGCCCGTCATAATTCACACGTCAACGCGGCCCCGTTCAGGCAAGGGCGCTCTTGCCGCCTTCGGGGTCGAGACGGTAGCCGCCGCCTTCCGTCACCAGCAGGCTGGCGTTGGTGGGGTCGGGCTCGATCTTCTGGCGCAGCCGGTAGATATGGGTTTCCAGCGTGTGGGTGGTTACGGCCGCGTTGTAGCCCCACACCTCGTTGAGCAGCACCTGCCGGGGCACCGGGCGCGTGCCCGCGCGGTACAGGAACTTCAGGATGGCCGCTTCCTTCTCCGTCAGGCGGATACGGCGATTCTTGGCCGTTTCCTGCAACAGCTTGGCCGACGGGCGGAAGATATACGGCCCGATGGCGAAGACCGCGTCCTCGCTGTTCTCGAAAATGCGCATCTGCGCGCGCAGGCGGGCCAGAAGCTCCGCAATGCGGAACGGCTTGGCCACATAGTCATTGGCGCCCGCATCAAGGCCGCGCACGACATCCGTCTCGTCATCAGAGCCAGTCAGGATGATGATGGGGATGCGCTTGCCCTTGCGCCGCAGGTCGGCGCAGAAATCACGCCCGTCCCCATCCGGCAGGGATACATCGAGGATGATCGCGTCAAAACGCGCCCCCGGTTTCTGCAGCTTTTCCCAGGCTTCGGCGACGGAGCCAGCCTCGATCGCTTCAAATTCACCATCAATCTGTAGCTGTTCAACGAGCATCTGACGTAAAGTCTGATCGTCGTCCGCTATCAGTATGGGACGTGCTCCTGCCATCGAACCCTCTTTATCACTTTAAGGCCGGCCCTTTATCGAACCGGTCTCTGTCTTTCTGTTCATGCCTGGCCTCATGCCCGACAGGCCCATGACCCGCCGGCCCCGATGCCGTATGCAGCCGGATGAGGCCGGAGATAACATAAATACGACCCGATCCAGAGGAATTCATGATACGCGCTATTTTGCAAACGAATACAGGGCTGGATGCACAACTGCATTGCATTCGCGAAATTATGCCCGCCATCATCGGCGCGGGCGGCGTAAAAACCCGCAAAATCGAGGGAGATCACGCAACGCCTGCCGGTATTCTGCCATTGCGGCGCGTGTTCTATCGCGCCGACCGGGTAACATCACCTGTTTGTCATCTGCCCGTCGAGCCGCTTTCCCCGCTTGATGGCTGGTGCGATGACCCCGCCAGCCCCGATTACAACCGCCATGTCACCCTGCCCCACCCCGCCCGGCACGAGCGCCTGTGGCGCGAGGATCACGTTTACGACATTGTGGTGGTGCTTGGTTATAACGACGCGCCTGTCCATTCTGGCGCGGGCTCGGCCATCTTCCTCCACCTTCCGCCCAAAGGGGGCAGGCCGACGGAGGGCTGCATCGCCCTGCCCGAGCCTGCGCTGCGCCGCCTGCTCGCCGCGGGGCTTGCGGAAATCGAGGTCAGGCCGCCGGGATAGGCCCATCGACCACGGGCAGGTCCGTCCTGCTGGCATCCTGCCCCGGTGGCATGAACAGCACGATGATGTCGCCTTCCGCCGGTTCGGCCGGAATCGCATCCTCGGCAGAAAAAACCCAGATCGCCGTGCCCTTGCGGATGATCATGAACAGCATGGCCGGGCCATCGGTCAGCCGGGTTTCGCTTATGGTTTCATCGGCAACATAGCTGCCAAAGCGCCAGCCCTGGGCGTAGCGGGAATCAATGAGCGAGAAATTCCATGCAGGCTCGCCCAGCACCTTGCCACGCGAATCCCGGCTCATCCCATGATACAGGTCCAGCCTTGCAATGCCCGGGCTGACCTGAAACACGCGCTGCCGCCCCAGGTCGGGCGCCATGCGCGCGCAGACCAAGCCGTTATAGATGGCGTCCGGCGTGGTGGCGATCAGGTAGTCGGCGGGGCGTTCCTCCAGGCTTTCCTGCCCCTCGACCGAGAGCAGTTCGGCGCGCAGCACCGGCACGCCCAGCCCAGCCGCCTTGTTGAGCGCGGGCGCGTACGTATCGACCAGCAGCACCGGCACGCCCCGGTCATGCACCACGCGGGCAAGGTTGGTGGACCACGCATTCGCCCCCATGATGGCCAGCGCCGGCTCATCGGACAGGGTCAGCCTGAGTGCGCGCGCCAGCGGCCTGAGCGAAAAGCCATGCAGGATCATGGTCGAGGCGATCAGCGCGAACACGGCCGGCGTGATCATGTTGGCTCCTGCGTAACCGGCCTCCTGCAACTGCAGCCCCACCACGCCGGACACGGCGGCGGCCACGATGCCACGCGGCGCGATCCACCCCACGAACAGCCGCTCCTGCCACGACATGCTCGCCCCGATGGTGGAGAGGTAGATGCCAAGCGGCCTGACGACGAACATGACCGTGAATGTCAGCGCCATGATCGGCCAGGACAGCTCGGCCAGCACCGTGCGCTGCAGGTCCGCCGTGAGCAGCACGAACAGGCACGAGACCACGATCACGCCCAGGGATTCCTTGATGCGCTGGAGCTCCGACATGCCGGTCACATGCAGGTTGGCCAGCGCCATGCCGAACACGGTGGCCGCCATGAGGCCCGCGCCCTGCATGAGCAGGTTGCAGATGGCCGCAACCCCCATGGCGAAGGCCAGGATCATGGGAATGCGCAGGATCTCGGGCAGCAGGTCGCGCGCCGAAAGGAACTTGATGAGCAGGGCGGGAAAAATGCCGCACCCGATGGAAAACATGGTGGCGAACAGCAGGTGCGGCCCGATCTCCACCGCCGCAAGCGACGCATCGGATGTGTGGCTGGAACTGATCAGCAGGCATTCCAGCACCAGGGTTGCCAGAATGGCGGCGATGGGATCGTTCACGATCGCCTCCCACCGCAAAAAGGCCGCCACCCTTGGCCGCAGCTTGGTGTGGCGCAGCAGGGGCAGCACCACGGTTGGCCCCGTCACCACCACGATGGCGCCAAACAGCCATGCCGTGCCCCAGTTCAGGTGCCCCACGTAATGCGCCGCCAGCGAGCCCAGCACCCAGTTGATGGGCAGGGCCGCCGCCGTCAGGCGCAGCACCCCCTCGCCCGATTCACGCCATTGCCGCAGGTCAAGCGCCAGCCCGCCCTCGAACACGATGAACGCCACGGCCATGGAAACAAGCGGGTGAAAATACGGCCCGATGGCCGTGGCCGGGTGCAGGATGCCAAGCCCCGGCCCGCAGATCAGCCCGAGGGCGAACAGCAGCACGATGGCAGGCAGCTTGAAGCGCCACGCCACCCACTGGGCCGCGATGCCACCGCCCAGCACAAACAGAATTCCAATTGCCAGGTTTGTTGCCTGCATCCCGATGTCCCATAATGTTGCAAATGGCGCTGGTGCCAGCCTGCCGATGGATCACGCAGGGGCACGACCTTTCAGGCCCGCCCAGCCCTGCGCCGCATCCATGATCCCATCAGCTTCGGCACATGGCGCTGTATATGTGCAACAATATCGCCCCAAGGCAGGAAACCAGAACCGGCCTGTCATAGATAAGCCAAAAATATTTCTTGCCGCAACAGAATACGGCGCGAATGTTAAAGACCCGACAGGCGCCCTTTGACTTTATTCTGTTCTACTGACGCTTTATTGATGACCGGATTCACCCCTGCCCTGCGCAGGCATGGCGGGCGCCGGATGGGGCATCCGATGCCTCAACCCTGCATCCCCCGAGGACGGCCCGGGGAAGGTATCCGGCGAAAAACGCCGCCTTTTTGAAAAAGGCGACGTCCGGAAACTTCTGTCGTGTCTACCCGAAAAAACGGGGTTCAGCAGGCTTCACGCTGCATGATGGCGGCAAAAAAACCATCCGTATGGTGCTGGCGCGGCGTCAGGCTGACCTGCCCGTCCGTGCTCAGCCCCGCAGGCAGGTCATCATCCGCGCCATCGGGCACGACCAGCGAAAAGGCCGGGTTACGGGCCAGAAAGGCTGCGATCTGGTCGCCATTTTCCTCGCGCAGCACGGAGCAGGTGGCATAGACCATCCGCCCGCCCGGCCGCACCAGGGCTGCGGCACGGTCCATGATCGCGGCCTGCTTTTCGGTCAGTTCCACAAGATCCTGCTCGCGCAGGCGCAGGCGGGCATCGGGGTTACGCCGCCAGGTGCCGGTGCCGGTGCATGGCGCATCAACCAGCACGCGGTCAAAGCTGCCACTGCGGCGGCGCGCCCAGCGGTCGCCCGCCACCAGCAGGTGGCGCTCGGCATTGTGCACGCCCGCGCGACGCAGGCGGCGCACGGCCCCCTCCAGCCGCGGCTCGGACACATCGCACGCCACGATGTGCCCGCGGTTCTCCATGGTCATGGCCATGCCCAGCGTCTTGCCCGCAGCCCCCGCGCAGTAATCGAGCACGCGCATGCCCGGCCGCGCGCCCACGGCGGCGACCACAAGCTGGCTGCCTTCATCCTGAATTTCGATCAGCCCGCTGCGAAAGGCCGCGCAGGATGTAATGGGCTGGCGGCCCGCAACCCGCAGCCCCCATGGCGAGAGCGCGGTATCAACCGCATGGATGCCCTCCGCCTCAAGGGCGGCCAGCGCCGTGGGGCGGTCTGATTTGAGCAGGTTCACCCGCAGGTCCAGCGTCGCCTCGCCATCCATGGCCGCGAGTTCGGCTTCCAGCCCGTCCCCAAAGGTGCGCTCGAGGCGGGGCAGCAGCCAGTCCGGCACCTCCAGCCGCACGGCGGGCGGCATGTCGGGGTGCAGCAGCCCCTGCCCTTCAAGCTGCGTGTAAAGGCTGCTTTCCGAGCCGATCAGCCCCAGCGGCGCGTACCGCTCGCCCGTAAAGAGGTGTTGCGGGTTTTCACGCGCCTCCGGCTCGAGCGCCATCATGGCCAGCACCAGCGTGCGGGACGTGACCTTGCCCCCCACGCGTTCAATCCACCAGTGCAGCCTGCGCCAGTGCCGCAGCACGCGCCACACGCGCGCCGAGATGGCCCGGCGGTCGCCGCCGCCAATATAACGCCGCTCACGAAAGAAGGCATTGGCCAGCGCATCGGCGGGGCGCTGCGGCGTGGCCTCCATTGCGGCAAGCAGGTCAATGGCGGCGGAAAGCCGTGCGCTGGGTGTCATGAATCAGGGAACCGTTATTGTGAAAAGGGCCGGCAGGATCAGTCCTGCCGGTAGTTCGGGGCCTCACGCGTGATGGACACGTCATGCACATGGCTCTCGCGCAGGCCCGCGCCGGTAATGCGGCGGAAGCGCGCACGCTTCTGCAGGTCGGCAATGGTGGCCGAGCCGGTATAGCCCATCCCCGCGCGCAGCCCGCCCACGAGCTGGTGCACCACGGCCCCCATGGCCCCCTTGTAGGCCACGCGGCCCTCAATGCCCTCGGGCACCATCTTGTGCGTGTCCTTGATGTCCTGCTGGAAGTAGCGGTCGGCCGACCCGCGCGACATGGCGCCAAGGCTGCCCATGCCACGATAGGACTTGTAGGTCCGGCCCTGGTACAGGAACACCTCGCCCGGCGCCTCTTCCGTGCCGGCAAGCAGCGAGCCGATCATGACCACATCGGCCCCCGCGCCGATCGCTTTCACGATATCGCCCGAGGTGCGCACGCCGCCATCGGCAATAGCGGGCACGTCAAGCTCATGGCACGCGGCCGAGGTTTCCATCACGGCGGAGAACTGCGGCACGCCCACGCCTGCCACCACGCGCGTGGTGCAGATCGAGCCGGGGCCGATGCCCACCTTCACGCAGTCAGCACCCGCGCCGATCAGCGCCTGCGCCGCCTCGGGCGTTGCGACATTGCCCGCGATGATCTGGATATCATTCTCGATGGCGCGGATGCGCTCGATGCTTTTCAGCACGCCCGCCGAGTGGCCATGGGCGGTGTCGATCACCACCACGTCCACGCCAGCCGCGATCAGTTCGCGCGCGCGGGCCACGCCATCATCGCCCACGCCGGTGGCCGCCGCGCACAGCAGGCGGCCAAGGCTGTCCTTGTTGGCTTGCGGGTACTGCACCGCGCGGTCCATGTCCTTGACGGTGATGAGGCCGATGCAGCGGTCCTCGTCATCAACAACAAGCAGCTTTTCAATGCGATGGCGGTGCAGGAGCTGGCGGGCCTGGTCGCGGTCCACGCCGTTGCGCACGGTCACGAGGTTCTCGCGCGTCATGAGTTCATACACGCGCTGGGCGGGATCGGTGGCGAAGCGCACGTCGCGGTTGGTCAGGATGCCCACGAGGCGGTTGGTCTCGCGCTCGACCACCGGCAGGCCGCTGATGCCATGGCGCGACATGGTGGCGTTCACTTCCGCCAGCGTCTGGTCGGGATAGACGGTGACCGGGTTGACCACCATGCCCGATTCGAAGCGCTTGACGCGGCGGACCTGCTCGGCCTGCTGCTCGATGGTCAGGTTCTTGTGGATGACGCCAAGGCCGCCATTCTGGGCCATGGCGATGGCCATGTTATCTTCGGTCACGGTATCCATGGCCGAGGAAATCAGCGGAATATTGAGGGTGATCTTGCGGGTCAGCCGGGTTTTGGTCGATGTCTGCGAAGGCAGCACGCTCGATTCATCGGGAACGACCAGCACGTCATCAAAGGCGAGGGCCTCGCGGATGCGGTCCTCAAGCCGGGAAGTCGATGTGGTTTTGGAAATGGAAGACATGATGCAGGGCCCTCGTCAGCAGATGGCGGCTACCCCGCGCCTCGGGTCACCGACCGTTGGCGCACCCTCTTAGGGGGCTTGGCGGGCGCTGGCAAGCATTACGCGCGGGCTTCATGCGCTTTCTGCCCGCGCAGGGCAAAAAAAACAGCCCGCAGGCAGCCCTTATGCTGTAAGGCGCAGGCCGTCATACGCTGCCTCGACGCCTGCGGGCAGGTTGGCCTGCATCCACGCCCAGTCCATGTCCGGACCCATATGGGTCAGCACGGTGCGGCGCGGCTGTATGACCTCGCGCCACGCCAGCACCTGCTCCAGCCAGCCATGCGAAGGGTGGGTCGCACGCTGGAAGCAGTCCACCACCCACGTATCGACCCCGCGCAGCACGGCCAGAGCGTGCTCGTTCATCTCGGCCACGTCCGTGCAGTAGGCCATGGGCCCCGCGCGCAGGCCCAGCGTTTCGGTGCGGCCATGGGTCTGGGCAAAGAGCTGCACCTCCATCCCGGCCATGAGCTGCGTGGAGGGCAGGCTGACAGGGTTCACGTCCAGTATGGGGCGGAAGATGGCAGGCGGCGTCCAGGGGCGGAAGGCGTAATCGAAGCGGGTGCGGATCTCGTCCAGCACCGCTGCCGTGCCGTAGATGGGAATCGGACCGTTGATGATGCGGTTGATGGCACGCAGTTCATCAAGCCCCAGAATATGGTCGGCATGGGCATGGGTATAGACCACGGCATCGATCATGCCGATGCGCTGCGCGAGGAACTGCGCACGCAGGTCCGGCCCCGTATCAACAAGCAGCCTGCGGCCCGGCCCGTCATCAATCAGCACCGAGGCCCGCGTGCGCCGGTTGCGTGGCTCGGTGGGGTTGCACTCACCCCAGTCCCCCGCCCCGTCCGGCCCGCCCAGCATGGGCACGCCCGATGAACCGCCGCAGCCCAGTATGATCATGTCCATGCCGTTATACCGCCTGTGTAAACAGTCGACTGAAATTACGCGTGGTCATCTCGGCAAATGCCGCATCCTCCATGCCGCGCAGTTCGGCCAGCATGCGGGCGGTATAGGCCACGTAACCCGGCTCGTTGCGCTTGCCGCGCTTGGGCACGGGGGCCAGATAGGGCGAATCGGTCTCGACCAGCAGCCTGTCCGCGGGCACGAAGGCCGCCACGTCGCGCACCGCCTGCGCACGGTTGAAAGTGGCGATGCCCGAGAAACTGACATACCCGCCCAGCTCCAGTGCGCCGCGCGCAAGGTCCGGCCCGGATGAAAAGCAGTGGATCAGGAACGGAAACGCGCCGCGGGCCTCCGTCTCATCACGCAGGATGGCCAGCGTGTCATCATCGGCCTCACGCGTGTGGATGACCAGCGGCAGGCCGGTGCGGCGGGCGGCATCGATATGCACCCGAAAGCTCTCCTGCTGGCGGGGGCGGACATCTTCCTTGCCGTGAAAGTAATCCAGCCCGCTCTCGCCAATGCCCACCACGCAGGCGTCATCCGCCATGGCGGCGAGTTCCGCACCTGTGGGCAGCGCTTCCTCATCCACGTGGTCGGGGTGGGTGCCGATGGTGCACCATACCCGCAGTTCCGGCGCATCGAGCGTGGCGAGTGTCTTCTGCTGCCCCGCGCGTGACAGCCTTGTGCCGATGGTCACCAGCCCGTCCACCCCGGCCTGCCGCGTGCGGGCCAGGACTTCGGGCATTTCCTCAGCGGAGAAGTGGTCGAGATGGCAGTGGGAGTCGGTCAGTCCCGTGCGGGTCATGATGCCTCCGGCTCCTCATAGCGCGGGAACACACCCTCCGGCTTGGGCAGCACGCGGCCCGCGGGCAGCGGCACATCGAGGGCTGCGAAAGTACTACGCTCGCCTTCTTCCACGCCAAGCTGGATGAGCATCCTGTCCATGCTGCCGGGCATGTAGGGCTGGAGCACGGTCGCGATGATGCGCAGCGCGTCAGTCAGCACGCGCAGCACGTCGGCCATGCGCTGGGGGTCGGTTTTCTTGAGCTTCCACGGTGCCTGATGGTCGATATAGGAATTGCAGGCGCGGATCAGCTTCCACACTTCCTCCAGCGCATCGGTCAGGGCCTGCCGGTCGATCTGCTGGTGCATGATGTCGGGCAGCAGGCTGGCGGTGGCCAGCAGTTCGCGGTCCTCATCAGTCTGTTTGCCCTGCGCGGGCAGCTTGCCGTCGCAGTTGCGCGCGACCTGCGAGAGCGTGCGCTGGGCCAGGTTGCCAAGGTCATTGGCCAGTTCGACATTCATGCGCGTGATGATGGCACGGCGGCTCAGGTCGCTGTCGCCACCAAAAGGCATCTCACGCATCAGGAAGAAGCGGATGGCATCGAGGCCGAAGGTTTTCACCAGGTCGCGCGGGTCCACCACGTTGCCCAGCGACTTGCTCATCTTCTGGCCCTCGATGGTCCACCAGCCATGCGAGAACACGCGCTCGGGCAGGGGCAGGTCGGCTGCCATGAGCAGGGCCGGCCAGTAGATGGCGTGAAAGCGCAGGATGTCCTTGCCCACAAGGTGCAGGTTGGGGGGCCAGAAAGCCCACCGCGCCGCCGTCTCGTCCGGATAGCCCACGGCCGAGAGGTAATTGGCCAGCGCATCGACCCACACATACATCACATGCTTCGGGTCGCCCGGCACGGGAATGCCCCAGTTGAAGCTGGTGCGGCTGACGGACAGGTCGCGCAGGCCCTGCTTCACGAAGCTCTTCACCTCGTTGCGGCGGCTGGCAGGCTCGATGAAGCCGGGGCGGGTTTCATAAAGTTCCAGCAGCCTGTCACCGAATTTCGACAGGTTGAAGAAATAGGACGGCTCCTTCACCCACTCGACGGCAGCGCCCGTGGGGGCCACCTTCCTGCCGTCGGGGCCGTCGATGAGTTCTTCCTCGCCATAGAAGCATTCATCGCGCGTTGCGTACCAGCCCTCATAGGCGCCGAGGTAGATGTGGCCGTTTTCCTCGAGCTTCTTCCACAACGCCTGCGCCGCCTGCACATGGCGCGGCTCGGTGGTGCGGATGAAATCATCGTAGGAGATGTCCATCGTGTCGTACATGTCGCGGAAGTCGGTCGCGACTGCATCGGCGAAGGCCTGCGGCTGCATGCCCTTCGCCTCGGCGGCCTGCTCCACCTTCTGGCCGTGCTCGTCGGTGCCGGTCAGGAAGAATACGTCAAAGCCCGCCAGCCGCTTGAACCGCGCGATCACGTCGGCTGCGACCGAGGTGTAGGCGTGGCCGATATGAGGCGCCCCGTTCACGTAATAGATTGGTGTTGTGACGTAGTAGCGCCGTGTCATGTTTCACTCACCCGCGCAAGGGCCGTAAGGACCGCCTGCTGTTTATCCAGATTGAACTGTTCCGTTTCCGCACGCAGCCGCATCAGGTCCTGCCACAGCAGGGCCAGACGGGCCGGGCGCAGATCCGCTTTGTGCACCCTGTCCGTGTTGGCGGCCAGGGCGCGTGCCTTTTGAGATATGGCATCACACAACAGATCGAAAAAGACGCAAAAGTCATTTTCCCGTTTTGTGACCTGTGCGGCAATGTCGTAATCCGCCCCCTCGCCTGCCGTGCCCGCCATCACCCCGGCCACCAGCCGCGACAGGGCCGGGCCATCGCCGCCGAGCAGTTCGAGCGCCTTGCCCGGCGCGCCATGCGCGAGCGGAATGATGACCTCGATCTCATCGGCCGGGGGGGCATCGGGCATGGTGGCCAGTGCCGTGCGCATCGTCGCTTCATCAAGGGCGGAGAGGCCCAGCACCCGGCAGCGGCTGCGAATGGTGGGCAGCAGGCGGCCCGGCACGGCGGTGGTCAGGATCAGGATCGCGCGCTCGGGCGGTTCCTCGAGAATTTTGAGAATGGCGTTGGCCGCCGTGCGGTTCATGTATTCCGCGCCATCAACGATCACCACCCGCCAGCCGCCCTCGGCTGCCGTGCGCCGCAGGAAGGCGCCAATGGGGCGTATGTCATCACCCACGATCTCGCGGCGCAGGCGGTTGCGCTTTTCATCCATGCCGCGCGCGATGACCAGCAGGTCGGCATGGGTGCCAGCGCTCACGCGGCGGCCTACCGGGCTGTCATGGTCCTCGGCCCGCAGCAGGGCACGCGCCATGAGAAAGGCCATGCTGGCCTTGCCGATGCCCTCCGGCCCGGTCAGCAGCCAGGCATGGTGCAGCCGCCCCGTGCGCATGACGGCCTGGAATTCCCGCCATGCCGCATCATGGCCGAGCAGGTGGCGGCAGGTGCGCGGA
This sequence comes from Komagataeibacter xylinus, assembly GCF_004302915.1. Taxonomy (GTDB): domain Bacteria; phylum Pseudomonadota; class Alphaproteobacteria; order Acetobacterales; family Acetobacteraceae; genus Komagataeibacter; species Komagataeibacter xylinus_C. The sequence continues at coordinate 10,039 of NZ_QQBI01000016.1, read as the reverse complement.
TCAGGCATGGGGCAGCAAGGGCGTTACGATCTCGCGCAGTGCCTGCTGCACCGCCTGCGTCGTGCCGCTGGCATCAATGCGGCGGCAGCGCGTGGCGTCACGCCGGGCAATGGCGTCAAAGCCCTCGGCCACGCGGGCATGGAAGGCGGCCCCTTCCGCCTCGTAGCGGTCGGTGCGCGCATTGCCCCGCCCGGCCAGGCGGGCCTGGGCCACCGCAGGCGGCGCCTCAAGCATGAAGGTCAGGTCGGGCACGACCGGGATCAGGCCGCGCAGGGTAGCGATCAGGCCCAGCATCGCGGGGTCGCCGTGGCTCAGGCCGTAGCCCTGATAGGCCTCGGTTGAATCGGTAAAGCGGTCGCAGATCACCACGCCGCCACGGGCCAGCATGGGCGCGATGCGCTGCTCGACATGATCGGCGCGGGCGGCGAAATGGGCCATGACCTCGGCGCGGGCCGAAAGCCCATGCCCGCCAAACAGCAGCAGTTCGCGCAATGCCTCCGCCCCCGGCGTGCCGCCCGGCTCGCGCGTGAGGTCGACCTCATGGCCGAGGGTGCGCAGGTATTCGGCCAGCAGCCGCGCCTGGGTGGACTTGCCCGCCCCCTCGCCGCCTTCAAGGGTAATGAACAGGCCCGTCATGGCCTAGCCATGCCCCAGCTTGCGGCCCAGCACCGCCGTGGCGCGGCCCATCAGGCCAAGGCGGGGCACATCGGCACCCGCCACCAGCGGGATGCGGATCTCGGCCAGGCCGGTATTGGCAATCACCATCTCGCCAAGCTGCTGGCCCGCGGTTATGGGGGCGGGCACGGGGCTGCGGTAATCCATGCTCACATGCACCCGGTTCTGCCAGCCATGCGGCAGGGTGAGCGTGACATCACGCGTGGCCACCAGCGGCACGGTGGGCGCCTGCCCCAGCCACACCGGGGCATGGTCCACCACGGCGCCGTTATGGAGCAGGGTCGCGTTCTCGAAATTGACGAACGACCACTCGAACAGCCGCTCGCCCTCATTGGCGCGCGCGTTGCTGCTGGGTAGGCCGTTGATGGCCATGACCACGCGGTTGCCGCCACGCTCGGCGCTGGCGCACAGGCCGAAGCCACCGGCATCTGTATGGCCGGTCTTGAGCCCGTCAGCCACGCCCTTGACCACCAGCGCGTTGCGGTTCTCCTGCGATATCTTGTTGTAGCGGAAGCTCTTTTCCGAGAAGAAATGGTAGTATTCAGGGTAATCATGGATCAGGTGCATGGCGATGGTCGCCACATCGCGCGCGGACATGTAATGCCCGTCCATCGGCCAGCCGGTTGCGTTGAGGAAATGGGTGTTGGTCATGCCCAGCTGGGCGGCCTGCGTGTTCATCAGGCTGACGAACTGGTCCTCTGAGCCTGCCACGCCTTCCGCCAGCACGATGCAGGCATCATTGCCGGACTGGATCACCATGCCCTGGATCAGGTCGGCCACGGCCACGGTGCCATTGAGCGGCACGAACATCTTCGAGCCCTGCATGCGCCATGCCTTCTCGCTGACCGGCAGCATCTGCTCCAGCGTCAGCCTGCCTGCGCGCAGCATGCCGAACACGATATAGGCCGTCATCATCTTGGTCAGCGACGAGGGCGGCATGCGCTCGTCCGCCGCCTTCTCCAGTATCACCGCGCCAGTGGTGTAATCGACAATGCATGCCCAGCGCGCGATGGTATCGATCGGGCCAATGAGGCTGTTGGCGGGCGAGGATGCAACGACAGGCGCCGCCGCATCAACGGCGGCAGGACCGGCAGGGTGGCGGCGCCGGGCCGCGGGTGCGGCAAGCGCCGTGGAAGAGACAAGAAGGCTGGTGGCTCCAGCCAGAAGGAAACGTCGGGTGTGCATTGCGTCCTTGGTCCGGTAGGTGCCAGCCGCGCGCACGACTGGCGTGACGGGCGGCGTCACGTGATTTCGTTGCCGAGCAGGCCCACGGCCAGCGCATAGAAATCGGAAGGATTATAGCGACGGATCGCGGCGAAATTGCGATAGACCATGAAAGCCTCGCCCCCTGGCCCATCGGGGCGCAGCACCGCCCCGGTGGTGGCGGGGTCGGCAAAGGGCGCGCCACCCATCTGGCGGATGCCCATGGCCATCCACTCCGCATGGGTGCGGGTGTGGGTGCGCCCGAGTTCGGATTGCGCCACGCTGTCGGGCACGGTGATTTCCTGCCCCCAGCTTTCGCCCCCCACCCAACCTGATCCCGCCAGGTAGTTGGCGATGGAGCCGAAGATGTCGGGCATGGAATGCCAGATGTCACGCCTGCCATCGCCATCGATATCCACGGCGTATTTGAGGTAGGCGCTGGGCATGAACTGCGGCTGGCCCATGGCGCCGGCGTAGCTGCCGGTCATGAGGTTTGGCGTGATGTCGCCCGCGTTGAGGATGGCGAGCGCGTGGAAGAGTTCATCATGGAAGAACTGCGCCCGCCTGCCTTCGAACGCCAGCGTGCACAGCGCATCGACCACCGTGAATTTGCCGGTCAGCGCGCCATAGGCCGATTCCAGCCCCCAGATGCCCATCACCGCCCCGGGCGAGACATTGTAGCGGGTGAGCACCTGCTGCTCGAGCACGCCGCGCTGGGCGGCGAAGGCCGCGCGCCCGTCACTGAGCTTGCGCCCGCCAAGCACGCGGCTGCGGTACTCCGCCCAGGTGAGATGAAATTCCGGCTGGTTGCGGTCGCGCTGGATCACCTGCGCGTTGGGCGCCTGCAGGTCGAGCGCCCGGGTCACGGCTGGCGCGTTCAGTCCCTGCCGACTCGCCTCGCGCCGGATGGCGGCGAGGAAGCCTGCGTAATCCCCGCCAGCCGCTGGCGTGGCCGGGGGCTTGTGGCGTGCCGCCTGCGCGGGCAGCAGCCACGTGGCGCCCGCCCCGGCAAGGGAGGCGGCGGCGGCATGAAGGAGGCGACGACGTACGAGCATGTCAGATGCTGTGCCACGCCACCACGCCCGTTTCAATCTCTGACTTGCGCCAGCGCGCCCCTGGCGGGCAGCGCGATACATTATGCGACATAATTTCGCGTTTGTGACCATAGGCGAAGCATGCAACAAGAACGCCGGGCGCCGCCCCGCGTTGGGCGGATGGCCGATCTTTTTTACCTGCCCGCATGCCCTGCCCGCATGCCGGGCCGACCAGAAGGCATGTTCTTGTCCAGCCACGGTTTACCACCCTGCCCGCCCCGCCCGGATGTGCAAAAGCGCGCTGCATGCCCGCGTCGCTGACAGCCTTCCTTGCAACGGCAGGCGCCTCGCCCCTGCTGCAGGCGCTGGCGATCATTGTCGGCACCTTCATACTGGAGGATGCGGCCACGATCCTGACCGCCATGCAGGTGCGCACCGGCCATGTGGCCCTGTGGGTGGCGCTGGTAGCACTTTATATCGGCATCGTGGTGGGTGACATGGGGCTGTATGGCATGGGCAGGCTGGCCGCCCTGTGGCCACCCGCGCGGCGGTGGATCACGCTGCCCGGCGGCGCGCGCGAGGGCAAGTGGTTTGACCGCAACGTGTTCCGCATCGTGTTCATCAGCCGTTTCATACCCGGCGCCCGCTTGCCGCTTTATACCGCATGTGGTTTCTTCCATGCCCGGTTCGGGCTGTTCTGCATTGCCGCCATAGCGGCCACGCTGATCTGGACAACCATGCTGTTCCTTGTCTCGCTCCAGGTGGGGCAGTTCCTGATCGACCATCTGGGAACATGGAAATGGGCGGGCATGGGCGGTTTTGTCCTGACCATCCTTCTGATAAGCCGCATGATCGCACGTTTGCAGGGTAACGAGACCAGATGACCGACACCACCACCACCGTGAACGCCCGGCCCGGGGCCCGGCCTGCCGCCCCCACGGTTTCCGCCTTCGAGTTCTGGCCCGGCTGGATCTTCTATACCCCCATCGTGCTGTACTGGATCATGCTCGGGCTGCGCTACCGCGATTTCAGCCTCCCCACCGCCGCCAACCCCCGCATCGAGACCGGCGGGCTGTGTGGCGAGAGCAAGAGCTCGATCCTGGACATGGCGGGCGATGAAGCGCGCAGATGGATCGCCCCCTACGCAGTGCTGACCACAGGCGAGAATGACACCGCCCGCGCGCTGGCCGCCATGGAGCAGGCGGGACTGTCCTTTCCCGTCGTGCTCAAGCCCGATGTGGGCTGCAACGGCACGGGCGTGCGCATCATGCGCGATGCCGGCAGCCTGCGCGAGGGGCTGGCCGCCTTTGGCCGCGGGGTTGCGGTCATGCTCCAGCACCTGATCCCCTACGGGCATGAGGTGGGCATATTCTACATCCGCCACCCGGATGAGGCAGAGGGGCGCATTACCTCGCTGACCTACAAGGAAGTGCCCTGCCTGACCGGCGATGGCCGGTCCACGGTGGAGGAGCTGCTGCATGCCGACCCGCGCACCCGCCTCGTGCCGCACATCTACATCCCCCGCCTCAGGCCGCGCCTGAACGAAGTGCCGCCCGCCGGGCAGTCATTGCCGCTGGTCTTTGCGGGCAATCACTGCAAGGGCTCGATCTTTCATGACTGCGCCACCGACATCACGCCTGCACTCACGGCGCGGGTGAATGCCATCATGCGCGATATTCCCGATTTTCATTTTGGCCGCATCGACGCCAAGGCCCTGAGTCTCGCCCATCTGCGCGAGGGCAAGGATTTCCAGATCATCGAGATCAACGGCGTGGGCTCCGAGGCCACCCATATCTGGGATGCGCGCACTACCCTGCGCGAGGCCTACGCCACGCAGTTCCTGCATTATGGCGAGACCTTCCGCATCGGTGCCAAGAAGCGCCGCGAAGGGTGGAAGAGCAGCGGCGCGATGGCCATGCTGCGCGCCTGGCTGCGCCAGCGCAAACTCATGGCCGCCTATCCGCTCAACGACTGAGCGCGTGCGCGGCGCACCGGCCCTATGGGCCTGTGGTTGTCAGCCCATGTTTTGAAATACATGATGGAATGTCTGGAACGCTGGCTTTTCCGGACAGCAGGCCGTCGCGCGGCAGGCCCGCCCGCATCAGGCCATATGCGGGGCGTTCCGCGCCTTTTCGGCCTGCGCGCGAAACCACGGGACCATGCGGCGGATGGCCTCCTTGATCAGGTCGGTCGACACGGCAAAACTGAAGCGGATGAAATGCCGCCCGTCCACGGGGTCGAAATCGACGCCCGGCGCGGTGGTCACGCCCGTATCACGCAGCAGTTGCGTGCAGAAACCGATGCTGTCATCGGTCAGGTGGCGGATATCGGCATAGATGTAAAACGCGCCATCGGGCGGGGCGATATGGGTCAGCCCCATTTCAGGTAGCGCCTTGAGCAGCAGGTCACGATTGCGGCGGTAGGTGGCCAGGTGCCCATCCAGTTCCGCCTTGCAGTCAAACGCCACGAGGGCGACATGCTGGCTCAGTGCTGCGGGCGTGAGGAACAGGTTGCCCATGCGCGCGCGGGCGGCTTCCACCTTTTCAGGCGGCACGACAAGCCAGCCCAGCCGCCACGGGGCCATGCTGAAATATTTGGAGAAACTGTTCACCACCAGCGCCTGCGGGTCATATTCCAGCACGCTATGGGCAGGCTCACCGTAACTCAGGCCGTGATAGATCTCATCGGAGATGATGCGGATGCCGCGCGCGCGGCACACCGCGACAATGGCCTGCATCTCGCTGGCTGAAAGGATGGTGCCGGTCGGGTTGGCAGGGCTGGCCAGGATCAGCCCGTCAGGTGCCGGGTCAAGGGCGGCGATGGCCTGCGCGCTGAGCTGGAAACGCTCGGCCTCGCCACATGCAATCTCGATCGGTTCCATGTGCAGTGCGCGCAGCACGTTGCGGTAGGCCACGTAACCCGGCCGCGCCATGGCCACGCGCGCGCCGGGCACGAAGCTGACAGTCACGGCCAGCACCAGCGCGGGCGATGCGCCACAGGTCAGGATGACCTGATCGGGTGCCAGGGTAACGCCATAGCTATCGTGATAATGCCGGGCGATGCGGGCCTTGAGCGCCTGGCTTTCCCAATACCCCATGGGGTCGGTGGCGAGCACGTGCTGGGCGCGTTCGATCGCGGCGCGCGGCGCGCCGGTGGAAGGCTGGCCGAACTCCATATGGATGATGCTGCGCCCCTCGCCTGCCAGTTCATGCGCCAGCGCGCTGATGGTCATGGCGTGGAAAGGATCAATCCGGGGCACAGTCATCACGACCTCAAGACAGGAAATGCGGTTTCAGATGCAGCCTGCCATACAAGACAATATCGCCCCATGTAAGGGCAGCCCTCCCACACCCATGGTGAACAACACGGGCAACACAGCCCCGGATCAGGTTCAGTTAGAACCCGGCAGGCGGCCGCGCCGCCGGATCAGGGCCCTGGCGGCTTCTGGCAGCAACCGGTCATAATCGTGGCTGAACGGTTCGGGCAGCACGCGCTCAAGGGCGGCAAGCAGTCCGTCAAAGGCCCATATCTGCACATCAGAACCGGCAAAAGCCTGAAATTTTCCGTATTGGGGACGGTCCATTTCCCGCGATAGAATTTCAAACAGAATCAGCGCTTCTGCCCTGTCGAGTGTGATACAGACGCCCTCTTCCTGCTCCATTACCAATAAAACGCTCTTTTTTTCTCTGTTTTACAATATTACACAATAAAAATCATATAACCTACGCCTGTCGCGACAAGAGGCGTGTCAGCCCCCAGCGCCCTTACGAGACAACTTAATTGCCCGGCAGGCCGCCATTGCCAAAAATGTAGTTGCTCACCTGCTGCTCGAGGCTGAGCGGCTCGCGCGTATTTGTAATGACCGTGCCCGGCGCAATGCGGCCCGGCGCCTGCCCGGCCTCGACCATCAGGGCGGTATCAGCCGTGAGCGTGGGGCTACCGATTGAAATGACTGTATCTTCCGGTAGCAACACCGTGCGGTCGAGTGTAAACCCCACATTGGCCATGTAGGTGGCGGGATCGAGCGCAATGGAGGTGACGCGGCCCACCGGCACGCCATCCATGTCAACATCCGCGCCGACCTTCAGCCCATTGGCTGAAACAAAACGCGCCATGACAGGATAGCGATCATGTGATCCGCCGCTTTGCGAGGCCCGGGCGTAAATACAGAACCCGCCTGCCACCAGAAGGACAAGCCCGCTGCATATGATCGCCCCACTTCTCTGCCTTGCCATGCTGGCTCCCTGCCCGCCTGTGCGCCACACCATCCCGAAAGCTGCCGCAATGCGGTGCGAGGGGAATGCGGCGCAACACCTTGCCTTATCTTTTCATTCTACTGCGTCACGGACGGGGGGACAATGACACTCCTTCAGGCTATCATTATTGCCATCATTCAGGGGGCGACCGAACAGTTCCCCATCAGCAGCCTCGGGCATGCGGCCATCGTGCCGGCCATGCTGCACTGGCCACTCGACCTGCATGGGGAGATGTTCCTGCCCCTGCTGGTCATGCTCCACCTGGGCACCTGTGCCGCCCTGCTGGTCTTTTTCTGGCGTGACTGGGTTGCGCTGTTCACCGGCGCTGCCGGTCGCCATGGCGAGACGTGCCAGATGGACAGCATCCGCATCCTTGCCCTGCTGTGCGTGGCCACCGTGCCCGCCGTGCTGATTGGCGGGCTGTTCGAGCACGCCATCCGCAACCTGTTCGGCACGGCGCGTTACGCCGCCGTTTTCCTTACCCTCAATGGCGTCATGCTGCTGGCCGTGGACCGCATGCGCGCCACCCTGCGCCACCACAACGACCGCCCGCTCGCAGCCCTCGGCTTTGGCGAGGCGCTGGTGATCGGGCTGTTCCAGTGCCTGGCCTTCTTCCCCGGCCTGTCGCGCTCGGGGGCGTGCATCGTGGGCGGGCTGCTGCGCGGGCTGTCGCATGAGAATGCGGCGCGCTTCTCCTTCCTCATGGCGCAGCCGGTCATTCTGGCCGCCACCGTGCTCGAGGCGCTGAAGCTGCGCCATGCCCCGCCCCAGCCCGAACAGATGCACATGGCCATCATTGCCGCCATCGTGGCGGGTGTCGTGGCGCTGGTGTGCACGGGCATCCTCATGCGCTACTTCCGCGACCATGAGGACTGGGCGCTGCGTCCGTTTGGTTGGTACTGCATGGGTGCTGGCGTGGTCGCGTTCCTCTACCTGTCGTTCTGAGCAGGCCACATGGGGCGCTCAGCCATGGCCCTGGCCGCCATCGCTGAGCCCCATGCCACCACCACCCGCGCCATTGCGCGGGCCAAGATAGGCCCCCGGCGGCGGCCGCCTGACAGGCGGCGACAGCGATGCCGGGTCCGCCATCACATCCAGCCCCGATACCGATGCCACATGCGACAGGCGCTCACGCGGGAGCGCCTCGGGGCATTCATCACGCAGATAGGCGATGATCTGTTCGCGGATCTCGCAGCGCAGGTCCCAGCTCTGCATGGCCGAGCGCGCGCTGGCAATGACGCGCACGGTCATGACATGGGCATTGCAATCGGCCACCTGGACTGCGAATTCCTTGCCATCCCACAATGGTGCTGAATGCACGATCTCGCGCAGGCGCTCGCGGATGCGGTCCATCGGCGCGTTGAAATCAAGATGCAGGAACACCACCCCGATCAGCGCTGCCGAATTATGGGTCCAGTTCTGGAACGTGTTTTCAAGAAAATACGAGATCGGCACGATATGCCGCCGCCAGTCCCACACCCGCAGCACGACATAGGTGGAGGTGATTTCCTCCACCCAGGCCCAGTCGCCATTGATGATGATGAGGTCTTCCATGCGGATGGGCTGGGTCATGGCGATCTGCATGCCCGCGAACAGGTTGGTCAGCAGCGGACGGGCGGCCAGACCGACCACTAGCGACGCCGCACCCGCGGAGGCGAACAGGCTGAGGCCATACTGCCGCACCGGCTCGAAGGTCATGAGTGCGGCCCCTATGGTGAGCAGGCCGATCAGCAGGTCGCTCGTGCGGCGCAGCACGCGCACCTGTGTCATGTGGGTGCGCAGCAGGATGTCGTCCTTGTCGTCCTTGCCATTGATGCGCTTGAGGTAGGCATCGGACAGGATGCGCGTGGCCACGACGGCGGCATAACCCAGCATGAGCACGAACAGCACCACCAGCGCGTGGGTGGTGGCCTGCATGATGTCATACGGCAGGCCCGACACCGGCAGCGCAGTGCCCACAAACACGATGACCAGCATGATGCGCACCGGGCGCTGCATGGCCATGGTGAACGAACGCACGAAGGCCCCGCGCTTCTGCCCCGGTATGCGCACGATGAGTTTCGTGATGAACCGGCTGAACATTTCCGCCACCAGCCCAGCCACACACAGCATGAGGATGGAGGACAGCAGTCCCGGCAGCCATCCGAACAGGTGCCTGATATGGGTCAGAAGTGTAAGGAATTCGGTTTTCACGAAGGATGCGCAGCCTTTTGCTGGTTGTTGCCGGTCAAGGGGTGAGCCTGCCTTAGTACCCCCTATCGGGTGGATGTGCCAAATCCGGGGCTTTTTTATGTGTTTTGAACCCGAACGCGAAAACACGGGTTGACTTGCCCCATAAGCGCGGGTATTCCGCACTCATCCTAACGCGATGGCGGTGTAGCTCAGCGGTAGAGCAGGGGAATCATAATCCCTTGGTCGGCGGTTCAAATCCGTCCACCGCTACCATCTGCGTTAGGATTGATTTCCCTACATTTTTTATGCTTTTTCAGGGTCACTAGCAGCCTCTGCTTTGCTGTGGTTTGGCACTCCATTTTCCCCCGGTTTGGCAATCCCCTGTTTCAAGCGATACTCGGCCACCTTTGTTGCCGCGCTTCGCGCCTGGCGTTTCTGGCTCGCTTCGCGCACATAGCGACCGACCATGGCCGAGCTGGTGTGCCCGGTGATCGACATGTTTTCTCGCTCCGAGCATCCAGCTTCAGCCATCCACTTGGCGGCTGTGGCACGCAGGCCGTGCCAGACGATGCCCTGCAGCCCTGCGCCCCGAATGGCCATGCTTACAGCGGTCTGAAATGGTTGTAAATGCTGTTTCAAAATTCCCCACATGTGCTGTCGGAAAATTCCCCAGCACGGATATGGTGATCAGCCATTGAG
>NZ_QQBI01000015.1 GCF_004302915.1 Komagataeibacter xylinus | reverse complement strand
CATGACGATCACGCACAGTTCTCAAACTGGGGAATTTTCAACCAGCACATTTGGGGAGATTACAACCAGCACTCACACCACAGGAGGCTTCCACCGGATATGGACCGCTCTGCCACCCGCTGCAGTCCGCCGCCACCCCGCCCACGCGAAGGGCAGAGGCAGGGCGGAACACCACCTACAAACGTGCATGAAGACGTGGATGTATCAAAAATCCAGATCGGCGGATCGGATTGAATGGCGTGTACGGTATCCCGTTTCATGGCGATCCTTGGCTGTTTCTGCTGTCTCTCCGGATGTGCCGAGCACCGGCAACCCCTTGACGATGATGGCCTGCCCGTTACCGACGGATCAGAAACCGGCGGTCCACCAGGAGGTGGCCGGGGCGGCCCGGGCGGTGGTGGAGGAGGCATCTGGTCGGATGTGCTGCATACCGCCATGCAGACCGGCATGGGTTTCCTGCATCACTAGGGACGGACCCGCATGGCGCGAACATGACCTGCAGCGCGCCATGTTTTCAACGTGACGGCCTCCGCCGAATTCGGCTATAGTTTCGCTGCGTCAAGGTGGCAGACGCGATCGTTCAGCCGTGTCCAGCGGAGATCGCACCATGCTTGTTGTCGCATCCTTCCTCTGCGTCGCCAGCGTCGGCCTTCTGTGCTGGCTGGTCTTCACCCTTGCCATCTATGCCCTGCCTTTCGCCATTGGCGTGGTCGCCTTCCTGCATGCCATCCACGCCGGGAGTGGTGCGGTCGGCGCCATCGTGACAGGATTCATTGCAGGCGTTGCGACACTGCTCGCAGGCCAGGTGGCGTTTGCGCTGGTTGCAGTCGTCTGGTTCAGGATGATGCTGGCACTGATCTTCGCCATACCGGCAGCACTTGCCGGTTACAGCGCGACGCTGGGACTGGCGCAGACTGGCCTGTCCTCCGGCATCTGGGCACACCTGTTTTCCATAACAGGCGCTGCCTTCGTCGGGGCACGGCCTGGGGCCGATCGATATTCAGGACTTTCTTTTTGTGGAACGGATGTTTCACTGAGCCCCGTGTCAAAGCACGTATGGGACGAGAATTAAGCGGTACGAGTTGAGTGAAGCGCAATGGCAACGGATTGCGCCTCTGCTCCCGGGCAAAGTTGGGGATGCAGGCCGCAGCGGGACGGATAAGCGCCTGTTCGTGAACGGCTGCCTCTGGATTCTATGCTCTGGCGCGCATTGGAAGGACCAGCCTGAGCGGTATGGCAAATGGAAGACGGTGCATCGTTGCTTCAGCAGATGGTGTCATGCGAGGGTATGGGACAGGATTTTCGAGATGCTGACGGCTGATCGGAACAATCAGTATCTGATGTTCGATTCAACGATCGTGCGCGCCCATCAGCAGGCTGCAAACAGAAAAGAGGGAGCAGGGACCAGGTGCTGGGGTGTTTCAGAGGTGGTCTGAAGACACCAGGATCCATATGCTGGCCGATATGCTGCGCTTCATTATGACAGCCGGGCAGGTTGGCGATTGCACCCAGGCGCAGGCTCTGCTCGCGGGTCAGGAGGGCTGTTATTGCCGACAAGGCCTATGACAGCACTGCATTACGTGCCCCTGTCGCTCAGATGGGCGCAGGGGCTATCATACCTTGTACTCGCACCCGTAAGATTATCATTCCCGCACGATACCAGGGCTTACAGGCTGCGCAATCGTATCGAGCGCTGCTGCAATCGCGTCAGGCACTTCACTTCGCTACCCGATATGACCGAGGCACCATCCATTGCCTTGGTTTTGTTCACCTCGTTTCAGTCATGATCTGGATGGCCTGAATGTCGATCGGACCTACAGCGCCTTAGGCACAGGCAGGGGCGACGACGGGATGGATGCCGCCTTTACTGATCGGCCGATCCTGGCTGTTCGATGATGATCCGCATGCCCCATGTTTTTCCGCCATCAGTTGTCGTGAGCGCGACCTGATAGGTGCCGTTATTGGGAATGATGATGTGGTCGAGTGGCGTATCTGTTGAGGGCCAGGTAATATTCTTGTCATCATAATGCTTTAACGACACCGTCATCGGCGCAACCGGTGCCGCCGTAATTCCGCTGATGATGGCTGCTTTCTGGATGTCTTTGGGCAGCAGGGTTTCGATTGCCCTGATGTCGATATCACCACCACGGTTGGAGGGCAGGCTCAGGATGGCGGAAATGCAGGTTTCGTATTCCTTGTAGCTCTCGCTTGTGCAGGGTGTCTGAACGGTCGCGCTTGCCTGTGTTCCATCGGGAAGCTTCACGTCCGTTGCATGCGCGTGGCCCGTCAGCAGAAGCGCCGGAACAAGGGCAAAAAAGCTTTTACGCATAATATCAAGACACCTTAAGGGAGATTTGGACAACGCTCACAATCCTTATCATTACTCCAGATTGTCCCTTCTGCACAGGATATGATGGGGTGCACCGGCAGGTTGATACACTATTTCATGATACCGCATGCTCCTGGCAGAAAACGGCTTTCATGCACGACGCAGGACCATGCCCGTGGGTGGATGGGGCAGTATAATTTACATTATTTTAATAATATCATACAGTCTGCCTGCCAGCACATTGCGCTGGATATTTTTCTATATCATTGAAAATATTCATCAAATGATGGCAGGCAAGATTATTTCCATTCCCGGATAAAAATCAATATAGTTACACTTCAAGAAAACCGCATGTTATCATGATATAATGCAATGCAGCCAGTGTATGAAGTCAGGTGCCCGCGTATCATTAAAAAATAATTAAAGTCCATGTAATATATCGTATTGAGGGATGCAGAGTTCTGTTGTCATGAAAAAAATTATGGTGGTGCCGCTTATTTTATTGCTGAGTGGATGTTATGGCGTTGGCTCCCAGAGACTGGATCGTGATCAACTTGACTATTCACAGGCGCTGATTGGTTCCTCCAAACAGCAGACCCTCCTTAATGTCGTACGCTTGCGGTATGCTGACACGCCCGGCTTCCTTGATACGACCCAGCTGATTTCCGGCTACCAGTTACAGCGCAATATTTCCATCGGGGTCGGCTCGGACTCCAACCCGATCAGGCCCGCAGGGACAATCGGGGCGCAGATACAGGAAAGCCCGACCTTTACATTCCAGCCCGTTACGGGCGATGCCTATGCGCAGAGTTTCCTGCGCCCGCTGCCCCCCGGCAGCCTGCTGCCCCTGGCCATGGGGGGGTTGCCCATAGATATCCTGTTCCGCCTGTCGGTCCAGTCGGTCAATCTTATCAATAACGCGGGCGCCATCGGGGGGGATCTTGGGCGTGGCTCGCCCGAATTCTTTGAACTGCTCTATGACCTGCGCCGGTTGCAGATTGCGGGCCTTCTCGGCATACAGCTTGAACATAGCGAGGAAATACCAGGCAAGACCCCGGCTTTTGATCGGGTCTTCCTGACGGTATCCTCAACGACCGACCCGATCCTGTCTGAAGTCGTGAAGGCGACGCGGCGGTTTTTTGCAATGGGCCCCAATGACGAGCGCGTGGAAGTCATCTACGGGGCCGGCAAGCCGCAACGCGGCCAGGTCCGGCTTCTTACGCGCACGATGCTGGGTGTTATGGGGCAGATTGCCTACCAGATCGATGTTCCGCAGGAAGATATTGATTCAGGGCGCACCCTGCCCAAAATCATTTTGGTCGGGCGCAATACAAAGCCGACCGTTTTTGTCCATGTCAGTAATGAGCGGCCAAAAACTTCTTTTGTCTCAACAAAATACAATAACAAATTCTACTATATATCCGACACTGATTTCCCCAGCAAGCTCGGGTTCACCATGCTGCAGATCCTGATGGAGCTTTCCAAAACCACCAAAAATCCGGGCGCCGTGCTGACCATACCCGTAAATGGATGAAGCCGGTGGCCGCGCATGGTCAATGAAGCCCACGACACGCTGCGCTTTTTATGGGGCAAGGCGCGCCCGGCGGATCAGGGCGGCAATACGGGCGCGCCCATCCATCCGCTTGTCGCGCATATGCCCGATGTGGCGGCGGTGGAGGTGCTGTGGCCCGGTAGCGCGGCTGGGGCTGGACCGTCGGCAGCTTGGCCTGCTTGTGGCGTTGCATGATATTGGCAAGGTCACGCCCGCTTTCCAGGCAAAGGTTCCGGCCCACTGGCCCTGGCAGGCGCTCGGGCCGTTGCCGGATGCGGTGGTGGACTCGCGCTATGATGCGGATGGCCTGATCCTGCTCGACCGGGTGTGCGTGGATGTGCTCGCCCTCCTGTTCGGGGCGGATGCCGATGGGCTGGAATGGGATGCCAATGACAGGGCGCAGTTATGGCGCGCCGTTGCGGGGCATCATGGTCAGCTGGTCGAAGTGGATGAAACAAAAGTCTGCGCCCTGAATTGTGCCGCCTGCGCGCCCCATGCCTGCGCCTTGGCCGGCCTGCTTTTTGACGTGTTTCGTCCGCCGCCCATTTGCGTTTGATACCTGCGAAAAGAGCCGCCGGGTGCCTGTCGATTTCGATGGCCTGCGCCGGTTTCCTTTGCCCCCGAAGCAGCCCCGCCCACGCAACCTGGCCTAACCGCGACAGCCATTCCACGACGGCGTGGAAAGGGGTGGAAAACAGGGTGTTTCACGAAGAGTGGTCCCCGCATGCGCGGGGATGAATCAAGCCTGTGACCGAACAAACCCACACTCCATACGTGTTTCCCGCACAGACGGGGGTAAATCGGAATGTCATTCCGGCAGGATCTGCTGCCAAGGTGGGGTGCCATCTGCCTTGCAGCCCTGAAGCATCAGTGCAAGACTGTAACCTTGCAAACTCCGGCACGGCAGGGCCTCAAAGATTCCTTCTGCCCGGGGTGGCTGCGGCCTGAAGCGGGAATGTCTGGTTCAGGCCCCATGTCTGGCGGGCGTCCATCATGCCGCAGTGCTGGCGCGAAGGGCTTCTGGCCGGTGCCCGTGCAGTAAAACAATCGTCTGAACAGGGTGGAACAACATGAAAACCATTGGTTATGCCGCGCGTGATGCAAAAACGCCGCTGGCACCCTATGCCTTCGAGCGCCGGGCGCTGCGTGATAATGATGTCGCCCTCGAAATCCTGTACTGTGGCGTCTGCCATTCCGACCTGCACCAGAGCCGTGATGACTGGAAGGAGTGGGGCCCAACGCGCTACCCCTGCGTGCCGGGGCATGAAATCATTGGCCAGGTCGTGGCCGTTGGCCCGAAGGTGACACGCCACAAGGTGGGCGATGCCGTGGCCGTGGGCACCATTGTCGATAGCTGCCAGCAATGTGACCAGTGCCGCCGGGGCGAGCAGCAGATGTGCCGCGAAGTCCCGACCCTGACCTATAACGGCCGCGACCGGCTCACCTGCGAAACCACGCATGGCGGCTACTCCAAGCACATCGTGGTGCGTGATGACTTCGTGCTGCGCCTGCCTGAAGGGCTTGACCCCTCCCGCGCGGGGCCGCTGCTATGCGCGGGCATTACCGTCTATTCCCCGCTGCGTACGTGGAACGTGGGGCCAGGCAGCCGCGTGGGCGTGGTGGGCATTGGCGGGCTGGGGCATCTGGCCGTGCGGCTTGCGGCGGGGCTTGGCGCCACCGTCACGGTCATTACGCGCAGTGCTGCCAAGGCGGCGGAAGCGAAGGCGCTGGGGGCGGATCATGTCATCGTTTCCACCTCTGATGAGGCCATGAAGGCCGGGGCCTCCTCGCTCGATGTCATTATCGACACCGTGCCCGTCGCGCATGATGTCTCGCCCTATGTCGCCCTGCTCGATGTGGAAGGGGTGCTGGTGATCGTGGGCAATCTGGGCCCCGTGCCCGCGTTCAGTTCGCTGCCGCTGGTGCTGGGGCGTCGGCGCATTACGGGCTCGCCCGTGGGTGGCCTGCCCCAGACACAGGAACTGCTCGATTTCTGCGCGCGCAAGAACATCCTGCCCGATTGCGAGATCGTGCCCATGCAGCAGATCAACGAGGCCTTCGCGCGCATGGACCGGGGCGATGTGCATTATCGCTTTGTGATCGATATGGCCTCGCTGACCACTGCCTGAGCACAATATGGGCTTGCAGGTGCCGCCTTTTCTTAAGGGCGGCATTTTGCCGGGCGCATGGGCATGGTTTGCAGGGCAGGCCGCCATGGTTTAATTCCATCCGGACGGAATGAAACTACGGAGACCCCGCGCATGGCGCGCCCCAGAACCATCGACCGCGACAGGGTGCTCGATTGTGTCGAGCATCTCGTGCAGCGCGAAGGCGCTGCCGCCCTCACGCTTGATGCCGTGGCGCGTGAGGCGGGCATTACCAAGGGCGGGCTGCAATACTGCTTTGGCAGCAAGGATGACCTGATTACCGCGCTGATCGACCGCTGGATCGCGGCTTTTGATGCGCAGGTCAGCCAGAACATGCCTGGCAACCCCGATGCCGCCGACCGGGCGCGCGCCTATGTGGTCGTCGCCAGCCAGATTGACGCGGCCACGCAGGCCCGGATGGCGGGCATGCTCGTTACCCTCATGCAGTCCCCCAAACACCTGCACCGGCTGCGGGCGTGGTATGCACGCTGGTTCAAAGTGTGTAATCCGGCCTCTGCCGTGGCGCGTCGGGCCCGCACGGCGCTTTTTGCCGCCGAGGGGGCATTTTTTCTGCGCAGCACAGGGTTTATTGAAATGGATCAGGCGGAGTGGGAAACTGTCTTCGCTGATTTTGAGCAACTGGTCACGCCCGCGCAGGCCAGCACGGATTGACAAGGCCCCTGACTATTATATCGCCCACAGGTATGGATGAAATGAACAGCGAAAGTCGCCCTTCACGCAAGCAGGCCGGATCTTCCGGTTCCAACAAGACCGAATCCCGCCCCGATTCCGCTCCGGCGGCGGCTTTCAGGGGCATTGACAACAGCCTGAGGCACACGATCTCCGCCGCCTGCAAATGGCTGATGGAACAGCAGAAGCCCGATGGCCACTGGGTGGGGTCGGTGGCCTCGAACGCCTCGATGGAGGCCGAATGGTGCCTGGCCCTGTGGTTCCTCGGCCTTGAGGACCACCCCCTGCGCCCCCGCCTGGGCAAGGCCCTGCTGGAAATGCAGCGCGAGGATGGCTCATGGGGCATCTATTACGGCGCGGGCAATGGCGACATCAACGCCACCGTCGAATCCTACGCCGCCCTGCGCTCGCTGGGTTATGCCGCCGATGACCCCGCCCTGAGCCGGGCGGCCACATGGATTGCAAGCAAGGGCGGCCTGCGCAACGTGCGCGTGTTCACCCGCTACTGGCTGGCCCTGATCGGGGAATGGCCGTGGGAAAAAACGCCCAACCTGCCGCCTGAAATCATCTGGTTTCCCAATAAATTCGTTTTCTCCATCTACAATTTCGCGCAGTGGGCGCGCGCAACGCTGGTGCCGCTGGCCATCCTGTCCGCGCGGCGCTCGTCGCGCCCCCTGCGCCCGCAGGACCGGCTTGACGCGCTCTTTCCCGCAGGGCGCGAGAATTTCGATTACGAGCTGCCCCCGCGTGATGGGCAGGACCTGTGGGCCACCTTTTTCCGCAAGACCGATCGTGCACTGCACTGGCTGCAGACGAAATTCCTCAAGCGCAACACCATGCGCGAAGCCGCGATCCGGCACATGCTGGAATGGATCATCCGCCATCAGGATGCCGATGGCGGCTGGGGCGGCATCCAGCCGCCATGGGTCTATGGCCTGATGGCGCTGCATGGCGAGGACTACCAGTTCCATCACCCCGTCATGGCCAAGGGGCTGGCAGCGCTTGATGATCCCGGCTGGCGTTATGACCGTGGCGATGCAAGCTGGGTGCAGGCCACCAACAGCCCGGTATGGGACACCATGCTGGCGCTGATGGCCCTGCATGATGCCGATGCCGAGACCGATTTCACTCCCGAGATGGACAAGGCGCTGGGCTGGCTGCTTGATCGTCAGGTGCGGGTGAAGGGTGACTGGTCGATCAAGCTGCCGGATCTCGAACCCGGCGGCTGGGCGTTTGAATACGCCAATGACCGCTACCCCGACACCGATGACACCGCCGTGGCCCTGATCGCACTCGCCGCCTGCCGCGACCGGGAGGAATGGAAGGGCAGGGGCGTCGAGGCCGCCATTACCCGCGGCGTGAACTGGCTCGTGGGCATGCAGAGCACCTGCGGCGGCTGGGGCGCGTTTGACAAGGACAACAACCGGGCCCTGCTGTCCAAGATCCCGTTCTGTGATTTTGGCGAGGCGCTTGATCCCCCCTCCGTCGATGTAACCGCGCATGTGCTCGAGGCATTCGGCGTGCTGGGCCTGCCGCGCGACATGCCCGCACTCCAGCGTGGGCTGGCCTATATCCGCGCCGAGCAGGAAGCCGATGGCCCATGGTTTGGCCGCTGGGGCGTCAATTACCTTTATGGCACGGGTGCCGTGCTGCCCGCCCTTGCCGCCATTGGCGAGGACATGACCCAGCCCTACATTGCCAAGGCGTGTGACTGGCTCGTGGCCCACCAGCAGGAAAATGGCGGCTGGGGCGAAAGCTGCGCATCCTATATGGAGATCGCCTCCATCGGACGAGGGCCGACCACGCCATCACAGACCGCCTGGGCGCTGATGGGGCTGATCGCGGCCAACCGCAAGCAGGATCATGAGGCCATCGTGCGCGGCTGCCGCTACCTGATCGACCTGCAGCAGCCCGATGGCCGCTGGGATGAGAAGGAGTTCACCGGCACAGGCTTCCCCGGTTACGGGGTGGGGCAGACCATCAAGCTCGATGACCCGGCCCTGACTAGCCGGCTGCAGCAGGGTGCGGAACTCTCGCGCGCGTTCATGCTGCGCTATGACCTGTACCGGCAGTTCTTCCCCATCATGGCGCTGAGCCGGGCCGCGCGCCTGCTTAAAAGCAGCACCTGAAATGAAGGCAGGCGCAGTATTAATGCGCCTGCCCACCTGATTTTAAAAACTGAAAGAAGTTTCTGGTGAAGCTTTTTTCAAAAAGCTTCAGAACAGTGCTGTTTTATTTCGGCGTCTTTTCCGGCGAAGGTGTAGCCGGGCTGGCTTCAATCTCGAGCGGCTGGGTTTTCTGCGTGTCAGCGGTGGGCACGCCATGCAGGCGCATGGCCGCGATCCTGCGCAGGATCGGCGCCTTGGCGCGTGACAGGACTGCTGTCAGCAGCCTGTCCATGCCGGTCTTGCGCAACACAAGCTGTGCATGCGGCGGCAGGTGCGCGATGACCAGATCGGCAAACCGGGCGATGATCAGTTCATCGGCCAGAATATCGAACGCGGCGGAAGAGGCGACCTGCCGGATGGTCTGTTCGATCAGCGGGCCATATTTTTCCAGCAGTTCGGACTCCCTGATGGACAGGGTCTTGTTGCGTAGCCACTGGATCTTCTCCTGCGAGGCCTCGCTTCTGTAATAGTCTTTCATCCCTTCCTTGACCCGGCCTGTTCTCGCTGCCACCGAGGCGATCCCTGATCTGAACCATCCCTTCTTGCTACTACTTTCAGGGAGAAGGGGAGCATCATCGCTTTCCGGGCTGCCCTGGGCGGCTTGGGTGCGTTCGGGGTCTGCTGTCATCATGGTCTCCGCTCGGGCGTGGCTAATCGAGGCACGGGTCTTGATAAAGAAATGGCCAATGCCTGCCAGATGGTCAGGCATAAAGCCTGATTTATTGACATCTACGGGCAGCTTTATCATAAGCACGGCCTCAATTCCTGCCCGTGAAAGAACCCTCCATGCGTTTTTCCATTAAATCCCTGCGCTGCGGCCTGGTGCTGCTTCCCGTTCTGGCGCTGACCGCCTGCGGCGGCCCTTCGACCAGCGACATCCAGACGGCGCTGGACAAGAGCATGAAGCAGGAGCTGGACCAGGCCAATCACCTCAGCATGGAACTGATCGGGCGCCCCAACCCGCTCGTGTCGCAGAACCCGCAGGTCAAGGTCGTTGATAGCGATTGCCACACCGGGGAAGGTGATGATTCCATCTACTCGTGCAAGATCACGCTGAAAAATGCGGAAGGCAATGTGAGAGAGGCCACCCTGCCGGTCAAAAAGGTCGAGGGTGAATGGGTCATTCTGAAAAACTGAAAAGGGTTTTTTAAATAACGGACGTTTCCGGGCGCCGCCTTCTGTCAAAAAGGCGGCGTTTTCCGTGGTTTTTTAAATCAGTTCACGCCGGGTGTAACACAGGCAAAGCTGCGGGCATCATCCATGTCGCCCTGCCCGTCATAACGCGCAACGGCAGGCCAGGCGCAGAGCGGGCGGGTGCGCACGATCTTTCCCTCCTCAACGCGGGCGGCCACGATCATGTCAGGCGCCTGCCCGTGGCTGACCCAGTTGTCGATTGCGCCAAGCTTGCTGAAGGTGTCGCACCCGGCGCCACCATGGCAGTGCTCCATGCCGGGAATGGTGATGAGCCTGACCCCGTCATGCCCGGCAGCGCCCGCGCGGCGCTGCACGGCCTGGTAGTAGGTGGCGAGTTGCTGGGGGTTATGGCCGTCATTCCAGCCGATATAGAGCAGCAGCCTGCCGCCACGGGCCAGGAAGGGCGCAAGGTTGTCATCCACGTGCAAAAGCGGGCCGACCTTGCGGGTGGCCTCCTGCACGTCGGTATCCCATTTCAGGGTGGTCCAGTCCCAGTCCGGGTTCTGGAAGGCTGCGTATCTGAACAGGTCGAGCGCTACGGGGAAAGCCTTGCCGTCAGCCGAGAAACCGTCCTCGCTGCCCTTGGCCGGGCCGGGGAAGATGACCGTGTGCGTCTGCGGGTCAACGGGGCCCTGATAGATGTTGCGGGCTGCGCGCACTTCATCGGCGGTCAGGCAATTGGCCGTGTTGCTGCCTGTCTTGCACAGGATCTGCTCGGGCCTGAAGGCGCAGCGATCCGGTTCATCCACAAAGCCCTGCTTCCTGCCCACCGGCCCCGCGCAGGCATTCATCACTGCAGCATTGAGCAGCCGGAACTTGTCGTGTGATACGCGCAGCGCGGGGTCATGATAGCTCATCCACCCCGCCCAGAGCTGTTCGGCATTGAAATTGACAATCGGGTTGGGCGGCGCGCCCGCTACGATGCCGTCATAATCCTCGGGGTAGCGTTTGGCCTCGATCAGTCCTTCGAGCCCGCCCAGCGAGCAGCCGATCCAGTAGGCATGCGTGGCCTCGTGGCCATAGAATGTTCTGACCAGCGCCTTGGCCGCGACCGTCATCAGGTGGTCGGCGCGGTAGGCGTAATCGATCATTTTCTCGGGGTGGCCCAGCGTAAAGCGGCCGCCCTGGCCCTCGGGGGTGGCGCTGTCATGCCCGGTATCGGTGCTGGCTACCGCATAGCCTTCACTTATGCCCGTGGCCATGCCGTCATACATGAGCGAACCGGCCCAGCCAAAATTGCCCACGCCCAGCAACCTGCCGTTCCAGCCCTTGAGCGGCAGCCAGATTTCGGTGCGGATGTGGGAATCCGCCGTCGGGTGCAGGGTCAGGGCCACGCGGCAGAAGGCGGGGTTCGCGGCCTCGGTCGGGTGCCCGGCCAGGTTCATGCCCGGCGTGGACATGATGTGGCTGAGCTGGTCCTGCGGGGCGTGCCAGCTTCCCGCCTTTACGGTTTCAACGGTGGTGAAGGTGGCATCGGGCAGGGCGTGGCGGGCAAGGTCGCTACAGCTTGTGGCCCGTGCGGCGCAGGCACTGGCCATCATGAGCGGGGCGGCAAGCAGGGCACCAGCCATGGCGTGCCGGTAAGGACGCCACGGGCGGGGCGCGGGCAGGGGATCGGGATGGGGCATGCGAGGGTCCTGGCAGCTCATTGCAGGGAAAAGCGTGTGTCATGCGCCAGATCGGGTCATGACGGCTGGCCCCATTGTGGTCCCGAATGCCCGGGGTTGGAAGCCCCGCGGCATGGGCAGGCGCATGCCTTCAGTGCTGCGCGGGCCGCGGGTTCAGCGCCATGCGCTGACGGCCTCAAGCCCGGTGTGCAACAGTTGCGCCGCCCGTTCGGGGCTTTCGGCCTCCACATACACACGCAGTTCCGGCGCGTTGCCTGAGGGGCGGAGGTGAATGACCTCGTCGCCCGCAAAGGTCATGCGCAGGCCATCGGTTTCATCCACATGGGCCAGCGCGCCGCAGGCGCCGGTCAGGCCCAGCGCGTCCGCGCCCTGTGCCGGGTCGCGGCGCAGGGCGGCAATGTGGGCGGTGCTCTGCGCGGTGGGCATGTCCTTCAGCCGGTCGCTCAGCGTAAAGCGGCGGGGCAGGGTGGCGACAAGACCGGCAAGGTCGGTGCCGGCCTCGCGCGCGGCCACGAGCGCGCAGATCATGGGCAGCACGGAATCCCGCGTGGGGAGTGCTGCCAGCGTGCGCCCGCCGCGCGTGACCGGGCTTGCCAGCAGGAAGCCGCCATTGGCTTCATACCCGACCGATGGTTCATGCCCATCGCCCGCTGCCTGCGTCATGGCCGCGACCACGTAGGGCGAGCCGATGCGCGTGCGCTGCACCTGATCGGCAAACCCGGCCTGCTCCAGCGCCGTGTTGCTGCTGACCGGCGTCGCCACGGCGCGGGCAGCCAGGAAACGGGCCGCCAGAATGCCCAGCACGTCGCCGCGCAGCCATGCGCCATGCCGGTCGGCCAGCAGCGGGCGGTCGGAATCGCCATCAGTGGTCAGGATGGCGTCCAGCGTGCCATCGGCGGCCCACTGGCGGGCGAGGGCGGCATCCTCGGGGCGGACGGCTTCGGTATCGACGGGGATGAAGCTGTCCATGCGGCCAAGTGGCACGGCGGTGGCACCAAGGGCCTCGACAATCTGCACCAACACGTCGCGCCCCACGGCGGAATGCTGGTAGATGCCCAGTTTCAGCCCCGCCAGCGCATCGGCGCCAAAAAAGTCGCGGTAGCGGGCCACGAAGCCGGGCACCACGTCGGTCACGGGGGGCAGGTCGGGCGGCGCGGTGAGCGTACCCTCGGTATCGAACCAGCCTTCGGGCAAGCTCACATCCAGCTCGCGCATCGCCGCCTCGTCAGGCTTGAGGAACTCGCCGCGCGCGCGGTTGAACTTGATGCCGTTGCGATCTGCCGGGATATGACTGCCCGTGACCATGAGCGAGGGCATGCCATGCGCAAACGCATGCAGGCACAAAGCCGGTGTGGGCACGTAACCGCAAAACACCGGCACGCCATCCATGTAACGGATCGCGGCGGCACAGGCGCGCAGGATGCGCGGCGTGCTCGGGCGCAGGTCGCCCGCTATGGCCACGGCCGCGCCCGGCGCGAACTCGCCAAGGCTGGCCAGGTGCCGCAGGTAGCCTACGGTGTAGGCGAAGCAGACCGAATCCTTCATCGCGCTGACAAGGCCGCGCGCGCCGCTCGTTCCAAACGCGACGCCGGAATGCTGCATCCACTGGGCTATCTTCATGGGTTCTTTCTCGTTCCTAACCAATCCTGCGCGGGCTTTCGCGCCTGCCTGCATATAACGCAGGCGCGCAGGGTGGCGTTTATACAAACAATCGTGCCCGATTGTGGCACGGGTCGCGTGCCCTGTCGTCTGCCCCGCTACGCGGGCCAGCGTGGGGCAGGGACGTGGCGCAAATAAGGCGGCCCGGAAGGGAGCCGGGAGCGAGATATTGTATCAATCGCTGATTTATACTGTGTTTTTGGCATCTGTTCATAAAAACATAATAAAAATGTATTGAAAACATAACACATGCGGGCAGGCGGGGCGGCTAGATGAAGGGGCCGTGGTTAAGGAATGATGAATATGACCTGCCGGTTCGGAGCGACATCATGATGGGCCCATGCGTCGAATGCACGCGGCCCCGGTTCGCGGGCTGGCAGGGCGGGCTGTCATGCGCCTGTTGAACGCTGGCGCGGGCATGGCCCCCTCCGCTTTGAAATGGTTGTGGAACATTGCATGATGAACGATATCGCAGCCCCGCCAGCTTCGCCAGTCCGGCAGGCCTTCATGACCATGGGCGATATCGCCTGCCAGGGCCCCGTGATCGGGCCGGATGCACTGGGCGAGCGCCTGTTCGAGCTGTTTCACAATGACCCGGCGCTGATGCTGGTGGCGGTGGTGGACCAGCACGACGCGCCAGTGGGGCTGGTGGAGCGGCAGGCCTTCTTCCTCAAGGTATCGGGCCGGTTTGGCCATGCGCTGTTCAACCGCCGCCCCGTGGCGCTGCTGATGGATGATCGCCCGGTCATGATCGATGCCGGCATTCCCTCTGCCGAGTTTACGGCGCGCGCGCTCATGTCCCAGCCCTCCGACCTCATGCGCGGCTATATCGTGACAAAGGCGGGGCGCTATCACGGCACCGGCTCGGCGCTGGACCTGATCAACGCCTCGCATTCCCATGCCCTCGCCTCCGCCTCGGGGCTGAAGGCGGCGGCGGAAGACCTGAAGCGGGCCAATAAACGCATCTTGCGCGACAAGCTGTTCATCGACACCATTGTCGAGAACATTCCCTCCGCCCTGATCGTGCGCTCCACGCGCGATGATTACCCCGTGCTGGTCAATCGCGCGGCGGAGGAAATGATGGGCTGCACGCGCGACCTGCTGCTGGAACGCAAGGTCGATGATGTGTTCGATGCCGACGAGATCGGCCACCTGCTGCTCAGCCGCGCGGCAGGCGGCGCGCAGGCAGCAGAGCAGGTCCTGTGCGACCACAACGGCACCGCGCGCGCCATTGCCACCCGCCATGTCACCATTACCGATGAGCGTGGCGGCGCGCGGTGGGAAATGTGCGTGGCCGATGACGTGACCGCACAGCGCAACGCCCAGCACCGCGTCGAGCAGCTTGCCCATTACGACCCGCTGACCGGGCTGGCCAACCGCGCCCTGTTCTCCGCCCGGCTCGAGGCCAGCTGCACCCCCGGCCTGAGTGCGACGCTGCTGTGCATCGACCTTGATTATTTCAAGACCGTCAATGACGTGTATGGCCATGCGGCGGGCGATACGCTGCTGCAGCTGGTCTCCGCCCGGCTGAAGGCGTGCAGCCGTCCTGAAGACCTCGTGGCAAGGCTGGGCGGCGACGAGTTCGCCATCATCTGGCCCCATGTGCCCGACCCGAACGAGCTGACCGGCCGCGCGCGAGAGATTGTCGAGACCGTCAGCAAACCTTACATCATCGACGGGCACCATATCGTCATTGGCGCCAGTATAGGTGCTGCGCTGTACCCGCAGGATGGCGAGAATGCCGAACTCCTTTTGCAGCATGCCGATATTGCGCTGTATCGCGCCAAGTCGCTCGGGCGCAACGGCTTCCAGTTCTTTGATGCCGACCTGCGTGATGAAATCCAGACCCGCGCGCGCCTTGGCAACGAACTGCGCGCGGCCATTGCGGGCAATGCGCTGACGCTGCATTTCCAGCCGCTCTATCCCATGCCGGGCAACCGCATCAGCGCGTGCGAGGCGCTGGTGCGCTGGCATCACCCCGTGCGCGGCATGATCCCGCCCGACCAGTTCGTGGGCCTGGCCGAGGAAAACGGCCTGATCCACGACCTTGGTGAATGGGTGCTGCGCGCCGCCTGCCTTGAGGCTGCGGGCTGGCCCGAGCAGGTGCGCATTGCGGTCAATGTCTCGCCCATCCAGCTGCGCAACCCGCGTTTCCTGAGCATTGTGGAAGGGGCCCTGGCGTGCTCGGGCCTCGCGCCGGCGCGGCTTGAAGTCGAGATTACCGAAAACATCTTCGTGCAGAACAGCGCCACCAACCGCGACATCCTGCACAGGCTGGGCCAGATCGGGTGCAGCATCGTGCTTGATGATTTCGGCACCGGCTATTCCTCGCTGGGCTACCTGCGCTCGTTCCGCTTCCAGAAAATCAAGATCGACCGCTCCTTCGTGCAGGAACTGCCCGAGCGCGGGGCCGCGGGCATCATCCGCGCCATCATCAGCCTGGCGCAGAGCATGGACATTCCCATCACGGCGGAAGGGGTAGAAACACACGACCAGTGGGCGCACCTCAACGCGCTTGGGTGCAACCAGGTGCAGGGCTTCCTGCTCGGTCGCCCGCAGCCATCGGAGATGATCCGCCAGAGCATCCTGACCCATGCCTGAGCGCACAGGGGCGGCCTAGTCTTGCACCCGTAACGCAAAACACGTAAAACCGCAGCCAGCATCAGGAGTTGGGGCGACGCCCAACGCCAACCTGCCGTTCCGGGCAAGGTGGCGCTCCCGCAAGGGAGGATGTGGCCAGGCCGGCAACCAAGCGGATCATGCCACGCAGCGCGTCACGCCCCACACAATGGAGGACGGACGCGGCAATGCCCATAAGAATACCCGATGATCTCCCCGCCCGCGGTACGCTTGAGGCCGAGGGCGTGATGGTGATGGGCGAAACCGACGCCATCCGGCAGGATATCCGCCCGCTGCGCATCGGCCTGCTCAACCTCATGCCCGACAAGATCCGCACCGAGACCCAGATCGCCCGCCTCATCGGGGCAACACCGCTGCAGGTCGAACTCACGCTGGTGCGCATGAGCGGGCATGTGCCACGCAATGCTTCAGCCAGTCACATGACCTCGTTCTACCGGGCGTGGGAGGAGGTGCGCGGCGCGCGCTTCGATGGCTTCATCATCACCGGGGCACCGGTCGAGCGCCTGCCCTTTGCGGAAGTGACATACTGGGATGAACTGCGCCGCGTGTTCGACTGGACCCGGACCAACGTGCACCGATGTTTCAACATCTGCTGGGCCGCCCAGGCGGCGGTGCACCACTTTCATGGCATGCCCAAGCATGCGCTCGCCTGCAAGGCGTTCGGGGTGTATGACCACCGCATCCTTGTCCCGGCCTCGCCCTACCTGCTCGGCTTTGCCGATGACCTGTCCATTCCCGTCTCACGCTGGACGGAGGTGCGGCGCGCCGACCTGCCGCGTGGCACTGACATGACCGTCCTGGCCGAAAGCCCCGAGACTGGCCTGTGCCTGCTGGATGACCCGCGCCACCATGCGCTGCACATGTTCAACCACCTTGAATATGATTCCACCTCGCTGGCCGAAGAATATTTCCGCGACCGCGAAAGGGGCCTCGATATTGCGGTGCCGCACAACTACTTCCCGCATGATGACCCGGGCCAGCGCCCCATCAACCGCTGGCGCGCGCATGCGCACCTGCTGGCGGCCAACTGGATCAACCAGATATACCAGACCACGCCGTTCAATATCGCGCGGATCGGGCTTGAAAGCCGCAGCCCCGCCCTGGCCTGCGCCTGAGGGTACACGCACACGTGATGGCGGCATGCCTGTTCGCACAAACGTCAGGCAATAAAAAGAACGGGATGGGGATAGGGTATTCTCCCCCGTTGCCGGAGATGCTAAAAGCGGCCAAGGCCATGATCCGCGGCTCTTTATCGCGGTAAAAAACCGACATAGTTACAGGCATGACATTGCATGGCATGAAGATCGGCTTTCTGTTCAACCACGACTGTATCCACCAGGTTTCGCATACGGCCCCCATCATCTGCCAGCTGGTTGCATTGGGGCAGGATGTTACGGTCATTACCTCATCGGTGGAGCAGGAGGCGCATGTACGCCGCACGGTCGGTGCCTGCGCGCATGATGTGACCTTCGTGCGCATCGACATCAGCCTGCTTGCGCGCGCCGTCAACGTGGTGGCCCGTTCCTTCCTGCCGTTCCGCCGCATTGCCAACCTGCGCGAGAATATCCGCCTGTTCTCCCGCTTTGACGCGCTGGTGGTGCCCGAGACCACATCGGCCCTGCTCAAGAGCCATTTCCGGCTCGATATCAAGCTGATCTACTTCCCCCACGGCGCGGGCGACCGCTCCATCGGCTTTCGCGACGTGACGCGGTTTTTCGACCTGGTGCTGCTGCCCGGTGAAAAGACGCGTGAGCGCATGCAGGCTAAAGGCCTCATTCGCCCCGATGCGCATTCCGTGGTTGGCTACCCCAAATTCGATATCGTTGACCTGTCCAGGCGCCGCCGGTTTTTTGATAACGACCGCCCGACCGTGCTGTACAACCCGCATTTCGATCCCGTCCTGTCCTCATGGTGGGACATGGGGCTTGAGGTGCTGGACTGGTTTGCGCGGCAGGATGACTACAACCTGATCTTTGCGCCCCATGTCATGCTGTTCAGGCGCAACCTGCATACATCGGTCGAGCACCGCAGGCTGCGCCTGCGCCGGATGATACCGCAGAAAATCCGCAACCTGTCGCATATCCTGATCGATACCGGCAGCGCCAACTCGGTCGACATGTCCTATGTGTGCGGGGCCGATATCTACCTCGGTGATGTCAGCAGCCAGATCTATGAATGGATCTACCAGCCGCGGCCATGCATCTTCCTCAATTCGCACAAGGCCCGGTGGCGCGACAATCCCAGCTATGCCCACTGGAACATGGGGCAGGTGATCGACCGGGTGGATGAACTGCCCCATGCGCTTGCCGTAGCGCAGGCGCAGCAGGCCCTTTATGGCCCCCGCCAGCAGGAGGCATTTGCCGCCACCTTCCATACCGTGCCCGATGAGAGTGCCGCCAGCCGCGCCGCCCGGGACATTGTGTATTTCCTCTCGCATGGTAAAACATCCGCCGCCTGAAAGCTGAGAGAACCCATGACCGTCGGTGTGGGAGGAGAGGGTCATGCGGATCGCCTATGTCATCAACACGTTCGAGGGTGGTGGCGCTGCCCTGCCCATACCCGATATCGTGGAGGTGTGCCGCGCCAACGGGCACAGTGTCGAGGTCGCCGCTCTCTCCCCGCGCAATGGGCGCGCCATGCCCGCCCTGCGCAAGGCCGGGCTTGAGCCGGTCGTGCTGGCCGAGGATACGTCATCTCCCGCGCTGATGCTGCACCGGCTTGATGCCTGGGTGCGCAAGGTGCAGCCAACCCATATCTGGACATCGCTCACCCGTGCCACCCTGCTCGGGCAGCTTGTGGGGCTGCGCCAGGGCATTCCGGTGGTGAGCTGGCAGCACAACGCCTTTCTCAAGCCTGCCAACCTCGCCCTGCTGCGGCTCATGCGCAACCGCAGCCGGTTATGGGTGGGCGATTCAGGCTACGTGACCGAACTGACCCGCCAGCGGCTCGCCCTGCCTGCCGACCGGGTCATGTCATGGCCCATCTTCCGCATTGATCCTGATCTGGCACCCGCCGCGCCGTGGCGGGCGGGCGAGGTGGTACAGATCGGCTCGCTGGGGCGGCTTGATCCATCCAAGGGGTATGACGTGCTGTTCCGCGCGCTGCTGGCCCTGCGTGATGTGCCCGGCCTGCCGCCCTACAAGGTCACCATAGGCGGCGAGGGGGCAGAGCATGCGCGGCTTCAGGGCTTCTGCCAGCGCCACGGGCTGGATCAGGTGCACTTCGCGGGTTATGTCGAGGATACGGCGGCGTTCCTGCGGGACTGCCATCTCTATGTTCAGCCCTCGCGGCAGGAAGGGTTCTGCATTGCCGCCCACGAGGCGATGAACACGGGCCTGCCGGTGCTGGGCAGCACCGTGGGCGAGATGACGCATTCCATTACCGAAGGGGTCAGCGGCTGGCATGTCCGCCCCCGCCGCCCGCATGAACTGGCAGGCAAGCTCGAGCAGGCCCTGCGCCAGCCCGAACGCCTTGCGCCCATGGGGCGGGCGGCGCGGGCCTATGTGGCGCAGCATTTCAGCCCGGCGGCCTTCATGCAGGCAGGGAGTGCGGTGTTGCAGCGCATGGCGGCGCTGGCATAGCGCCCTTAATCGGCTAAAAGCGAAAAAGTAAAAGTTTTTGGGTGCCGCCTTTTTTAAAGGCGGCGTTCTTCTGAAGCGTTTTGAAAAAAAGCTTCAGAAGAAACTTCTTTTTGTCAGGGTCGGGCGGTCAGAGGATCTCATCTGGCGGGGTCTGCTTGGTCAACCGGTCATAGCGCAGCAGGGTGCCCAGTAGTTCTTCCATGGCCGAGAGCGGCAGCATGGTCGCACCATCGCTCGGGGCCGTGTCGGGGTCGGGATGGGTCTCGATAAACAGGCCCGCCACGCCAATGGCCAAGGCCGCGCGCGCCAGGATGGGCGCGAACACGCGCTGCCCGCCCGAGGCCGAACCCAGGCCGCCGGGCTGCTGCACCGAATGCGTGGCATCATAGATTACAGGGTAACCCGTGCCCGCCATGATGGGCAGGGCCCGCATGTCATTGACCAGCGTGTTGTAGCCAAACGATGTGCCGCGCTCGCACAGCATGATGCGTTCGTTACCGGTCGAGGCGACCTTGGCCGCCACGTTCGCCATGTCCCACGGGGCAAGGAACTGCCCCTTTTTTATGTTGATGGCAGCCCCGGTCTGGCCTGCGGCCAGCAACAGGTCAGTCTGGCGGCACAGGAAGGCGGGGATCTGGAGCACATCGGCCACTTCGGCCACGGGCGCGCACTGGTCTGGCTGGTGCACGTCGGTCAGGACCGGCAGGCCAAAACGTGCACGCACCTGCGAGAGGATATCAAGCCCCTGCGCCATGCCCACGCCCCGCGCCCCGTTGAGGGAGGTGCGGTTGGCCTTGTCGAACGAGCTTTTATAGATCAGCCCGATGCCGAGGCGCTTCGCCATGCCCTGCAGGGCATCGGCCACCTCGGTCGCATGCTGGACGGACTCGATCTGGCACGGCCCTGCGATCAGCACGAACGGATGTTCGTTGCCAACGGCAAGCGTGCCGATATCGACCGTGGTGTGCGCTGTCATCGCTTGGCCGCCGCGTGCGCCACCGCCGCCTTGATGAAGCCGGAGAACAGCGGGTGCGGGTCAAACGGCTTGGAGAGCAGCTCGGGGTGGTACTGCACCGCGATGAACCACGGGTGGTCGGGGTATTCCACCACTTCGGGCAGGATATCGTCAGGTGACATGCCCGAAAAGCGCAGGCCGGTCTTTTCCAGCTGCTCGCGGTAATGCACGTTCACCTCGTAGCGGTGGCGATGGCGCTCGCGGATGTCGGTGCGGCCATAGGTCTCGGCTGCGCGCGAGCCTTCGGCCAGCTTCGCGGGGTAGGCGCCAAGGCGCATGGTGCCCCCCAACTCGCCGCCCTCGCGCCGGCGCAGCAGTTCGTTGCCGCGCGCCCATTCGGTCATCAGGCCCACGACCGGCTGGTCCGTCGGGCCGAATTCGGTCGAGGACGCATCGGGAATGCCCGCAAGGTTGCGCGCGCATTCCACCACCGCCATCTGCATGCCAAAGCATATGCCCATGAAGGGAATGTTGTTCTCGCGCGCATAGCGCACGGCGCGGATCTTGCCCTCCGATCCGCGCTCGCCAAACCCGCCGGGCACCAGAATGGCGTCGCTGCGGGCCAGGATGTTCACCGCATCGTCCGATTTCTCGAAGCTTTCAGCCTCGACCCAGTTCAGCCGCACGCGCGCACGGTTGGCAATGCCACCATGCTGCAATGCTTCGATCAGCGATTTGTAGCTGTCGAGCAGGGCGGTGTATTTGCCCACCACCGTCACCACCACCTCGCGGTCGGGGTGGCGCACGGCGTCAACGATCTTCTCCCACCGCGACAGGTCGGGGGCGGTATCGGTCGGCAGGCCGAAATGGTGCAGCACCTCGGTGTCCATGCCCTCGGCATGATACGAGATGGGGCAGGCATAGATCGTGTCCACATCGCGCGCGGCAATGACGGCCTGCGGGCGCACGTTGCAGAAATTGGCGATCTTGCGGCGCTCGTTTTCCGGTATTTCCCGGTCCGAGCGGCAGACCAGCATCTGCGGCTGGATGCCCACGTTCTGCAGTTCCTTGACCGAATGCTGCGTGGGCTTGGTTTTCAGCTCGCCCGCAGCCGCAATCCAGGGCAGCAGGGTGAGGTGGATGAACATCGTCTGGTCAGGTGCGAGGTCATTGCGCAGCTGCCGGATGGATTCAAGGAAGGGCAGGCTCTCGATATCGCCCACCGTGCCGCCGATCTCGACCAGCACAAAGTCAAGGTCCTCGGTATCCGCCACGATCGTTTCCTTGATCGAGTCGGTAATGTGGGGAATGACCTGCACGGTCGCACCAAGGTAATCGCCACGCCGCTCGCGTGCGATCACGCCGGAATAGATCTGACCCGTGGTGGCATTATCCGCCTTGGTGGCGGGCACGCCGGTAAAGCGCTCATAATGCCCGAGGTCGAGATCCGTCTCGGCACCGTCGTCGGTCACGAAGACCTCGCCGTGCTGGTAGGGGCTCATCGTCCCCGGATCGACATTGAGGTAGGGGTCAAGCTTGCGCAAACGGACCCGATAGCCACGGGTCTGGAGCAGGGCAGCAAGGGCAGCCGAAGCGATGCCTTTGCCAAGGGAGGACACCACGCCGCCGGTGATGAATACAAACCGCGTCATGGATGGCCTTCCTACACTGGTTGCAGCCCACGCGCAAAGCCTACCTGCGGGCTGAGTGAAAAAATAAAAAAGCCCCCGCCCCACACAAAGTGGGGCGGGGGGCTTGACCCTTGCCCAGAGGGGGGCGGGCTTACTTGCCTGCTGCGGGGGCCGAAGGCGCGGGCGGCTGGGCCAGGATATCGTGGCCAACCCCGCTCGAGGCGCCACGGTTCATGACCGCGAGCGTGAGCGAGAGCACCATGAACGCCGTGCCGAGCACCGCCGTCGAGCGGGTGAGCAGCGTTGCCGTGCCGCGACCGGACATGAAGGAGCCCATGCCCTGCGAGCCGCCGATTCCAAGCCCGCCACCCTCGCTGCGCTGGATCAGGATGGTGCCGATCAGCGCGATGGTGACGAACAGGTGCAGTAGAAGAAGAACTGTAATCATGCGTCTTTCCAGTAGATCCCCGCAGGCCGCGCGGCAATCACGATGCGCGGGCGGCGCGGACAAGCGGCACGAAGGACTCGGCCTTCAGGCTGGCATTGCCCACCAGCGCCCCGTCAACGTGTTCGACAGGCAGGATATCGGTGACATTGCGTGCGTTAACGGACCCACCATAAAGGATTCGGATCGTTTTGCCAGCTTCACCGAACTGGCGCACCAGTTCGGCGCGGATGAAGGCGGACATATCGGCAATATCCTGCTGGGATGCAGCCTGCCCGGTGCCGATGGCCCAGATCGGCTCATACGCCACGATGCCGGTAAAGCCCTGCGGCAGCGAGCCCTCGAGCTGCCAGCCCACGGTGGCCTGCGAATCCCCCGAGGAGCGCTGGTCGTCGTTCTCGCCCACGCACACGATGGGGGTGAGGCCGGCGGCCATGGCGGCGACCGCCTTCTCGCGCACCGTCTCGTCAAGCTCATGGTGCTCGGCGCGCCGCTCGGAATGGCCAAGGATGACATACTGCACCCCGAGGTCGACCAGCATGGGGGCGGAAATGTCGCCGGTATGCGCGCCCGAGGCGTCCTTGTGGCAGTCCTGCGCGCCCAGGGCGATGCCTGCCGCCTTGAGGCCGGGCGCAAGGCGGGCAAGCTGCGTAAAGGGCGGGCAGACCACCACGTCGGCGCGGGTGGGCAGGGCGGCCAGTTCCGTGGCCAGCCCCGCCACCAGCGCATCCGCCTCCGCGCTCAGGCCGTTCATCTTCCAGTTGCCAACAATGATCTGTTTCATGTTTCCCCTCCTGGCCATGGCCCGGTCGTGCGGCCTGCGGGCGGCACGGGGCATGGCGATGATGGCGGCAAGCCTACACCACGGCTGCGGTGGCGTTGCAACCCGCGCGTGGCACAACCGGCCCGCCTGCACGCTAGCGCTGGTCAAACCGCCCCCGTGACCGTATGGTGCCCGACCGGAAAACAGGGCCGCCCGCACGGCGTACGGGGTGCGCGGGTCTGATCCGTCCGCCTTTATCTTGGTCCTGGTGCAGGGTTTTTCATGCTGTCTTTTCTGTATCGCGTGTTTGTCGATTCATGGGTGGGGCGTATCGTCGCCGGGCTGTTCTTCCTGGCCTTCATCGGGTTTGGCGTGGGCGACGTGCTGCTCAACATCGGCACCGAGCGCGCTGACGTGGCCGCCCGCGTGGGCAACCGCCCCATACTGGTGCAGACCTACCAGAACGCGTTGCAGACCGAGATGCCGCAGGTGGCGCAGTCCATGCACCTGGCCGACCCCTCGCAAATTCCCCCCGCCACGCGCGAGCAGGTGGCCCAGCAGGTGCTCGGCCGCCTCATGCTGCAGGCCGAGATTGCGGAGGCTGCGGACCGTCACGGCCTGATCGTGCCCGATTCCGTGGTGCGTGACGAGATCTTCTCCATCCCCGCCTTCAAGGGGCGCGATGGCCAGTTCGACCGTGCCCTGTTCAATGACCGCCTGCGCCGCACCGGCATGACCGAGGGCCGCCTGATCGAGCTGGTGCAGCAGGAGCAGGCCTCGCGTGTGCTGCTCCAGCCGATTCGTGATGGTGTGGCCGCGCCCGACGTGATGGTGCGCCGCGTATTCGACTTCGAGGCCCAGACCCGCACCATCGACCTCGTGCGCGTGCCCTTTGCCGCGCAGGACGTGACCGCCACCCCCACGGCCGCCCAGCTTGCCCGCTACCAGGCCAACCACCCGTGGGAATTCACCGTGCCGGAATACCGCCATGCCCGCATCGTGGTGCTGTCGGCCGATACGATTGGCCAGCGGCTTGATATTACCGATGCCGACCTGCACCAGGCCTACGAGGCGCAGGCCCAGACCTTCAACCAGCCCGAGCGGCGGACCGTGCAGATCGTGACCGTGCCGACCGAGGACCGCGCAAAGGCGCTCGCCGCGCAGTGGACGGATGGCGGCGCCTGGGCCAGCGTGCAGAAAAACGCGGGCAAGGACGCGGCGGCGGTGGAACTGCCGGGCATCAAGGTGGGTGATGTGCCCTCGGCCACTCTGGGCAGGCAGATTTTCGCCGCCCCGACCGATGCAACGCAGGGCCCCGTCAAGAGCGAGGGCGGCTGGGTGGTCTTTCGCGTGACGGCCATCAATGCCGCCCATTCCACACCCTTTGACGAGGTGAAGCAGGCCCTGCACGACAAGCTCGCGCATGACCGCGCCCAGGCGCTGCTGGCCGACCACGTGCAGAAGCTGCAGGATGCGATTGCAGGCGGCGGGCTTGATGCCATTCCCACCGATCTGGCCGCCACCGCCGTCTCGGGCGATCTGGATGCGCAGGGCCTGACCCATGAGGGCACGCCCGCCCCCATTCCCGGCAGCGACGCCGCCCGGCAGGCGATCATCGCGCGCGTGTTCTCGCAGGCCAAGGGGGCGAACCCCGAGCTGGTGCAGGGGCCTGATGGCGTGTGGTATGCCGTGGCGGTTGATGGCGTAACGCCGGGCCATGCGCAGACCCTGGCCGAGGCCGGGCCGAAGGTTGCCGCCGCATGGCAGGCGGCGGCCCGTCGCCACATGGCCGACCAGCAGGCCACCGCCTATTACACGCAGGCGGCAGGGCAGGGCGGGCTTGGCCATGTCACCCCCGCCATTGCCGGGCTTGAGCACAGCCAGCCGATCTCGCCCATGCAGCCCGCGCCCGAAATCCCGCGTGAGGTGGCGGCCCTGATCTTCCGCCTGTCGCAGCCGGGGCAGAGTGTCATGACGCAGGCGGGCGATGCGTATGTCGTGGCCACGCTCACCGCCATCAACCACCCCGATCCCGCCACCCAGAAAAACCTGTATGACCAGGTGCGTGCCGGGCTGGGCCAGTCGATGGGCGATGATATTGAAATGAGCTATGGCGCGGCCCTTGAAGGCATCGTCAAGCCCAAGCCCAATAACGGTGCCATTCAGGCGGTGATGGCGGAAGTGACCGGCCAGCAGAACGCGGGAGCAGCACAGTGAGCACACAGGCAGCCTCCTCCGCTTCCCCTCTCCACCAGGTCGCGCGCGACGCGGCGCTGGCCAGCCTGCGGGCGGGCCAGGCCAGCGTGGCGTGGCGCATCGAGCCTGCCGACCTGCTCACGCCGGTCGCGGCCTTCCTGCGGCTGGCAAAGCTGGCGCGCAGCCATGGCGGCGGCAATGGCGGGCATAACGCTTTCCTGCTTGAAAGCGTCGAAGGGGGCACCTCGCGCGGGCGCTATTCGGTCATCGGCCTGCTGCCCGACCTGATCTGGCGCTGCCATGACGGCCGGGCCAGCGTGTGCCATGACCCGGCCGCGCCCAGGCATGTCTTCACGCCCGAGGCCGAGGCCCCGCTGGTCTCGCTCCGGCGCATCCTGCATGAAAGCCGCATCGACCTGCCCGAGGGCCTGCCGCCCATGACCGGCGGCGTGTTCGGCTACCTTGGCTATGACATGGTGCGCCAGGTCGAGCACCTGCCCGACATGCCCGCCGATGACCTGAACCTGCCCGAGGGCATCCTGATCCGCCCGGGCCTGTTCGCCATATTCGACACCGTGCGGGATGAACTGCTGCTGGCAAGCCCGCTGCGCCCCCGGCCCGGTGTTGCGCCCGAGGCGATATGGGAAGAGGGGCAGGCCCGCCTGCAGCAGGCCCGCGCAGCCCTTTCCACCCCGGTGGAACTGCCCGATGCGCCTGCGGGTGCGATCGAGGCGCCGGTGCCGCAATCCACGCTGTCGCGTGAGGCGTTCTGCGATATCGTGCGCAGGTTGCAGGACTACATCGCGGCGGGGGATGCCTTCCAGATCGTGCCCAGCCAGCGCTTCAGCGCGGCCTTCACCCTGCCGCCCTTTGCGCTGTACCGTGCGTTGCGGCGCATCAATCCGGCACCTTTCCTGTTCTATCTCGACCTTGACGGGTTCAGCCTTGTCGGCTCCTCGCCCGAGATCCTGGTGCGCCTGCGCGAGGGCACCATGACCGTGCGCCCGCTGGCGGGCACCCGCCCGCGTGGCCACACCACGGCGGAGGACCTGGCGCTGGAGGAGGAACTGCTGGCCGACCCCAAGGAACGCGCCGAACACCTGATGCTGATCGACCTCGGCCGCAACGATGTGGGCCGGGTGTGCGAACTCGGTTCGGTCAGGGTGACCGAGCAGTTCGTGATCGAGCGCTTCAGCCATGTCATGCACATCTCATCCAACGTGGAGGGCACGCTGCGGCCGGGGCTCGAGGCGCTCGATGCGCTGATGGCGGGCTTTCCCGCCGGCACGCTGACGGGGGCGCCCAAGATCCGCGCCATGCAGATCATTGACGAGGTGGAGCCGACCCGCCGCGCCACCTATGCCGGGTGTATCGGCTATTTCGGCCCCGATGGCGACATGGATACCTGCATCGGCCTGCGCATGGCGGTGGTCAAGGACGGGCGGATGTACGTGCAGGCGGGCTGCGGCGTGGTGGCCGACAGCGTGCCCGAGGCGGAATACGAGGAAACCCGCCAGAAAGCCCGCGCCCTGTTCCGCGCGGCGGAGGAGGCAGTGCGTTTTGCCACGGATGACGGCGCATAAGGCGATTTGATAGCGGGGGCGTACATGATAGGATGCGCCCAGACATGCCGGGGCAGGCCGCAGGGTTTGACCCGGCCCAGCGGAAAAGCCATGATACGCCCATGATCCTCCTGATCGACAATTATGACAGTTTCACGTTCAATCTCGTCCATTACCTCGGTGATCTGGGCGAGAAATGCGATGTGTACCGTAACGATGCCATCAGCGTGGAAGAAGCCCTTGCGCTCAGGCCCGAGGCCATTGTCATCTCGCCCGGCCCCTGTTCACCCAACGAGGCCGGGATCTGCTGCGACCTGATTGCCGCCGCTGCCGGCAGGGTGCCGGTCTTTGGCGTCTGCCTTGGCCATCAGGCCATTGGCCAGGTGTTTGGCGGCAAGGTGGTGCGCGCGCCCACGCCCATGCATGGCAAGGTCTCGCCGGTCTATCATGACGGCACCGATATTTTCACCGGCCTGCCGGACCCCTTCAACGCCACCCGCTACCACAGCCTGACGGTCGATCCCGACAGCCTGCCCGATACGCTCGTCGCCACCGCCCATACAGCCGATGGCGTGATCATGGGCCTGCGCCACGCCAGCCTGCCGATCTTTGGCGTGCAGTTCCACCCCGAGAGCATCGCCTCGGAATATGGCCACGAGATCATGGCCAATTTCCTGTCCATCGCACGGGGCAGGAACACACCGCGCAAGGCCGCCTGAGCCGGCATGGGCAGCACGATGGACAACGCCCCCGAGCCGCAGGTTGCGTTCAGGGATATTCTGGCCCGTGTCGTGGGGCAGGGGGCGGTGCCGCCCGAACTGGTAAAGGCCGGGCTGGCGCAGGTGCGTGCCGGGCAGGTGGCGGAAATTCCGGCGGTTGCCTTCCTGACTGGCCTGCGCCTGCGCGGCATGCTGCAGGCCGACCCGGTGGAGCTTGAAGGTGTCATGACCGGGCGCGCGGCTGATCCTTCGGCTGCGTCCGCCACGTTCCGGGGCATTGTGGACGTGGTGCTCGAGGGCCGGGAACTGCCGCACGGGATGGCGGATGAAGCCTTCGGGCTGATCATGGACGGCGCGGTGGGCGAGGGCATGCTGGCCGCCTTCCTGACCGCGCTGCACATGCGCGGCGAGAGCGTGGGCGAGCTTGAAGCCGCGGTAAAGGCCATGCGCGCGCGCATGCTGGCGGTGCCCGGCATGCCTGATGGCGCCCTGGACGTGTGTGGCACGGGGGGCGACGGGCTGGGCACGCTCAATGTCTCGACCGCAGTGGCCTTTGTGCTGGCAGCGCTTGGCGTGCCGGTGGTCAAGCACGGCAACCGCGCCCTGTCATCACGCTCGGGGGCGACCGACGTGCTGCTGGAACTTGGCGTGCCGATGCCCGTTGGGGCTGAGCCGATCGGGCAGATGGTGGCGGCGCATAACGTGACGTTCCTGGCCGCGACAAGCCACCATCCCGCCATGCGGCATGTGGGTGCCGTGCGCCGCGCGCTGGGGTTCCGCACCATTTTCAACCTTGTCGGCCCGCTTTCCAATCCCGCCAGGGTCAGGCGGCAGCTTGTGGGCGTGTTCACGCCGCAATGGCTTGATGTCATGGTGCGCACGCTCCGCGCCCTGGGTTCCGAGCGGGTCTGGGCGGTAAGCGGGGCGTGCGGGCAGGGGCGCTTTATCGATGAACTGACCCTTGCTGGCCCCACGCAGGCCTGCGTGCTGGAAAATGGCCAGATTCACACCCTGACCATCGCGCCCGAAAGGACCGGCCTGCAACCCGCCCCCATCACGGCCATTGCAGGGGGCGCGCCCGCCCATAAT
The DNA here is from genome assembly GCF_004302915.1 of Komagataeibacter xylinus. Classification (GTDB taxonomy): domain Bacteria; phylum Pseudomonadota; class Alphaproteobacteria; order Acetobacterales; family Acetobacteraceae; genus Komagataeibacter; species Komagataeibacter xylinus_C. The sequence continues at coordinate 40,798 of NZ_QQBI01000015.1, read as the reverse complement.
GCCGCCGCCCTGCGCGCGCTGGCGGCAGGAGGGCAGGGTGCCTACCGTGATACCGTGCTGCTCAATGCAGCCGTGGCATTGCATGTGGCGGGGCGAGGGGACAATATCATGCACGGGGGCGTGATTGACTATGCCGCCCTGCGCGAGAACATCCGCCTGGCTGCGGGTGTGCTCGATAATGGCGCGGTTGCGGCCGTGCTGGAGGCTGTCCGGCAGTTCCGGGCAGACGGGCCAAACAGAGTAACAGGGTAAAACATGAACGACACGCCAATGACCCCCCCCCAGACAGGCAGTGTCCAGCCCGTGGATGTGGACAGCATCCCCGATGTTCTGGAACGTATCTGTGCACGGACCCGGGTGGACGTGGCGCAGCGTGCCAAGGTCATGCCGCTGAAGGAAATCACCGCCCGCGCGCGTGAGGTGAACACCCCGCCGCGCGGTTTTGGCCAGGCGCTGAAGCAGAAGACCGCCGACCACCAGATCGGCCTGATTGCGGAAATCAAGAAGGCCTCGCCTTCCGCCGGTATCCTGCGCCCCGACTACGAGCCCACCGTCATTGCCGAAGCCTACGAGGCGGCGGGGGCGGCGTGCATTTCCGTCCTGACCGAGGGCTCATGCTTCCACGGCAGCGCCGAGGACCTGACCCGCGTGCGCGAGGCGTGCAAGCTGCCCATCCTGCGCAAGGACTTCATCATCGACCCGTGGCAGGTGCATGAAAGCCGCCTGATGGGGGCTGACTGCATCCTGCTCATCATGGCCATCCTCACCGATGCCGAAGCCGCCGAACTGCTCGACATCGCCCGCGGCCTCGACATGGATGTGCTCGTTGAAGTGCATGATGAAGGCGAGCTCAACCGCGCGCTGGCCCTCGATACCTCGCTGATCGGCATCAACAACCGCAACCTCAAGACGCTGCAGACAGATATCGAGACCACCTGCCGCCTGGCCCCGCTGGTGCCGCCCGACCGGATCATCGTGTCAGAAAGCGGCATCCGCACGCATGCGGATGTGATGAAGCTCAACGCCGTGGGCGCATCGGGCTTCCTGGTGGGCGAGAGCCTGCTGCGGCATGAGGATGTGGGCGCCGCCGTGCACGCGCTGCTGGGCACCACCGCCCCGGCCAGCCCGGATGCGGCCGCGCCACCAGCCGAGAGCACGCCATGACCGCACCCCGCCTGTCACACCTCGATGCGGCGGGGCATGCGGTCATGGTCGATGTCTCGGCCAAGCCTGATACGCAGCGCGAGGCCGTGGCGCATGGCCACATAAAAATGCGCGCTGGAACGCTGGACCTGATCCTGGCGGGTGACATGCCCAAGGGCGATGTGCTGGCCACGGCGCGCATCGCGGGCATCATGGCCGCCAAGAGAACGGCGGAACTTATTCCGCTGTGCCACCCGCTGGCCATTTCCTCCGTCAAGGTGGAGCTTGCGCCCGACAGGGCGGGCGAGGGGATCGACATTACCGCGCGCGTGCGCACCACCGGGCCGACCGGGGTGGAGATGGAGGCGTTGACGGCAGCCTCCGTCGCGGCGCTGACGCTGTATGACATGTGCAAGGCCGTGGAGCGCGACATGGAAATCGGTCAGATCCATGTGATCCATAAATCCGGCGGCGCGTCTGGCACTTATGATCGTGCATCAGGCTGCTGATGGCACCGCAAACACCCTGTAATCGCAACGGCTGCCCTACCCTGCGCGGGTGGCGGCACGGGCACCATGAACCAAGGACGTTCGATGAGTAACGAGACCGATCCCGGCCTGGGGGGCGGGCATAACAGCCGCGCCATGACCGAAGCCGACCTGAAGCATGCCTATTACCAGATGGTGCTGATCCGCCGCTTCGAGGAGCGTTCGGGCCAGCTTTATGGCATGGGGCTGATTGGCGGGTTCTGCCACCTGTATATCGGGCAGGAAGCCGTCGTGGTCGGGATCCAGATGGAGCTCAAGCAGGGTGACAAGATCATCACCTCCTACCGCGACCACGGCCAGATGCTTGCCGCCGGCATGGACCCCCGCGGCGTGATGGCCGAGCTGACCGGCCGTGAGGGGGGCTACTCCCACGGCAAGGGCGGGTCGATGCACATGTTCTCGAGTGAGAAACACTTCTATGGCGGCCACGGCATCGTGGGCGCGCAGGTCTCGCTGGGCATCGGGCTGGCATTCGCCAACAAGTATCGTGGCACGGACGAGGTCTCGGTCACGTATTATGGCGAGGGTGCCGCCAACCAGGGCCAGGTTTACGAGAGCTTCAACCTCGCCGCCCTGCACAAGCTGCCCTGCCTGTTCGTGCTCGAGAACAACCGCTACGGCATGGGCACCAGCGTGGAGCGGGCCTCGGCCTCGAAGGCGCTGTGGCGCAATGGCGAGCCGTGGGGCATTCCGGGCATGTATGTCGACGGCATGGACGTGCAGGCCGTGCGCGCGGCCGCAGCCGAGGCCGTGGCCCATTGCCGCGCGGGCAAGGGGCCGGTGCTGCTCGAGGTCGATACCTACCGTTACCGTGGCCATTCCATGTCCGATCCGGCGAAATACCGCCAGCGCTCGGAGGTGGATGAAATCCGCAAGAACCAGGACCCCATCGACCGCGTGCGCCGCGAACTGCTGGCCATGGGCGTGGATGAACACGAACTCAAGGCCATGGACGAACAGGTCAAGGCGGTCGTGACCGATGCAGCGGCGTTTGCCCAGGCCAGTCCCGAGCCCGACCCCTCGGAGCTGTGGACTGACATACTGGTGGAAAGCTGATCTAGAGATGGCAACAGAAATACTCATGCCCGCCCTTTCCCCGACCATGAAGGAGGGGAAGGTGGCCCGCTGGCTGCGCAAGCCCGGTGATGCGATCACCGCAGGCGACGTGATTGCCGAAATCGAGACCGACAAGGCCACGATGGAAGTCGAGGCCGTTGACGAAGGCACGCTTGGCCAGATCCTGGTGCCCGAAGGCACGGAGAACGTAGCGGTCAACACGCCCATCGCGGTCCTGCTTGCCGAAGGTGAGGATGCATCCGCCATGCCGGCGGCAGCCCCCACGGCAGCGGCAAAGCCTGCGGTGGCCCAGCCCTCGTGCGCGCCGTCCGTAGCCGCGCCAGCTGCCGCCCCCGTCGCCCCGCAGCCTGAAAAGGACTGGGGCGAGACCACCGAGATCACCGTGCGCGAGGCGCTGCGTGACGCCATGGCCGCCGAACTCGCGCGCGATGAGGACGTGTTCCTGATCGGTGAGGAAGTGGCCCAGTACCAGGGGGCCTACAAGGTCTCGCAGGGGCTGCTCGACCAGTTTGGCGAGAAACGGGTGATCGACACCCCCATTACCGAGCAGGGCTTTACCGGCATGGCCATTGGCGCGGCCCTGACCGGGCTCAAGCCGATTGTCGAGTTCATGACCATGAACTTCGCCATGCAGGCCATTGACCAGATCATCAACTCGGCGGCCAAGACGCGCTACATGTCGGGCGGGCAGATGTCGTGCCCCATCGTGTTCCGTGGCCCCAATGGCGCGGCGGCCCGCGTGGGGGCCCAGCATTCGCAGTGCTATGCAAGCTGGTACGGCCATGTGCCGGGGCTGAAGGTGGTGGCACCGTGGTCGGCAGCCGATGCCAAGGGCCTGCTGCGCGCCGCCATCCGCGACCCCAACCCGGTCGTGTTCCTTGAAAACGAGATCCTGTACGGCCAGCGCTTTTCCTGCCCGGTGGATGAGGATTTCATCCTGCCCATCGGCAAGGCCAAGGTGGAGCGCGAGGGGCGTGACGTGACCATCGTCGCCTTCTCCATCATGGTGGGCGTGGCCCTTGAGGCGGCGGCAAAACTGGCCGAGCAGGGCATCGAGGCGGAGGTGATCAATCTGCGCACCATCCGCCCGCTCGATACCCAGACCGTGGTGGACAGCGTGAAAAAGACCAGCCGCCTCGTTACGGTGGAAGAAGGCTGGCCGTTTGCAGGCATCGGCGCGGAAGTGGCCATGCAGGTGATCGAGCATGCGTTCGACTACCTCGACGCGCCGCCGGTGCGCGTGGCGGGCGCCGACGTACCCATGCCGTTCGCCGCCAACCTTGAAAAGCTGGCCCTGCCCAATACGGACTGGATCATCAATGCCGTCCGGCAGGTTGTGTGAGGGGAACGCGCGATGTCCATCAACATCCTGATGCCAGCCCTTTCCCCCACCATGAAGGAAGGCACGCTGGCCCGCTGGCTCAAGGCGGAGGGCGACACGATCACCGCAGGCGACGTGATTGCCGAGATCGAGACCGACAAGGCCACGATGGAAGTCGAGGCCGTGGATGAAGGCATTCTGGGCCGCATCCTGATCGAGGGCGGCACGCACGGCATTGCCGTCAACACGCCCATCGCCATCCTGGTGGCGCAGGGGGAAAGCGTGCCGGATGCGCCAGCCCCGGTTGCCCCGGCAGCTTCACCCGCGCCCGCGCCATCTGCCCCGGCAGCGCCGCCGGCAGCCGCAGCGGCTCCGGCTCCGGCTGCTGCACCCGCCAAAGGCACGCGCGTGTTTGCATCCCCACTGGCGCGCCGCATTGCAGCGCAGAAGGGCATCGACCTTGCCAGCCTCAAGGGCAGCGGCCCCAACGGGCGCATCGTGCGCCGTGATGTGGAGCAGGCGGCATCTGCCCCGGCACCCAAAACCGCAGCGCCCGCGGCTTTGGTGGAAGAAGCGGGCTTCGAGAGCATTCCGCACACCACCATGCGCAAGGTCATTGCGCGCAGGCTGACGGAATCCAAGTCCACCGTACCGCATTTCTATGTGGAAATGGATGTGGAGCTTGATGCGCTGCTGGCACTGCGCAGCCAAATGAACGCGGCCTCGCCTGATGAAGGGCCGGGGGCGTACAAGATTTCCGTCAATGACATGCTGGTCAAGGCGGCGGCTGTCACGCTGCGCCGGGTGCCGCAGGTCAACGTGTCCTTCACCGAGGAGGCCGTGCGGGTTTATGAGGATGTGGACATTTCGGTGGCCGTCTCCATTCCCGACGGGCTGATCACGCCCATCGTGCGCAAGGCCGATACCAAGAGCCTGCGCCAGATCAGCCTCGAGACGCGTGACCTCGTGGCGCGTGCGCGGGCAGGCAGGCTGAAGCCGGAGGAATTCCAGGGCGGCACCTTCTCCATCTCCAATATGGGGATGTACGGGGTCAAGGCGTTCTCGGCCATTCTCAACCCGCCGCAGGCGGCCATCCTGGCCATTGCGGCAGGCGAGCGCAGGCCGGTGGTCAAGGGTAACGAGATCACCATCGCCACCGTCATGACTGTCACGCTCTCGGTCGATCACCGGGTGGTGGACGGCGCGCTGGCCGCACAGTGGGTCTCGGCCTTCCGCAAGGTGGTCGAGAACCCCATGAGCCTTGTGGTCTGAGGGAGCGCGTTCAATGAGCACCACACAGTTTGATGTGATTGTTATTGGCGGCGGCCCCGGTGGGTATGTCGCGGCCATCCGCGCGGCCCAGCTCAAGCTCAAGGTCGCGGTGGTGGAAGCCTCCCAGCTTGGTGGCATCTGCCTCAACTGGGGCTGCATTCCCACCAAGGCGCTGCTGCGCGCCTCCGAGATCAACCACCTGCTGCACAACCTTGGCGAGTTCGGGTTCGCGGCGGATAACGTGCGCTTTGACTTTGACAAGGTGGTCAAGCGCTCGCGCGCCGTCTCGGCCCAGCTTTCGGCAGGTGTTGCCCACCTGCTCAAGAAGCACAAGGTCACGGTCATCAGCGGCTTTGGCAAGCTGGCCGGAACGGCGGGGGCCAGTCGCAAGGTCTCGGTCAGCGTGGACGGTAAGGAAACCACCGTGCTGACCGCGCCAAACGTGATCGTGGCCACCGGCGCGCGTGCCCGCGTGCTGCCGGGGCTGGAGCCTGATGGCAGGCTGGTCTGGTCCTACCGCGAGGCCATGGTGCCCAAGGCCATGCCGCGCAGCCTGCTGGTGATCGGCTCGGGCGCGATTGGCGTGGAGTTCGCCTCCTTCTATCGCAACATGGGTGCGGAGGTGACCATTGTGGAAGTGGCTGACCGCATCCTGCCGGTGGAAGATGCCGAGATCAGTGGCTTTGCACGCAAAGCGCTGGAAAAGCAGGGCATGAAGATCCTGACCGGAGCGAAGCTGGGCAAAATCACCAAGGCTGACAATTCGGTTACGATAGACGTAACCGCTGGCGGCAGGACCACGCCCGTCACGGTCGAGCGCGTGATCTCGGCGGTGGGCATTGTCGGCAATGTCGAGAATATCGGCCTCGAGGGCACTGCCATCAAGGTGGACCGTACCCATATTACGGTCGATCCCTACTGCCGCACGGGCGAGAAGGGCGTGTTCGCCATTGGTGACATTGCAGCTCCCCCCTGGCTTGCCCACAAGGCCAGCCATGAGGGTGTGATGGTGGCGGAACTGATCGCGGGGCGTGAGGTTCACCCGATCAGCCCCATGAACATTCCCGGCTGCACCTATTGCCGCCCGCAGGTGGCCTCCGTCGGGCTGAGCGAGGAGAAGGCGAAGGCTGCGGGTTACAGGATCCGCGTGGGTCGCTTCCCGTTCATAGGCAATGGCAAGGCGATTGCGATGGGCGAGCCCGAGGGTATGGTCAAGACCATCTTTGATGAGGCTACCGGCGAACTGCTCGGCGCGCACATGGTTGGCGCGGAAGTGACCGAGATGATCCAGGGCTACGTGATCGCCCGCACGGGTGAACTGACCGATGGCGAACTGAAGGAAACGGTCTTTCCGCACCCCACCATATCCGAGACCATGCACGAGGCCGTGCTGGCCGCGTATGACGGGGCGCTGCATATCTGACCCCCACTGAAAGCCGGGGGCAGGGCCATACCGCACCCTGATCGTGCGGATGTGATCCTGCGCCCGGCTCAGGGCGCCAAGAATGCTTGACGTCTTGCTGCAGGCGTTTCACTTCTGGTTATCTGCCTGTTTACGGGATTTTTTGCATCATGTCCGTGCGTTTGATGATCGACCACCGCAAGAAGGGTGAAGCCACGCTGCGCCATCCAGAAAAGGCGCACAGGCCCGATAACCCCATTGCCCGCAAGCCAGAGTGGATCCGTGTGCGCGCGCCCAACCACCCCACCTATCACGAGACGCGCAAGCTCATGCGCGACAACAACCTTGTGACCGTGTGCGAGGAGGCGGCCTGCCCCAATATTGGTGAATGCTGGTCGCAGCGCCACGCCACCATGATGATCATGGGCGAGATCTGCACCCGGGCCTGCGCGTTCTGCAATGTCACCACCGGCCTGCCCAACGCGCTTGACGGGGATGAACCCGGGCGCGTGGCCGATGCGGTGGCCAAGCTCGGCCTGCGGCACGTGGTCATTACATCGGTGGATCGTGACGACCTGCCTGATGGTGGCGCGCATCACTTCGCCCGCGTGATTGGCGCGATCCGCGCCAGCGCGCCTGACACCACCATCGAGATCCTGACGCCCGACTTCCTGCGCAAGCCCGGCGCGCTCGAGGTGGTGGTGCGCGCCCGCCCCGATGTGTTCAACCACAACCTGGAGACCGTGCCGCGGCTGTACACCACCATCCGCCCCGGCGCGCGGTACTACCAGTCGATGCGCCTGCTTGATGACGTGAAGCGGATGGATCCTTCCATCTTCACAAAATCGGGATTGATGCTGGGACTGGGGGAGGAACGGCCTGAAATCCTGCAGGTCATGGATGACCTGCGCATTGCGGACGTTGATTTCATCACCCTGGGGCAATATCTCCAGCCTACGGTCAAGCATGCTGCGGTGGCCCGGTTCGTAACGCCTGAGGAATTTGCCGATTATGCGGGCATGGCCCGGGTGAAGGGCTTCCTGCAGGTCAGTTCCTCGCCGCTGACCCGGTCGTCGTACCATGCGGATTCAGATTTTGCGCAGCTACGCGCCGCACGTGAGCAACGCCTGAAGGCAGAGCGTGGCGCAATGGAGATCAAGTAGATGCCCACCCATGCCGAACGTCGGCTTATCGCCTATTCGCCCAGCCAGCTTTTTGAACTGGTGGCCGACGTCGGGAAATACCCCCAGTTCCTGCCGTGGTGCACCAGTGCGCGCGTGCGCACGCGCACGGCAACCGAGCTGGTGGCTGACCTGACCATCGGGTTCGGCCCCTTCCGCGAGACATTTACCAGCCGTGTTCTGCTCGAGGCACCCAGCACCATCCGCGTCAGCTACGAGAAGGGGCCATTCCGTTACCTCAACAACGTCTGGACCTTTACGCCCGAGCCGCGTGGCTGCCTGGTCGATTTCTTCGTGGATTTCGAGTTCAAGTCCCGCCTGTTGCAGGCCGCGATCGGGGTGGTGTTCAACGAGGCCGTGCGCCTTATGGTCTCGGCCTTCATCCGCCGCGCGCGTGACATCTATGGCCCGCCGCCCGCAGTCCAGCCTGCGCAGGTGACCGCCGCCAAGGCAGGCAACGCCTGACCCCCCCGTATCGACGACAGGGAAAACACTTCATGAGCAGAATTCTCCCCGCCCTTATGGGGGCGGCCCTTGTGTGCGCGGCCCCGCTGGCCCATGCCGCCTCGCCCGCGCCGCACAAGGCGGAAGCCCCCGCGCCCGGCAGCGATGCCGAGACCGCTGACCTGAACGAGCAGAGCCTGCAGAAGGCCCGCACTTCGCTTCAGCCCCCCGCGCCGGCAGCATCTGCTGGCCACCCCGTGCAGGCACAGGGTACGGGCCAGACCGCAAGCCCCATCCGCGTGCCGGAAACCGGCAGCACGGTAGCCGGGTACTAGGTCACGCCAGTTTGTCCTGAAAACAGAAAAAAGTTTTTGGTTAAGCTTTTTTAGAAAGCTTAAGACTGTTGAAAAACAACTTATTAATAGAAAAAATAAAAGTCTTTGAGTGTCGTCTTTTTTAAAAGACGGCGTTCTTTAAATCTTTTTAAAGAAATCTTCACCAAAAACTTCTGTTATTATGTTGCCCTTATTCCGCCGCCAGTCGGCCCGCGTGGTCAAGCAGCAGGCCAAGGGCCGCGCGCACGGCCTGGGTGCGGATATCCCATCGCTCGCCCGCAAAATGGTGCGAGACCGTATGCACCGTGCCGCCACCCGCCACGGCGAACCAGACCAGCCCCACCGGCTTGCCCGGCGTGGCCCCGCCGGGGCCTGCAATGCCGGTAATGGCGACTGACAGGTTGGCATCGGGCGCATGGCCGAGCGCGCCCTGCGCCATGGCGGCGGCCACCTCGCGGCTGACCGCGCCATATTCTTCCAGCAGTTTCAGCGGCACGCCCAGCGCATGGTGCTTCATGCTGTTGGAGTAGGTGACAAAACCGCCGCATACGACATCGGATGCGCCAGCGGCCTCGGTCATGGCGGCGGCCAGCAGGCCGCCGGTGCAGCTTTCCGCCGTGACAACACGCTGGCCTGCGGCGCGCAGGCGGGCCAGGGCATCGGGCATGCGGCCCAGAAAGGTGTCAGGTAACATCGGCGGCAATCTCCTCTTTCAGGGGCGTCAACGCATCAGGCAAGGCAACGGATGCCTGCCAGGATCGCGGCCGCCATGAGTCCGGCCACCACGTCATCGCCCATGATGCCCAGCGCATCATGCCTCCGGTCAAACCAGCCCACCGGGCCGGGCTTGGTAATGTCGAACAGGCGGAACAGCGCAAAGGCCAGCGCCAGCCATAGCCCATCAGCCCAGCGCAGGCCATCAAGCGGCAGGGGGGCGAGGGGGAACATGGCAATCCACATGCCCGCCACCTCATCGATCACGATCCACCCGTGGTCTTCCCCGCCTGAGGCAAGCTGCGTGGCGCGGTAGCCCACAAAGGTCACCACCAGCACCGCCAGCGCCATCCATAGCCATTGCCCCAGCAGTGGCACGCCCACGATCAGGGCAGCGAGCGAACCCACCGTGCCCGGCGCACGGGGCGCAAAGCCGGTGCCACAGAAACTGGCGATGAAGCGGGCAGGTGAAAACGCCATCAGCCTGCCCCCAGTGCCGGGTCGGTCGCCTGATAGATGGCCATGTTTTCCTCCACCCGTTCCACGTAGTTGCGCGTCTCGCCAAAGGGGATGCTCTCGATCCAGTCCAGCATGGCATCGGGCACGGGGGTGTCGCGCGCGGGGTTGCCCAGGGTCAGCAGCCAGCCATCGGTGCGGTGGGGACCTGCATTATAGGCGGCGGCCACGTAGGGCACGGCATTGCCCACGCGCCGGGCGATATCGGCCAGGTAGGCCGCGCCAAGCTGCATGTTCAGGTCAGGGTTGGTCAGGCTGGCGGCGCTGACATTCACGTTCAGCCCCGCCTTGCGCGCCACTTCACGCGCGGTGGGCACGAGCAGCTGCATCAGGCCCACCGCATGGGCGGGGCTGACCACGCCCGCGTCAAACCCGCTTTCCTGCCGGGTTATGGCCAATTCCACATCGGGCGGCAGGGTGCTCGTGGGGGGGGCGCAGGCGCGGGGCCAGCCCTCATGCACCAGTGTCAGCCCATCCTTGCCCGCCAGCCGGGCCACCATCACGGCGGCATCGGGCATGCCAAGGCGGGTGGCCATGCGGGCGGCGAGCACATGGGTGATGGGGCTGGTGCCCTGCGCATCAAGCGCCAGAATGAAGTCACGCGCATGGTGGCGGTCGTTCCATGAAACGAGGATCTCGGCGGCGCGGGCGAGGTCGGTGGTGTCAAACCGCACGGAATCGGCCACGCCGGGGCTGGGTTCGCTCTCGCGCAGCAGATGCGCGCGGATCTGGCGGCCCGCCTGCTCAGGGGTCACGAGCTGGTTGGCGCGGTTGCCTGCCAGCCATTCTATGGCCATCTGGCCATAAAAGGTGTTGGCGAGGCTGGCCGCCTGCATCCATTGCGCGCGGGCCGGGCCATGGCGCCCGCGTGCCCAGAGCGCGCGGCCCACCCAGAACAGCCCCCGGCTGCGGGTAATGACCGGTACCGCCTGCGCCAGCGGGGCGAAATCGGCCTGTGCGTGCTCGGCATCATGCAGGTATTCCAGCCGGATCCATCCTGCAAGGAACAGGGCATCATAATGGTTGGCCGAGCCGATATCCGCCGTGTCGCTGGCCAGGAACAGCGCGTCATCCACCCGGTGGGCCAGCAGCAGGTCGCGCGCCAGCCCGTCACGCTCGCGCCAGAACACGGTGGCGATGGCGGGGGACTGCTGCTTTTCGGTGTCTACGCCACGGGCGCGCCACAGGGCCAGCGCCTCATCAAGCCGTTGCGCGTGGTGCAGCCAGCGCAACTGGTCGAGCACCAGCGCGCCATCGGCCTGCTGCTCGGGCGGCAGGGTGCTTAGTGTATCTTCCGCCTGCGGGTCGTTGCGGCGAAACGCCAGGCGCGCGCGGGCCACGGGCTGCTGCGTGGCTTCAAGCAACGCCACCTGCCGGGTTGCGGCGTCAATCCTGCCCGCGCGTTCCTGCCGGTCAAAGCGCTGCCAGTGGTCCTGTGGCGTAAACTGCGGCCCGAAGCCCGCCAGCAGGGCCTGCGCGTCCGTGGGGCTGTCGGCGCGGTTGATCCATGTATCCCGCGCCCATGCCGCCAGTTTTTCGGGGGTGGGGCTGGCGTGGGCGCAGCGCAGCAGGGCGCGTGCGTCCGTCAGCGGCAGGCGGGGGCACAGCGCGCCCGCCACCGCATCATCCGATTCCGCCGCCAGCGCCTGCTGGTAGTGGGCGAGCAGGAGGCCACGCTGTGGCCATGCGGGATTTTCGTTGAGGAAGGTGGCGTATTCCTCCGCCGTGCCGCCAGCACCCGAGAGCAGGCGCAGATAGACCAGCAGCTTGGCTGCGATGGGGTCATCATCGGCATTGCCCGTGGCGGCCTGCCGCGGCGTGGGCCAGTCGCCTTCAGCCGGAGCCGTGGCCGCGGGGGCAGGGGTGGCCAGTCCCGCCATGATGGTGGCAAGGCAGGCCGCCTGGCCCCACCGGCGCAGGCATGCGGGCCGCAGGGAGGTGAGGGGGCGCATCAGCCCACATGCCCCACATGCGCCCAGACCTCGCCCCCGCCCTTGACGATGAGTTCAATGGCCACCGCCAGCACCACCAGCAGCCCCACCCACGAAATCCATTTGTACCGCTCCAGCAGCCGGGCGATGAGCGAGGCCGCGACCGCCATCAGCACCACCGATATGACCAGCCCGCTCACCAGCACGCCCATATGCTCGCCCGCAGCCCCCGCCACGGCCAGCACGTTGTCCAGGCTCATGGACAGGTCAGCCACGATAATGCGGATGATGGCGTTGCGCAGGGAACCGGGGGCGGGGGTGTCCGTTTCGGCATGGCCATCCCCGCGCATCTCGCGGAACATGCGCCAGCACACCCACATCAGCAGGAGGCCGCCCGCCAGTGTCAGCCCGATGATGGCCAGCAGCCTGACCGCCACCAGCGCCAGCGCGATGCGGATGACCGCCGCCCCCAGCACGCCGCACAATATGGCGATTCGGCGTGACTGCTGCGGCAGGTTGCGCACCGCCATGCCCACCACGATGGCGTTATCACCCGCCAGCGTCACGTCAATCAGGATAACCTGGGCCAGTGCGTAAAGGGAAGAAGGGGAAAAAATGGCTGACATGGGCAGAAGGATTCCTGAAGGCAAGGTCATGCCGCGGCAAGGCGTGGCGGGCGTGGCAGGTGCTTTATGCCGCCGTGCGCGGGCAACATGCAATCATGCCTGTCATGACAGCTTGTATGCCATGGGCGGAAAGCGGCGTGAATATAAGGGAGACGCACGCGCCAGAATTGGCTAGGAAGGCGGCCTGATCCTGAATTGTGTCGCTTTGAGCCAAGGAAGCCCGAGAACATGGTACCGCGCTATACCCGTCCCGTCATGGCCGCCATCTGGTCCCCCACGAACCGCTACCGCATCTGGTTCGAGATCGAGGCCCTCGCCTGCGAGGCCATGGCGGAATATGGCGCGATCCCGCTTGAGGCCGCAAAGACCATCCGCGAGAAGGGCGATGCCGCCATGGCCGCCTTCTCGCAGGCCGATCTCGACCGCATTGACGAGATCGAGGCCGAGACCCGCCACGATGTCATCGCCTTCCTGACCTGGCTGGCCGAGAAGGTCGGCCCCGACAGCCGCTTCGTGCACCTGGGCATGACTTCGTCGGACGTGCTCGACACCTGCCTGTCGGTGCAGATGGTGCAGGCGACCGACCTGCTCCTGCAGGATGTCGATGCCGTGCTGGCGGCACTCAAGCGCCGCGCGTTCGAGCACAAATACACGCTCACCATCGGCCGCAGCCACGGCATCCATGCCGAGCCGACCTCATTCGGCCTGAAGATCGCGGGCCATTATGCCGAGTTCGCCCGCAACCGCGAGCGCCTTGTCCGCGCGCGTGAGGAAATTGCCGTCTGCGCCATCTCGGGCGCTGTCGGCACCTATGCCCATATCGACCCCCGCGTTGAGGACTATGTGGCCAGCAAGCTGGGCCTGAAGCCCGAGGGCGTGTCCACCCAGATCATTCCGCGTGACCGGCATGCCGCCTATTTCTGCGCGCTCGCGGTCATTGCCAGCGGCATCGAGCGGCTGGCCACCGAAGTGCGCCATCTCCAGCGCTCGGAAGTGCGCGAGGCGGAGGAGTTCTTCCACAAGGGGCAGAAGGGTTCGTCCGCCATGCCGCACAAGCGCAACCCCGTGCTGTCGGAAAACCTGACCGGGCTGGCCCGCCTCGTGCGCTCGCATGTCATTCCCGCACTCGAGAACGTGGCGCTGTGGCATGAGCGTGACATCAGCCACTCCTCCGTCGAGCGCAACATCTGCCCCGATGGCACGATCGGCCTCGACTTCGCGCTCATGCGCCTTGCGGGCATGATGGAAAAGCTGGTGGTCTATCCTGACCAGATGCAGGCCAATATCGAGAGCCTTGGCGGCGTGGTGCATTCGGGCGAAGTGCTGCTGGCCCTTGCGCGCGCGGGCATCCTGCGGGAGGATGCGTACCGCATCGTCCAGCGCAACGCCATGGAAACGTGGACGAAGCTGGGGCAGAAGGGCGCAAAGACCTTCCGCGAGAACCTCGCCGCCGACCCCGAGGTGGCAGGCCGGGTACCGGCGGAAGTGCTCGATGCGGCGATGGACAGCAATGCCCATCTGGGCAAGATCGACCATACCTTCACCCGCGTGTTTGGCGAGGCAGGCCCCGCACGGAGCTGAAGCCCCGTGCCCTGACGGAAAACAGCAGCAGGATATCGAGGCGTGTGCACAGTCGTCATTTCCCACGATCCGGATCAGGGCTGGCCGCTGCTCATGGCGGCCAACCGTGACGAACGCCTCGACCGGCCCTGGCTGCCGCCGGGGCGGCACTGGGCCGGGCAGCCCAACGTCATTGGCGGGCAGGACCAGGTGGCCGGTGGCTCGTGGCTCACGCTCAATGATGCGGGCGTGGTCGCGGGCATCATGAACCGCGTGGGCAGCCTTGGCCCCATGCCGGGCAAGAACTCGCGCGGCGCGCTGCCGCTGCTGGCGGGAAAGTTTGATACGGCACGCGCGGCGGTGGAACACATCGCCACCATCGATGCAGGCGCATGGCGCTCGTTCAACATGATCGTGGCGGACCGGGCGGATGCGTTTTTCATCCGCGGCCCCGGCTACGGCCAGCCGCAGGTGGAGCAGCTCGCCCCCGGCGTGCACATGGTCGCCACCACCGACCCCGATGACATGGGCATGCCGCGCATCGCCCGCCACCTGCCACGCTTCCGGGCGGCAACCCGGCCCGTGCCGCCGGAATGGTCGGCCTGGACCACGCTGCTGGCCGACCGCTCGCTGCCTGCGGGCAGTGAACTCAACATCCCGCCGCGCTCGGGCTTTGGCACGTGCAGTTCATCGGCCATCGGGGTGGCAGGCGATGGCCGCCGGTCGTGGTTCTTTGCCGCGGGCGCGCCCGACCGCGTGGGCTACCAGCCCATCGACCTCGAGGCGCCACAGCCACGGGCTTGAGGTAAATATGGTATCTTCCCGCCCGGAACGCTGCTATGGCATGCGGACCATTGGGGATCATGCCGCAAACAGATCCTGCAGATCAGGGGAGGGGCCGCTCCCGGCCCGTCCCCACAGCGTTATGTGAAGGACGAGTATGGGCCGCCGCCGCCAGCTTTACGAAGGAAAAGCCAAGATCCTTTTCGAGGGGCCCGAGCCGGGCACGCTCGTGCAGTATTTCAAGGATGACGCCAGCGCCGGCAACGGCGCGAAAAAAGGCATCATCACCGGCAAGGGGGTGCTGAACAACCGTATCAGCGAACACCTCATGCTGCGCCTGCACGATATCGGGATTCCCACCCATTTCATCCGCCGCCTCAACATGCGCGAGCAGCTGATCCGCGAAGTCGAGATCATTCCGCTCGAGGTCGTGGTGCGCAACGTGGCGGCGGGCTCGCTGTCCAAGCGGCTGGGCATCCAGGAAGGCACGCGCCTGCCGCGCCCCATCATCGAGTTCTATTACAAGAACGACGCCCTGAACGACCCGATGGTGAGCGAGGAGCACATCACCGCATTCGGCTGGGCCTGCCCGCACGACATGGAAGACATCGTGGCGCTGAGCATGCGCATCAACGACTTCCTGTGCGGCCTGTTCATGGGCATCGGCATCATCCTTGTCGATTTCAAGCTGGAATTCGGCCGCCTGTTCGAGGGCGACAACATGCGCATCGTCCTGGCGGATGAAATCTCGCCCGATAACTGCCGCCTGTGGGATGCCAAGACCAGCGAGAAGCTGGACAAGGACCGTTTCCGCAAGGACATGGGCAAGGTTGAAGAAGCTTATCAGGAAGTTGCGATGCGCCTGGGCATCCTGCCCGAGGCCACGAATTCCGACATGAAGGGACCGGAGGTAATGCAATGAAGGTGCGCGTGACCGTCATGCTGAAGGAAGGCGTGCTCGACCCGCAGGGCAAGGCCGTGGAACATGCGCTGCATGTGCTCGATTTTGGCAATGTGGGCGAGGTGCGCATTGGCCGCGTGATCGAGCTCGAGATTGACGAGACCGACCGCGAGCGCGCCCGCGCGCAGGCCGATGCCATGGCGCGCGCCCTGCTGGCCAATCTCGTGATCGAGGATTTCACAACGGAGGTCGTTGGATGAAGATCGCCCGCCTTCTTGCCCTTGGCTGTGTCATGGCGGCGGCGCTGCCAGTGGCGCAGGCCTCTGCCCAGCGTGTCTCGCGCCTGTCTGGCGAGCAGCTTGGATCGCTGTGCACCAAGCCCGCCGGCACCGGAATCTGTGATTCCTACATCTCCGGCGTGGCCGATGCGGGTGCGCTCGACCACCTGTTCGAGCGCAATGCGCAGAAGGACGACAAGGACGCCGCGGCTTTCTGCATAACGCCCGCAACCCCTACGGCGGACATGCGCGGCAAGGTCGTGAACTGGATGAAGGCCCACCGCGATGGACTGAACCGCCCGGCGGGTGAGGTTGTGTTCACGGCGCTGCATGAATCCTATCCCTGCGGCGGCGGCAAATGAAGGCGGCAATTGTAGTTTTTCCCGGCACGAACCGGGAGCGTGACATGGCCATCGCGCTGCGCGGCGTGACCGGGCAGGCCCCGGCCATGGTGTGGCACCGTGATACGGCCCTGCCCGAGGGGCTGGACCTTGTGGTGCTGCCCGGCGGTTTCAGCTATGGCGATTACCTGCGTTGCGGCGCCATGGCGGCACACGCGCCGATCATGGCGGCCATCCGCGAATTCGCGCTCAAGGGCGGCCATATCCTGGGCGTGTGCAACGGTTTCCAGATCCTGACCGAGGCGCAGCTTTTGCCCGGCGCACTCCTGCGCAACGCGGCGCTGCGCTTCCTGTCGCAGGATTGCTGGCTGCGCGTGGAGCGCAATGACACGCCGTTCACCCGCCACTGGGCAAAGGGTGATGTGTACCGCACCCCCATGGCGCATGGCGATGGCAATTACATTGCCGAGGCCGAGACCATCCGCATGCTCGAAGATACCGGCCGCGTGGCCTTCCGCTACGTTGCGGAAAACGGGCGGCTGGATGCAGGCGACCCGCAGCTCAACCCCAATGGCTCGATGAACGCCATTGCCGGTGTGTTCAGCGAGAACCTGCGCATCTGCGGCATGATGCCCCACCCGGAGGATCTGGTTGATCCGCTGATGGGCGGCGAGGATGGCAAACCCCTGTTTACGGGACTTGTGGAGGCTCTGGTCGGATGAGTGCAAAGGCACAACGCACCGTTGATGAGGCACTGGCGCGCGAATTCGGCCTGACGGCGGAAGAATACGGCAATGTCCTGTCCATCATGGGCCGCACGCCCAGCTTTACGGAGCTGGGCATCTTCTCCGTGATGTGGTCCGAGCACTGCTCGTACAAGTCATCGCGCGCCTATCTCAAGACCCTGCCCACCACGGCACCATGGGTCATCCATGGCCCCGGCGAGAACGCGGGCGTGGTTGATATCGGCCACGGTCTGGCCGCCATCTTCAAGATGGAGAGCCACAACCACCCCTCCTTCATCGAGCCCTATCAGGGCGCTGCCACCGGCGTGGGCGGCATCCTGCGTGATGTGTTCACCATGGGCGCGCGCCCGGTGGCCAACCTCAACGCCCTGCGCTTTGGCGACCCCAACAACCCGCAGACGCGCCGCATCGTTGATGGCGTGGTGCGCGGCGTGGGCGGCTACGGCAACTGCGTGGGTGTTCCGACCGTAGGCGGCGAGATCAACTTCCACCCCGCCTATGACGGCAACCCGCTGGTCAATGCCATGACCGTGGGTGTTGCGCGGCAGGACCGCATCTTCCTCTCGGCGGCTGCTGGCGTTGGCAACCCGGTGATCTATGTCGGCTCCAAGACGGGGCGCGACGGCATTCACGGGGCCACCATGTCGTCCTCCGAGTTTGACGAGGATGCGCTGGCCAAGCGCCCGACCGTGCAGGTGGGCGACCCGTTTGTTGAAAAGCTGCTGATCGAGGCCTGTCTCGAACTGATGGCGACCGACGCCATCGTGGCCATTCAGGACATGGGGGCGGCTGGCCTGACCTCCTCCGCCGTAGAAATGGCGGGCAAGGGTGGCGTTGGCATCGACCTCGACCTTGACCACGTGCCCCAGCGCGAGCGCGGCATGACGGCGTATGAGATGATGCTGTCCGAGAGCCAGGAGCGCATGCTGATCGTGCTGCGCCCCGACCGCACCGAGCAGGCCCGCGCCATCTTTGACAAGTGGGAACTCGACTTTGCCGTCATCGGTCACCTGACCGATACCGGCAATATCGTGATCCGCCACAAGGGCGCGGTCGAGGCCGAGATTCCGCTGGCACCGCTGGCCGATCAGGCCCCGGTCTACCGTCGCCCCACGGCGCCTGCGCAAAAGCCGCAGCCTATGGAGCCGATCATCGACCCCGTGGGTGTGGAGCAGGCGCTGATCCGGCTGATCGGCTGCCCGGACCTCGCCTCGCGCGCATGGGTTTACAACCAGTATGACAGCACGGTAGGCGGCCAGACGGTGCGCAGGCCGGGTGCGGCCGATGCCGCGATCGTCAAGGTGGAAGACACCGAGATCGGCCTGGCGCTGACCACCGACTGCACGCCGCGCTACTGCCGCGCCAACGCGAAGCTGGGCGGCGCGCAGGCCGTGGCCGAGGCGTGGCGCAACATCACGGCCACGGGTGCCCGCCCGCTGGCGGTGACCGACAACCTCAACTTCGGCTCGCCTGAAAAGCCGGAGGTGATGGGCCAGTTCGTCGATGCCATCGCTGGCATGGGCGAGGCGTGCCGTGCGCTCGACTTCCCGGTCGTGAGCGGCAATGTCTCGCTGTATAACGAGACGCGTGCGCCTGATGGCACCTCGCAGTCCATCCTGCCCACGCCTGCCATTGGCGGCCTTGGCGTGCTGGAGAACGTGCGCCAGGCGGTCGGGCTTGGCATGCCCGATGGCTGCGACGTGATGCTGCTGGGCGAGACGAAGGGCCAGCTTGGCCAGTCGATCTGGCTGCGCGAGATCCTTGGCGCGCAGGATGGCGAGCCACCTGAACTCGATCTGGCCGCCGAACGGCGCAATGGCGATTTCGTGCGCGGGCTGATCCTTGATGGCACGATTGCCGCCTGCCACGATGTGGCTGATGGCGGCGTGCTGGTGGCCGTGACCGAGATGGTCATGGCAGGGCAGGCAGGCTGCGTGCTCGACGCCCCGCAATCCGGCATGCGGCCCGAGGCTTTCTGGTTTGGCGAGGACCAGTCGCGCTATGTCGTGGCGGTGCGTGATGGGCAGGCGCTCGCCACCCTTGCGGCAAAGGCAGGGGTGCCATGCCGCAGGCTGGGCCGTTCGGGCGGCGAGGGTTTGACATTGCCCAGCGGGTCCACAATATCCAAGGCGCGTCTGCTCGCGGTGCATTCCGAATTCTTTCCGCGACTGATGGACCGATAGGGCAGGAGTTTTAAGCCACATGGCAATGACGGCACAGGAAATCGAGACCTACATCCGCGAGGCCCTGCCTGATGCAAAGATCACGATCGATGATCTGGCGGGCGATGGCGACCACTATGCCTGCCGCGTGGTGAGCGAGGCCTTTCGCGGCCTGCCCCGCGTGCGGCAGCACCAGATGGTCTATAACGCGTTGCAGGGGCACATGGGCGGCAAGCTGCATGCGCTGGCGCTCCAGACCCAGACGCCCGACTGACCAAAAAAGCGGTATCCTTACCCCCAAAGCAGGAAAACAAGATTATGGCCGAAACAATCGCACAGCGCATCCAGGCGCAGATCGACGCCAACCCCGTCATGCTGTACATGAAGGGTGATGCCAACTTCCCGCAATGCGGCTTCTCCGCGCGCGTGGTGCAGGTGCTCAAGCACCTTGGCGTGCCCTTCAAGACCGAGAACGTGCTGGCCGACGCCGAGCTGCGCCAGGGCATCAAGGACTTCTCGAACTGGCCCACCGTGCCGCAGCTTTACGTCAAGGGCGAGTTCATTGGCGGCTGCGATATCGTGACCGAGATGTACCAGACCGGCGAGCTCGAAAAGCTCCTGACCGAGAAGGGCATCGCCACCGCTGCTGCCTGATCAGGGCGGCCCGAGGGCAGTAAAAAGGACGGGCGGGGCAGAAATGTCCTGCCCGTTTCGTATTTGGGGCATAACATCACTTGCATCATGCCACCGCTTTCGCCTAGCTTTCCTTGGCATTTGAAAAAACAAGGGGGCCTGATGCGCTATACTGACTTGCGTTCTGCTACAATGCTGCTGCTTGGCGCAGGTCTGATTGGAAGCATCGCCACCCCCGCCCATGCCCGCACCCATGCGGTAACCGAGAGCGAGGCCGACCGGCTCACGCTTGGCGCGCTGATCGCCCCGCCGCCACCGCCCGTGCGCCACGCGACCTACCGCCATGCAGCGGGCAGGGGCCATGCCGCCCCGGTGGTGCTGGCGGCGCATCACGGCACCCCCGCCCATACGCAGCACACGATGGTGCATACCATCGTCTATCACCCGCATGGCAGCGTAACCCACCATATCCATCCGGCACCGATCCGCCATCGCACCTGAAAGTCTGTTTGAAAACAGCCTTTTAAAAAAATAATAAAAGCTTTTGGATGCCGCCTTTTTTCAAGAAGGCGGCGTTTGCATTCTGGCGGAACCAGCCGGGCTCAGTACTGCCTGAAGGCGTCCGGTATCCACTCAATGACATTGCCCGGCAGCACCGCGCAGACATCAAGGCGCATGCTGTCATAGGTCCAGTGCGGATTGGCGGCGCAGAGTGCCTGGGCTGCATTCATGATGCGCGTGACCTGCGCAGGCCGGATCGATTCGCCTGCCGCCAGCACGGAAGGGCGTGCCTTGACCTCGATAAAGGCCAGGCAGCCCGCGCGCAGGGCCACGATGTCGATTTCCCCCCACTGCGTGCGGGCGCGGTGCAGCAGCACCTGCCAGCCCTTTGCCCGCAGATCGGCCATGGCAGCCTGTTCCGCCGCCAGGCCATCGGCAAAGGCGCGCCTGCCACGGCGTTGGCGATGAAGGGCAGGCGGGCGTGCTGTCATGCCCCGTTTTTTACAGGTTTTCTCAAGCGTCCGTCCAGCAGGCATGGGGTCATGGGCCCTGAAGTGCTGCACCTTTTTGACAAAAGGCAACAGATGGAAACTTTTTTTATTTATCAAAAGGTTATTTGAAAACAGGGTCATTCCACCGGGTCGTGGCTGTGTAAAGCCCGGCGGGTAGGATAAGAGCATGTAGGCGCATGACCGGGCTGGAGCAGGATGAGGTGACATGATCTTTGATACCCTGACCATATGGGACCTGACCCTGCTTGTGCTGCGGCTGTGCTTTCTCGTGCCGGTCGTGATCCATGTGCTCCTGACCAAGCGCGATGTCGGGGCCTCGATTGGCTGGATTGGCGTGACCGTGCTCATGCCGCTTACGGGCGGCATCCTCTATCTCATGTTTGGCATCAACCGCGTGCACCGGCGCGCGCGGCGCATGGCGGGGCAGCATCCGTGGCGCAGCCGCACCATGTCCTCGCAGTGGCGGTGCGATGAGAAGGGCACCTTCGCCCCGCTGGGCTCCATGGTGGGCAAGCTGACCGGCCGCCCGCTGCTGGGCGGCAACGCCATCGAGCCGATGCATGATGGCGATACGGTCTACCCGCGCATGCTGGCCGCCATCAACGCGGCCGAGCGCAGCGTGCTGCTGTGCTCCTATATCTTCCGCGCCGACAGCATTGGCCGCCAGTTCTGTGATGCGCTGGCCCGGGCGCACGGGCGGGGGGTGGAAGTGCGCGTGCTGGTCGATGGCGTGGGGTCGGGTTATTTCAATTGTGGGGTGGCCCGCATCCTGCGCCATGCTGGCGTGCCGGTGGGGCAGTTCATGCATTCCATGCTGCCGTGGCGCATGCCGTTCATCAACATGCGCGACCACAAGAAGATTTTGGTGACCGACGGGCTGACCGGCTTCATGGGCGGGCTGAACATCGGCGAGGAAAACATCGCCGCCTCCCATCCCGCGCATCTGGTATCGGACACGCATTTCCAGCTTAAAGGCCCGGTGGTGCACCAGCTGAGCGAGGCCTTTGCACGGGACTGGGCCTTTACCATGGGCGAGGAACTGACGGCGGACATCTTCTTCCCCCCCCAGGCAAGCTGTGGCGAAACACCCGGCCGCATCGTGACCGCCGGGCCGGACATGGACCTGGAGAAGATCGAGTACACCATGCTCCAGGCCTTCACCATGGCGCGGCACAGCATCAGGCTCATGACGCCGTATTTCCTGCCAGATGACCGGTTCCTGACCGAACTGGAACTGGCTTCGCTGCGGGGCATCGAGGTGGATATCGTGGTGCCCGCGCACAGCAACCACACCCTGCTGGACTGGGCGCGGGCGGCCAACCTGCCGCGCTTTCTAGATTCGGGGTGCCGGATCTGGATGGCGCGGCCGCCCTTCAATCATTCCAAGCTCATGGTGGTGGACCGGCACTGGTCGTTCGTGGGCAGTTCCAACCTTGACGTGCGCAGCCTGCGCCTGAACTTCGAGATCAACCTCGAAACCTATGATGCAGACCTTGCGGGCTCGCTTGATGATTTCATCGCCAGCCACCGCCACATCAGGCTCACGCACCATGATCTCGACCGCCGCCCCTTCGTGCGCAAGCTGCGCGATGCCGCAGCCCGCCTCATGCTGCCCTACCTGTAGGCGCGGCTGCCCGAGGGGCGCAGCGTGACCGATATGGGCCGGTGGTCTGAGGCATAGTTCTCGATCACATGCCGCTCGGTGCAGGTCAGGCCGCGCACCAGGCAGCGATCGAGGCGTATGGGCAGCATGTCGGCCATACGGTGGGTGGGCGCGCGTGGCCCCACATCCTGAAAATGGCGGATCAGCGCGGGGCCGACCTGGTTGAAATCCCCCAATATGGCGGCCTGGTGCGGCAAAAGCTGCACCACGCGGCGCAACTGGCGGCGGTTGAGCAGCTGCCCGTGTGAAAGATGCACGTTGGCCACGACCAGCGACCGGCACTCGATCACCTGCGCCACCCGGCGGATGAGCGTGCCAGCAGGCAGGGTGCAGGTCAGCGGCTGGCGGCGATAGGGCCACGGGCTCCAGCAGGCCAGCCCGTGAATGCGGCCGGGCAGGGGCGAGCGCGCGTAGTGGCCGCCAATCAGGGTGGGCAGGGTGTCGATTTCCACCGTGGCCTCCTGCATGAGCAGAAGGTCCGGGCGCTCGGCATGGATCAGGTTGATCACGTCGCGCACCGTGGCGCCAATGCGGCGCAGCAGGTTCCAGCTGATGATCTTGACCCCATCCCCCTCGCGCGTGGGGGGCGTCAGGTCCAGCCGGGGCGGCGTGCCGTGGCGCGGCTGGACGGAAGGCAGGCGGAGATAGGGGCGGGCAAGGGTCATGGTTCGATAAACGGCTCGCGGATGTCATCAGGAACGGGGTCGCGGCGGCGCACGTCGCCCGCTGCGAATTCTGCCGTGAGCGTATAGCCCACGCCAATCAGCACGGGGCCAAGGAAAATGCCCAGGCCCCCGAAGGTCAGCACGCCGCCCAGCACGCCCAGCACCGTCAGCAGGTAGGGCATCTGCGCGCCCCGGGCGATGAACATGGGGCGGATGATGTGATCGGCGCCCGATACGATGATGGTGCCATACAGCAGCAGGAAAATGCCCCAGCCGGGATGGTGGGTGATGAGCAGGAACACCGAAGCCGGGATCCAGATCAGCGGTGCGCCAATGGGCAGCACGGCCACGAAGGCGGTGACCGCGCCAAGCAGCACCGGGCTGGAAATGCCCGCGATGGCAAACCCGATTCCGGTCAGGATGCCCTGGATGATGGCCGTGCCCAGAATGCCGTAAACCGTGCCGCGTATGGTGCGGCCCACGATGCCCAGTATCCGGTCGGCATACACGCCCGCGATGCGCCTGACCACGGCTACGAACGTGTTGCCCAGCGCATCGCCGCCCAGCCAGAAGAAGAAGGAGATGAACAGCGCCATGGCCAGGTGCGCCAGCCCGCTGGCAAGCTGCATCATGGCGCTGAGCACCGACTGCCCGATGCGCCCGGCATAGGGGCGCACGACCTGGTCTATGCTGCCGACATCGACCGACCATTTCTGCCATTTTTCAACAATTTCGGGGCCGAAATGCGGAATATGGGCAATACGCGCGGGCAGTGGCGGCAGGTGCAGCGCGCCAACGGCGTTGACCATGTACTGCAAGGTTGCGGGCACATCGGCAATGCTGCTCGACACCACGATGGCCAGCGGCACCACCAGTACCAGTGCGCACAGCAGCGTCATGACCAGGGCCGCGGGCAGCAGCGACATGCGCGCGCGCAGCCGCATGAACACCGGCCAGGTGGAAAAGGTCAGGATCGCGGCCCAGAGCAGGGCGGTAAGGAACGGATAGAGGATGAGAACGCAGCCGAATGCGATCCCCCCCAGCATCAACCCCATCATGATACGTTCGACCATATCGGTGGCCTATCCCCTCCTGCCATGAAACGAAAGACAAATGTTCAGGACTTTCGCTCCTGTCCTGTATGCTGCACCTTATTGTCGAACACGCAATTCCTTGAAGACCGGGAGAAGGTATGCATCCGCTGATCTCAGCCAGTGATCTGGCACAGGCCATCCACAATGGTGGTGATATTCTTGTGCTCGATGCCTCCATGGCGCTGCCGGGGCAGGCCTTCGACCCGCAGCAACGCTTTGCCAACGCGCACATAGCCGGTGCGGTGCGCTTTGATATCGATACTTTTTCCGATCCGGATTCTCCCCTGCCGCACACCATTCCCGGGCAGGCCCGCTTCAGCCGCCTCGCCACCGAGCGCGGCATGGCCAATACAAAGCGCATCGTGTTCTATGACCAGGATGGCATGGCGTGCGCCGCGCGTGCGTGGTGGCTGACGCGCCTGTTCGGCCATGAAGGCGTGCAGGTGCTTGAAGGCGGCCTGCCCGCATGGAAAAGCGCTGGCCTGCCGCTGGAAAGCGGGCCGGACCTGACCACGCCAGCCCCTTTCATCAGCCGCCCGCATTATGACCGGCTGCATGGCACGGGTGATGTGCTCGACATCGTGCACGGCCGCCTGCCTGGCCTGATCCTTGATGCCCGCAGCCGTGGCCGCTTTGAAGGGCGCGATCCCGAGCCGCGCGCGGGCATCGAATCCGGTCACATGCCCGGCGCGCGCAGCCTGCCTTATGGCGAACTGCTTGATGATAACGGTCGCTTCCTGCCCGTTGAGGCGCTCAGGGCGAAATTCGAGACGCTGGGCGTAAACGACACCACCACCGTCACCTGCTCGTGCGGCAGCGGCATGACCGCGTGCATGATCGCGCTGGGGCTGGTCTGTGCACAGGCTGGCGCGGGCGAGCCGGTGGTATATGACGGCTCATGGGCGGAATGGGCCTCCACGCCCGATGCGCCCATCGTGTGCGGCGCGTAAGGGCGGACGGCCAACATGACTGATCCGATGGCCCTTGTGCCGCCAGACCTGCTTGAAAGCGTGGTGCGCGGCTGGCGCGACCTCTCGCCCCGGCTCGTGCCCCTTGGCCGTGACACGCCGCAGGGGGCGAAGGGCGTATTCGTCAACCCGCCTGCCGAGCGGGGCTCCACCGTGCTGTTCTCCAGCGTCGGGGCGATGGAGCAGGCAGGGCAGGGCCGCTATGGGGATGAACTGATCTATGGCGCCATGGGCACGCCCATCGGCCACCGGCTGGAGCAGGCTATAGCCCTGATCGAGGGCGGCACGCATGCGCAGCTCGTGCCCTCGGGGCTGGCGGCGTGCGCGCTGCCATTCCTGGCCTATGCGCAGGCGGGCGCGCACTGCCTGCTCTCTGATTCCGTCTATGGCCCCACCCGCCGCTTTGCCGAGAAGGTGCTGCGCCGCTTTGGCGTGGATATCACCTACTTCCCCCCCACCGCGACCGAGGCCGAACTGCGCGGCCTGATCCAGCCCAATACCCAGATCATCTTTGCCGAAAGCCCCGGCAGCCACTCGTTCGAGGTGCAGGACGTGCCCATGCTGGGCCGCCTTGCGGCTGAAACCGGTGCGCGCCTGATCGTGGACAACACATGGGGCATTGGCCTGTTCAGCCCGTTCGCCCATGGGGCGCATGTGTCGGTGCAGGCGCTGACCAAATACCCGTCGGGCCATTCCGATACCATCATCGGCGCGGTGACGGTGGCCAGCGAGGCCGACTGGCGCCCCCTGCGTGATGCCGCCATTCAGGCAGGGCAGGTGGCCGGCCCCGATGACTGCGCGCTGACCCTGCGCGGCCTGCGCACCATGGGCGTGCGCCAGGCCCAGCAGGCCGCGACCGCCCTGGCCGTGGCGCTGTGGCTGCAGGACCGGCCCGAGGTGGCGCGCGTGCTGCACCCGGCGCTGCCATCGTGCCCCGGCCATGAATACTGGAAGCGGGATTTCACCGGTGCCTCCTCGCTGTTCGGGGTCGTGTTTGACGCGGCTTTTACAACAGCCGACATGGTGGCGATGATCGACGGGCTGGGCCTGTTCGGCATCGGGGCCTCATGGGGGGGATATGAAAGCCTGGTGCTGCCCACCACGGGCGGGATTTCGCGGCAATGCCCCTCGGTCACGCAGGCGGGACCAACGTGTCGTTTGCATATCGGGCTTGAAGCAGGCGAGGCGCTGGTGGCTGATCTGGCCCGTGGGCTTGATGGCATGTCTGCTGCCCGCCACCGGCACGGGCCAGCCTGATGCAGATCAAGGCTGATCCGCCGCCGCGGTGAAAGACTCCCACCCCGGATGCCGCCCCCGCCGCCCTGACCGGGCTGGCAGGCGGCAAGGTGCAATACCGGCCCGCTCAGGGCAGTGAAACTGAAGGTGCAAGATGGTTGGCAAGATGAAGGCAGCGGTAGTGCGGGAATTCGGCAAGCCGCTGACGATCGAGGAACTCGATATTCCGCAGATCAACGCAAACCAGATTCTGGTCAAGGTCGATGCCTGCGGCGTCTGCCATACCGATCTGCACGCAGCACGCGGCGACTGGCCCACCAAGCCCAACCCCCCGTTCATTCCCGGCCATGAGGGGATCGGCCATGTGGTCGAGGTGGGCAGCAACGTCAACTGGATCAAAACCGGCGACGTGGTGGGCGTGCCGTGGCTGTATTCCGCCTGCGGGCATTGCGAGCACTGCCTGGGCGGGTGGGAGACGCTGTGTGAAAAGCAGGAGGATACCGGCTATTCGGTCAATGGCTGCTTTGCCGAATATGTGGTGGCCGACCCCAATTACGTGGCCCATCTGCCCAAGGACATTGACCCGATCAAGACCGCCCCGGTGCTGTGCGCGGGCCTGACCGTGTACAAGGGCCTCAAGATGACCGATACGCGGGCAGGGGAATGGGTGGCCATTTCCGGCGCGGGCGGCCTGGGGCAGATGGCCATCCAGTATGCCGTGGCCATGGGGCTGAACGTGGCCGCCGTTGACATCAGTGATGAAAAACTGGCCGAGGCCCGCAAACTGGGCGCGCGCGTAACAGTCAATGCGCTGAAGGAAGACCCGGTCGCCACCATCCGCGCGCAGACGGGGGGCACCCATGGCGTGCTGGTCACGGCGGTGTCGGACAAGGCCTTCAGCCAGGCCGTGGGCTATGCGCGGCGCGGCGGCACGGTGGTGCTCAACGGCCTGCCGCCGGGCGACTTCCCGCTTTCCATCTTTGACATGGTCATGAACGGCACCACGGTGCGTGGTTCCATCGTGGGCACGCGGCTCGACATGATCGAGGCGATGTCCTTTTTCACCGATGGCAAGGTGACCACCGTGGTCAGCCCCGACCGGCTGGAAAACATCAACACCATTTTCGATAATCTCGAACATGGCCGGGTGGCCGGGCGTGTGGTGCTCGACTTCCGCAACGGGGCGTAAGGCAACCCGGACCGTTTTGGGGCGTTTGGTTGAATGACAGGGCAGGGTGCCCCCTGCGGGTGCCCTGCCGCAACAGCAAACGGACGGACAGGTAAGGACATCATGAAAAAGACAGTGATTGCGGCAGTGCTGTGTGCAACCGGCCTGAACGTGGCGACGTTTGCGCCAGCACTGGCTGATTCGTGCGATGGCGTAACCGACCATGCCGAATGCGAAGTGCGGCTCAAGGCGCACGACACCAAGGAAGGCACGCGCCATACGGCGCACAAGGCCCACAAAAAGGCCGAGGAAGGCACCGATAGCGCCAAGGACTGGGGCGACCGCACCGGCAAGAAGCTGGATAACTGGGGGCATAATACCAAGGGCGACATGAGCCAGTTCTTTACGGGTCACCGCTGAGGCGCTTGTTCAAGACAACGCCTTGATGAAAACTTATGGATGCCGCCTTTTTCAAAAGGCGGCATTTTTTTATGAGGAGACATGGATGCATCATCCACTCCGCCGTCGATTTTTACGGAGGCATGTCGATGATGTAATCTATAGAAATTAAAATAATGCATAGTGCATTTGAGTATGAGTATTTATTGAATACTTAAAATTCATTCCATTCATATTGGCAATGGGTGGTCATTTATAGGCTCCCAAAAAAAGACTTTTATTTGGCTCGGTACAAGAACGGTGCCGGATCGGAGTTGATCGTTTTCTCGCCTGCCGGGCCAAGGCAGTCGCAGTGCTGGCAAGCAATGCAACAGGGAGGGGCTGCATCAGCGAAAGGCTTCGTTGACCAGTTGATCTAGCGTCATGCAGGTGTCGCCATTGTTGGTGAGGGACAGCAGCAGTCCGTCTATTGCGAGTACGGCCAGTCCATGCGCTTTTCCCCAACGGGCCGCCATGGTGGCTGCCTGGGTTGTACCTGATTCCCCTGGCCCCGGCAGGGCGGCCAGCCGCCTGAAGGCCCGCTCTGATGCCGTTACAAGGTGCGCGTCAGTGCGATTGATGGCATCGCTGCGAAACATGAGGGTGAACAGGCCCGGATTGGCAATGGCAAAACGGATGTAGGCCAGCCCCACATCACGCGCCGAGGGGGCGTGTGGCGGTGACATTGCCTCAGTCAGTTCGTCAAAACCTTGTGCTGCCAGGACGCTTAACAGTCCGGCCAGATTGCCAAAATAGGGAGCCGCCGCCGTGGCGGAAACACCGGCATGCCGGGTGATGGCCCTGAGCTTCAGCGCTGCAATACCGTCCCGCTCCAGCAGAACCCGCGCCGAGCGTAACAGGGTGGCTTGCAGGTCTCCGTGATGATAGCGGCCTTTTTCTTTTGTTTTCATGTGATGCCCCCACCTGACTTTACATTGTAAAAATTACTTGACGATCATTCCCTGCCTCTGCCACGCTTTACATTGTAAAGTTAAGGGGGAGCCATGCTGAATAACCGCAATCCGGTCTATCGGGAGATCGATGCAGCCTGCCTTCCCATCGAGGGCAGGCTACCGCCCGGGCTGCAGGGCACGCTGTATCGCAATGGCCCCAACCCAAGGCCGGGCGAAGCCAGCCAGCACTGGTTTGTGGGGCAGGGCATGATCCATGCCATCTCGCTTGGGGGTGGGCAGGCCCTCTATCGCAACCGCTGGGTCATACCGCAGGTGAACCTCACCCCACAGCTGGGAAAAGCCAATACGCATGTCATCGCCCATGCTGGCACGTTGATGGCGCTGGAAGAGGCGCATGCGCCGGTCCTGCTGGGCCCGGATACGCTTGCCTTTCATGGTCATGGCTGCATGACCGGTCGCTTCACCGCCCACCCCAAACATGACCCTGCCACCGGGGCGCTCGTGTTTTTTGCTTACGCCGCTGATGGCCGGCACACGCGCACGATCCGGTGTGGCAGTCTTGATGCTCACGGTCACCTTGGCTGGGAGACCTGTTTTGAGGCCCCTTTTTGCAGCATGGTGCATGATGCGGCGGTAACGGCGCGGCATATCGCGCTGCCGGTGCTGCCACTGGCGGCAGCGCCTGGGCTGGATGAGGGTGATGCCCTTGGATTTGCCTGGCAGCCGGGACTCGGTGGTCATCTTGCCGTGCTGCGGCGCGGTGCGTATGGGAGCGAGGTGCGCTGGCATGAAGCACCACCGGTCTATGCGTTTCATATCGCCAATGCGTGGGAAGAGCACGACCGGCTGTTCCTTGATCTGTTTGTCTATGATGTGCCGCCTTTGTTTCCTACGCCAGGCGGTATGCGTGTCAAAGCCGCGCCTGCACGCCCATGCCGCTGGAGCGTGGCGCTTGAGGGGCGCGACCCCGTGCGCGTTGAACGCCTGCATGACATGGCGGGCGAGTTTCCCCGCATTGATGACCGCCATGCGGGCAGGTCTTACGACCAGATTTATTATGCCAGCCGCAGCGGGGTGGAACAGGTGGGTTTTCAGGCCATCACGCGCCTTGATCTGTCGCGCGGGACGATCGACCAGTTTGATTTTGGCCTGTCGGCTTCTGTGTCCGAACCGGTGTTCATGCCGCGCGGAGATGATGCGCCGATTGATGACGGGTGGCTTATGAGCACGGTCTGGCGACCGGAATGGGCGGGATCAAAACTGGTCGTGTTCGATGCCGGTCATGTGGCCGATGGCCCGGTTGCCGCTGTCATCCTTCCGCAGCGCGTGCCTGACGGGTTTCATGGCAGTTTCGTGCCTGATGTCTTTCTTGATCTGGAAAAATCCCGATGAAGCGCCCATCGGCCTTGGCCACGATTGCCCTTGATGCAGGTGGCCTGATCCTGTCATGGGTTCTGGGTGCGTTGGGCCTGGCGCCGTATGCCACCATCGCCGTGATCGTGTTCATGGCAGGCGACGGGTTGCGGCGGTGGTATTGTGGCCTGGGTTTTCCCCGGGTGTGGTGGCTGTTCAATGGGCTGGCTCTGGTTCTGGCCATTACGGATCTGATTGTCGTGGTCTGGCTGCCTGCGGCGTATGAATCCATTCCTGCCAGTTTGGTTTTTGCTGTGGTGTTTGCCCTGGGGGCTTCGGGCCGCAGGCCGATCGTGCAGGAAATTGCCGAGCAGCGTCGCGGCGCGCCCTTCCCCCCGGAGCGCCATGACCTCAGGGCATTTTTCCGGCTCTATAGCTGGATATGGGCACTGTATTTTTTCATCAGGGCCGGGCTGTATCTATGGTTTGCGCACAACCTGTCGCCTGAGCGTGCCCATGCGCTTGAGAATATGATCGGGCCTGTCAGCCTGTTCGTGATGATCATGTCCAGTTTCAGGGGGCCGGCATTGTTTCAGTTGGCCCAACGGGCCGGATTGTTAGGACAGCGTGCAGGCCTGCCCACACCGGCGCCCGACGAGACGCGTGGCTGAACGCCAGCCCGGTCCCGCCGCGCTGAACAAAAAAGGGGCGGGCATTTAATGCGCCGTCCCCTTTGGCGTGATCGTGTGCGCAGGATCAGGAATGGTGGTGATCAGCCGCCTCATGCTCGCGCCAGCCGCTTTCAATGGCGTGCAGGAAGGTCTTGAAGTGCTTCTTCACCTCATCGGGGGAGGCCTTTTCCATCACGTCCTTCTTGGCGGCCGTAAGGGTGGCGGCGGCGTGGATCAGGGCTGCGTGGATGATGTCGCTCGGTTCTTTGCTCATGGAATTCTCTCCGTTACGTGATGCGTCACGATGGAATAGGACCCCCGCGCTGGCAACCATGCCCCCTGCATGACTGCCGTTCCCTTCCTGGCCCTTGATTTGGCGCATGGCCATCACAGGGGCCGTATCATCTGTGGCGGGGAACTTCACGCTCACGCTCCCGTTGCTTTGATCAGACACAGACCAGATGGGATATCCGATGTTTTCAAGGCTTACCGCACTCGCCCTCGCCACCACGGCAGCACTCGCCCTGCCGGTTGCAGCCCATGCCGAGCCGGGCGGCTGCGTCAAGGGTGCCGTGGCTGGCGGGGTGGCCGGGCACTTTGTTGGCAGCGGTCATGGCAAGGGCGGTGCCGCGGCAGGCTGTGCCGCGGGCATGGTGCGCCGGCACAATGCCCGCAAGGCCGAGCGGGAAGGGGCGCAGCAGAACCAGCAGCAGCCCGAAGGCGGCCAGCCCGGCGGCAATGGCGCGCCGCCCCCGCCCCCCACCAATGGCAGCAGCGAATAACGCTGCATGCCATGCGCCGTCAGGGTACCGCCCTGACGGAGGATGCCCCCATGGCCCAGGCGTAACACATGGTCAGCTGGTTACGCGGGTCGGGGTTGATGCCAACGAAGATGATGTCCTTGTGCACGTAAAGCAGCTTGTGCCGTGGCCCCATGGTCACCTTGTGCAGCACGACCGGCTGGTCACGCGCCACCTGCGCGCGCGTGCTCACCGCCCAGTCATGGCTGATGCGGGCCAGCAGTGTCAGGTCAGGGATGACAATGGCCAGGTGCATGACCGCAAGCCCCGCGCAGGTCACCGCCATGACCTTGCTGAAAACCGCGCCCACCGGGCATGAAAACAGCAGGCAGGCCAGATAGCATACCAGCAAGACGCTGGCGGGATAGGACACGCGGGCTGCCAGCGCCTCACGGGGGAAGATGAGCAGCAGCAGCATGTAGGCCAGTGCCAGCGCGGCAAACATCCAGCCCCGCCCGCAGCGCAGGCAGGCGGGAAAACACAGTTGCCGCCTGCCAACAAACAGGCCGATGCCAATCAGCAGCACGTATGGCACCCAGAAGGGGTCGAACAGGCTGCCCAGGTTGCCAATCAGCCCGTCAAGCCGGTCGGGCAGCGTGCTGGGCGTCATAAAGCGCGCACGCATGTAATTGCCTGGGGCGATGCCCAGCGTGAACGTGCCCAGCGCGTGGCTGCCTGCCAGCGCCCAGGGGGGCGGGCGGCTGTTTTTCCATGCCCATGCAGCCCACCCCAGCAGGAACAGCGCCATCAGCAGCGAAATCGATTCCATGGCCGTGGCGATCAGGAACACCGCGCCGTACTGCGCCACGTTCATGCGCGTGCGCCCCGCCAGCACCCGTGAGAGAATCCACATCTCGCCCGTAACCGCCCACAGGTAGCCAATGGCGCCGGTTTTCCATAAGGCGACCTCGGCAATGGTGCGTGGCAGCCACCACAACATGAGAAAAACCAGCAGGCACTGCGCAAATCCGGTGCGCGCCGAAGGCCCGGGTTGGTGCCCGGCCTCGCGCCTGCACATATGCACCACCACATGCACCAGAAACACGAACACCCCCGCATTCACCACCGCAAACGCGGCCAGCGAGCCATAATGGTGCAGGTCGAGGACGAAAAAGGTGACGAGGGTGATGAACCACCGCCCGGTCCAGAAAAAATAGTTGCCCCATACGATATGGAAGATCATGCGCGGGCTGAAGGGAATGGTGCGGCAGTAATCATCGGCCCAGAGCGGCGTGACCCAGTTGGCCCACAACAGGAATATGAAGCACAGGCCAAGGGCCAGCTTCTCACCGGGCAGGAAGCGGGGGGCGGCAGCAGGGGCTGGCACAGGCACGGTCATGGGGCAGGGTCTTTGTGCGGTGTGGGGCCGGCATGCCTAACACGGCGCGCCGCATACGCGAAAATGATGGCCCATAATCCACCCTGATCCGGGGTTGCATCATGGATCAGGGCCTGTTGCATCGCCTATGAAGGAAGGACAGGCGGCGCGCTCGATCCCGATGGCGCCGCAGCGCAGGGGATCAACTCACGTGTCACAGCCTGTATCTTCGCCCACCGCCACGCCATGCCCGCCGCAGGCCTCGCCGCCGGGTGCCACGGGGGTGCGCGCGGCGCTGACCACGGCCATGGCCGGGCTGCTCGTAGGGCTTGATACCGGGCTGATTGCCGAGGCGCTGGGCTTTATCGGCCACGACTTTCACGCAAGTGCGCGCGCGCAGGAATGGATCGTGTCGGTGCTGATGATCGGGGCGCTGCTCGGCTCGCTCGGGGCGGGGGTGTTCTCGCGCCGCTTCGGCCGCAGGCTGGCGCTGGGCGCGGCCACGCTGCTCATCGGGGCAGGCGCGCTGCTTTGCGCAACGGCCGGGCTGATCGGGCAGATCCTGCTCGGGCGGTTCCTGATCGGGGCGGCGATTGGCATCTGCACCTTTACTGCGCCGCTCTACATATCGGAACTGACCACGGGCAAGATGCGTGGCACCATGGTCTCCACCTTTTCCATGCTCCAGTCCTGCGGCATCCTGCTGGGCTACCTGGCGGGCGGCCTGTTTGCGGGCGGAGGGCACTGGCGGCTTATGGTAGGGCTGCCGGTTGTGCCCGCCATGGCGCTGTTTGCCGCATGTGCGCTGCTGCCCTCCAGCCCGTCATGGCTTGCGGCGCGCGGGCGCTTTGAGGAGGCGCGCAAGGTGCTGCGCGACCTGCGTGGCGATGAGGCCGAGGCCGACCGGGAGCTTGACAGCATCCGCCACGAACTGGGCGCGGGCAAGGCGGTAAGCGGCTTTGCCCTGCTGCGGGCCAAGCCGTATTTCCGCCGCTCGGTGGCGCTGGGCATCGGGCTGCAGATCATGCAGCAGCTCACCGGCATCAACGTGGTGATGTATTACGCCCCCAAGATTCTGGAAGGCGCGCATTTTGGCACCACCGCCGCCGCATGGGCCACGGTGCTGGTCGGGATGGTCAATGCGGTGGTGGGCATCGCGGCCATCTTTATGGTCTCACGCTGGGGGCGCAGGCCGCTGCTGGTGTCAAGCTGCGTCATCATGGCCTGCGCGCTGGGCTGTGCCGCCGTCATCGAGGGGATGCACCTGCAGGGGCTGGGGGCCACGCTGAGCCTTGTGGCGGCCCTGCTGGTGTTTGTGGCGGGCTTTGGCATGGGGGCGGGGCCGCTGGTGTGGACCCTGTGCTCCGAGATCCAGCCCATCGCGGGGCGTGACTTTGGCGTGGCGTGCTCCACGCTGGCCAACTGGGGCATGGACTGGGCGGTGAGCAACACCTTTCTCACCATTGTCGCGGCGATGGGGGCGGGATGGACCTTTGCCGGGTTCAGCGTGATGAACATCGGCTTCATGCTGTTTACCGTGCTGCTGGTGCCCGAGACGCGCGACGTGCCGCTGGAGGTGATCGAGCAGCACCTCGAGGCGGGCCTGCCACTCCGCCGCATCGGGCGCTAGTGCAGATCCGGTTTGAATGGACACATTCGAACTGGTGAAGTGGAATTGCGCTAGAACCCGCGCATCGGGCCGTGGCTGTAGTGCAGCAGCATGCAGCCCACCGCGGTCATGTGGGTGCCTGCGCCAAGCACCACCATCACGTGCCAAAGCACGTTGGAAAACGGCATGTTCTCGCGCATGTAGAACACCACCCCGATGCTGAAGAAGAACAGCCCCAGCACGATGAGAAAGAAGGTCGGGCTGGGCAGCATCCAGACCTGCGGGTCAGGACACAGGAAGAAAACCCACGCCACGCACAGGTAAGGCACCACATGAAACCGGCGTGACCAGGTGAAGAAGCACATCTTGGCCACGATGCCCGCTGCCGCCATGGCCCACAGCACCGCACAGAACCACAGGCTGGCGCGCCCCTGCCCGCCGAGCACGATGAAGGGCGTATAGGTTGCGGCAATGGCCACGAAGATGATGGACTGGTCAATGCGCTGCAATCCGCCCTTGAGGCGGCAGGGCGGGCAGAAATTATAGGCCGCCGATGACAGGCAGGTGCCCAGTATGCCGCCGCAGTACAGCATGGTCACACCCGCCGCGAGGCCCGAATGCGCCAGCATGGCCGTGCGCAGCAGCCACAACACGCCATAGCCAAGCCCCACGACGCCGATGATGTGGACCGCAAGGTCGGCCGCCCGTTCGGTTACGGAATAGATGGGGAAACGCGTGCGGGTGCTCATGCGGCGGAAATTACTCCTTATTTCTGCTCTGGTCCGGTCCTGTAGCGCGAATAAGTCTGTTTCCCCATATGCAGAAACGTTCAGGCCTGCGTGAACGCGGGCTGGCCCGTGCCACGATGGCGCGCCTGGCCCGGGGCAGGCATGCTGTCATAGCGTGCGGCCATGCAACGCGCAAAGCCGAACCCATGCGGGCAGGGCTTGCGGGGCAGCGGCCTTGTGGCGCACAACGCGCGCCAGAGGACAGGGAGAAAGCGGGACATGGCCCGATTATGGCCCCTGCTCTGGGTGCTGATTGCGCTGGGGGCAGGGCATTTCGTGTGCGGCATAACCCTTACGCCATGGCATATGGCTGCCATGGTGCTGGCGGGGCTGGGCTGCTTTGCGTTGGTCTGGGGGCTGTTTCTGGGCGGCCTGATGCTGCTGGCCTATGTTAGCAGCCTGCTTGAGCGCACGGGCAGCAAGATGCGGTGGTAAGTAACAGCAAGGCCGGTGCCGCCGGTTCTGCGTAACGCAGGGAGCCCGCCAGCAACCTGCCGCGAGGCTGTCGCTGGGCAGGGAAGAAGGCAGGAACCTTCATCACCTCCGTGCGCGCAGGGCCGGACGCATGGCAACTAAACGCAGGATAGCCGCCTGCGTCCTGGCCCGCTCGGGTTACTTATCCAGTATGGTCCATGTGCCGTCGACCTTCTTGAAGTGCAACGGTATTTCGTTTTTCTCGTCATTATGCTGCAGATCGAGCTTGCAGACATAGACGCCATCGACTGCTTTATCATCGCAGCTGCTGTCCGTAACGGTGACCTTGGGCAGCTTTTCCTCAATGGGAAGAGTGGCATCCGTAATGCCGTTGGCTTCCATGTAATGCATTTTCATGGCGGCGAATGTCTGCTGGACCTCACTTTTGGAGGGCGCGCCGCTGCCACAGGCAGCCAGTGCAAGCACGGGCAGCATGAGCAGGGTGGAACGGAAGCACTTGGAAAAGGCAATCAAATTTTCTCACGATTATGTTATAAATGTATGATTGATGAACCTTTTTAACAACTCAATTAGTCCGAATGGTTTTTATTATTCTAAAATGAACCGGAACGCAGCAGTCTTTGCCGTACATAAAAAAACAGGGGTTTCCCCCTGTTTTTTCGTGGTCATGCAGCCTGCTTCAGCGTGCGGTGCGCTCGCCGGTCACGTGGGCGCACAGGGCCTGGATCTCGGCTGCGGTCACGCCCTCGGGGTTGTGCTCGGCCTTCTTGGCGATCTCGTGCTCGGTGCCCGAGGCGCGGCCATGCTCCTTGGCAACATGCTGGGCGAGGGCGATCACCTCTTCCTTCTGGAGCAGCTTGGGCTCCTTCAGGCCACGGGCTGCAAGCTTGTGCATGTGTTCGCGGGCGGCGGCGGTGGGTTTGTCGGTCATGGTTCAGGCTATCCTGTTAACGTGGCGCGCAATGTGCGCGTAAGGGCGCGTTATAACTTATAGGATGCACGACCTCACGTCGTATTTTACATATCAGCTTTGTTCTGCCCGGCATGGGCAGGCCCTTTACGGAAACCCATATGCAAACGCCCATCCCCCCCGCGCCTGATAGCGCCCTGACCCGCCTGGCCCCCACCGTAGGGCTGACCGGCCCGCAACAGGCGCTGATGGATGAAGTGCTGGCCTTCTGCCGCGCCCACACGGCCGATGCGCATGCGCTGTTCGTGATCGAGGGCGATGCGGGCACGGGCAAGAGCCTGCTGCTCAACACGCTGTTCACCGCCATCCAGCAGGCAGCACGCGGGCGGGATGCGGCCGACCCGCTGCATGGCACGCATAACGCCCTGCTGGTCAACCACCCGGAAATGATCAAGCTGTACCGCAACATTTCCGAATCCCAGCCCTGCCTGCGCAAGAAGGATTTCGAGCGGCCGACCACCTTCATCAACCAGATGGCGGGTTACGGGGGGCGGGCCGATATCGTGCTGGTGGATGAGGCCCATCTGCTTCTGACCCGCAGCGACCCCTATAACCGCTTTAGGCAGGACAACCAGCTTGCCGAGATCATCCGCCATGCCCGCATCGTGGTGATCGTGTTCGATGCAAGGCAGGTGCTCAAGTTCAAGAGCCTGTGGACTGATGAACGCCTGCGCGCGCTGGTTGCGGGCTATCCGGTCGTGATCCGCAGGCTGGACCAGCAGTTCCGCATGCACGCCCATGCGGATGTGATGGACTGGATCCGCGCCCTGCGTGATGGCGAACTGCGCGCGCTACCGGCGCCGCAGCCCTTTGATTTTCGTATTTATGATGACGCGCAGGCTCTGTACGAAGCCATATGCCAGCGCAATGCGCAGTACGGGCTGTGCCGCATGCTGGCCACCTACGATTATCCCTACACCCTGAACGGGCAGGACCATTTCATTACCGAGGGGCGCTTTCACCTGCGCTGGGACCGCGCGATGCCGCAGGCCCGCCTGCCCTGGGCGGAACGGGCGGATACGATTGATGAGGTGGGCTCGGTCTATACCATCCAGGGGTTTGACCTGAATTATGCGGGTGTGATCCTTGGCCCGTCCGTAACCTATGACCCGGCCACCGACCGGATCGTGATCGACCCTGCCCGCTACGAGGACCGCGCCGCCTTTACCGGGCGCGACGGGGTGGAGAACCCGCCTGCGGTCATGGCGCGGATCATCCTCAACTCCATCAACGTGCTCATGACGCGTGGGGTGAGGGGGCTTTACATCTATGCCAGCGATCCCCGCCTGCATGCCCGGCTCGATGCCTTATGGCATGCGCGGCAGGCTGCTGCCGCCGCGCCGTAGGGGTTCAGCCCTTCTCGCCGAGGCGTTTGAGGTAGGGCAGAATTTCGGAACCGGATTCAATGGCATGGCCGAGAACGGTCTCGACGAGTGTTGCAAGGCCCTGCGCATCAAGCCGCGCGAGGATCACGCTCAGTTCATGCTTGTCAGTATCGGAAAGCTGGGGAGACTGGATGATGCGCCGTTCGATCGCCGCTTTCATGGCGTCTGTGGTGAAAGGCATGTCGATAATCTGGTCTTTGCTCATGGCCATCAATTTCCTGCAAGAATTAAGGGAACAGGCCATGGTACGGGTTGCCGGTTTTCCGGCAACCACCCTGCACGCGATGCGGTTATGCGTTTGCTATGACAGATGCCGGGCAGGCTTTCAGCCCTGTTCGGGCTGGTCCATGCTGGCCATGCGGTGCAGGCGCGCCGTTTGCGAAAAGCCACGCATTTCCTGTGCGATGCCCTGGCGCTCCAGCCGCCGCAGGCCTGTGGCATAGCCAATTTCCTGCTTGAGCTGGCCAAGCAGCATGTTGGTGCGACCGCGGAGCATTGTCTTGAAACGATCCATGTCACATCTCCCCTAAAAGACTTACAGAGCAATGCTGCGTTAAACGCATGCCAGACAAAAGCACGACGCATGGAGGAATGCAACGATTAATGCATACCTGACAGACATTTAATGCATGAATTGAGGGGAATGGATGCAGTTTCACCTGCATGAGGGCCTGTTGGCCGGACTTAATTGTATGGACAGTTTTTTCATTGCTGTCTGATCTTTCACAAGAAAAGGTTTTCCCATGCGTGTTCCTGGCTGGTTGGGTGGCAGTTTTCTGCCCGTCATGCTCCTTTGGGCACCGGCTCTTGCCGCCCCGGCCTACCACCCCGGTTTTACCTGCCCCCGGCTTGACGGGGCCGATGTTCTGGCCACGGCGCTCTGTGCTGATCCGGTCATGGCAAAAGCGGAACTGGACCTTGAAAAAGTGTTCTATGCCCATCGCGGGCAGGAGGGGGCGGGGGCCTATGCTGCCATCAAGGCGCAGGCCGTTGCCTATGACGCGGCCTTGCGCAATACGTGCGCCATTCCGCCCGCGGGCACGCCGGGCGCGGTCCTGCCAGCGGGCGCTGCTTCATGCTACGTGAAAATAACGGAGCAGCAGGCCGCCGAGTGGGCAAAATCCCTCAGCGGCCCCTATGCGCAGGAAGCCGCGCGCGATATCGACCTGCATATTGCCCTGCAACAGAAGCTCATCAATGCCGGGTATGCGTCCTCTCCCATGCTCAAGGCCGATGGAATTTATGGCGATGGTACGCGCACGGCCATCAAAACCTGGCAGGCGGCCTACGGGGATGACCAGACGGGTGCGCTTTCAGATGATGAAGTGCCCCATGTCGAGAAACTTGGCGTCTCGCGCGCCGTGCGCTGGGCCAGTCGCCCGCCCGAGCCCTCCCTGAGCAGCGATACGAACGCACCGCCCCTGCTGCGCATCTTCCAGTTGGACATGCTGGGCATCCAGCGCCCCTTTCTTGAGCAGATGACGGGGCCAGCCAAATATGTGAACCACTATGCTGACAAGACCACGGCCTATACTTACATGATAAAAGCCTGCGAACTGACAGCCTATGAACAGGGCGACCAGATTCAGGGCTACGGGCTGAAGGTGACCCCAGCCTGCTCGGTGCCGCTGACACCGTTCATCCAGAATTCAACCCCCTCGGTGGCCGAACTGACAATGGGCGACGTAAGCGCCGCGCTGAACGGCAATGCCCGGCCTGTGGCTGACTGCCTTGAAAGCTGCGGCAATGCCGCTAACCCCAATATCGGGCTGATGGAGCAGGGGTCGCATGCCGAGGATTACGTGAATATCGAGGTTTATGCCCCGGTGGTAGATGAAGCGGCCCTCAATGCCTATTCAAACTGGCATGATGCGCTCAGGAAGCATGAAACCGATGACTATATTCTCAACGGCAAGTTCAACTGCGATGGCAAATATGCCACCGAGGGGCTGCATGCCATGCGCGATGTCGCGGTAAAGGAGATTTTTGTGGGCCGGGGAGAGTCAGGCATTGGGCATGACATCAATGCGCAGTGTAAGCAGTGAAGCGCCCCCTGATTTTCAGTAATATTCAACCTGTTTCAGGTTGCTGCAACCAAAAATTCCGCGGGATTGTTTTTCAATCCCGCGATTTTTCATTATTTTAATAATAATGTATTTTAAATAATTTCTTTAATTGTTCAGGGCGACCCAGTGGCCGTCAACCTTCTTCATCGGCACGGTAACCTCACTGACATTACCTGCCGGGTTCTTCAGCGTGGCCTTGCATTTATAGACGGAGGAATCTTCCGAACTGGTCTCGCATTTACTATCCACGATCTCGACGCGAATTTCTCACACTTGAGGAAATTTTGGGTTATTTTGTAGAATTCAGTCATCCCACAGGAGCCCGATCTG
>NZ_QQBI01000014.1 GCF_004302915.1 Komagataeibacter xylinus | reverse complement strand
CGGCCCAGGCCACGAACATGTCGTTGCGGCCGCCGTTGATCTGCATCTGGTTCTGGTAGAAGCGGTGCCACAGGTCCGGCATAAAAATCGGGCGTAAGGTTGCCATCGCGTGTGAATTTGGGGATGCCCTCTAGCGCTGAACGGGGTGAATCAGCCGCCACGAGCAGGGCCGTGCCCGATGGCGCTACGGCCGAAATGACCGGCTGCGCCGGGCTGGTATCGGCCTGCGGATAAAAGGGCGCGCACGCGCAGGCCAGCCACTGGTGGTTGAGGAACGAGCCGCCAAACGCCCCCATGAAGAAGTGGTCGGCCAGCGTGTAGCGCCGGGCGATCTGCCACATTTCCATATGCGATCCGTCCCACTCGCTCATGGGGAGTGCCCCGGAATCGGCCCAGGCCACGAACATGTCGTTGCGGCCGCCGTTGATCTGCATCTGGTTCTGGTAGAAGCGGTGCCACAGGTCCTGCGTGAGCGTGCTGAGCGGGCGGTTGAAGCCCTGCGGGTCATCAATGCGGAAGGGCTGGTTGGGCAGGTGCGCGCTCATGGCCTGGGTTATGGGGTCGGCCGCGCCGCGGGCTGTCAGGCCGCCCCATACGGGTGGCAGTTCGCGCAGCACGCTGCCATCACGGTCGCGCTGGGGCCGTAATCGCGCCGCCCTGCTGCCCGATGTATCCGCGCCGGGAAAGCCGTTATAGAGATTATCGAAAGACCGGTTCTCGGCAAAGATGACCACGACCGTTTCGATCTGTTGCATGCCCGCAGGTGCTGCCTGACCGGCAGGGGCGCCCATCATGCCTGCCAGCAGGACCGTAAGCGTGGTGGAGCGGAGCAGGGGGCGGGTCAGGGGGGCCATGAGGTCTCGGATGCTGTGAGCGTAAAGGCCTGTTTATAGAAAAGACCGGCAGGGGGAGGAAATGCAGGGGGCCTGCCTTTCATGAAAAATTCATACAGCGGCGCGGGTCGGTTTCCTGATTATACTGGCCCGGTCATCCTATCGGAGCAGGTCATGTTTTTCCATGAGGCTGGCAGCATGCAGCCCCTGTGCTTTATCCGGCGCATGAAGAGGTACTTGTTACTGGTCATGTTACTGGCATGGGTACAGCATGCCTGGGCCGGGCCGGATGCGCTATGGCATATCGTGCATGAACAATGCCGCCCACATGGGCCGGACCATTCTGTCAGCCCCTGCGTGGTGGTGAATGACCGCTATGCCGTGTTGAAGGACCGCGTGGGGGCCAGCCAGTACCTGCTTATTCCCACCAGGCGCCTGACCGGCATGGAAGACCCGTTCATTACGCGCGCCGATGCGCCTGATTACTTCGCCTATGCCTGGCGGCAGAGCGGTCGGGTCAGCCAGAGCCTTGGGCGCGCCCTGCCACCTGATGACCTGTCTCTGGCCATCAACTCGGCTTATGGCCGCAGCCAGAACCAGTTGCATATCCATGTGGACTGCATCCGCCCCGATGTAAAAGTGGCGCTGCACTGGGCGCGGTCCCGGCTCGGCCCGGCATGGGTACCGCTGCCGCTTGCAGGCCACGCCTATCGGGCGCGCCTTGTGGGAACGGGCAGCCTCGCGGGCATCCGCCCCTTCCGCCTGCTGAGGCGTGACATGGCAGACCCTGTGCACGAGATGGGGCGCCACACGCTGATGGTGAGTGCCATGACACGACCTGACGGATTGGTGGATTTTGTTTTGCTTGATGACCGCGCCGACCCGACCCACGCTGACCCGGCAAGCGGGGAGGAATTACAGGATCATACCTGCGGCATTGCACGTTTTCCCTGAAACAGGGTGAAGGTTGCCCGGGCGCTTCCGGCAGCGCCTGCTTCCTGAAATTGCGCGGAAATGTTTTCTGTTCCAAAGTAAGATATGAATATATAAAATTTCATATTAATATTATTTATTATTCATGGTCATCGGAAAATATAATTTGTAATAGCCCATATTTAGTACAGATTCTTTCGTAAAATAGTGAAGCCTCATCTGGACGGCATATAAATAAAACTTTTTGGTGTCGCCTTTTTTCATAAAGGCGACGTCTTTCAAAACATCATGAAAAAGCTTTACCAAAAACTTTGATAATTACAGGCCCATGTCCGCATTGCCTATCGTTTCAGAACGCGGCACAGCCCGGCGTGATGACCAGCCCCACGGTATCCTGCCCGAAGCGTTGGCGATAGGCCTGGCGTATCGCTTCAAGCCGCGGCCTGAGGTCGGGGGTGAGAGGGGTTGCAACCCATATGATGCGCGAGGGTTCGCGTATGACGCGCCCGGTGCGTTCATCCTGCCACTGTCCTGTCATGCGCAGGACCGAAAAACCGGCCGGAAAGCGCGGGGTGACAGTGTCGCGCACAAAACGGGCCCAGTCCCGCCGGCTGACATGGCCGCCATCAGGGCGTTTAAGGCCAAACAGCAACGACACCTGCAGCACGGGCGGGGCATGCAACGCCGTGCAGGCGGCCTGTAGCGCATCAGGGGCCGGTGCCTCTGGGCCGCGTGCGTGGCCGGGTTGCCCCCAGGCCACCGTACCGGCCACAATAGCGGCGGCGCACAGGTACCATTGCCTTGAAAAAACAGGAGGCTGGCAGTTCATGCTCGGTCTTTTTCCTGCCCGCTACGGGGCGCAGCATAGTGGAAAGTTTTGGTGCCGCCTTTAGTGACAAAAGGCGGCACCCGGCAACTTTGCCCGGCAGCCCGGATCAGGACTGGACGCGATAGAGCGCGCACAGCTTGTTGCCGGTCGGGTCGCGCAGATAGGCCAGGTACAGGTCGCCATTGGGCATGTGGCGAATGCCCGGCGGGTCCTCGCAGGTGGTGCCGCCATTGGCCACGCCGGCGGCATGCCATGCGTCGATTACTTCAGGCGAGGGGGCGGCAAAGCCGATCGTGCCCCCGTTGGCGGCCGTGGCGGGCTGGCCGTTCACCGGCTTTGTTACGAGGAAAAAACCCGTATCGCCCTTGTAGAACAGCTTGCCCTTGGCATTGACGGTGGCGGCGGGCACGCCAAGGGTTGCGAATATGCTGTCATAGAATTTCTTAGCGGCTTCAATATCGTTTGCGCCAACGGTAACATGGCTGAACATGCAGTTTCTCCCTGAGCGATAATGGTCTGGCGCGATCATGGCACGGTGTGCCGCGGGCCGACAACCGCCCCCACGCGATCCGGATGGTAACGATGGGAATAGTCATGGACCCCGCATGCCATTTTTTGTAACATTCCGTCCGGGCCCGGATATCCGGGCCACAGAATAAAT
Source organism: Komagataeibacter xylinus (assembly GCF_004302915.1). Lineage (GTDB taxonomy): Bacteria > Pseudomonadota > Alphaproteobacteria > Acetobacterales > Acetobacteraceae > Komagataeibacter > Komagataeibacter xylinus_C. The sequence continues at coordinate 66,700 of NZ_QQBI01000014.1, read as the reverse complement.
AACAGACAGATTGCTCTGAAAAGGGAAACCATGCGTTTTATCGCTTCACTGGCCGCCGTGGCGGGACTGCTCGCCGCACCCCTGGGTGCCCAGGCGGCATCGGTGCATACGGATTGGGAAAAGTTCAAGGCCACCCGTGCATTCAATCACCTTTCGGCTGATGGGCAGCGCGCCATGCTCGACGTGCTCAACGCCAAGCAGGTGCTCGACGCAGGCCAGACCGATGCCGCCATTCCCGCGCTGTATGATGCCACCAAGCGCCTGACCGCCGCAGGCAAGGCCAGCACGCAGTTCATCGCCGCCGAGACCAGCCTCCATCCCGCCCCGCAGCACCCGGCGGCGCCCGGCCATGTGGCAGGCACCACGCCGGTGACCTGGATTCCGGTTGGCGGTGAAATCATTGGCAGTGAGACCCTGGCCCCCGAGAAGAAGGCCGCCATTGCCACCGCCAATACCCAGCTCAAGGCAGGCCAGACCAAGCAGGCCGCGCAGACGCTGCAGGTCGTGGGCGAGGATGCCGATTTCATCATGGCGCTGACAGCGCTTGAACCCACGCAGGGGGCGATCAACCGCGCCACCGTCTTTACCGAGGCCCGTCACCCGCAGGAGGCTTCCGCGGCCCTGCAGCAGGTGCTTGATAATGTCGTGTTCGTCTCGGAGGATGTGTCCGAGACGCTGCCCCCTCCGGGTGCGCAGGCCCCGGCCGCTCCCGCGCAGAAATAATCTGCCACGAACGTAAAAAGCGGCTCCGGAACCCGGGAAAGCTTTTTTTGATGCCGCCTTTATTTTAAAGGCGGCATTATTTTTTAAATGCTGGAACATCCCGTAGGGCAGGGCGGTTATTCTTCCCCGCCACCCACCTTTTTCTTTTCACGCTCGGCATCCACGCTCATGCGCTGGAACGCGCCAAGCGAAAGGACGATGAAGGTTGCCACCACCAGCAGGCTGGCAGGGTAGAGAATGGCGGCTGGTTCGCTTGTACTGGTCTCGAAAACGCCGACCAGACCTTCAATGAACACCGCGATGATGATGGTGGTGATGAACTTGGTCAGGCTGGCCCGTGCCTCGCCCAGGCTTTTCTTGCCACTGGTCTGGATCACCTCCTCCTCCACGAAGTACTTGGCCACATCAAATACCGCCACCGCAATCACGACATAGCTGATGGCCTGCAATATAGCGTTGCGGCCCGCATGCCATGACTGCCCCACCGCCCTGAGCAGGTCGGACATGCCAAATGTCAGCAGGAAAAGGGCCAGCATCATGAGCAGAAGGCTGGCGCAGGCAAATGCGAAGCGGGACAGATGGTGCATGGTTCTCTTTTCCTGACGCGGTAGCCCGTGGGCACGGGCTACCTATCGCATGGCGTGGGGATGGGTTGCGGGCAAAGTGCGGGCTGCCGCTTCGCTTTACTATGGATTTGGCTCATATAATGCATTTGTGGTCCTGAATATTTATTTTTTATTTTCCAGGACCATGCCGAAACTGCTCGCCGGTTGCCTCGTTGAACCCTCCACAGTGCATATGGCCGGGATTGCTTTCTCACCACGGACCCATGGGGCGGCGAGAAAAAACAAGGACCCCGTAGCCGCGCTGTAATCTGGAAAAGGTGAACGATCATGGCTTATCGCATTCCCATGCAAGAACGCACCCGCACTGCCACCCTGGCGCCAGCTGACAGCCGGGGCGGTGGTGGCGCCGCGCATAATCCGGGCAACTTCGCCGATGACCGCAAGAAGGCCTCGGAGGCGGGGCACAAGGGTGGCCAGCATAGCTCGGGCAATTTTGCCAAGGACCCCGAGCGCGCAGCCGAAGCAGGCCATAAGGGGGGCGAGCACAGCCCCGGCAATTTTGCCCATGACCCGGCAAAGGCCGCCGAGGCAGGCCACAAGGGCGGCCAGCACAGTGGCGGCAATTTTGCCAAGGACCCCGAACGCGCGGCGGAAGCCGGGCGCAAGGGCGGCCAGCATAGCCACGATCATGATAAATCCTGACTGATGCGGGGTGCGCGGAACCCCTGCCTGGTTCCGCCCCCTCCCATTGCCCGGCCGGGCCGGGATGATACGGATTTCTGATCCATCTGGAGCAAAACAATGAAAAAAAGCATGATGGTGATACTGGGGCTGGTTGCCTGCGTGCCCGCGCCGGTCCTGGCCCAGTCCATACCCGAAAAGGCAGGCATCAATTCGCTGATGGGGGTCGCGCCCCGCACGGAGGATTTCATCAAGATCGCCACCATCAGCGATATGTTCGAGATCCAGTCCAGCGAACTGGCATTGCAGGATAACGACCCCAAGCTCACCGCCTTCGCCAACCGGATGATCGAAGACCACAAGAAAACATCTGCTGCCCTGAAAGACCTCCTCCAGAGCAGTAACGTGCAGGTCAGTCCGCCCACCGGCATTGATGAGGCCCATCAGGACAAGCTTGACCACCTCAAGACCCTGCATGGCCGTGACTTCGCCCTGCAGTACCGCGCGGACCAGATCGCGGGGCATGAAGATGCTGTCTCGCTCTTCCGCCGTTATGCGCAGAGCGGTGATAACGCAGCCCTCAAGACATGGGCAGGCAATACATTGCCCACGCTTGAAAACCACCTGCAGATGGCCAAGGACCTGCCCCAGTAAAACACCCGGCAAAGCACCGGGCAAAACCACAGGCATGCTACTTTCCTGCCCGGGAGGCGGCATGCATCAACGTCTGCCAAGGGAGTATTCCCATGCAATACGGTCAGGACAAACAGATGCGCGGCGGGGCGGTAACCGACCCACGCCGCGATACGCCTCTCGCCACCCCGGCAGAAAAACGGCATGTCTTTATTGTGGGGGGCATGGTGGTGTTTTTTGTAACGCTTATCGTGCTGACATGCCTGTTTGCGCCCCATATCCCGCTGCCACGGTTCTGATCGTGGCGGCAGTGCCTGTAAAGCCGCCTTTTTTTAACGAAGGCGGCATTATCTGTCCTCTGCAAGTCTGCTGGCTGCAGGGTCGAAGCCAATGCTGTCCCGCGCCGTATCGAACCGCCACCCGGGCGGCAGGGCCAGATACCGCGCCAGTTCAGGGCGCATGGCTGTGACATGGCAGGCATGTACGGTTTTCAGGCTGGTGATGTCATCATCATAAAGGTCGGTGGTGATCCACCAGCCTGACATATGGGGTGGGGACGGATAGCGCACGCCCTGCACCACATCACCCTCATACACCCCATCGGAGATGACGACCAGCTGCTCGGGCTAGGGCGGGCTGAACACCGCCTGTACGCTGCGGCAGGTGGCATGCTGTTCTTCCCAATAGGTCACGCAAGCATCCACGCCGCTCTGTTCTTCCAGCCCGAAGGTGGGGCAGGCGGGCACGGGTTCATGAAAATAGAGGTAGCCGTCAGCCGCAAGCGCGCCACGCGTGGCCCAGTAGCTGTAACGGATCGGGGTGTCAGGTTCTATGGGCCTGTGTTTTATGGTGATGCGCTCGATGGCGTGGCACAGGAAATTTTCATACCCGGCAAGCAGGCGGGACTGCGATACGGTTGCGCGTAATTCATGCCCGTTACTGTCGAGCAGTCCCGATATGTGCAGGCTCAGGCCGTTTTTATGAGTGTTATGACCGGGGTCATATTCTGTCATTTTCATGTCGGGGCGGCGTGGGGGAACGGGCCTGTCCTGAGCTGGGCATAATAAACACATGCGTCGGTATTGCAAACGGGGACATGGAATTGCCATTTTTATTGAGGTGTCACTGAACAGATAAGTAAAACGACTCCATGCGCAGGATCACTTAACCGTGTGGGTGAGACCATGGGGTTAATACCCCGTTAACCGATACAGATCCAGAAATGGCACCGGTTTCTCCTCCTGCAAGGAAACAGGCCGATGATGAATGCGGTTACGCCTTTTTCAACCCCGATCCGCCTGCTTTCAGTCGCGGCAGAGATGTTTCCCTTCGTCAAGACCGGGGGGCTGGGCGATGTGGCGGGTTCCCTGCCACATGCGCTGGCCCCTTATGGCGTGGAGGTCACGACCCTGCTGCCCGGCTACCCCGCCGTGCTGGCGGCACTGCCTGCGCGCGCGCAGGTCATGCATCACCCCGACCTGCTAGGGCATGAGGCCACGCTGTGGTCGGCCCATGTGGCGGGACTGGACCTGCTGGTGCTTGACGTGCCCGCCCTGTTCGACCGCCCCGGCAACCCCTATCTTGGCCCCGAGGGGCAGGACTGGCCCGATAACGGCATCCGCTTTGCAGCCCTTTCACGCATGGCGGCGGATATTGCCCAGGGCCGCACCCCGCATCCACGCCCCGACCTGGTGCAGGCGCATGACTGGCAGGCCGGGCTTGTGGCAGCCTACCTGCATCATGACCACGTCAGGGCAGGGCAGGGCGGCCAGCCCGTGGCCACCCGCGTTCCGGTCATCCAGACCATCCACAACCTTGCCTTCCAGGGGCGGTTTCCCGCCGGGTGCCTGGCCGAATTCGGCCTCCCTCCCGAGGCGTTCTCGGTTGAGGGGTGCGAATGCTACGGGGCCATCAGCTTCCTCAAGGCGGGGCTGTACCATGCCGACCGCATCACCACCGTCTCGCCATCCTACGCGCAGGAAATCCAGACACCTGAAGGCGGCATGGGTCTCGATGGCCTGCTGCGCCACCGCAGCGACCGGCTGGAGGGCATTCTCAACGGCATCAGCACCGAGACATGGAACCCCGCCTCCGACCCGGCGGTGCATTTTCCCTACATGGTGGGCGATACCGTGGGGCGCGCGCCCAACAAGCGCGACCTGCAGGCGGAATTCGGCCTGTGGGCCGACCCGGATGCCTTTGTGGTGGGCGTTGTCAGTCGCCTGACCGCGCAAAAGGGCATCGACCTGCTTGCCGATGTCACGCCACGCCTGCTGGAAGGCAACACCCAGCTGATCGTGGTGGGCGAGGGCGACCGCGAGATCGAGCGCCGCCTCGCTGGCCTGCAGCGCCAGTTTCCCGGCCGGTTCGCCTGCCATCTCGGCTATAGTGAATCCCTTGGCCACCGCCTGCCTTCGGCGGTCGATGCACTGCTCATCCCCTCGCGCTTCGAGCCCTGCGGGCTGACCCAGCTTGGCGCGCTGCGTTATGGCGCGGTGCCGGTCGCCGCCCGCGTGGGCGGCCTGGCCGACACCATCGTCAATGCCAACCCCGCCGCCATTGCCCAGGGCGCTGCGACCGGCTTCCTGTTCACCCCCGTTGATGGCGAGACCCTGCTCGCCACCGTGGTGCGCGCCCGCCTGCTCTACCGGCGCAACCGCCGCATGTGGCGCCAGCTCCAGCTTACGGGCGCGGCCTATGACGTGTCGTGGAACGAGAAGGCCGCCCACTACGTCACGCTGTTTGCCGAGATGCTGGGCATGGATGCGGGCGGCCGGGCGGATTCAAACGTGATCAGCCTGCCATCGGGGCGGCATGGCCTGCGCGAGGGCCGCAGGCGGCGCATCGCGCGCAGGCCGCCCCGCCTGTCGCGCGCGCTGGCAGTTCCCCATTAATGCGCCCGGCCCCTTGGGGCGTCACTCCACGGCATATCCCGACAGCACAGTAAAGGCCCCGGCATGCGGATCAGGCACGATGCAGCCCACTATGTCCTCCCCGATGGTATTGATGATCTTGTGCATGGGCGCAGTTCTGACCCGTTTGCCATTCTTGGCCGCCATAACATGGGGCGTGTCGATGTCATCCGCGTGCTGTACCATGATGCGGCGCGCGTGCGGCTGGTGGTTGAACGCCCGCGCGCCAGCCCGATCGAGCGCCCCATGCGGCGCATGGACGACACGGGGCTGCATGTCGGCACCATTCCCGCAGGCGCGCGCTATCACCTGAAAATCGTCTGGGCCGACGCGGTGGAGGAAACCGCCGACCCGTATTCATTCGGCCTGCTGCTCGATGAGGCGGAGCTGCGCCTGTTTGCCGAAGGCCGCCACCGCCAGCTTGACCACCTCATGGGGGCGCAGCCCATGGTGATTGACGGCACGCCGGGCGTGCGCTTTGCGGTGTGGGCGCCCAATGCGCGGCGGGTTTCGGTCATCGGGGATTTCAATTTCTGGGATGGCAGGCGCCACCCCATGCGCCTGCGCCACAGTGCCGGGGTGTGGGAGCTGTTCATTCCCGGCCTCGGCCCCGGCGAGCGCTACAAATTCGAGATCATGACGCGCGAGGGCCATATCCTGTCGCACAAGGCCGATCCCTTTGCCCGGTTTGCCGAGCGGCCGCCCGCCACCGCCTCGGTCGTGGCATCCCCCGCGCCGTTTGCCTGGAACGATGCGGACTGGATGGCCACGCGCGGGCGCGCGCAGGCCACGGATGCGCCGCTGGCCATATACGAGCTGCATGTTCCCTCATGGCGCAGGCCCCAGGGCGACCCGGACCGCATCATGTCGTGGCGGGAACTGGCGGGCGAGCTCATTCCCTACATGCAGGCGGCGGGCTTTACGCATGTAGAGTTGATGCCGGTGATGGAATATCCGTTTGGCGGCTCATGGGGCTACCAGCCGCTCGGGCTGTTCGCGCCCTCGGCCCGGCATGGCACGCCGGCTGATTTCGCGGCCTTCATCGATGCCTGCCACGCAGCCGGCATCGGCGTGATCCTGGACTGGGTGCCCGCCCATTTTCCCAACGACGTGCACGGGCTGGCCTGTTTCGATGGCTGCGCGCTGTACGAGCATCAGGACCCGCGCGAGGGCGTGCACCGCGACTGGAACACCCATATCTATAATTTTGGCCGCCATGAGGTGCGTGGCTTCCTCATCGCCAGCGCGCTGATGTGGCTGGAGCGCTTCCATATTGATGGCCTGCGTGTCGATGCCGTGGCCTCCATGCTGTACCGCGACTATAGCCGGCGGGAAGGGGAGTGGATCCCCAACATCCATGGCGGGCGTGAAAACCTCGAGGCGGTGGCCTTCCTGCGCCAGCTCAACGAGACCGTGCACGAAACCTGCCCCGATGCGATGATGATTGCCGAGGAATCCACCGCCTGGCCCGGCGTGACCCGCCCGGTGGCGCAGGGGGGGCTTGGCTTTTCCTATAAATGGAACATGGGGTGGATGCATGACAGCCTGCGCTTCTTTGCGCGTGATCCGCTGTGGCGTGGCCATCACCTCAATGAAATCCTGTTCGGGCTGCATTATGCCTTCAGCGAGCACTTCATCCTGTGCCTGTCGCATGATGAAGTCACCCACGGCAAGGGCTCGCTGCTGGCCCGCATGCCTGGTGACGGGTGGCAGCGCCATGCCAACCTGCGGGTGTTTTTCGCCTTCATGTGGGCCCATCCGGGGCGCAAGCTGGTGTTTATGGGCGCCGAGCTGGCGCAGGAGGCGGAATGGTCGCATGAAGGCGAGCCGCCATGGCGCAGTCTGGATGATCCGCTCAAGGCGGGCATGCTCGGTCTCATCACCGACCTCAACCGCCTTTATCGCGAACTGCCCGCCCTCCATGCGCTTGACAGCGACCCCGCCGGTTTTGCGTGGGTGATTGGCGATGACACCGCCAACGCCGTGCTGGCCTGGCTGCGGCTGGCGCCGGGCCATGCCCCGGTTCTGGTGGTGCTCAACCTGACCCCCGTGGTGCGCCATGGCTACCGCGTGGGCGTGCCGGTGGGCGGGCCGTGGCGCGAGCGCCTCAATTCCGATGCTGGCGCCTATGGCGGCAGCGGCGTGGGCAATGGTGGTGGCGTCATGGCGCAGCCCGAGCCCGCCCACGGCCAGCCCTGCTCGTGCGTGTTGACCCTGCCGCCGCTGGCAGCGCTCTACCTTCAGCCTGCGGGAGAAGGATCATGATGCGCTTCCCGCCCGCGCTATCGCCCGGCAGCCCCACGCGCCTCGGGGCGTGCTGGGATGGGCTTGGCGTCAATTTCGCGGTGTTCTCGGCCAATGCCCAGCAGATCGACCTGTGCATTTTCGACCCGCGCGACCGGCGCGAGATCGCACGCTTTCGCCTGCCCGAATATACCGATGAAATCTGGCACGGCTACCTGCCCGATGCCGAGCCGGGGCTGTTATACGGCTTTCGTGCCTTCGGGCCATATGACCCCGCCAACGGCCACCGCTTCAACCCGCACAAGCTGCTGATCGACCCCTATGCCCGCAGGCTTACGGGGCCGGTTTCATGGTCGGACACGCAGTTCGGCTACCGCCTGCACTCGCCGCGCGCCGACCTGTCCTTCGACCGGCGCGACAGCGCGCCCTCCATGCCCAAATGCGTGGTGGTGAACGACGCGTATGAGTGGGAGGATGACATCCTGCCCTGCGTGCCATGGGCGGATACCGTCATCATGGAGGCCCATGTCAGGGGCCTGACCATGCAGCGCGCGCTGGAGCGCAACCCCCAGCCCGGCACGTTCCAGGCCCTTGGCGCGCCGGAGATGATCGCCCACCTGCGCAGGCTGGGTGTGACCACGCTCGAGCTGCTGCCCATCCAGTGTTTCGCCCCCGAGCGTTACCTGATCGAGCGCAGGCTGACCAATTACTGGGGCTACAACACGCTGGCGTTCTTCGTGCCGCATGCGGGCTATCTGGCCAGTGGCTCGGCGCATGAACTGCGCGCGGCCATCAGGCGGCTGCACAAGGCGGGCATCGAGGTGGTGATGGATGTGGTCTACAACCACACCTGCGAGGGCAGCGAACTCGGTCCGACCCTGTGTTACCGCGGGCTGGACAACGCCACCTATTACAGCCTCGTGCCCGGTGACGAGCGCCACCTCATAAACGATACAGGCTGCGGCAACACGCTCAACCTGTCGCACCCGCGCGTGCTGCAGATGGTGCTGGACTCTCTGCGCTACTGGGCAAGTGAATTCCACATCGATGGCTTCCGCTTCGACCTCGCCCCGGTGCTGGGCCGCGAGCCTTACGGCTTTGACCAGGGATCGGGCTTTTTCGATGCCATCATCCAGGACCCCGTGCTGTCCACCCGCAAGCTCATTGCCGAGCCATGGGACCCCGGTCCCGGTGGCTACCAGTTCGGCAACTTCCCGCCCGGATTTGCCGAATGGAATGACCGCTTCCGTGATACCACGCGGCGCTTCTGGCGTGGCGATGGCCAGCAGCTTGGCGATCTCGCCGCCCGCATCGCAGGCTCGGGCGACCTGCTCGACCGCAGGGGGCGCAGGCCGTGGAGCTCGGTCAACCTCATTACCGCGCATGACGGCTTCACGCTCGAGGACGTGGTCAGCTACGCCGAGCGCCATAACGAGGCCAATGGGGAAGACGGCCAGGATGGCAGTGCGGATAACAACAGCGCCAACTGGGGCGTGGAAGGCCCGACCGATGACCCCGCCATCCTTGACCTGCGTGGCCGCGTGCAGCGTGCCATGATGGCGACCCTCATGTTCGCGCACGGAACCCCCATGCTGCTGGCGGGCGATGAGTTTGGCCAGACCCAGAACGGCAACAACAACACCTACTGCCAGGACAACCCCACGAGCTGGCTGGACTGGAAGCGCGCCGCAACGCCGCAGGGCCGGATGATGACCGGCTTTGTCGCCCGCCTTGCCACGCTGCGCCGGGCCCACGCCTCGCTGCGCGCGGCGCGCTACATGCATGGCCGCCACAGGCCACTGCCTGATGTGCCCGATATTGGCTGGTTCAGCCATGATGGCACGCCCATGGAGGTGGAGCAGTGGAACGACGAAGCATGCCACCTGCTGGGCGTGCGCCGCGCCAGCACCGTGGCCGATGGCACGTTCGACATTACCTACATGCTGCTCAACGCCGGTAGCGAGGACATGAACGCCACGCTGCCCGAGCCCCCGGGGCAGTGGACCCTGCTGATCGACACCACGCGGCCCGAACGCGGGGCCGAAGCGCTGGCGGCGGACGTGCAGGACATCACCGTGCCCGCCCACGGGCTTGTGCTGCTGGCTTTCGTGCCCGGCAGCGATAACGAGGCGGAGGACGCCGCATGAGCACCCATTTCCAGTCTGACCGCGACATCGGGGCCACGTTGCTTGATGCCCGGCATACCCGCTTCCGGTTCTGGGCGCCCTCATGCCACACGGTCCTGCTCGAGGCTGAGGGCCATGCGCCGGTTGCCATGGCCCGCGACAGGGAAGGGTGGTTTGAATGCGTGTTCCCCTGCGGGGCGGGCACGCGCTACCGCTACCGCGTGGCCCGCGACCTTGCCGTGCCGGACCCCGCATCATGCTACCAGCCCGATGATGTGCGGGGGCCAAGCGAGGTGGTCGACCCTGCCGCCTATGACTGGCGGCATGGCGCATGGCCGGGCCGCCCGTGGCATGAGGTGGTCATATACGAGGTGCATGTGGGCCTGATGGGCGGTTATGACGGCGTGGCCCGCGAACTGCCGCGCCTTGCCGCCCTTGGCGTGACCGCAATCGAACTCATGCCGCTGGCCGAAGTGCCGGGCGGGCGCAACTGGGGTTATGACGGCGTGCTGCCTTTTGCCCCGGAATCCGCCTACGGCCCGCCCGATGCGCTCAAGGCCGTGATTGATACGGCGCACGGGCTGGGGCTCATGGTGTTCCTTGATGTGGTGTACAACCACTTCGGCCCGGACGGGAATTACCTGGCGGACTACGCAACCCCCTTCTTTAGGTATGACACGGCAACACCATGGGGGGCGGCCATCGATTTCAGGCAGGAGGCGGTCAGCCAGTTCTTTATTGATAACGCGCTGTACTGGCTCATGGAATTCCGCTTTGACGGGCTGCGGCTTGATGCCGTGCAGGCCATTGTGGACCGGGACTGGCTGCTGGCGCTGCCTGCCATCATCCGCAACCATGTCGAGCGCGGGCGGCATGTGCACCTGATCGTGGAAAATGAAAACAACGATGCCGGCCTGCTGCGCGCAGGCTATCGGGCCCAGTGGAATGATGATGCCCATAACGCCCTGCATGTGCTGCTGACCGGCGAGGACGAGGGCTATTATGGCAATTTCGCCCCCGATCCGGCGCCCGCGCTGGCGCGCGTGCTGGCCGAGGGCTTTGCCTTTCAGGGCGAGGTGCAGCCGGTCAACGGCAAGGCAAGGGGCAGCCCGAGTGCCGACCTCGCCCCGGACCGCTTCATCATCTTCCTGCAAAACCATGACCAGATCGGCAACCGTGCGCTAGGCGAGCGGCTGGGCGTGCTGGCCACGCCACAGGCCCTGCGCGCGGCCTACGGGCTGGTGCTCCTGTGCCCGCAGGTCCCGATGCTGTTCATGGGCGAGGAATGGGGTTCGCACCAGCCCTTCCTGTTCTTTACCGACTACAACCCGGCGCTGGGGCGGATCGTGCGCGAGGGGCGGCGGCAGGAATTTGCCGGTTTCTCGCATTTTGCCTCGGCGGAAAAGCGCGACACCATTCCCGACCCCAACGCGCCCGAAACCTATGCCGCCTCGCGCCTTGACCCCGCCGAGCGCGATAAACCGGCCCACAGGGAATGGAACGCGCAGATTGCGCAACTGCTGGCCCTGCGTCACGCCGAGATCACGCCCCGCCTGCCCGGCGCGCGCGCCATGGGGGCGCAGGTTCTGGGCACGGGAGCGGTTTTTGCCCGGTGGCGCATGGGCGATGGGGCGGTGCTGTCCATTGCCCTCAACCTGGCCGATGCGGCAGTGCCGCTGCCAGACATGCCGCAGGGGCGCTGCCTGCATGCGGTGCTGCCGCACGGGGCGGACCTGTTCTCCGCAACCCTGCCCCCTTATGCCATGATGGCCTGCCTGAACGAGGCCGAGGATGAATAACCGCACCCTTGTCGAGCGCGCCCGCCATGCCGGGCTGAGCCTGCGCTGGCGCGATGCTGCAGGCGAGATGCACCGCGTCTCGAACGAGAGCCTGCGCCGCCTGCTGGCCGTGCTGGAAGGCCATGCCCCTGCGCCACGCCCGCGCGGGGCATTGCCCGCCATGGTGGTGGGCGTTGCAGGCCAGGCCACCGTGCTGCCCCTGCCACCGGATGATGGAGGGGGCCGGTTTCGCCTCGTGCTGGAAAATGGCGCGCAGATCGAGGGCAGCCTGCGCCTGATGCGTGGCCACCCCGCACTCCCCCCCGTGGGGGTATGCGGCTACCACCGGCTGGAAGTGGGGGATACGCCCACCACCCTGGCCATAGCCCCCGCATCCTGCCCGCGGGTGAGCCGGATATGCGCAGGCGGCAGCGTGCGCCCATGGGGGCTGGGCACGCAGGTTTACGGCCTGCGCATGGCGGGCGATGGGGGGATCGGGCATTTTGGCGCGGTCGAAACCCTGGCCCGCGCAGCTGCAGCACGCGGGGCGGATGCGCTGGCCATCAGCCCGGCCCATGCCATGTTTGCAGCCCGCCCCGGGCAGTACAGCCCGTATTCACCCTCATCGCGCCTGTTCCTCAACGTGTTGCTGGCTGATCCGCATGCCGTGTTTGATGCCGCAACCGTGCAGGCCGCCGTGGTCAAGGGGGGCGCGGCCTATGTCGATACGCTCAGGCAACTTGAGGATGCGCCGCTGATCGACTGGGTGCGGGCCAGCACGTGTCGCTACCAGCTGCTCAGGCGGCTGTATGATGACCGGATCGCGGCCAGCCCGCCACAGGCCATGCGCGACTTCCGCGCGGCGGGCGGTAAAGCGCTCGAGCAGCATGCCCTGTTCGAGGCGTTGCATGCCTATTTCGCCACCCGTGGCGAACGCGGCGGCGACTGGCGGCGCTGGCCCGTGGCCATGCGCCAGCCCGACAGCCCCGAAGTGGCGCGGTTTGCGCAGGAATTCGCCCATGACGTAACCTTCCATGTGTTCGTGCAGTGGCTGGCGGCCACCAGCCTAGCCCGGGCCTGTACGGGCGCGCGCTCAGCGGGCATGCGCATCGGCCTGATCAAGGACATGGCGGTGGGCGTGGACCCGACGGGCAGCGAATGCTGGGCGCGCCAGTCCGAATTCCTGCTGGGTGCCGGTATCGGCGCGCCGCCCGATGCGCTCAGCCCGCTGGGGCAGGACTGGGGGCTGACCACGTTTTCACCCGCCGGGCTGCGGGCCACGGGCTACCGCGCCTTTATCGACACGCTGCGTGCGGGCTTCGCCCATGGCGGGGGCTTGCGCATCGATCATGTCATGGCGCTGGAACGGCTGTGGATCATACCGCAGGGCGGTGCTTCGGCGGAGGGGAGTTACCTGTCCTTTCCCGTGCGCGACCTCATGCGGCTTGTCGCCCTTGAGGCCATGCGCGCCGATGCCATGGTGATTGGCGAGGACCTGGGCACGGTCACCACCGCCTTTCGCAAGGCGGCGGGGGCACATGGCATCATGGGCATGAACGTGCTGTTTTTCGAGCGCACGCCGCAGGGCGTGTTCAAGCCACCCGCCACGTGGTCGCCCCATGCCACGGCCATGACCACCACCCATGACCTGCCCACGGTGGCAGGCTGGTGGCAGGGGACGGATATTGCCTGGCGCGAGAAACTGCACCAGCTTCCCCCGGGCCTCGACCCCAACACCGTGCATGACGAACGTGAAAATGACCGCACCGCCCTGTGGTCCGCCCTGATGCAGGACCGGCCCGCACCGGCTGCCCGGGGCAGGTGCGCGCAAAGGCCCCCGCCCAACGCCACGGGCGCGGCAAGGGTGGTGGAGGAGGCCATCGGCTTCGTGGGCCGGGCCGCGTGCCCGCTGGCCCTCGTGGCGGTGGAGGACATGCTCGGCCTTGCCGAGCAGCCCAACCTGCCCGGCACCACGAGCGGCCACCCCAACTGGCAGCGCCGCTACCCCGCCATGACCGCAACCCTGCTGTCGGGGCATGATACGCGCAGGCGCTTCAACCGCCTGCGCGCGGGGCGTGCCCATGAATAGCGCCATTCCGGCCGCCCTGGTGCGGGCTACGCTGCGGCTGCAGTTCCGCGCGGGCATGACGATCGATGACGCCACGGCCCTCGTGCCGCAATTCGCCCGCCTTGGCATAAGCCATCTGTATGCCTCGCCCCTGTTTGCCGCGCGCCCCGGCTCGACCCATGGCTATGATACCGTGGCCTATGATCGCATCGACCCTGCGCTGGGCGGCGAGGCGGCACTGGTGCGCCTGGCCGACCGGCTGCATGCCCACGGCATGGGGCTGATCCTTGATATCGTGCCCAACCACATGGCCGTTGATGCCCATAATGCGTGGTGGATGGATGTGCTGGCCTGGGGGCAGGCTTCGGCACATGCCACATGGTTCGACATCAACTGGCATGACCCGGACCCGGATCTGCGCGGGCGCGTGCTGCTGCCCTTCCTTGATCGCCCGCTGCCCGAGGCAATGGCGGCAGGCAGCCTTGTCCTGCGCCATGACGGGGATGGGGGGCTGTTCCATATCCATCACCATGAGCACAGCTTTCCGCTGAGCCCGGCCAGCTACGCATGCCTGCTGGCGCAGGTGGGGGCACCCGGCGCGCTGCTTGCGGCCTTCACCACCGTGGCGCTGCGCGGCGGCCCGGGGGCGGAAGCGGATTCTGCGCTGGCGGCCCTGCGGCACTGGGCGGCAACACAGCGCGGGCAGGCGGCCATGGCGCGGCTTGCCAGCCTGCATGATGGATGCGACCCCGCAGGCCATGCCCGCCTCGAGCGCCTGCTGGCCATGCAGCCATGGCGTCTGGCCTGCTGGCGTGATGCCGCGACACGGATCAACTGGCGGCGGTTTTTTGACATTACCGGCCTCGTGGGCGTGTGCGTGGAGCGCGCCGAGGTGTTCGAGGCCGTGCATGGCTATCTGTTCTCGCTTTACCAGCGCGGGCTGGTTGATGGCGTGCGGGTCGATCACATTGATGGGCTGGCCGCTCCCGCCGCCTACTGCCAGCGCCTGCGTGCCCGGCTTGACGCGCTGGCCCGCCTGCGCCCCGAAAGCGCCCTGCCGGGGGCGGCCATTTACGTGGAAAAAATTCTTGCCACCCACGAGAGCCTGCCTGCCGCCTGGCCGGTGGCGGGCACCACGGGCTATGACTTCATGGATCAGGTTTCCGCCGTGCTGCATGATGCGCGCGCGGCACCTGTGCTCGATCGGCTGTGGGCGGCGTGCGGGCCGGATGCCAGAGCCTGCGGCCTGATTGCGCGCGAGGCCCGAGCTCAACTGCTGGCTGAGGGTTTTGCCGCCGAATTCGCGCATCTGGCCCGCCTGCTGGCCACGGCGCTGAGGGCAGGGGGAATGGACTGCCCGCCTGCGGGCCTGCGGACGGTGCTTGAGGCCGTTCTGCTCTCCTTCACGTCCTACCGCACCTATTTTGGCGATGAGGTGGTGCAGGACCATGCCGAAGATGGCGCGGCGCTGCACGCTGCGGCAAAGACCGCCCGGCCACGGCTGGAAGGCGGCCTTGAACCGGTTCTTGATGCGGTAACGGGCATCCTGTCGGCCCGGCCGGAGCACGCGCCCGCAGCCTGCATGCGCCGCGCCGAGCAGGCCTTCGAGCACCTGACCGCACCGCTGGCCGCCAAATCAACGGAAGATACGACCTTCTACCGCTACGTGCGCCTGATCTCGCGCAATGAGGTGGGGTCCGACCCCGCACGGCTTGGCCTTGCGGTTGCGGATTTCCATGCGGGCTGCACCGCGCGCGCGCGCCAGCACCCTGCCGCCATGCTCACGACTGCGACCCATGACCACAAGCGTGGCGAGGACAGCCGCGCCCGCCTGGCCGTGTTGAGCGAGATGGCGCCACAGTGGCACGCGCAGGTCAGCGAATGGTTTGCCCGCAATGGCGCGCAAACGGCTATCGGGCCGGACCGCATTGATGAACTGATGCTGTACCAGACCATGCTCGGCGCGTGGCCGCTCACCCCCTTTGCCAGCGAGGATGCGCGTAAGGCGTGGTGCGAGCGGATCGTGCAATGGCAGACCAAGGCCCTGCGCGAGGCCAAGCGCCATACCAACTGGCTCGACCCCGACATGGCCTATGAAGAAGCCTGCGCGGCCTTTGTGCGCCGCCTTGCCGCCAACCCTGCTTTCATGGCGCAGATGGAGGGGGTGGTAGCCCGGATTGCCCCGGCGGGCGCGCTCAACGGGCTGGCGCAGACCCTGCTGCGGCTGACCACGCCCGGCGTGCCGGACCTGTACCAGGGCTGTGATTTATGGGATTTCAGCCTCGTTGACCCCGATAACCGCCGCCCGGTTGATTTCGGCCTGCGCCATGCGCTGCTCGAACACGCGGGCAGTTTTGATGCCTCCGCTGCCTCATGGCGCACGGGGCAGGTCAAGCTCGACCTGATCCGGCGCATCCTGTCGTTTCGGGCCCGTTACCCGGACCTGTTTGCCCACGGCCGCTACCAGCCGCTTGAGGTGGAAGGAGCGGAGCGCGAGCACGCCATTGCCTTCCTGCGCGAGCATGACGGGTTCAGCCTGCTGGTGGTGGCCCCGCGCCTGCCGCTGGGCATGGACGTGCAGGCCGATACGCTGGCCGTAGGGCGCGACATGGCGCTGCGCGTGATCCTGCCGCAGCCAGTCGGCCCGTGGCACAGCCTGCTGGGTGCCGTGCCACTTCAGGCCGCCGTGCCGTTTACGCGCGGGCAGGTGCCCCTTGTCTGCCTCGTGCATGATGCGGGTGGCCGGGGACTGCCGTGAAATCAGGCGGTGGCGAGGGAACGCAGTTCGGTAAAAAGGATTTCCTTGCCGTCATAAACCGGTCGATCGTAGCTGAAACCAGTCAGGCGCTGGATCACGCTGACCGGTACACCAAAAAACATATCCACGCTTGTGTTCATGTTGGCCTTGGTACGGGCTGCCATCGATGATGGCCCTGCTTTCGGGCGGCAGGGTACCGGTGCACTCAAGGTTGTCGCACCTCTTGTGGCCATCGTAGGTAATATTCCACGAACTGCACATCCTGCCGTAATCATCATAATCATACCCGAAGCCGACGCTCATCATGGTTGTTTCCAGCACGCAGCAGCCCACGATGCTGTGCCTGCCCCTGAACGGCAGGTGAACCGGCTCGCTGTCGGGCAGGTATTCACACTGGCTGGACCACGGGATGGTCCACCCCGTGGGCCTGTCGGCAATGGAAAAATCGGCCTTGCGTGCCTCATCCCTGATCCCGGTATCCTCGAATTCCATAAGGGCCAGTATTTCTTCCCGGCTGACACCATGAAACGCAGGACAGGAGGAATTGAAGCCCATTATTTAAATCCCGAATATCATAAGCAGGTTATTATAGACAAAATATGCCATAATATTGGTGCCCGTGCAGGCACACCCCCTGCGCCTCTTGCCCGACACCGGTAAAACGGCGCAGGCCGGGCGTGCCGATATATTGCCACAGGCGGTTTCTTGCTACGGTTTGACGGCGGGGGAGAGGAAAATTATCCTGTCCACCCCATGAAAGCACAGGCCATGACAGCGGATTTCAAAAAGCGGCACATACACTCTTTCCAGACGGATGTGCATGGATGCTCGTGTCATGGAACCGGCGGGTTTTCCATGACAGGTGCCCGGCAGCCAGAGGTTTGAACGTGAACAGTTTTCCTGACGACCCGAAAAACACGCCCTCCCGCCTGGGCCGGAGGGGGCTGTTTGCCGGTTCCCTGGCGCTTGGTGCGCTGGCAGGGGGCCGGTGGGCCTCCGTGCCGGCTGCTGCGGCCGCCCTGCGGCGCACGGCGGTGCCCGGCACGGTGCCCCGGCTTGTGCCCATGCGCCCCCATGCCGACCAGATAACCGATATCAAGGTCTGCCTGCGCCCGTTCCGCGCCGCTGGCCCCCGGCTGGATGTCGAGCGGGTGGGCGAGAAGGTGGTCATCCATAATTACGGTCATGGGGGCAGCGGGTGGTCGCTTTCATGGGGGTCGGCCGAGATGGCGGTGGGCAAGGCGGCGGCGCTCTCGCCCCGGCGCGTGGCGGTCGTGGGGTGCGGGGTCATTGGCCTGACCACGGCGCTCGTGGCGCAGCGCGCGGGGCTTGATGTCACGATCTATACGCGCGACCTGCTGCCCCACACCCGCTCGGTCAGGGCCAATGGTAGCTGGACACCGGATTCACGCGTGGCGCTGACCGCCCCCGCAGGCCCGCAATTTGCCGATACATGGGAGCGGATGGCCCGTTATTCATGGAAGAGCTATCGCGATTACCTGGGCCTGCCCGGCAACCCGATCGACTTCCGCGACAGTTACGTCCTGTCCGACACGCCTTTTGACGCGCCGGAGCCCGAGCCGGAAAACCCGGGCCAAAAGGGGGATTACGCCACGACCGGCATGCCGCAGCAATCGAGCGAGTTTGCCAGTTATGGCGCGCGGATACGCGATATCATTCCTGCCGCCGAACTGCTCTCCGCGCAGGAAAATCCTTTTGCGGTGCCCTATGCCCGGCGCGCGCCGCTGATGATCTTCAATTTCGGGGCGTACGGGCATCTTCTGCTGTCCGAGTTTTATCAGGCGGGGGGGCGGATCGTCATCCGTGAGTTCCATACGCCTGCCGACATGAAGAGCCTGCCTGAGCCGGTCATCCTCAATTGCCCCGGCTACGCGGCGCGTGACCTGTGGGGGGACCGCTCGCTCATTCCCGTGCGTGGCCAGACCGCGTGGCTGCCGCCGCAGCCCGATGTGGCCTATGGGGTGCGATACAAGGGGGCCTCGGCGCTTTCGAAAAGTGATGGCTTGATGATACAGGGGTTTGACATGTCGGGCCTGGGCGAAATGGACGGCGTGGGCAACAGTTTTGAACATGCCGACCGCAGCGAGGCGGAAAAGGCGATTGGCATATTTGAAAACCTTTTCGCCCGTTTTCCCGCGGGGCAGGGCTGATGCGCGGCTTACGGGCAAAGGGGCTTTGTGCCGCGCTGGGGGCGGGGCTGCTGGCCCTGGCAGGGCAGGTGGCCCATGCGGCACCGTCGCGGGCCGGGACATCCTATTATACCGCAGCGCAGGCCGAGCGGGGGGCTGCGGCCTACCAGCAGTTCTGCGCGGTGTGCCATGGGGCGGATCTGGGCGGGGCGTTTGACGTGCCGCCGCTTGTGGGGCGTTTTGCCGCCAACTGGTCGGGCGCGCCGCTGGGCCAGTTGTTTGACTACATGTCAAAAGCCATGCCGCTTTTCGCGCCCGGCACCCTGACACAGGCGCAGAATGCGGACCTGCTGGCATTCATGCTGCATGAAAATGGCGTGCCTGCCGGCAGGCACGACCTCACCCCCGAGGGGGTGAAAACCATGCTGTTTCCCAAAACAACGGCTGCGAGCATGAAGTAAAAAAGCGGGCAGGAGGCAGCTAGTGGTGGACCATGCCCATGCCCGCTTGCATGGCGGTATGCAGCATGTCGTGCCACAGCGCGCCCCTGCCACCCTGCGGGCCGCCTTCGGCCGGGGTGTCCATTTCCCGGCCGTTTGTAACGGGCAGCCCGTCATCATCAAGCGGCACGTGATGCGCAGCGCAGCCCGCCAGCATCATGAAACACGTCAGCATGACCGCAGCCCGCATTCAGCCCGGCCCGCCGATGCGGATTGCCGATACAGCCACCGGAGCTGGTGGCCTGCGGATCAGGAAAAACATGCACGCTCCCCGTCATTGTCATGCCGGGCGCGATCCTAACGGGTGCGGCTTCGCAGGAGCCGTAACGAAACGTGAGGTTTGATTGCGGCATGTAAAAAGACCCTGGCATCACAGTATGGGGAGAGTGCATGCCCGCGCGGGAACCCGTGCTATGCTGCGGCGTTGGATGCGCGTGGCGGGTATGACCCACCGCACCAGCATAAACCTCGTGACAGTTCCAGTACCCACAACGCAGATGCAAGGGAGATGGACATGCCGAAGTCAGATCATGATGTAAACATTCAGGAAGTTGAACTGCGGGCGATCAGCCTGTGGAACAAGCAGCACCCCGACCGCCCCTGGCGGCGGCTGAGCAACCTGCATCGCTACCGCAGGACCGCGCATGCCCTGCAGGGCATTCCCGCCTTTCCTGAAGAACAGGCGCAGTTTCGCTACCTTGCCACCCATGCCATGACCATGTCGCACGCAAAAAGCTGCGCCTGAGGCGAATGCGGGGAGAACCGTTTCATATTTCTGGTTCAGACGTGACAATCAGATAAAGCGGGGTTGCGTGCAGCAGCCCCGCAAAAAACATGTCATTACGGGTCGTGCCCTATTGCAGGGCGGACGGGCTGCGCAGGGTCTGGTGGTTGGAAGACATGCCGGGAGCATCCGGGTTTTTATTGGCGGCGGGTTGACGGGTCAAAGGCTGGTCGGGCTGGTCCGTGGGGCCGGGCCGTTCACTCTTTTCGGGCAGCGGCACGGTCTTGCGGGCCTGCGGATGCGCCCGCTCTATGGATGAGGGGGAATTATCCCCCGGCAGGTCCACGCTTTTGTCGGTCGGGTGTTTCTGGGCCAGGGCCACGGGTCCGCTGGCCATGAGCATCACGCCCGTTACTGCAAATGCAGAAATAATACGCATGTTGTCCTCTTTCTCTGTAAAGAAACACGCATGGGTGAAGATGGCTTCGGGGCAGGCGCCCTGCTGGTCGTATCGTGCGGGCGCAGGCACAGTTCCAGCCATGGCCTGAATATTATGGAATATGACTGCCCTGGAAATAATTTGAAACTTCGTGATCAGAATCCTGTTTGTGCTGCCATATCCACGCCTTGGTGGTAATGTATGTCATCCATCGCCGGCCACCTCTGAAATGGTAATGGAGAGAAAAACATGACAATGCCAGAACAGGAAAAAACGGATTTCTTTGATTCCGATTTCTGCCAGCACAAGAATTTCTGGCAAAAACGCAAGGTGTCCGTCCTGACCGACATGGTGTTTGATTTCCATAACCGGAAGTATTCCCGCCATGTCAGGAATATTGCGCGCAGGCAGCCGGTGCGCAGGATTCTTGTCACATCCGTGCGGGTGCCCAAACGCGAGCGTAAGCTGCATGATGTGTTCAGGCGCATGAGAAATACAAAGCACAAGGTGGATTTCGTAACCGCCCAGATGCGCGACAGGGGCAAGTTTGGTAATATCAATACTGCGCTTTCAAAAGTAAAACTGCAGGATTATGACTGGGTGGTCATTACCGATGATGACGTCGCCCTGCCGCCGCGCTTCCTTGATGGGTTCATCTCGCTGTGCGAAGTCATGGGGCTGAAAATATCCCAGCCCGCCCATCGTTACCATTCCTATACATCCTTTACGTTCAATTATCGCAAATGGAACAGCCTCGGGCGCATTACCCGCTATGTTGAAGATGGGCCGGTCACAGCTTTCCATCGTGATGCCATGGCCTATGTCTATCCGTTCCCCGAACTGCGCTGGGCATGGGCGACGGATATTGCGTTCTGCAACGCGGCCCATCGCAACCACCATAATGTCGGCATTGTGGATTATACGGCCATAGAACATCTCAAGCCTGCGGGGCAGGACTACCCCATGCAGGCGGCAAAGGCCGAGGCGCGGGCGTTCCTCTCGCGCCAGGCGCTGCGGCCCGACCGGCGCGAGCTGTTTCGCAACATGGAAATCCTGCGCGACATCCAGCCCGACCACCTGACCTATGATGTACCCTGCCAGAGGGGCCTGCCCGCCACATGGCCTGTGGCCCAGCTCTGAAGCTGTGTGGACCTTTTCAATAATACCCTGAAATTGTAAAGGTTTCTGGTGAAGCTTTTTTCAAGAAGCTTTGGACGTCGTTGCTTTTTTGAAAAAAGCTTTACGGATCAGGATATGAAACCGACATGACCCAGGGCCACGACCCGCTGCCCGCGCTTGAACAGGAGCGCCTGACCGTGCAGATCTGGCAGAACGCCTTTCGCGCGGCGGTGCTTGATCTTGATGAAGCCGGGCGGGCGGCGCTGCTGCGGCGGCTCGGGCAGTTCGGGCAGGCCATGACGCAGGGCCGCGAGGGGGCCAGCCGTGTCAACACCCGCGCCGTGCGCGACCATGCGCTTGGCGTGCTGGCCGAAGTGACGCAGGCCGCATGCGAGCACGTGCCCCGCGCGCATGTGCCGCAATGGTGCCTTGATGCGCCCGATTGTGCCTGATGGTGCATAACCGTATGTATTCACACGGCTGTTGTCTGCCCGGGCCTGCCGGACCATCATGCGGCCTGTAGGCATGATGAACGGAGGCAGGACGTGATTGACCGTGAGTTGCAGGGGCAGTTGCTACGCCACATGGCCGATCAGGGCGGCACGACCACCCTGCGGCCCGTGCAGGCGGCTGATGAGGAAAAATACGCCCGTAACCTGATGGACCTTGAATTGCAGGGCCTGTGCAGGGGCGGGGTGGGCATACGGCCCACGGGCCTTGGCATTACGGGCGAGACCAGCCTGACGCCAGCCGGTCGCGCTTACCTCGACCGGCCCGATGACATGCATGTCACCCTGTCCGGCCCCGCCACGATAAAAGCGCTGCGCCAGCGTATTGTTGATGATCCCGACCTGTCTGATACCGAGCGCCACAGTCTCGACCGCGCGGTCGAGACCATGCACCCGCTTGCGCTCAAGGCGCTGGGGCAGGACCTGCTGGCGCGGGCCTTGCAGCATGACCCTGATGCCATACCGCTTATCCGCAAGCATGTGGGCAAGCCATAAACGGGCGCAGGGCAGGCAGGGCGGATTAATTTATTTTATGGATATAAGATAAATCGATATAAAATTATCATATAGGTATTATGTAAATAAAAATTAAGCATGGCAAGTAATTTTTACTGAAACAAAGTATAGGGCAAAAGGGTAGGGCAATTTATTGCATATCTGCCCGGCTTCCCCGTGCCTGCGCTTTTATATCCATCTCTGCGATAAATCGCGCCATCTGTCCGGGTAACGGCGCTTTCCTCGCCATGTCTGCCCGGCAGATCGGCAGGATCGAGCAGGCGGGACGGAATTTGAAAATGCGCCATTCAACACAGACCGGCCAGCAGGGCGGGGCGGGGCATTCTTGTACAGGGGGCCGGTGGCGCGAGACCCTTGTGGCCCTGTTGCGCACGGCTGTTCTGGGGCTTGTGGTCGTGCTTGCGGCTTACGGGCCGCACGTGGCCCATGCGGCGGATGAAGCCGCGGCCCCTGCGCCCGCGCACGGCATGACCCCCGATCAGGCGCGGCAGGTGCTGGCGGTAATCAATGACCCCGCCCGCCGCGCCGAGTTTCAGAATACCCTTGCGGCCATTGCCGCCCAGCTTCCCGCAGCGCCTGCTCCGGCCCCTGCCGCGCCGGCGCACGCGGCAGCGCCCGCGCAGGAACTGACCGTGCAGCCTGACAGCCTTGGCAGCGACCTGGTGCAGGACACGGAAGCCCTGCGGGCTAGCCTGATCGTGCAGGCGCAGCATTTTGTTGCCCTGTTCGGCGATCTGGCGTTCGTTGTTCACTGGACCCACACCATCTTCGCCGATCCGCAATCACGCGGCATCCTGCTTGATGCGGTAGGCAGGGCGACGTTGATCCTGCTTGTGGCGCTGGCGGCCGAGCATGGTGTCTCGCTGCTGATGCGCAAGCCCCTGCGCGGGGTGACGGCACGCGCGCTGGCGACTGAAAAACGCCTCAACCTGCCAGATGCCGCGACAGCCGCGCCAGACCCTGCCGCAACGGCAGCACCCGGGGTGGAGGCCGCTGGCCAGCAGGCCGCCACCGAGCAGGACATGCAGGCCCAGCACGCCACCCTGCGCCTTTTGGCGCGCGTGCCCTATTCGCTCATGCACCTGCTCATCAAGCTGGTGCCGGTGGGACTGTTCTTTGGCCTGGGCACCGGTTTCGCCTATGCGCTCACCACCACGCACCAGGCCATGCTGGTGACCCTGACGCTGACCAACGCCTATGTGGTGGCGCGGGTGGTCTACCTGCTCATGGAAACGCTGTTCGTGCCGCATTCACCCGCCATCCGGCTGTGCAGTGCCAGCGACCAGACGGCCTTCATGGTCACGCGCTGGCTCAACTTTCTGGTGGCTGCCCCCTCGGTTGTGGTGTGCCTTTCTACGCTTGGCGGTGTGTTCGACATGCCAGCCCGTGGCACGGAGGCCATCATCCGCTCGGTCGTGCTGATCGAACATGTGCTGGTGGCCATCTTTACATGGCGGGTGCGCAGGCATGTCGCCTCGGCGCTGCAACCCTCGGCACGGCTGCGCCAGCAGCCGTTCTGGGCGTTCGTGGGCCGGCTTGTGTACCTGTGGTGGGTGCCAGCCATGTTCTTCAACTTCGCGCTGTGGCTGATCTGGGCCACCCATATCCAGGGCGGTTATGCATGGATCATCCGCACGGTCATCCTGACCACGGCGGTCGTGATCCTGTCGCGCCTGTTCTCCGTGCTGGCCTATAATGTACAGAACCGGCTGTTCCAGATCTCGCCCGCCATGGAGGCGCGTTATCCCGGCCTGCAGGCGCGGGTGAATTATTATTACCCCGCCGCGCGCAAGATCCTGTCATTCCTGCTGTCATTCGCCACCGCCATCGTGTTCCTGCAGGCGCTGGGGCTGCCCGCCATTCATTTCCTGTTCCACGGCAAGCTGGGGCAGAAGGTGATGGGAACGATCAGTTCGGTCATCATTGCCTATACGGTAGCGGTGTTCATATGGGAGGCCGCGAACGCGGTGCTGCAGAGCCAGATCGTGCGGTTCGAGAATTCATCACAGGAAGGGCGCGCAAGCCGCCTGCGTACCGTGCTGCCCATCATCAAGACCGTGCTGCTGGCGCTGATCATCATCATCGTCGCGGTGACCACGCTTTCACAGATCGGCATCAACGTGGCCCCCCTGCTCACGGGCGCGGGCATCATGGGTGCGGCCATCGCCTTTGGCGCGCAGAGCCTGGTCAAGGATTTCATCACCGGCTTCTTCATGCTGGTGGAAAACGCCATACAGGTAGGTGACTGGGTCACGGCGGGCGGCGTGTCGGGCACGGTGGAGCATCTGTCCATCCGCACCCTGCGGCTGCGCTCGGTTAATGGTGACCTGCATATCATCCCGTTCTCCGGGGTATCGTCGATTGCCAATACCTCGCGTGATTACAACCTTGTCGTGGTCGATGTCATGATCGACCTCAGCCAGGACACGCAGCAACTGACCAGAATACTGCAAGAAGAGCTTGCCGCCCTGCGCAAGATCCCGCGTTTTACGCATCTGATCCTGTCGGACTTCACGTTTCTGGGCATTGAACAGGCCGATGGCAACGGCGCGCGCTTTCTTGGCTCCATCCGCACGGCACCGGGGTCGAAATGGACCGTGTACCGGCAGTATTACAGCCGCGTTGCCGTGCGCATGAATGCCGAGGGCATCAAGTTCCCCGTGCCAAGCTATCTCAACTTTGTCGATAACTGGGCGGGTAACGAACTCAGGATCGATGCCGCGGCCAAGGCGCCGCCGCAGCAGGAGCAGGCCTGACAAAAAAAGCCCCTGCCATGAACCGGGCAGGGGCCTTGCAGGTTACGCGCGGTATTACGCGACGCGCAGCGTTACCTTGTGCAGTTCCTTTTCCACCTTCGCATCGGGGTGGCCGGCATGGAATTCCTCACCGGGCAGCAGCTTGAGGTCAGTGATGGTGTCAAGCGGCAGGACGCTCCATTCCCCCATGGGCGGCACGCGCTTTTCGTGGGCATCCTCGCCACGATAGATCAGCACCTGCGGCTTGCCGTCGCGCTCGCCCAGTGCGTGGGGGGAGCCGATGTAGTTCTTGGCATCGAAAGTAAAACCGACAGCGGTTTTCTTGCTGATGGCGTCACGAAGCATGTTTTCAACGGACATGGCTGTTTTCCATTCTGGTAGATATTGACACGCTCCCGCATGTTATAACGGGCTGTGAGCGTTATAGCCTGTCTGGCCGGGCGCAGAAGGGGCGGGAATGGTCCATTGTTGCAACACAGCCCTGCACGGCCCGGCGTGGCCGTCAGGAAACCGTATCGAACAGCAGCTTGAAATTGAGCATGAGAATGACCGCCGCCACGACCCATGACAGGAGGGCCACGGGCCGCGATATGGCAAAAGGCCCCATCTTGCGCCGGTCAGACACAAACATGACCAGCGGTATGACTGCAAAGGGCAATTGCATGGACAGGATGACCTGGCTGAGCATGAGCAGCCGCCCCACGCCCTGGTCGCCATACAGCGCGGTCACAACCACCACCGGGGCGATGGCCAGCCCGCGCGTGAGCAGCCGCCGCGCCCAGGGGGGCATGTGCAGCCGCAGAAAGCCTTCCATGATGATCTGGCCTGCCAGCGTGCCGGTAATGGTGGAGTTGGTACCCGCCGCCAGCAGGGCCACCGCAAACAGCGTGGACGCGATGCCCAGCCCCAGAATGGGGGAGAGCAGGCGGTAGGCATCCTCGATTTCGGCCACGTCCCGGTGGCCGCTGGTGTGAAAGGCCGCTGCCGCCACGATCAGGATGGCGGCATTGATGAACAGCGCCAGCATGAGCGCAATTGTGCTGTCCCATGTGGCCCAGCGGATCGCATCCCGCCGCCCTGCCTCGGTGCGGGGAAAGGCGCGGGTCTGCACGATGGAGGAATGCAGGTAGAGGTTATGCGGCATGACCGTGGCTCCGATGATGCCGATGGCGATATAGAGCATCTGGCTGTTGGTCACGATTGCAGCGTGGGGGATGAACCCTGCCAGCACGGCGGCAATGGGCGGGTGGGCCGCGACAACCTGCACGGCGAAGCACAGGGCGATGATGCTGAGCAGCCCGATCACGAAGGCCTCGAGGTAACGGAAGCCCCGGTTCATGAGAAAGAGCACGATAAAGACATCGAGCACCGATATGACCGCCCCCATGAGCAGGGAAATGCCAAACAGCAGTTGCAGGGCCACCGCCGTGCCAATGACTTCCGCCAGGTCGCACGCCGTGATGGCCAGTTCACAGGCCAGCCACAGCATGATGTTCACGGCAGGGGGGAAGTGGTCGCGGCAGGCCTGCGCAAGGTCACGCCCGGTGGCGATGCCCAGCCGGGCCGAGAGCGATTGCAAAAGCACGGCCATGAAGTTTGACAGCCCGATAACCGCCAGCAGCGTATAGCCAAACTGCGCCCCGCCCTGCAGGTCAGTGGCCCAGTTGCCTGGGTCCATGTAGCCGACCGACACCATAAAGCCTGGCCCCATGAAGGCCAGAAGCCGCCGCAGCCATGAGGCCCCGGCCTGCGGCACCCGCACGGAGGCAAACGCTTCCGGCAGGCTGTTCTGGTCGGGTCCGGATGTTTTTTCAAACCGCCAGGCAGTGTTCCGGGTGGAGCGGGGCGGGGTTGGGCGGTTTGGCATCATGCTGTGACTTAATCGTATCGGCCTGAAATATGCAATACGCTATATTAGATAGCATAAGAAAATATCATCAGCTTATGGTATGATCCGGATGATGCGGGGAGAGGCATTGCAAAATGGGTATTTTCTCCTTGGAATGGTGTGATAATAATATAATTATTATGATTTAGAAAATATTGTAAATTAATTTCATGATGGAATAAGAAATGAAGAAGGAAATAGGACGTGATCTAGTCGAGTATACCGAGGGAACATCCAAAAAATACTTTTGTATGTAGAATATGATGAAGGATATATTTCTGATGCCATTTTTTTTCTGAATGATCATGGCACGATCGAATACAGGATGTGTTCGGTGGCGTTAGGGGATCTGCTGTTTGACTTCTGGCACGAATGCAAAAACAACGATGCGCATGATGTGTGGAGAATCATGTTCTATAAAATAGAAAGTGACAGTAGAAAATAGAATTTAAATATCCGGATGAAGTCAATATTTATAAAGAGAATACCTAGCGTAGCGATGCGGTAAAATCTTTTTTTGGGAAATCAGACGTAGATTATTCACATACTTTACGACGGCTGGAAGATAAGGGGAAACGCGCGGAGGCGGCGCTGGCGAACACAGGCCTTGGCGATGAATGACCCGGTTGTGACGCGTCTGATGCGATGCAGGTATATTTCAAAAGGCAGTGCTGTTTGCGGTTACGCCGCAATCTGAAACCGCGTTCAGGGAGCGGTCAGTCAGCAGGGCAGGGAACCCATATGGCCACGGGGCGTGATTCTGCCCTGTGGCCATATGCGCATTCCATTGCCGTCAGCGCATGCCGCCGCCCAGCGTGGCGCTGACCACGCCTGCGATCACGCCGGTGGTGACGGCCGTCAGCAGGTACTGGTTGCCATAGCGCATCCACTGGTAGCCTGATGGCGGGGCGGAAAGGCCGCGATGGCTCTGCCAGTCATTGACAATCCAGCGGCTGTTGCGCGGGCCATCATAACGCTCGCCCTGATGCCATACCCGGTTCATGTCCGGGTTATTGTCATGCCAGCCGCCATCACGGTTGCCGCCTGGGCCTGCCATGCGGCGGTCAGGGCCACCATGCGAGGCAGGGCGGTGCGCAGGGCCGGGTGCCGGGCCACCACGATGATCGGCGCCGGCGTGGGGCTCTGCATGGGGGCCTTCATGGCCAGCGGGGCCACCCATGCCGCCCGGACCGGATGCCTGCGGCCCACCAAAGGGCTGGGCCTGGGCCGATGTGGCAAAGCCCAGAAGACATGCTGCGCCAAGCGCTAGAAAAGAGTGTTTTTTCATTATGTTTACAGGCCTGATCCTGAGTGTTGGGTTAACCCTGATCCTAAAAAATGCAGGAAGGGTTAAAAATGATTAGTATTCCCGCACGGTACGACGCCATGCCGTATGCGGAGATCAGAAAGCCCCGGGCTCTGTCCGGGCCATCGTGGTCATGGAACCAGTAAGGTCGACTGTCAGACTGCATATTCCTATAAGCGTGAACATCCGGTCATATGGTGCCATCTGCTGCTTTGTGCAGCCCCATGCAGCCATCACGGCAAGCCCGGGGAACCGGAATATCAGCATTCACCAAGCCCGTTGCCGTTGGGCCAGTATATATACAAGCATATTCATATCCGGAATATGGCAATTTCAATAGTTTTCGTAATAAGATGTGCCTGCTGTTATCATACGCGACTGAAATGGAACCCGTGCAAAACCTCCTTATCGCCCCGTTTCGAGTGCGACCCGCCCTGCGGTGGCCAGCGCCACATCGGCCTGGGGCGTATGAATGCGCGCGCAGAGCACGTTGCGGTAATGCCGTTCAAGCGGGTTGTCCTGGCTCAGCCCCGGGTTGCCAATGGCGGCAAGGCCGAGT
Source organism: Komagataeibacter xylinus (assembly GCF_004302915.1). Classification (GTDB taxonomy): domain Bacteria; phylum Pseudomonadota; class Alphaproteobacteria; order Acetobacterales; family Acetobacteraceae; genus Komagataeibacter; species Komagataeibacter xylinus_C. The sequence continues at coordinate 37,745 of NZ_QQBI01000014.1, read as the reverse complement.
TCAACCGACTTTATGGCGTTTTCCGTGACCATATACTTGGCCAGATTGGCCTCATGTGCGGGGTAGTTGCCGCTTTCGGCCCTGGTCAGCGCGGTTTCAATCAGGCTTTCATTGACCATCAGCAGGGCATCGATCTCGCCCAGCAGGGTCTGGAAACGCGGCAGCGTGGCCAGCGGCTTGCCCAGCGCGGTCGGTACGCGCTCATGCAGGAAGGTAATCAGCCAGTCCCGTGCCGCGCGGGCCACGCCATCATACAGGCTGGCAATGGCGAGTACATGCCCCAGCACCAGCGAGCCGTCGCGGTTGTGCCATTCTTCGGGCGCGCGCAGGTCCACCAGCGCCGTGTCGGGCAGTTCCACGTTATCGAACACGACCGTATGGCTGCCCGTGGCGCGCATGCCCATCTGGTTCCAGCTGCGCTCTATGCTCACGCCGGGCAGGGTCAGGTCCACGAGCACCTGCCCCACGCGTGGCTCCGGCTCATCGGTCGCGGCCCAGACCGTGCCCCAGCGCAGGGCCGTGGAGCCGGTGGAATAGATCTTGCGTCCGTTCAGCCGCGGCCGGCCATCCACCCATGTGATGCGCGTGCCCGGCAGCCCACCGCGTGAGGGCGTGCCCAGTTCAGGTTCGACCCGCAGCGCGTTGATCAGCGCGCCCTCGCGCAGGGCGGTCTCGATCACCTGCCTGCGCGCGGCCTGCGGCCAGTTCGTGGCCGTGGCAATGATGGCGTGCTGCAGGTAGTGCATGCCAACAATCAGCGCCGTGGTGGGGTCGCCTTTGGCCAGCGTGCCGATCACCTCGACAATCTGCCGCAGGCCGCCCCCCTGGCCGCCATCCGCGCGGGCTATGGTCAGGCCCAGCAGGCCAGCCGCGCGCACGTCATCAAGGTTATCGGTTGCAATCTCCCCCGAGCGATCATACGCCGCCGCGCGCTGCGCAAAACGGGCTGCCATGTCCGTCAGGGTGGCTTTGGTCGGGGCGGGGGAGGGCGCTGCGTTCATGGATCACCTGTTTCCTTGCTACGGCTGTTCATGCCTGCCCGCGTGTGGGTGAAAGCACGCGGACGGTACCATCAAAATGCCCCATGGCGGGGAAAAAGAAGCGCTGCATAACGCACGACATGTATCCTGTCTGACAGATACGGCATAATTATAACGCTATCAATAGTGATTTTATGGTTTCACCATGATTAATGGTTTCATGCATGATTCCGTCCCTGCCCGGTAGGGCCGATGCCCGCAAGGAGGAAAAAAACAGTTTACGCCCAGAACGATAACAGCCCGAAAACGCTTATGTTCCGGTCGCCTCTTCGCCTGCCGGCGCATCGGGGCCGAAAGGGCGGCCTGTTGTTTTTCTGATATGATGGGGCAAGTAAAAAAATATCCGTTGCGTGCATATGCTCCTGCCGATAAGGGCAGGGCGCGTGCTATACAATGCAGCTTTTATTTTGTGGGTGTTCCGGTGGTCCTGTTTTTTTCCGGCCTGATTGCGCTTGTGCTTCTGGTCGCGCTCAATATATTTATTTCGCTGTCGGAAATATCATTTGCCGCCGCCCGTGATGCCCGCCTGCGCTCCCGCGCCGAGGCGGGCGATGAACGGGCCATCGCCTTCCTGAAATTGCGGCGCAACAGCGGCCAGGTCATGACCGTGTTGCAGATCTGCCTCAACGGCGTGGGCGTGCTTGGCGGCATGATCAGTTCGCAGATGCTCTCGCCCTCGCTCACGCATGGCTTTACGCAGTGGGGCCTGAGCGAGGCCACGGCCGGGACGCTGGCCTCCATGCTGGGGTTCATGCTGGTTACCGGCCTGTTCGTGCTGTTTGCCGACCTGCTGCCCAAGCGCATCGCCATGAACGCGCCCGACAAGATTGCGCTGGCCGTGGGGTGGTTTCCGGCCTTGGCGCTGCGGCTGCTCTTTCCCATCGTGTGGGTGTTTTCCAAGGTGTCGGATGCGATCCTGCGCGCGCTGCGCATTCCGGCGGCCTCGGCGGTGGAACCTGTAACGCCCGAGGACCTGCGGGCCATTCTTGCCGCCGGTACCGCCTCGGGCGTGCTGCTCGAGCAGGAACACCAGATGATCCAGAACGTGCTGGGGTTGCAGGACCGTTCCATCACCTCCGCCATGACCCCGCGTGACGAGATCGTGTTCCTTGACCTGCAGGAAACCACCGAGATGCAGAAGACCAAGGTGCGCGCCAAGCCGTATTCCCGCTATCCTTTATGCAATGGCGGGCTGGACAATGTGGTGGGCTCCATTCGGGCGGAAGACGTGCTGGCCGCCGTGGTGGACCGCGACCCCGCCAGCCCTGAGCCGCCCATGCGCAAGGGTGGCCCTTCGGCTGAAAGCCCGATCTTTCAGGTGCGCCGCGACGTGCTCTCGGTGCCCGAAACCATCAATTTGTGGGATACGCTGGCCCAGTTCGACATCCATGGCGTGGGTTTTGCGCTGGTGGTCAATGAATACGGGCTGGTCGTGGGGCTGATTACCTTCAAGGACATCATGGGGGCGCTGATGGGGGGCGTGGCCAACCCGTTCGAGGAGCAGCTGATCGTGCGGCGCGATGCCAATTCGTGGCTGATTGATGGCGCGGCCTCGATCGGGGATGTGCGACGTGAACTTGACGCCACCGATCTGGATGAAGCCGGGCCGTTCGATACGATTGGCGGCTTCATCATGCACCGCCTGCGCCGCATGGCGCGCAAGGCGGACCGGGTGGATACGATGGGCTTCCGCTTTGAGGTGGTGGACGTGGAAGGCTTTCGCATCAACCAGCTTCTTGTGACCCGCCTGAACTGAACTGAACTGAACTGAACGGGTAGCGGGTGGCGCAATATGCCCGCGTCAGGCGTCAGTTCTCTTTTTGAGGTACGGTGATGGATTGATATTCCAGCACCGGGCCGTTGTGACTGGTTGATTTTATCTTGCCCGTCAGCGTGACGTACTGCCCCAGGTAAGACGTGAACTCGCTGATTGAGTTCTTCGGGTCATGTTCCGTGATCGGGAGGAACGTCGTGGGCGTTACGTTGCTGTCCTCGATGTAGTCACCTTCTCCCGTATTTTCAACTTCCTTGAGCCGGTAAGGTGTATCTGTTTTCAATACGGCGTATTTATAATAATCACCCGAATTCCTGTCCCGTGTTTCAATAAACTCTATTGTGCCTTTGATTGTAATATCTGACCCATCATCTACAGTAGTCGTGTAGTTGGGTGCGGAATATTTAATAACCAGAGTGGTGTCATGATCACCGCTGGCATGGATCGCGCTTGAAAAACCGCAGAGGGCGAAAACAGAAATGACTAATGAGGAAGCAGAGATCTTGCCCCATGAGACAACAGTGCGGCGCATATCAGGTTCCGTGCTTGTGCTGAAAGAAAGGGGAAGAACTGCACGCCAGCAGGCAGCGTCCATTCACGCGACAAAACCTACCCTAGACCGAATTCCCTGATTGTCCAACGCGCTGGCGGCCGGGATTACATGCCAGGTTTATGGTCAGCCGGGAGCATCAGTCTTTCTGCGGCATGTCCGGCTCAAGGGCCAGGCAGGTTTTCGCGGGGAAGTGCGGCAGCGGGGTGCAGCCTTCGGGCGTGTTGTTGCGCAGGCATGTGGCGAAGTCGGCAAAGGCGGCCCCGCGTGGGTCAGATGCGCGCCAGACCAGCCCGATTGTGCGGCTTGCGGCGGGAATGGGCTGGACCGTGATCAGCCCATCCCATTCGCCACGGTTGCGCAGGGCGGGGCGGGGAATGAGCGAATAGCCTTCGCCCGCGCCAATCATGTGCCACAGCATCTCGAGGCTTGCGGCGAGGCGTTCTGGCTCATGGTTTGATGTCATGCCGCACAGGGCCAGCGCCTGGTCGCGCAGGCAGTGCCCGTCTTCAAGCAAAAGCAGGTCCGGGCCCTTCAGGTCGAGCATGGTCAGGTTCTTGCGCTCGGCCAGCGCATGCTCGGCGGGGAAGGCGGCCAGGAACGGCTCGCTGAACAGCGGCACGCTATGAAAGCCCTCGCCACTGACCGGCAGGGCCGCGAGCACGATATCGAGTTCATCATGGCGCAGCATGCGCAGCATGATGTCGGTCAGGCTGTCGGTCAGGCGCAGTTGCAGTTGCGGGTAGTTGTGTCGCAGCAGTGGCAGCAGGTTGGGCACGTAATAGGGGCCGAGCGTTGCAATCACGCCAATGCGCAGCAACCCTTCAAGCGAGCCGGTGCGCACGCGCGCGGCCTCAATCATCGCGCGGGCGGCAGCCAGCACCTCGCGCCCCATGCCGATCAGCCGTGCACCATCAGGCGTGGGGGCGACATGGCGGCGCGAGCGCTCGAACAGGACCACGCCCAGCAGGGCCTCAAGCTTGCGCACCTGCTCCGACAGGCCGCCCTGGCTCACGCCGCACCGCTCGGCAGCGCGTGAAAAGTTGCGCAGGTCATCGACCGCCACAACATATTCGATATCACGCAGGGAGAGGCCGGAGAGAGGAATGTAGGTCATGCGTATAGATAGAACCTATTTTGACTCATTTGTAAAAAGGTTTCTCCTATCACAGACATTGACAGAAACTGTTTCTGCGCATTTCGTGGGCGTGGGATAAGAACCCGTCGATAACTGACACGCGAAACCAAGGAGCATTCCAATGGCACGCATCAATGACTCGCTGAAACCGTTCGCGACCGACGCCTTCCATAACGGCCAGTTCATCAAGGTGACCGATGCTGACGTGAAGGGCAAATGGTCCGTCTTTTTCTTCTATCCTGCAGATTTCACCTTTGTCTGCCCGACGGAACTCGAAGACCTCGCGGATAATTACGCGGCCTTCCAGAAGCTGGGCGTGGAAATCTATTCGGTCTCGACCGACAAGCATTTCACCCACAAGGCGTGGCATGACACGTCGCCCGCCATCAGCAAGATCAAGTATGTCATGCTCGGCGACCCGACGGGCCATATCGCACGTAATTTTGATGTGTATATCGAGGAAGCGGGCGTGGCCGACCGCGGTGCGTTCCTGCTCGATCCCGAGGGCAAGATCCAGTACATCGAGATCACGGCAGGCAGCGTTGGCCGCAGTGCCGCCGAACTGCTCGCCAAGATCGAGGCGGCGCAGTATGTCGCCTCCCACCCCGGTGAAGTCTGCCCCGCGAAGTGGAAGGAAGGCAGCGCCACGCTGACCCCCTCGCTTGACCTCGTGGGCAAGATCTGATCCTGCCTCCGGCCCGGCCCCGCACCACGCAGGGGCCGGGCCGGAACCCCGCACACCCTGCCTGAAAAAGTGGAGAGACGTGCCATGTTGCAAGATGCCATCAAGACGCAGCTCAAGGGTTACCTCGCCAGCCTCGTGCACCCCATCGTGCTCGAAGCCTCGCTGGATGACACCCCGCCCTCGCGTGAGATGCATGAACTGCTGCACGAGGTCGCCGCCCTTTCCGACAGGGTGCAGGTGAGCGAGCAGGGCGAGGCCACGCGCAGGCCCTCCTTTGTCATCAAACAGGTCGGGGCGAAGGGGGCGGGCGTGAGCTTTGCCGCCATCCCCATGGGTCATGAATTCACGTCCTTCGTGCTTGCCATGCTGCAGGTGGGCGGGCATGCACCCAAATTCTCCGATGACATGGTGACCCAGATCCGCGCCCTGCCGGGGCAGTACGATTTCGAGACCTATGTGGCGCTTTCATGCCAGAACTGCCCCGACGTGGTGCAGGCGCTCAACGCCATGAGCGTCATCAACCCCAATATCCGTAACGTGACGATAGACGGCGCGCTGTTTCCCGATGAAGTGACGGCGCGCAACATCATGTCGGTGCCGCAGGTCTACCTCAATGGCAAGCTGTTCGAGACCGGACGCGCCGATGCAGGGCAGATCCTGGCGAAGCTCGATGCGGAGGCGCCAAAGCGTGCCGCGGCCAAGCTGAAGGACATCGCGCCCTTTGACGTGCTGATCATCGGCAGTGGCCCGGCAGGGGCATCGGCTGCAATCTATGCGGCGCGCAAGGGCGTGCGCACCGGGCTGGTGGCCGAGCGTTTTGGCGGCCAGATGATGGATACCGAAGGCATCGAGAACTTCATCTCCGTGCCCGAGACCACCGGTCCCAGGCTCTCGGCAGCACTTGAAGCCCATGTGCGCGCCTATGATGTTGATGTGATACCGGGCGAGGTGGCGACAGAACTCTTCCCTGCCGTCCATCCCGGCGGGCTGCATGGCGTGGCGCTGGAAAGTGGCGCGATCCTGCATGCCCGCACCGTTATCGTGGCCACTGGCGCGCACTGGCGCCACCTTGGCGTGCCGGGCGAGGAGGAATACCGCAACAAGGGTGTTGCCTACTGCCCGCATTGCGATGGCCCGTTCTACAAGGGCAAGCGCGTGGCGGTGGCGGGCGGCGGCAATAGCGGGGTGGAGGCGGCCATCGACCTTGCCGGTATCGTGGCCCACGTCACCCTGCTCCAGCGCGGCTCCCACCTCAAGGCCGATAAGGTGCTGTGTGACAAGCTCGCCACCCTGCCCAACGTGACCGTGCTGACCGAGGCGCTGACCACCCGCATTGAGGGCAATGGCCGTAACGTGACCGGCCTGACCTATCGCGGTGGCGACGGGGCGGACCATCATGTCGATCTTGAAGGCGTGTTCGTGCAGATTGGCCTGCTGCCCAATACGGACTGGCTGAAGGACACGGTGGAGCGCAATGCGTTTGGCGAGATCGTGGTCAATGACCATGGTGCGACCTCGGTGCCCGGCGTGTTTGCCGCAGGCGATGCCACCACAACGCCCTACAAGCAGATCGTCATTGCCATAGGCGATGGTGCCAAGGCGGCGCTATCGGCGTTTGACTATCTCATCCGCGTGCCCGCGCCGGTTGAGAAGAAGGTGCCTGCCTGAAGAAGGTTCTGGTGAAGCTTTTTTCAAAAAGCTTCGGATAACGCCGCCTTATTGAAAAAAGGCGGCGCCCGGAACCCCTTATTGCCTGCTGACTGCCATATGGCAGGCAACCCGCGCGGCTGCCTGCCGTTGGGCCAGAACAGGCAGCATGCAGGGGTCAGCCCATGCCTCATGAGCGGTCAATCGGGTCGCCACTGCACGAAAGAGCCTGCATCACTTCGTACGGAGGCAGAGCAATGGCCTACAGGACCGTCAATCCGTTTACCAACGAGACCCTCGCGACATTCCCTGACCTGACAGATGCTGAACTGGCGCAGAAGCTCGATTGCGCCCAGGCAACCTATAAACAGTGGTCGAAACAGCCCTTCAGCGCCCGAGCGGCCATTGTGGGGCGCGCGGCCCAGCTGCTGCGCCAGAACAACGAGCATTACGCCCGCCTGCTCACACTCGAGATGGGCAAGCTCTACCGTGAAAGCCTGGCGGAAGTCGAACTCTCGGCCGACATCTTGCAATATTACGCTGATCATGCCGAGGAATTCCTTGCTCCCCAGAAACTGACCGAAAAGAGCGGCCGGGGCGACAATGCCATGCTGATCAGCCAGCCGCTGGGCATCGTGTTCGCCATCGAGCCGTGGAACTTCCCCTATTACCAGCTTGCCCGTGTGGTCGGGCCGCAGTTCATGGCGGGTAACGTGGTGGTGGTCAAGCATGCCTCCAACGTGCCGCAATCGGCTGCCGCCTTCGAGCAGCTTTTCCGCGATGCTGGCGCGCCGGAAGGGCTGTACACCAACCTTTACGCCACGCGTGACCAGTTGGGCGAGATCATTGCCGATGACCGCGTGATTGGCGTGGCGCTGACCGGCAGCGAGGGGGCAGGAGCCATCGTGGCGGCGCAGGCGGGCAAGGCGCTCAAGAAAACCACCATGGAACTCGGCGGCAGCGATGCCTTTATCGTGCTGGATGATGCCGATATGGAAAAAGCCGTCAAATGGGCGGTATGGGGGCGGATGAACAATGGCGGGCAGTGTTGTGTTGCCTCAAAGCGCATCATCGTGGCGGATGCGATTGCCGATGAATTCCTCGACCGCTTCCAGACCGCCCTGGCCAGGCTCGTGCCCGGCGACCCGATGGATGAGAAAAGCGGCGTGCCACCCCTTTCATCCCAGGGTGCGGCGGACCAGCTGAACGACCAGGTTGCCCTTGCGGTCAAGCATGGCGCCATCGCCATCCGCGTGGGCGAGGCCCCGCCCGAGACCGGCGCTTTCGTGCAGACAACCATCCTGACCGGCGTCACGCCGGAGAACCCGATCTTCCATCAGGAACTGTTCGGCCCCGTGGCCATGTTCTTTCGCGTGCGCGATGATGAGGAAGCCATACAGCTCGCCAATGACAACCCGTACGGGCTGGGCGGTTCCGTCTTTACCAGCGATACCGCGCGCGGCGTGCGGGTGGCCGAGCAGATCGAGACCGGCATGGTCTATATCAACCACCCCACATGGACCACATGCGACCTGCCCTTTGGCGGGGTCAAGCGCTCGGGGTTCGGGCGGGAGCTGTCCTCGCTCGGCATTCAGGAATTCGTCAACAAGAAGCTGATTGACGTGGTGCCGATCGACGCGGCTCCGTGATCTTTTGACAAAAACTGCCGATGCTGCCTTTACGACGGATGAGGGGCAGCAGGCAGCGCAGCACTGGCATGCGCGCCATCCATTGCCGCGGGCCGTGCCGTGGGCTGCGGGGCGGTGGCGGTAACGGGGGCCGCAGGCAGCCAGCCGCCTTCAAAGCCCGCGCGTTCAAGCCCGGTGCGGATATAGGGGCTGCGCTTCATCACGTTCCATATCAGCCCGCTGCGCCAGTTTTCAATCATGAGCAGGATCGGCCCCTGGTCGATGCCAAGATATTCATGGTCGGTCCAGAATGTCTTTCCATCGTGAAAGCTGGGGTTGAAGGCATCAACAAAGCCGTACCGGCCGTAAATCTGCTGGCCATAGCGCGTTTTCATGTCGTGCAGGGTGGGCAGCACGATCTCGGGCGCAAACGCGATGGAACCGGCAGCGGCGGTCGGCGCGATGGTGCCGTCATCAAGCGTGTAGTCACGCCCCGCGCCCCGGGCGGAATAGGCCAGGAAATGCCGTGGCTGCCCGTCGATCTGCTGTGTGGCGTCACCTGGGCCGTCACACGCCGTCAGGCCCCACATCGTGGCGCTGTAGCCCTGCCACTTGCCGGGATTGGCAATGGCATAGGCCTGCTGGGCATAGACCGCGCGGCGGCTGTTCTCGAAATAGTCGATCTGCTTTTCACGCGCCCATGCATCATGCAACCCGCGAAAATCGATCCACGCATGGGTGTACTGGTGGCCAAAGAGCGGGGCGAAGTTGAGAAAGGTCTGGCCGTAATAATCGCCCCAGCGCTGGTTGTTGGTGGCAAGCCAGGCCTGCCACGAGGCGGGCTCCAGCCCGTGCGTCGGCGCGCCGAGGGCAAGGATGTAGGCCATCATCCCCTCGCTGTAGCCTTCCCAGTAATTGGGGATGAACTGGTGCTCGGGGCTCCAGCCCATGCTCAGGCGGTTATCGGGCCTGCGCATCCACTGCCAGTCCACGCGCGTGTACAACCTGTCCGCCAGGGTGCGGATTTCACGCTCGGCGGCCGTGTCGCGGGTGTAATAGGCCTGCGCGAACAGCACGCCCTGCATGAGCAGTGACGTGTCGATGCTGGAGAGTTCGATATCGCGGTTGAAGCGCAGCCCGGTCGTGCGGTCGAGGAAGTGGTAGTAAAAGCCATGATAACCGGCGGCCTTGTCCGGGCTGTCATTCTGCGGGCTCTGCATCAGGTAGCGCAGGGTGGCGAGCGTGCGCTGCACCGCCTGCGCGCGCGTGATATAGCCACGCTCGGCCCCGATGCCGTAGGCGGTGAGCCCAAAACCCACGGACGCCACGCTGCTCAGGGTCTGGGGCGAGGGGTAGCGGTCGGGTATGAGGCCGGTGCGCGGGTCGCCCGCATCCCAGAACCACTGGAAGGTGCGCCGTTCAAGGTCATTGACCATGATGGTGTCGGCATTACCGGGCGTGGGGGCGGCGGTCTGTGCAGGGGCTGCAGGCGTCGTGGCCCAGAGGGGAGGAGCGGACGCGCAGCACAGCATTGCCGAGAGGGCTACGGCTGCATAGCCCCGCATGTGGGTAAATCGCAAAGCCCGGTCTCCTGCCTGGTGCTATTGCATGCCGTTATGAATTCAGATCAGGCATGCTGGCAAGGTCCAGGCCTCGCTTTGGGCACGCGAGTTGCATTGCAAATTGTAACGTCTGTGCCATGCGCCGCACGCCTATCCCCACAAGGGGGGTGGGGTTAACGCGCCGCAGCCTGCGGGGGCGTTGCCTGCCGGACCGTGGCCTGGGCATCGGGTGGGGCCTGCCAGCCCAGGCCAAGGGCTTTTTGCAGCGCGATGTAATCCGTGGTCATGCTTGCGCGCGCCTGCGCCTGCTGCTGTTCGATCTGGATGCGCTGGCGTTCGACATCCAGCGCGTCGATGACCGAGAGCGTGCCCGCGTGCTGGCGCTGCTGGGCCAGTGTCCATGACTGGTCGGAGGCGGTGCGGGCCTCATCGAGCTTGAGCACGTATTCGCGCTGGTGGCCAAAGCGCGACAGGCTGCCTTCAGCATCCTGCAGGGCCGCGAGCACGACGCTCTGGTAATGCGCAAGGGCCGCATCACGCCCGCCTTTGGCCTGCCCCACGCGCGAGTTGGTGCGGGCAAAGTTCAGGATGCTCCATTCCAGCGTCGGGCCACCCATGTAGGAAAAACTGTCACCCGAAAAAAAGCGCTGCCCGTTGGCGCCGGTAAAGCCCACCGTGCCAAACAGGCTGATCTTGGGGAAATACTGGCCAATGGCCTGACCGATCTGGGCATTATTGGCGGCAATATCACGCTCGGCCACGCGAATGTCGGGCCGCCTGCGGATCATGTCGGCAGGGTTGCCCACGGGCACGACCGCAGGCGGCACGGGCACGGGGGCGGGGCTTGCCAGCATGGCGTCAAGCTGGCCGGGTTCGCGGCCCACAAGGGTGGCGAGTGCATCCATATAGCTGGCCTGCTGGGCCTTCATCGGGGCAATGGCGCCCTCGACCTGCGCAAGCTGGCCTGCAAAGCGGGCCACGTCCTCCTGCGATACGGTGCCCTGGGCGCGGCGCTGGCGGGTCAGGTCAAGCATCTGGCGCTCGATCGTGATCGTGCGCTCCATCAGCGCCAGGCGGTTCTGCACATCGCGCAGGCTGACATAGTTGCGTGCCACATCGGCCACGAGCCTAAGCCTTGTATCGGCCATCTGGGCCAGTTGCGCCTCGCTTTGCGCGCGCGCGCCTTCATAGCCGCGCCTGTTGCCGCCAAAGGGGTCGATTTCCCAGCTTGCGTCAAAACCCGCGCCATAGGAATCGGACTTGATGGCTGGCGGCAATGTCAGGCCCTGCTCGGCCCCGCTGCCGCCAAGCACGGACGTAATATCGCCCGTGGGGATGCGCGTGCGGTCCCAGAAGGCGGCAGCCCCGCCACCGGGGAAGAAGCCCGCAAAACGCTCGCGCTGGGTGGCGCGGGCCGTGTGCAGGCGGGCTGCGGCCTGTTTCACGTCAGGGCTGTTTTGCAGCGCGGTGGTGATGAGCGTGTTCAGGATCGGATCATTGAGCCCGGTCCACCACTGCGCCAGGGGTTCCTGCGCCGGGGTACGCGTGGGATCAGCGCGGTTGAAGGCCTGCGCATGCTCGGCTTTGGGGGCCACATGGGGCGGGCCCTTGTAGTCCGGCCCGACCGAGCAGGAGGCAAGGGGGAGGCTGGCCGCCATGCCCAGCACGAGGTGGCGTGGCGTGCGGCACAGGGAGGGGAAAAGGCGCTTCATATCTATCATCCCACCGTCATGCCGGCGTCTTTGGGGAGGGGTTTGATCAGCATGACCAGTGGCAGCATGGCCAGCAATGCGATGCCAAATATCCAGAACAGGTCGCTATAGGTCATGACCGTGGCCTGCCGGGTAATGAGCGCGCTGAGGCGGGCGAGGCCAAAATGCTGCACGAAGTCCTGCCCGGCCAGGGAGTTGGCGGTGACCGTTTCCTCCAGGCGGGCGGTGTGCAGGTCCAGCCTGCGGTCATGCAGGGTGGCGACCGCCGCCAGTCCGAACGAGCCGCCAAGGTTGCGCGCGGCGTTGAACAGGCCCGATGCATCCTCGGCATACTGTATGGGCACGGCGCTGGTCGCGGCCTGGTTGAGGAACAGTAGCGAGAAGAACTGCGCAAACCCGCGCACGATCTGTGACCAGAAGAAGTGCTCGCCCGCGCTGTCGGGCGAGAGATGGGCGTTCATGAAACAGCTCACCACATACAGGAACATGCCAAAGCCGATGGCGAAGCGGATGTCGAGCTTGCGCACCAGGATGGGGAACACCGCCAGCATGAGCAGCGTGGGCACGCCACTGATGGCCGCGACCATGCCCGACTGCTCGGAATTGTAGTCCGGCACGGCGGCAAGGAACTGCGGTATGAGGTACAGGATGCCGTAAAGCGCCCCGCCCACACCCAGGCTGAGGATGAAAACGCCAAAAAAGCTCTTTTGAAGCAGTATTTTAAGGTGAATGACCGGCCGGGGCGAGCGGAACTGGCCAATGATCAGCAGCGCCATGCCAATCGCGCACATGACGCTGAGTTCACGGATCATGTCGGATTCAAACCAGCGTTCGCGCTGCCCTTCCTCCAGCACCACCGTCAGGCCGCCGAGGCCCATGATCAGGCCGGCCAGCCCGTAATAATCCGTCTCGCGGAAGGCACCCCAGTCGATCTTGCCCGCGGGCAGCCCCACGAACAGCAGCACGCAAAGCCCGATGCTGATGGGCAGGTTGAGGAAGAAGGCGTAATGCCAGCTCAGGTTCTCGGTCAGCCAGCCGCCGATTACCGGCCCGATCACGGGGCCAAGCACGGCGGTCATGCCAAACAGCGCAATGCCCACAGGCCGCTGGGCGGGCGGCAGGCGGGTCGCCACGATGGTCATGGCGGTGGGGATCATGGCCCCACCCGTAAAGCCCTGGCCCACGCGGCCGATGATCATGTGCAGAAGGTTGGGCGACAGCCCGCACCACATGGAAAAGATGGTGAACAGCACGGCGGCGATGAGCAGGAAGTTGCGCAGCTTGAAAATGCGCTCGAACCAGCCCGCCAGCGGGATCATGACAATCTCGGCCACCAGATAGGCGGTGGTGACCCATGTGCCCTCGCTGCTGCTGGCCCCGATCTCGCCCTGGATGGTGGGCAATGCCGAGTTGACGATGGAGGTGTCAAGCGTTGCCATGAGCGCGCCGATGGTGCCCGCCGCAACCGCCAGCCAGGCGGCGGCATCCGCCTTTTCGGGCGGGGCCTGTTCTTCAGCCGGGGCGGCGGTCATGGCCCACCATCCGCTGCCGGCTCGACCAGCGTGTCGACCGCAGCGGTAACCGACAGGCCGGGCACCAGCACCGCGCGTTCGCTGCCTTCGGGCTGGATGCGGATGCGCACCGGCACGCGCTGCACCACCTTGGTGAAGTTGCCTGTGGCGTTATCGGGCGGCAGCAGCGCGAACTGCGCGCCGGTGCCGGGGGCGAAGCTCTCGACCGTGCCCTTTATTTTCGCGCCGCCCAGCGCATCGACCGAGACTTCAACCGGCTGGCCGGGCCGCATGCGGCGGATCTGCGTTTCCTTGAAGTTGGCCACGAGGTAGAGGTCCTGCACCGGCACGATGGTCATCATGCGCGTGCCCACGGTGGCGTACTGCCCCACGCGGGCGGTCTTGTCGCCCACGCGGCCATCAACGGCGGCGCGGATGGTGGTGGCGTCAAGATCAACCTGGGCGGTGCGCTGCTGGGCAATGGCCTGCTCGATACGGGCCTGCGCCTGAAGGATCTCGGCGCTGTAGGTGGCAAGCTGGCGCTGGGCCGACTGCAGGCCAGCCGTCGCCTGCGCAAGCTGGGCATGGGCCTGCGCGCTGCTGTTGCGCAGCTGGTCGTAATGCTCGCTGGTTTCGGCGCCAGTGGCGGCAAGGGCGCGGTAGCGGGCCACCTCGCGGTCAGCAAAATCGGCCTGTGCCTGCGCTGCCTGCACGCGGGCCTGCGCCTGCGCGATCTGGGCATCCTGCGCATCGATCTGGGCCTTGGTCTGGGTAATCGCGGCCTGCCCCTGATCGGCCAGCGCGCGGGCCTGCTCGAAACGCGCGCGCGGGTCGCGCTCATCAAGGCGCAGCAGGACCTGGCCCTTGCTCACCGTCTGGTTCTCGGCCACCAGCACTTCATCCACGAATCCCGCCACACGGGTGGACACCGTGACCTGGTCGGCCTGCAGGTAGGCATCATTGGTGGACTGGATAAAGCGCCCATGTGTCCACCAATGTACCAGCCATATGGCAAAGGCGATGAGTGCCACGCCGCCAATACCGGCGAGCACCATCTTGCGGATGGTGGCCTTGCGCGGGTCTGCCGGTTTTTGGGGCGTGGCAGGCTGGCCTGCGGGGGAAGGGTCGGTCGGGGGGGTGTCAGGCATGCGCCACCATTTATGGAACGGGTCGGTACGGTTTTGTTAGGATGGACAATACGCTCCGGTCAAGCCACATAAAGCGCGGGGCCTGTGCCCTGACCGCCGCAGACCGGAAGTTTCACGATGTCGAACGCCATGACCCGACCGCGCCGCTCAGGCCGCCCCACGCCCGCGGATTCAGCCCAGCTTGACCGTTACCTGCTTGAAGTGGCGGGCAGCCTGTTCATTGCCCATGGCTATGCGGGTACCTCGATGGGGCAGATCGCGCGCGCGGCAGGGGCGAGCAAACAGACGCTGTATCATCGCTATGCCTCGAAGGAGGCGCTGTTCAAGGCGGTCATTACCCATTTATGCGCGCAGCTTCTGGAACACGATACGCAGGTTTCGCTGCGTGACCCGCTCCAGGCCCTGCATGCGGTCTGCCGGATGCTGCTCGACTTCATCATGCAGGAGGACGTGATCGCGACCTACCGCATGATGATTGCCGATGGCTACCGCTATCCGGCCCTGATCGACCATGCGATGGATGAAATCGTCGCCCCCTTTCACCGCCGCATCATCAACCTGCTGCGCGCGGCGGGGGAGGCGGGACAGATCCCGCCCGGCCATGACACCGAACACACCGCCCGCCTGCTCACCGGCCTCATGACCGGCTGGGCCATACAGCAGCGCCTGCTCGGACGTAACCCGCTGCCCGATACGGCCATGCGCGCGGCTTATGTTGATGATACGTGGCGGTTCTTCCTGCATGGGCTGGGCGTGCGGACAGCACCGTGAGCAGGCGCAGGGGCACTTCAGTGTATGTGTCCTGTCCTTGCTGGCGATGGGGCAGCGCGCCCTAGCCAAAGCGGAAGCCGGACAGGGCCTTGCCCATGACCGTATCAGTGTAATCCCGCCTGCCAGGGTCATTTCCCGCGGCCCCTGTGGCAAAAACCAGTGGCAGCAGGTGCTCGGGCGTGGGGTGGCAGATCCGCGCGCCGGGTGCCTGAACCCAGTGGGTCAGGGCCTCGGCGCGGGTGGGGGGCGGGGATTCCACCGCCCGCGCCAGCCATGTATCGAACGCGCGCGACGGGGCATCGGATTGCGGGTCGCGCCCCATCAGGTGGCGCACGTTGTGATAGGTCATGCCGGTGCCCACGATCAGGATATTGCATGCCCGCAGCGGCTGCAGGGCGGCCCCCATGTGCAGGGTATGCGCCGCGTTGCATTCACGCGGCAGCGAGAGTTCCACTATGGGAATATCCGCCTGCGGGAAGGCCAGCATGAAGGGAATGAACACCCCATGGTCAAACCCGCGCCCGGGATCGGCTTCGCCGGGCATGCCCGCATGGGCCAGCAGATCGAGCACCTTTTGTGCCAGCGCGGGCGCGCCGGGGGCAGGGTATTGCAGGTGATAGGTATGGGGCGGAAAGCCCTCGTAATCATAGATCAGCGGCGGGTGCGCGGCGGCTGTCACCGTTGGCACGCCTGTCTGCCAGTGGCCGGACATGACCACGATGCCATCGGGCCGGGCAGGCAGGGTGGCAGCGAGCGTGCGCAGATAGGCGGCCATGTGGTCCCACGTATCGGGCCAGTCCATGAAAAAGCACGGGCCGCCGCCATGCGGCATGAACAGCACCGGCTGGCGGGGTGGGGATGGTTCCATGAGGGCGTTCTCCCGGTGGTCGGATCCTGACAGGATGCTGCCTGAAAATAACCTGTTCATGCAGAGATCGGGTAAACGTCCCTGCGGTATGCCGGTTCTCTCGACGGCAGGCTGCCCAGGGCGCGCCTCATGGTAGACAGGGCCGGGCAGGCAATGCCGGCCCTGTCACGGGGTTTTACTTCCCGCAGCTTTTTTCAAACTCGTTGTGCACGTCCTGCTCGTTGATCTTGATTTCCCCGCGATAGACCGACTGGGGCTTGAGGTCCACGCGCGCGCCGCCAACCGTGACGGTGGTGTCGGAATTGATTTTCCACTCGCCCGAAGGCTCCTTGGACACGGACTTGCAGTAATCGGGGTGGCCCTGTGCAAAGGCCGGTGTGGCCAGCGCGATGGCTGCTACGGTTGCGAGAATGGAAGCAGAGCGGATCATCATGGTCTGTATTCCTCATTTATGTGCTGGTTATTGTCGATTCATCGACCTGATGAGTGTGCGCGGGTAAATGTGGCGAGCATTTGGCAACAAAAAGTTACAAAACCGCATATTCAGGAATTAGGGCAGTACCGCTACCGCTCAGAATTTGATCTGGAAAAGCGACATGACGGCATGAAAATGCTCAGGCACCCTGCCGCCGTTCTCCTGCCCGTATTCATACTGCACGGTGGTGCGGATGATGGCGGTGGGCCACCAGTTCAGGCCCAGCGAGCCTGTCTGCTGGCTGCCGCCGTGCACGGTGGCGGAATCCAGATTGACCTCGGAATAGCGGGCCGCGACTTCCAGCACGCCATAGCCGTTGCACAATACATCCTGCCCCCGCGCGCATGTGGGGGAAGAAAAGGCGGCCGTGCGCCCTTTCCACTGGCGCGGCGTGCCATTGATCGTATAGGCCAGCATGCCATACCAGCCATGAAAGTTCAGGTTCTGGCTGCCGGCAGTAGGGCTGGTGTCGAGCAGGATGTCATAACCCTCGCCCTGAAACAGCAGCCTTTTCCACGCTATGGCGGCCTCCGCGCCAAAGGCTCCGGCGGATGTCGCGGCAAGGCGGCCGGTATTGAGGTATTTCGAGACCGTGCCGGTGTTGAGTTCAGGGTTGTCGGACAGCGCAATGGCCGGGGGGCTGTGTGTCATGGAAGCCGGGCGGAACACCCATTCCCCCGAAATGCCGGCATGCACCACCATGTCATGGCTGCGCACCGGCAGCCCCACCAGGCGGAAGGCCATGGCGCGCTGGTTGCCATCCTCGCCGGGGCCTGCGGTGCCAGCAGTGGCGGAAAGGGCAAGATGGTAGCGCCTGCCATAGGCCTCCGCCTGCACGGCCTGCCGTTCGATGCCCGTGGCGAGGTTGCGGGTAATGGTGGAAATGCTGGAGCGTTCGACAAAAACCGTATCGCCCTGCGCCTGCATGGATTCAAGGCCGAAGCTGGGTTTGAAGATACCGGCGGTAAACACGAAATGCTTCAGCCCCGTATAGGAGACCTGCCCCTCGAACAGCCGCATGGGGCCATTGGGGGCAGGCCCGAAATCCCATATCGCGCCAATTTCAACCTGGTCATGGATATTGACGCGCACGCCGTTGCGCAGCCGTGCCCCGCGCGCGCCCGTGCCGGGATGGGCGGGGCCAGCCGAGACAAAGCCCCCCGTATCAAGCTGGTCGGTCGCGTAGGGCCGGATGGTAACGCCATGCAGCCTGACCACGGGCACGCTCTGGGCATGCAGGCTTGCTACCGGCGCAGCGACCGCCACGATTGCTACCGAGAGGGATGCCAGGCATCCGGTGTGCAGCCAACATGCCAAGGGTACGCGCTTTCTCCAGCCATAATCGATGTGGCGGGATAGCATGGCGGGCAGGGCAGGGTATCTATCAAAAAGTTGCGCAAACCGGCCGGGAGCGGGTGAAGATTACGTGATGGCGGCCCTGTCATTGACCACGCGCTCATCCATGGTGCTGGCCTGCTGGTGCTCGAGCGGGTGGTCACTGGCGCGCAGTACCCTGCCATGGCGTGTCGTGCCAAAACCCGGCACATAGCGGCCATTGGTCCACACAGGCTGGCCCGCGATCATGACATGGCGCACCACCCCGGTGGGGCGGTTGATGACCTGGCGGCAGCCAAATTCGGAGCGGTGCACGAATTCATAGGTGTCCTCCGGGTTCCACCGCCGCAGGGCCTCGGGGTCGATCACGCACAGGTCAGCCTGCGCGCCCACCCGCAGCCTGCCTGCGTTGAGGTTAAAGAAATCAGCCGGCAGGCCGGTCAGGCGGTGGATGGCGAGCGCCACCTTTTCCAGCCCGTCGGGCTGGGCGATCTTGAGGAAGCGCAAATTGCCATCATAAAAGGCGATATTGGCCAGATGCGCCCCGCTATCGTTGAATCCGGGCAGGGTCTGCTGGTTGAACAGCAGCTTTTTCAGCCGCGCGGGGTCGCGATTGGCGAAGGTTGTCTCCCACCGCAGGTCCGTATCCCATTGGCGCAGCAGGTGCAGGAGGAAGGTGGCGTCATCGCGCACGGGGTCGGGGAAGGTGGCGAAGAACGCGGCCTCTGCCGTATTGGCAGCGCCCTGGCGGCCCTTGGTGTGCTGCCAGCGCACAAGGCGCTCATAGGGGGCGAGCAGGGTCTCGCCCTGCCAGTTGGGCAGCGGGCATTCGGCCACTTTCATGTCGGCCAGGCTGCGGGTCAGCACGGTTTCTTCCTGTCGCATCAGGCGGCGCAGGCGGTCGAATGTCCAGCCCGATTTGCCCCTGAGCCACATCTCGCGAAAGCCCGCGATCCATTCCGGGTCGTTGAGAATGCGCGCCCGCCCCGCGCGGTCATCAAGCTCCAGTTCGTTCAGGGCGCGCAGTTGCGGTATTTCATCGGCAATGGGGTTGATTGCCCCATCGCTCCAGATCCGGAACGAGGCGGCCAGCACCTGAAAGCGGAACATGCCGCCCAGCAGGCGGGAATTGAGCATGGCCGAGAGCATGAGGCACATCGAGACTGCGGCGCGGTTGGTCTGCAAATCAATCGCGGCCAGCACCGTGGTCCTGAGCGGGCGGCCAAACAGCCGCCCGCTGGTGAGCAGGAAGCTGCGCACGGCATCGATGATGTCATCCTTGGGCGGTGTCGCCTGCCACACGCGCCCGTAGCGGCGCACGACCCCGGTCAGCTGCCTGAGTTCGCGAAAGCTGGCATATTGCGTGGGGATCTTGCGCTTTTTGTGCGGGTCGTTTGCCAGGAAATGAAAGGGCAGGGCATCGGTTGAAAAACCGGCATAACCCTGCGCCATGCCCGCATCGACCAGGCGTTCCATGCGCGCGCGCTCGCGCCTTGTCGGGCGGCGCGAGATGGAATCACGCAGGCCCATCACCTCGATGCGCAACATGGAATGCGGAATGAGCGGCACCACGTTGGGGCCAAGCTTCAGGCCGGAAAGGTGGTCGAGATAGCTTTGTGAATCCGTCCAGTCGCACGCATCGGCCACTTTGGCCAGCACGGTCTTGGGCATGTTCTCCACGCGGGCGAAGCAGTCCACGATCGGGTCCTCGCCCTCGCGGCGCTGGTTGCCATAGGTCACGCCAATGGAGCAGTTGCCAATGACCACCGTAGTGGTGCCGTGGCGCACGACCTCGGGCAGGGCGGGGTCGAGTTCAAGCTCGAGGTCGAGATGGGTGTGAATGTCAAGCAGCCCCGGCATGAGCCACATGCCATTACAGTCGATCTCGGTCGTGTGGCTGTCGGCCACGAGCATATGGCCTATGGCGGAGATCCTGCCCGCTGATACGGCGATATCGATTCGGGTGGGGCTTGCGCCCGTGCCATCGAAAAACAGCGCATTGCGGTAGATGGTGTCGGGCACGCAGGTCTCCAGGGGGGATGGTGGGCAGACAGCATGACGGGACAGTATTGCGGCGTATTGATGGCATTGCCCCGGCCCATGCCCCTGTTCCAACCGCCTGCAGGCCGCAGGGTTGCATGCGGCATTGCCCGTGTAAACCACTGCCCGGTGCTGCGCCGGGGTGTCGGGGCAGGCGCAATACAGGCTGTTCACGCGCAGGGCGGCCCGCTATGCACACGCCCTTGGCCGATGGGCATGGGGCAGGAAGATGATGGCGATGGATGTCAGGACAGGGCAGATGGGTGGGGCAGGCGCATGCTGACACGGCTTTTTCCCGTATGGGCGGTGCTGGTTTCGCTCGCAGCCGTGCTGGTGCCCGGTCCCTTCCTGCGCGTGACGCCTGCCATTACCCCGCTGCTGGCCTTCATCATGTTCACCATGGGGGTTACCCTCACGCCTGCCGATTTCGGGCGCATCGCGCGCAGGCCCGCGCCGGTGCTGGCGGGGGTGGGGCTGCATTACCTCGTCATGCCACTCGCGGCATGGGGTATTGCGCACATGCTGCGCATGCCGCCCATGATTGCCACGGGCATGGTGCTGGTGGGCTGTGTCTCGAGTGGCACGGCGTCGAATGTCATGATCTACCTTTCGCGCGGTGACGTGGCGCTTTCGGTCAGTATCAGCACGCTGTCCACGCTGGTGGGCATCATCGCCACCCCGCTGCTGACCCGGCTTTATGTCTCGGCGGGCGTGAGCGTGGATAGCTGGGGCCTGTTTCGCAGCATCATGGAGATGGTGGCCCTGCCGGTGTGCGGCGGTGTTGCGGTCAATACGCTGTGCCCGCGCCTCATCCGCCGCATCTCGCCAGTACTGCCGCTGGTGGCCATGGTGTCGATCATGATCATTATTGGCAGCATCGTGGCTGGCGTGCGGCCCGCTCTGGCCAGTATCGGCCCCATCGTGCTGGTGGGCGTGATCGTGCATAACGCCATCGGGCTTGCGGGCGGTTACTGGGGGGGCAGGCTGCTGGGGTTTGATGAATCCGTATGCCGCACGCTGGCGCTGGAGGTTGGCATGCAGAATTCGGGCCTGGCCGCCACACTGGGGCGGGTCTATTTCTCGCCGCTGGCGGCATTGCCTGGCGCGGTCTTTTCGGTGTGGCACAACATATCGGGCTCGGCGCTCGCGGCCCTGTGGGCCGGGCGGCCGCCCCGTCATGAAAACCCGCCAGAATAACGCTTTTCATTCTGGCCGCGACAGGGCGGGGCATGCCGCAACGCATGCCCCGTCCGTGCCGGGTGGTCAGGGCATGGGCGTCGTGTTTGGCGTATGAAACAGCAGGAACAGCGCGATGATGAGGAGGATGACAGGCAACAGCCCCAGCCCGTTGAACCCCGTACTTCGGGGGCCGCCGTACCAGCCGGAGCGATAGCCATACCCACCCCCGCCAATGGCGAAGATGATGAGTGCGATGATGAGAAGAGTCAGCATGGGATATACTCCACAAAATGCCTGCTGACCCAACGTGGCCCCTTATGGATGGTTCCGCCCGGCTACTGGGCGCGCTGGGGCGTTTTTCCGTTTTTTTCGTGCTTTATGGCTGTTGCGGCAGAAGCTCACACGACAGGGGTGGGCAGGGGCGTGCGGGCAAAGTGGGCGGCTAGGTTGGCCACCACCAGTTGGCCCATGGCCAGCCGGGTTTCGACCGTGGCGCTGGCGCGGTGGGGTTGCAGCACGGTGCGCGGCGATGTGCGCAGGGCCGCGGGCACATCGGGTTCATGCGCAAACACATCCAGCCCCGCGCCGCCCAGCGTGCCCGCTGTCAGCGCGGCCACCAGTGCTGCTTCATCCACGATCGACCCCCGCGCTATGTTGATCAGCACGCCCTCCGGCCCAAGGGCCGCGAGCACGGCCGCATTGACCAGATTGCGCGACCCCGCGCCCCCTGATGCCGCGACAACCAGCGTATCCACCCCCCGTGCAAGCGTGAGCAGGTCCGGCACGAACGCGCAGCCCGGCAGGTTCTTGTCGCGGCGGTCGGTATAGGCAATGGCCATGCCAAAGGCCCGTGCCCGTGCGGCTATGGCCTGGCCCACATGCCCCATGCCAAAAATGCCCATGCGGCGGCCCGATACCCTGTGGCCCAGCGGCGGAGCCGGATCATGGCCCCATGCGCCCGCGCGCACGTAGCGATCAGAGTCAGGCAGGCCGCGCAGCAGCGACAGCAGCAGCCCCATGGCCATGTCGGCCACGTCATCGGTCAGCACGCCCGGCGTGGTGGTGACCCGGATGCCCCGCCTGCGGGCTTCCTCCAGATCGACCGCATCGGTGCCGATGCCGTTGATGGCGATGATTTCCAGCGCAGGCAGGCTGTCCATCAACGCGCGGGGCACGCCCGTGCCGCCGCCGGTGGCAATGCCGCGTATGCGCCCCGCAACATCCGCGGGCACCCCGGCAGGCCCCGGCCTGTGCACGACATAGGCCGCCTCGAGCTGTTTCTCGATGGGGGGCATCATGGGTTCAAGCAACAGGATTTCGGGTTTCATGGTCATGTCTCCCGCAGGGTCAGGCCAGGTGGGCACGCACCGTGCCGATGGAGGGAAAGCTTGCGCGCACATCGGTGTCATGCACCACGAACATCGTGCCGGTTGTCGAGCCGGTCGTAACCAGGCACCCCGCCTCGATGCCCAGCCCGCGGCGCGCGGCATGGTTGGCCAGCCACACCAGCAGGCGCAGCGGGTCGCCCGCGCTGTTGCCGCCCACATGCTCGACCACCGTGCGCCCGTTTATGGTCAGGCTGACCGGC
This sequence comes from Komagataeibacter xylinus, assembly GCF_004302915.1. GTDB lineage: Bacteria > Pseudomonadota > Alphaproteobacteria > Acetobacterales > Acetobacteraceae > Komagataeibacter > Komagataeibacter xylinus_C. The sequence continues at coordinate 15,094 of NZ_QQBI01000014.1, read as the reverse complement.
TCGCCAGTGGGATTGACGCCGCGCCAGCCCGCAAGGCCGGGGCCTACGATCAGCGCGCCGTGGCTCTGGTGGTCGGCGGTGTGGAGCAGCTTGTGCTGCGAGCCGGGTTTTTCAAACCGCGTATCCACAATCTCGATCATGGGGTGGATCGTGCCGATGGCCGCCATCACTTCATCAGCCGTCCATTCCGCCTCCCGTGCCGGGAGGGCCTTGGCAAAGCGGTAGCCGATTTCGGCTTCCACGCCCAGGTGGCGGCAGACATGGGCGGGCACGGTATCGCCATCCTCAAAGATCGTGGCGGCATGGATGGGCGCGGCAAACGGCTCGGAATGCGGGGTTTCCGCGCCGACCTTCCACCCCCGTACCGGCCCGAGATGCAGCCCCACCGCATCCTGCACCGCATAGGCATCGGCCAGGGTGCGCGGGGCCAGCGCTTCGTGCACGCTGGCGAGTGGATCGGTTTTGTGCTGCCTTACCGCAAGGAACAACTCGGCCAGACTGGTCGGGGCAGAAGTGGGCATGGGGTTTCTTTTCCAGGTCGCCATTCATGATTGTAACCTGCATGGTGGCATATCGCCCCGGGCAAGACCATACATGCCCCCGCGCCATGCCGCAGGCGCGGGCTGTGGCCCGGTTTGCGGGGGCAAAACGGGCAGGGAGGGATGAAATCAGGCCACGGGCGCGCGCCGCAATATTCATATTTGCACCGTAAAATCAGCGTTATGGGCAATAATAATAAAATGCGGCATGCGGGCATTTGGTGTATTGCGATGCAGGAAGTGCATGGTAGCCTCCGGCCCACACCCCACTGCCGGTTTTTGTGGAACCGGCGCATCAGGAAGTGGAACGCAATGCCCAACCCGTTCTCGACATTCAGTTCCCTGTCGGCGCAATCCCGTTCAGCCGAGGTAAAGGCCGCCCTGGCGGAGCGTGCCAGGATCATGCAGCTATGCGATGCCAGCGGGCAGGCTGTCGTTACCCCTGCCGCGTGCGGCAACCTGCCCCATGCCCAGCGCTGCGCCATCGCCATCCGCATTGCGCGGGCCAATGGCAGTGAAGAACTGGCCACGATCTACACCACCCTGCTCGCCACCATGCAGGCCCCCCCGCAGGTCGCGGCCATTGCGGATGGCGCGGAGGCTGCGGATGCGCGCGGAGCGGCGATCCTGTCCTATGTCGATACGGTAACGCTCACGCCTGCAAAGGCCAGCCGCGCGCATGTTGATGCCCTGCTGGGCGCGGGCCTGACTGACAGTGATGTGGTCAGCCTGGCCGAACTGGTGGCGTGCATCAATTTCCAGGCTCGCGTGCTGGCCGGCGTCCGTCTGGTCGAGGAGACATTCGCATGAAGCCCGTCACCCGTTTTACCACCGACACGCTTGACTGGGAGCCCTACATCACCCCGGTGGATTATGACACGGCCACCCCCGCCCAGCGCGAGGCCCTGCAGGAGACCCCATCGCACCGCAAGATCTCGAAATATACGCTCACGCTGGCGCATGACCCCGAGAGCCTGAAATACCGCTCGCCGCTGTTCAACCAGATCATGTACGGCAAGGATGGCCTGCCACGCGCGGAGCGTGAACTCGCGGCGGTTGCGACATCGGTGGTGAACCACTGCATTTACTGCGGCTCGGTCCATGCCGCGCGTTATATCGAGCTGACAAAAAGGCCCGAGGTGATGGACGCGATCTTTACCGATGGCGTGGCAGCCGAAATGGATGAATATTCGCAGGGCCTGTTCGACTTTGCGGTCGCCCTTTCCAAAACGCCCATTGCCGCGACACAGGCTGATATGAACCATGTGCGCGATCTGGGCTTCAACGCGCTTCAGGCGCTCGACCTTGTGCTGGCCAGCGCCATTTTTGGCTGGGCCAACCGACTGATGCACACGTTGGGGCAGGCGGTGGAACCCGCAGAAGACTGAAAAAAGAGGATGAAAGTTTTTGGGCGCCGCCTTTTGCAAAAAGGCGGCGTTCCCTGAAGCTTTAAAAAAACTTCTCCAAAAACAATATCATATGTCCGACCCTACGGGAGCGGATAATGGCAGGCGACTTCATGGCCGGGCCGCAGGGCGCGCAGGGCGGGTTCCTCCACGCCACACCGCGCCTGCGCGTGCGGGCAGCGTGTGTGAAACCGGCAGCCCGCAGGCCGATTGACCGGGCTGGGCACATCGCCACGCAGCAGCATGGGTGGCGGTGCGCCCACCACGGGGCGCGGCACGGCGGCGGTCAGGGCGGCGGTGTAGGGGTGGGCGGGCGCATGCAGCACGTCATCCGTCTCGCCACATTCAACAATCGCGCCAAGATACATGACCGCGACGCGGGTGGCGATCTGCCGCACCACCGCCAGGTCATGCGCCACGAACACATAGGTCAGCCCCAGCCGCTCGCGCAGGTCGGCAAACAGGTTGACGATCTGGGCCTGGACCGACACATCAAGCGCCGAGACCGGCTCATCCGCCACCACCAGCCGGGGCGAGGGCGCAAGTGCGCGGGCGATGTTGATGCGCTGGCGCTGCCCGCCCGAGAAGGCATGCGGATACCGCGCAAGCGCCGCGGCAGGCAGGCCGACGAGCGCCATGAGTTCGTGCAGCCGCGCGGTGATCGTTGCCACCGTGCGTTTGCGCCCGTCAGGCGCAGGGTGCACGCGCAGCGGCTCGGCCAGCAGGTCGCCAATGCGGCGGCGCGGGTTGAGGGCGGCGGTGGAGTTCTGGAACACCATCTGCATATGCGGCCGCAGCGGGCGCAGCTTTCGTTCGCTCAGGGTGGTGATGTCGCGCCCTTCAAACAGTATCTGCCCTGACGAGACATCATCAAGCCGCAGCATGCACCGCCCGAGCGTGGACTTGCCGCAGCCGGATTCACCCACCAGCCCCAGTATTTCGCCGGGCATGACGCGCAGCGATATGCCATCAACCGCCCTGAGGCTTTGCCCACGGGGCAGGCGGTACGTCCTGCGCACGTCGCGCAGTTCCAGAACGGGGGCAGGGTGGCTCATGGCTGTACGGCCTGTGCGGTGGCGCGGGGCGGCAGGGGCGTGCCCTCGGCGGGCAGCACGCAGGCCGCAACCTGTTCCGCCCCGATGCGGACCAGCGCTGGGGGTGCCTGTAGGCAGGTGGTATGCACATGTGCGCAGCGTGGGCCAAAGGCGCAGCCCGCGGGCCGCTCCTGTGGCGTGGGGGGCACGCCCGCAATGGCGGGCAGGCGGTGCGGGCGCGGGCCGTAAAGCGGGGGGATGGAGTCCAGTAATGCCGCGGTATAAGGATGCGCAGGCCGGGCGAACAGGGTGGCGGTCGGCCCGCTTTCCGCCATGCGGCCGGAATAGAGCACGAGCGTGCGCGAACAGGTCTGGGCCACCACGCCCATGTCATGCGTGATGAGCAGCACGGAGGAGCCATGGCTGTGGCGCAGGCCGCGCAGCAGGTCAAGGATCTGGGCCTGCACGGTGACGTCAAGGGCGGTGGTCGGCTCATCGGCAATGAGCAATGTGGGGTTGCATGAAAGCGCCATGGCGATCATGGCGCGCTGGCGCAACCCGCCCGAGAGCTGGTGCGGGTAGCGCTGAGCCGTGCGGGCGGGGTCGGGCACGCCCATCTCGGCCAGCAGTTGCACCGTGCGTGCCCGCGCGGCCCGGCGCGAGAGGCGCTCATGCGCGCGGATCTGCTCATCAATCTGCCAGCCAATGGTATAGACCGGGGTGAACGCCGTCATGGGGTCCTGGAAGATCATGGCGATGTCACGCCCGCGCAAGGCCCGCAGGGCGCGCGGGGCCATGCCCACCAGTTCCTGCCCGTGAAAGCGCGCCGAGCCACGGACCTGCACCCCGGGGCTGTCGATCAGCCCCATCAGCGCCATGGCCGTGACCGACTTGCCCGAGCCCGATTCACCCACCAGCCCCACGATTTCGGATTCATCCACGCAAAAGGACACGTTCTCGACCAGCGGGAGCATGCCGCCATTGGCGGGCACGCTCACGCACAGGTTGCGCACATCGAGCAGGGGCATGCGATCAGTGGGCATCACGCACCCTCGGGTCAAGGAGTAAATACACCATGTCCACCACCGCATTGGCCACCACCACGAAAATGGCGGAATACATGACCGTGGCCATGATGACCGGCAGGTCGAGATTGGTGAGCGCCCGATAGGTCAGCCGCCCCACGCCGGGCAGGCCGAACACCACTTCGGTCAGCAGCGCGCCGCCGCCCACAAGCTGCGCAAAATCCAGCCCGAACAGCGAGACGAACGTGACCAGCGCCGTGCGCAGCCCGTGGCGCAGCATGACCCGCGCGGGCGAAAGCCCCTTGGCGCGGGCGGTGCGCATGAAGTCCTCGCCCGCAAGGGCTACGAGATCGGCCCGCAGCACCCGGCTGTAGATGCCGATGAACATCACCGCCAGCACGACCCACGGAATGACCAGCGCGCGGAACCACCCGCCGGGGTCTTCGCTGAACGGCACGTAGCCCAGCCCCGGCACCCATGAGAACAGCCATGTGTCGTGATAGCGGCTCTGCGTGATCAGGTTGGTGACCTGCCCCAGCCAGAACACGGGTATGGAAATGCCTACCAGCCCCGCCAGCATGAGCGTGCGGTCCACCCACGTATCCCTGAAGGCCGCGGCCAGCGTGCCCATGATGATGGACACACTGACCCAGATGAACGCCGCCCCGCACACAAGGCAGGCCGTGACCGGGGCGGCCTGCAGGATCTGGGGCACTACCAGCTCGCCCCGGTCGGCGTAGGAGGCGAGATCGCGTGTGATGAACAGCTTTTTCATCATGGTCATGTACTGCACCGGCAGGGCGCGGTCGAAGCCGTATTCACGGCGCACTTTTTCCATGATCTGCGGCGAGGCGTTGCGGCCTGCAATGCGTGCGGTCGGGTCCGCGCCCGGCGTTGCGAAAAACACCGCGAATACCAGCACCGACACGCCAAACAACACGAGCAGCGTCTGGCCCAGGCGGCGCAGCAGGGCAGGGATCATCGTGCGCCCTCGCGCCCGTCAAGCGCATCGCGCAGGCCATCGGCCACGATATTGAGCGCCAGCACCACCGCCACGATGGCCAGCCCCGGCACGACTGCCACAAGCGGGCGGGTATAGATCAGGCCCTCGCCATCCTGAATGATGGTGCCCCATGAGGCCTGTGGCGCCTGCACGCCCAGCGAGAGGAAGGACAGCGCGCTCTCCGCCAGCAGGGCCAGCGCCATGAGCAGCGGGCCGAGCGTTACCAGCGTGGTGCTGATGTTGGGCATGATATCAAGCACCATGATGCGCCACCCCGGCACGCCAAGGCTGCGCGCGGCGGTGACGAATTCCGCCTGCCGCAGCGCCAGCACCCGCCCGCGTATGGGCCGGGCGGCATAGGGCACGTAGACCAGCGCTATGATGAAGATGGGAATGAGCAGGCTGTCCGCCCCCAGCACGAACGGACCGAGATGGATTTTCTGGCTGACCATGACAATGGAGAGTGAAATGGCAAACAGATAGACCGGCACCGCCCACATGATGTCCATGATGCGCGACAGGACCGCATCGACCACCCCGCCGCAAAAACCGGCCACGATGCCCGCAAGTGTTGCCGCCACAAGGCACAGCACGGCGGCACAGGCCGAAATGAGCAGGGAGTTGCGCCCGCCATAGAGCAGGCGGGCGGCAAGGTCGCGGCCCTGGCTGTCAGCACCCAGCAGGTAGGCGGCGTGCCCCGTGGGGCCTATGGGGCTGAGGCCGAGATGCAGCGGGTTGTCATTGGGCTGCATGATGTCCACCTCGTGGCCATCCAGCACGATGCTGCCCGCTACATTTGAGGCGAACGGATCGCTATGGGCCACGTCATGGGCATAGAAGGGTGCCAGCAGGCAGGCGCAGGTAATGAACGCCAGCGCGCCCAGCGCGCCCATGGCCGACCTGTTGCGCCCGAACGCGCGCACGGCCTGCCGCCACGGGCCGGATGGAAGGGAGGGGGAAGGCGAAGGCATGGTTGGTGGCGCACCCCGATGGCTTGCAGGACTGGGTTTGGGCAGGCAACGGACCTGAACAGATGGCTACCATAACCCGGCTTGCCCTCCATGCGGGAGTGCCTGCGGCCATTTTATGTCACGATCACGCAATGGCCTTGCAGCGGGGCGGTCTGCATCACGCGGCATGAACGGGATGTTCAGGCCAGGCGACGGCGCATTTCCGTGCTGAATTGCTGCATGGTGTGCAGGTCTGTCTGCCAGGTAGAAACCTTTTGTCCGTCTTCATCCGCAAATTCCATCTCTTCCAGATCGGTGTGGAAAGAGAGAATATCAGTCAGGCAGTAATTATCGGCAAAAATTATTTTATTTTAAATATAAACTGTCCCATCAATTACGGAGCAGGGCCAGGACATAAAGAAATTGACTCTTTCGGAGGCATGAACATTCACCAGGAAATACGATTTCCCGGTTGCCAGCACTCTTTGCGCTGCCGCAAGCCACTGTTCCTGATACTGGCGTGCATTCCCAATTTTTATGGTGCCATCATATCCTGTTATTGTGAAACCGACCCTGATAACAAAACGGTTTCTGCTTGATTGATAGGAACAGGCCATGACGGAACTGCTACCATGCCCGTGCTGTGAATCACTGGAAATTTCAGCATATGGAGGCTACGAAATCTGTCCCGTCTGTCATTGGGAAGATGATCCCGTGCAGTCAGCAGACCCGGACTATTCAGGCGGGGCCAATAAACTCAGCCTGAATCAGGCAAGGGCCTGTCATCAGGCTGAAGCACAGATTTAAATTTTCAGACTTCGCAACAGGCGATGACAGCGCGGGTTTTTTCCACAAAATCAGGCGATTCATCATTTATCCGCCTGCATGTGACAAATGCTGATTCCTTGATGTTTTTGGAGGACAGACTGAGCTGCGACAGGAGTATTTTCTTACACTTCTGGTTGTTTATCAATCTTATCAACGGCAAGACAGACCATTCAGGAGAAATTTTCATTAATTCAGGAAAGAATTCCAGAAGTTTATTTGTGTAAACATGATCATCCTGATCTTCCGCGGCCTTGAGTATCAGGAAACTGGCTTCATCTATTTCGTCTTTATCTGAAAATAGCCCAACATATCGGGAATGAAATCAGGAACAGGGGCAAAATTCTTATGAAGTTGCGTAACCAGTTGATCTACGGCCAATGTATCCGGATAATCCACGTCAAGCTGCTTTTTTAACGCACCCAGAACTGATCTGTAGGCTTCGTCCATATCATCATTTCTGTGAAAATTGCTGGCAAAAGACTTTATGGGCTGCCATTCCCATCAGGCGGCCTTTTGCCATACAGGCCCTAATTTTCCAGTAATGATATGGCAGTCGCAAAGCTTGGCGCAAGTGGCAGCAGCGGCGTGAGGGTGGCCTGCCAGGCGTGGTACAGATCGGCCTTGCCTGCATAGACCACGGCGGATGGCCGGTTGTTGCGGTCAAGCTCCTGTATCCAGCCGCCCCGTTTACGGTCGATCATGTAAAGGTCGATATAATCCCATATCGTGCGGTACCACTGTTCATACTGCGCGTGCCCCGTGCGCTTGAGCAGGGCGGCGGCGGCGGTCATGGCCTCGGCCTGGCACCAGTGGGGGCGGTTATGCACCACGGGCTGGCGGGTCCAGTCGATGGTATAGACCAGCCCTGGCGCACCATCGCGCGCCCAGCCGGTTTCCATGCCACGGTGGAACAGGGCAATCGCATCCTCCAGCAGCCACGATGGCGCGTTGCCCTGCGTGCGCAGCAGGGCGGCTTCCAGCTTGAGCAAAAGGTGTGACCACTCCACAAAATGCCCCGGTGTCATGCCATACGGGCGCAGGGCGTCGGTAGGGGTGTCGCGGTGGTAGTCGGGCAGGCGTGTCCAGTTCCGGTCGTAATGCTCGGGCAGACAATAGTCGGCCTCGCGGGCCAGCGTGTGGATGAAGCGCTCCACCACGCGCAGCGCGCGCTGTCGCCACACGGGGTTGCCCGTTACGTCCGCCACCGCCATGCAGGCCTCGACCGAATGCATGTTGGCGTTGGCGCCGCGATAGTTTTCCTCATCCGACCAGTCAGCGGCAAAGCTTTCGCGAAAGACGCCTTCCGCCTCGCTCCAGAAACGCTCTTCCCATACCTTTAGCGCCGCATCGAGCAGCGTGCGCCCCTCCGGCACGCCCGCAACTGTTGCGGATGAGGCGGCAAGGGCCACGAAGGCGTGCAGGTAGGCCTGCTTGCGGGCATCTTCTGGCTGTGCGCCATCGGTCGGGGGCGTGAGGAACCAGCCATCATGCATGCGGTCGCGCAGGGGGCCGAGCAGGTTCGCCACGCCATGGGCGGCAAGCGGACCACACCCCGGCAGGCCACGCCCTGACGCCACGGCATAGACATGGGTCATGCGTGCACTGAGCGTGCCATCCGCCGTGGCGGGGGGCGGCAGGTTGCCGTCGTCATCAAGGGCGGCAAACCCCTGCGCCACGCGTGATGGCTTGGAGAAATCAAGCAGGCGCTGGCCCTGCATGTCGAGCCAGCGGCGATGGGGCGAGAGGCGCAGCCATGATGCGGCGGGCAGCATCAGGGCGGGCAACGGCTCAGCCATTGACGATCATGCCGCCATTGACATGCAGGGTCTGCCCGGTCACGAACGATGAATCCTGCGCGGCCAGATACACGTAGGCCGGACCCAGTTCGCTGGGCTGGCCCACGCGGCCAAGGGCAGTCTTGTCACCCAGATGGGCAACCGAGTCCGGGTCGACCGGCCCCCAGCTTGCGGGTTGCAGCGGGGTCCAGACCGGGCCAGGGGCCACCGCGTTCACCCTGATGCCCTTTGGCGCAAGCTGTAGCGCCAGCGCGCGGGTAAAGCCCATCTCGGCAGCCTTGGTGGTGGTATAGGCCACGAGCGAGGCATTGCCCGCGAATGCATTGACCGAGGATGTATTGATGATGGCGCTGTCACGCCCCAGATGCGACAGGGCGGCGCGGGTGAGGTAGAAATAACCGTTGATGTTCACATCCATGTGGTGCTGCCACATGTCATCGGTAATATCGGTCAGGTCCTCGCTCACGTACTGCACGCCTGCATTGTTCACCACAATGTCGAGGCCGCCCAGCGTATCGACGGTCTGTCTGACCGCATCATCGCATACGGCGCTGTTGGCCACGTTGCCGCGTATGGCGAGTGCCTGCACGCCCTCGGCTTTGGCCAGGCGTACCGTCTCGTGCGCGTCTTCGTCTTCTTCAAGGTAGAGAATGGCGACATCGGCGCCCTCGCGGGCAAAATGCAGCACGGCGGCCCGGCCGATGCCACTGTCGCCACCGCTGACCAGGGCTCGGCGCCCCTTCAGCTTGCCGCTGCCGCGATAGCTCTCGCGGATATGCTCGGCCTGCGGGTTCATCAACCGCTCGACGCCGGGCTGGTGGGGCTGGCTCTGGGGGGGAATGGTGGGGGTGGCCATGCAGGCGCTCCGTTGTGGTGGAGGAAGGGCAGGGTCATGCCCCGCCTGTACCTAACGCGCGCACTGCGCGGGATGTTGCCTGCGCATTTGCCTGCGCCGGGCTGGTGTTACCAGCGCCCGCCGGGGCCGCCGCGCATGCGCGCGCCATGGGGGCCGTAGCCATCATCGTAATGACCGTCCTGCCACTCCCGATGGTGGCGGTGGTGTCGGCCATCGGCGCAACTGGTCATGGACAGGGTAAGCGAAAGGATCGCGAGGATCTGTAGGGTCCGGCTCATGGGGATCTCCTGTAACTGCCGACAGGCAACGTGGCAGGAGGCGAAAGGTTTGGGCGGGTGCAAGGGGAATATCTGCTCACACCCCGCTGTCTTGCCTTCAGGGCACATGAGGCGGGCCTGCCCGGCTTTTCCTGGCCGGGCAGGCCCGGTGCAAAGGCCCTCTGCCTAAAGAAGGAAGATCATCGCCGTTGAAAGTGCGAAGGCGATGGCCAGCAGGGCCGGGCCCATGATGTCCCACCGGCTGGCATAGCCGAGATTGTCCGTGCCGGTTTGAAAGGCACGGCGTAGGTGAAGCTTCATTGATGCCTCCTGTATCCGGAGCCTGCGGCCGATCCGGCGTGCCTGTCGGGCCGCATGTTCATATTCATATGAAGATAAAGGATAACCATAGCGCCAGCGTCAGCAGGACCATGCCAAGCCCAACCAGATCCATGACACCGGGGTTTGTGCGGTACCGTGTTCCCATATTCATGGCAACCTCCCATGCGGGGGGACATGTCCCGCCCGATGGAGATGACGTGGGATGCACTGTGGCTGCCGCAAAGAGGCGCAAGAGCCGGATGAATGGCCCGTCCCATCACGTTTATGGCATCGACAGGCGCGTGTCCCCCGCAAGGGCAGGCAAGCCTGCTTCAGCCGCCGCTTTTTTCAACAGGGTGGCGGCTGGGTCGATAAAGGCCGCGCCCCTGTATGGTCAGGGGCGCATGCGGGTTCAGCCCTTTGCCTGGGCTGCATCGATCTCGAGGGCGAGCTGCGCCATTTTCAGCGCGCCCGCGCGGCTGGCCGCCCCGCAGATGAAGCGGGCAGGATGGGCGAAGACCGCATCGGCAACGCCGGATACGCTGGCCAGTGTCGCGCCATCAAGGCCACGCCAGGCCTCGGGCAGGGAGACACGCTGGCCAAAGTCACCGCGCACGGGCGGAATGGCCTTGACGTTCCACCGGTCGGGCGCTGCGGGGGAGACGACATAGACCACCGGCAGGTCGTGGTCGAAAATGACCTTTTCCGTCGGCATGCCGGTTTCCATGAGCAGGATGCGCTTGTCTTCCGCCTGTGCATAGGCGGCAAGCACGCGGCTTTCCGCCTTGAGGCTGGCGCGCACGCGGTCGATCATGTTGACGAGATGCCCCGCCACCGCCACCGCCGCGTTGGCGAAGCCTTCGGTCTCGCGGGTTTTGGCGGCATCGGGGCCGTACAGTTCAACCGTGTCCCATGTGGGGCGGCAGGCGGAGACGATATCGGCCAGCGAGAGCTTGCCCATCTTGGTCACGCCATTATCATCAAGGTCGATGGGCAGCACGAGCGAGCGGTCAAGGCTCTGCCATATGGCGGCGACCTCGGGTTCCGGCGCCGGGTTTTTCAGGATGCTGCGGATCGCGGCCATGCCGTAATCCTTCCACAACAGCCCGGCCGCGCTATAGGGCGTGCCATCCTCGCGCAGGGGCTTTTCCTTCATGTGGTGGTCATAGCGGCCCGTGGCGGGGTCATATCTGCCGCCCACGTCAAAGACGATGTCGGCTGCGGCAATGCGCTCGGGCGAACGGGTGCGTGCAAACGCCAGCCGCCCGTCCGGGCCGGTGCCCATCACGCGCCCGCGCAGGTCGCCATCGGGTGCCAGCGCGTAATGCAGGATCACATAGCCCAGCGTCTCATCAAGGTGGAAGTTACCTGAATGTGTCACCGCGCTGATGGGAGCGGTGGGGTTTTCAAGACCGATGGGCGTGTGTTCTGACATAAGGCGACCTGCTGCGGGCAAAAGTGAACGTGATAGTGCCGTCATGCCGCAAAGCCCCCGGCAAGACAATGGGCAGTTTCAGGTGCCGGGCAGGGGGTGCCAGCCATCGGCCTGCCTGCCAAAGAGCGGAATATGGCCCAGCGCATGCACCGGTGGTACGGTGCCGGGGCAGGCCGCCTCCAGCGCCGTGCGCCAGGCCCAGCCTTCGGTCAGCACGGCTGCAATGGCCACCACGCATGCCCCTGCGTGCTCGAGCAGGCGCACCGCAGCCGCAGCCGTGCGCCCGGTGTTGAGCACATCATCAATCACCACCACGCGCCTGCCCCGCACGCGTTCCACCAGCGCGGGGTCAAGGTACAGGTGCTTTGTCTGGTCGGGGCTGGTCGAGGATGTCAGCGGGATGGCAAGGCTGTCATCGTACCAGAATTTGCGTGAATGCCCCAGCGCCACGTAGTCACCCATGCCAAGCTTTTCCGCCACGGGCCGGGCATAGGCCAGCCCCATGGTGGGCACGCCCACGATCGCCTGGGGCGCAAGCGGGCCGACCATTCCGGCCAGCTGGCGGATGAGGGTGTGCTCCACGGCAAAGCCGGTCTGGTTGGCCATGAGCAGGGCGATGGCCCGCTCATGGCCGGGCAGGGCGCGTAGCGGCAGGGTCAGGGTGGAGCCATCAGGCAGTCGCACCGGATAGGATTCACCATAGGGCGCAGGAGCAACGGGTGCGCCCTCAGGCGACCATGTGGCGTGGTAGGCGGGAAGGGTCACGGATCAATGGGTCCAGGTTATGGCGTGGTCAGTCCGGGGCGCGGTATTGCGCCCCGGACTGCATGATACACACTACCCACGGTTCAGGCGATGGTATCGACCAGAATGATCTCGGCATCCTCGAGCGCGCGCACGTGCACGGTCTCGATATCGGACAGCGCCGCCCCATCACGCTCGCCAACCCGCACGCCGTCTATTTCCACCGCGCCGCGCGCGGGCACCAGGTAGCCCAGGCGCTGCGCCCCCAGCCTGTAGGTGGCTGTCTGCCCCTTGGCCAGGGTGGCGCCGAGCACGCGGGCATCGGCATTGATGGGCAGGGCGTCATCATCACCCGGCCGCCCCGAGGCCAGCACCACGAACTGCCCGGCACGCTCATTGCGCGGGAAGGCGCGCGTGCCCCATGAGGGCGCATGGCCCGCGCGGTCGGGCATGATCCAGATCTGGAACAGGCGCGTGGCGACCGTGTCGCGGTTGTATTCGCTGTGGCGGATGCCGGTGCCAGCCGACATCACCTGCACGTCGCCTGCCTCGGTGCGCCCGGTATTGCCCAGGCTGTCGGTATGGGTGATGGCGCCTTCGCGCACGAAGGTGATGATTTCCATATCCCGGTGCGGATGGGTGCCAAAGCCGGTGCCGGGTGCGATCATGTCGTCATTCCATACCCGCAGCGCGCCCCAGTGCATGCGGGCGGGATCATGATACCCCGCAAACGAAAAATGATGCCTTGCATCAAGCCAGCCATGGTTGGCGTGGCCCAGCTGGCCAAAGGGTCGGACTTCGATCATCGGTTTTTTTCCTTTCTGTTGCCCTCATGGTATCGGCCCGGGTCTGGTGTTTATATAGAAATGAATGAAACCTTTCATTTCCCGTTTTTACATCGTCTGTGCATCACAGGCCGGCGTAGAGACAGCGGCCCGCAGATAAGTTAGGGAAACATATGGCGCGCCCCCTTTCCCGAGTTTGCCGATGAGACTGCCGGATTTCGAAGCCTGGGCCATTTTTGCAAAAGTGGCGGAGCGCGGCTCGTTTGCCCGCGCGGCGGAGGACATACAGCTCTCCAAGCCCACCGTCTCAAAGGCCATCAGCCGGCTTGAGCAGTCGCTTGGCGTGGCCCTGTTCAACCGCAATTCGCGCCAGATGTCGCTGACCGAGACCGGGCGCATGCTGCTGGGCCATGCCAACACCATCGTGGCCGAAGCCGAGGCCGCCGAGACACAGGCCCGCGGCGGCACGCGCGCGCCTTCGGGGCTGATCCGCATGGCCGCCCCCATGACCTTTGGCATACAGCACCTGGCTCCCGTTCTGCCCGAATTCCTGCGGCGCTATCCCGAAATCGACCTCACTATCGATTACAGCGATGCGCTGGTTGACCTGGTGGCAGGCGGCTATGACCTGGCGCTACGGATCGCGGCGCTGGCCGATTCATCGCTGCGTGCCCGGCGGCTGTGCAGCGTGCGGCTGGCGCTGGTGTGCACGCCCGGCTACCTGGCGCAGATTGGCGCGCCGGAGCATCCGCGCGCGCTGGCAGGGCACAGGAGCTTTGTCTATACCAATACCGCAGCCCCCGGCATGATCCGCCTGCACCATGAAAGCGATGGCCGGGAATTCGTGCTTTCGCAGACAGCGCGGCTGCGGGCTGATAACGCGGCGGGCTTCCTGCCTGCGCTCGAAGCGGGGCTGGGGTTTGGCCTGTTCCCCGAATTCATGGTGTGGGAGGGGCTGAAGGCGGGCCGCTTCGTGCGCATGCTGCCCGGATGGGATGTCCCGCCGGTGGGGCTGTACCTCATCACGCCCGCAAGCGGGCTGCGCCCCATCCGGGTCAATGCGTTCATTGATTATCTGGTGGGTGCCTTTGACCACCCGCCCTGGGCGCGGGAAGGTGGCTGCCCGTAGGCGGCGCGGTCGCCCCCGGCGCAACGGGCCGGGGGCAGGCGCTCAGGCGGTGAGCTTGCGCGCAAGTCCTGCCACGTGCTGGCCAAGATAATGCGCACCATCAAGCTCGGTGGGGCTGGGCTGGCGCGAACCGTCGCCTGCCGCGATGGTGGTGGCACCATAAGGCGCGCCGCCAGTCACTTCATCGAGCCGCATCTGGCCCTGAAAGCTGTAGGGCAGGCCGGTGATGACCATGCCATGATGCAAAAGGTTCGTTATCAGCGAGAACAGCGTGGTTTCCTGCCCGCCATGCTGTGTTGCGGTGGAGGTGAACACCGCGCCCACCTTGCCAACCAGCGCGCCCTTGAGCCACAGCCCGCCGGTCTGGTCCCAGAAATTGGCCATCTGTGAAGGCAGGCGGCCAAAACGGGTGGGCGCGCCGACGATGATGGCATCATACTCCGGCAGTTCCGCCGTGGTGGCGAGGGGGGCACTCTGCTCGGTTTTGAAATGATGGTTTTTGGCGACGTCCTCGGGCACGAGTTCCGGCACGCGCTTGACCACGGCCTCCAGCCCGGCCTCGCGCACGCCTTCGGCCACGGCGTGGGCCATCGTTTCCACATGGCCGTAGGATGAGTAATACAGTACGAGAACCTTGGGCATAGTCATGACCTTCCGCTATGTTGCACGCTGCGCCACCGGGCCAGCCCGGCAGGCGCCTTGACAATACGGCCCCCTGTGCCGGGCGATACGCCAAAATTGGAAACGCTTCGTTTCCGGGGCTTGAAGGCTGCCTGCGGGCAGAAACGTGGTTTCACGCAATGCGTTGATAAAATGAGCGCAATTTCATGCGGGCAGGGGCACGAACATGGTGGCGGTGACCCCGTCGGCGCGCCATTGCATGTCGAACGTGCCCGCGCAGGCCTTGACGATGCGGCTGATCAGGCGCAGCCCCTGCCCGCGCGCGGCGCGTGCTGGCAGGGGCTGCGCCTGATCAGCCGCGTCGT
>NZ_QQBI01000013.1 GCF_004302915.1 Komagataeibacter xylinus | reverse complement strand
GAAAATTTCTTTTGTGCAAAACAGACTTTTTCATAATCTAACCCGATGTACAACCCTTCTGTGAGATTTCCGCGTCGTGCGTTCGGCAACCCGGTCTGGCGCCTGCCGGGCGGTGGTCTCGCTGGACAGGAGGAGGCGCTGGTCAGTTGTGGAAAAGACACCGCCACAGCGCGCCCAGGCCTGCCGCCAGATGCTGGCGTGTTCCGCGCCTGGCTGTGCGGCGGGGCTGATCAGGTGCGCCGCCAGCCTGCGGGCTGCCCGGCGGTGGCGCGCCCTGCGGGCACCGGAGCAGACGGCGCGCGCGATACCGGCCGGATCGTGAGGGAGGCTGGCAACCGTATCCTCGATGATGCGGTCAAGCCGGATGCCCTTGCCGTCATCCAGAACGGCGACATCGATCGTGTAGGCCCCCTGCCGCCAGTCTGGCGGAAATAGATATGGATGTTCTCCGCGCTCCATTGGATGGCGTTGTCGATGATCTCGCACAGGGCGGATGTGGTGGATGAATATCCCTGGTCGCGCAGGCTGCGGATCAGGGTCTGCCCGAAGAACATGGGCACTTTCGCCCCATCCTTGAGCACGCGGTTCATTACGGCCCTGCCGCCGCGCGGGGCACCGTCCTCCCACGTGGCGACATCCGCCGTGGTCTGGATATCGGTTTCGACCGGCTTGATACCGTTGGTTCCTGCTTGTTTATCGGCCATGTGTTTTTCCCATGCTGTTGGCCGTCGCTGTAACGGCCTCATGACAACCATCAAGGAGATGGGCGGGCATGATCGTTACAGGCGCACAGGAAAATTCTGATGGCGGGAAAGGCTGCGCCTTCCTTCCGCATGCGGGAGGCTGGGGGCCATCCACGTTTGCGAAAACCGGAAAAAGGCGATGGCCTTGCTGCAGGCATGATTATGGAAAGCGGCACGGGGGCGGGAACCTCTGCGGAAAAATCAGGGACTGGCGTCGTATCGCATGCGTTATGACCGCCGTGCCCGTACTGTCTTTGTCCGCCACCCGCCCCGCAGCGAGCGTTATCTTGTGGTTGCCGTAAAGAGACCTGGATCCCGCGGCTAGAGCTTCTGCCGCATTTCCGTACGGATCTGGTTGCACTGCTTGGTAAAGACGCTGGCCTGGGATGCGGTCATGAAATTGATGATGAAAGCCCCGATCAGCGAACAGAATGACAGGCCGATCACGAATTTTCCGGTCACGCTGATGCTGGCATCGTAATATTCCGCTGAATACCACAGCAGGAAAAGGCTGAGTGCCGCGCCAATAAACCCAAGGATGCCGGTGGAATGGATAAGGGAATCTTCCTCGCTGCTGAACGATGAGGATTCCTTCCACAGCAGGTAAAGCTTCTGGTTCATTTCATCGACCTGGCAGTCATGCTCGAGCTGGGCGGCGGAGGTCACCTTTCCCGGTGCCGAGCGGTGCATGTCGAGTTCCTGCTGGGCCTTGGCAAAGACGCGCCGACGTTCCTTTATGGCGGGCAGGCTGATATCCACAAAGCTGAGAATAGCTACATTCAGGCCCGCCGATAACTGCACGACGGCCTGAAAATCACCCCACGTCTGACTCACGCGGCCTCTCCCTTATCCTCACATGCCTGTTATCACGATAGCGCAGGAACGCGTGATGCAGCAGATTATAAAAATGAACGGCAGGGCTGCATTCGCGCCCGTTATGCCGCCTGAAGGCGGGGGCGCCGGGCCGTACCTTCGGGCCGGAAGGGAAGGGTGGGCAGGCATGTATTCAAATCAAACCATTGTTAAAAAATAACAGATTGCAGATTATATTTTTCGCTTCCGGCATATCAGCGAATCAGGAGAAGCTTCAAAGAACGCGGGCTTTTGAAAAAAGAGGGCCTGCAGAAAACTTTCTTATGATTGCCGGACGTGTTCCGGGCTGGCGTTTCAGGCGGTCTCTTAGAATATTTTTAATTCTTTACGCCGATATTTTTCCTCCATGTCAGTTTTGGTGCTGTTGCCTTGCCGGAACTGGATTTATGCCATGGGGGGAAGAAAATGTCTGGTGGCCTAACCACGGGTATGAGCCGTTCCAACAGGGGCAGGTATGACAGGGGCGGCGAGTTCCCCAATGGCGCCATGACAGGCGCAAAATCCACGCCGGAACGCGAGGAAGCCGCATCCGCCGCGACAACCCATGATGCCGATCTTCACCTGATGACCGACCAGGGCGTCACCCTGCGCAAGATGCGCGAGGCCAATCGCTATGCGGTCTTCATGCTGCCCCCCGGTGTCGGCACGGTGCAGATCATGTCGCGCACCGTCCGCCCGGTTGGCATGCCTGGGGCCTGCGGCGATGAGTGCCGCCCGCGTGGCGTGCTGGTCCGGCATATCAAGCTGTTTGAAGGCACCGTGGCCCGCCATATCGTGATGCATCTGGCCCAGAAGGCACCGGCAGGATGGCATGAGAATTTTTACGCGCCCCGCCCCGAACCCTGCCGCTGGACGGATGGACAGGCGCTGCTGCATCTCGGTCCGCGCCACCCCGGCATGCTGGGCGTGCTGTGCCTGGAGGTTCTGGCCGGAGGGCCATATGGGGTGGCACCTGCTGGCAGCACGGCAGCAGATCACCCTTGCCTGAACCCGGAAGCGGCTGGAAAGCCAGTCCAGCAGTAACAGGAAAGATCCGGTAACACTTTTTTTCAAAAAAAACTTCGGGGCCGTCGCCAACAGCAATAAAAGGCGCGGACCCCACACTATCCAGGCACTGTTTTCAGGCACGCTATGAAGCGGCGGGGCAGCCACTCTCGAAGCCCGCCAGGAAAATCTGCACCGCACGGTGAAAGCGCGGGCGCATGCCCTGCTCGCTCCATGCGCGCTCGGGCGCGCAGGCCAGGCTTTGCAGCATCAGCTCGCCTATGGTCATGCCAAACAGCATGTTGCTGTACATCGAAATATCCTCAACCTTCCGGTTATGCGCCCGCACGTAGCGGTCGAGCCAGGTGGTGAGCACATTGTCCTTTCCGCCCGCGCGCAGACTGCCCAGGATCTGGCGGATGTCTTCCGATTGTGGTGATTCGGTAACGAGTGCCCGGATCAGGCTGATGCGGTCGGGCCGCAGGATCACGCCGCCAAGCCGCATGAGCAGTTCGGTCAGTTCCTCCACCGGGTCGGCCATGTGCAGGCATTTGCCGGGGCTGACATTGAACAGCCTGCTGCTGACCAGCGTGTGGAACAGGTCCTGCTTGGAATGGAACATGAGGTACAGCGTGCGCTTGGACATGGCGGAATGCTGGGCCACCTTGTCCATCGAGGCTGCATGATAGCCGCATTTCTGCAACACTTCGCTTGCCGCGTCGAGAATGCGCTCGCGGCGTTCGCATTCCTCCATTTCCGGGGGGCGACCGGGGCCGCGGCGCGGGGTATCACAGTTATCATGCATGGGGCCGTGTCCTTCCCGTCTAATCTTGCTCATTCGTAATCTGCTCCGGCCATTTTTGAATGGGTGCCCTGCTTGACCGCCTTATGGAGACGATATAGTTTTCCATTCATTGAAAACCAAATGGTTTCCTTATTTGGCTTTCCTATGGCGGCCATGTGCGGCAAACAGCACGGACGTGATTCAGAAACATTTTTAGATTACGGCCCTCAAGCCGGTTGGTGACCATGATGCAATATTCCCGTGTCGTAGCCCCGGCGGCTCTGATGCTTGCCCTGGCGGGGTGCCAGAAGCATGCCGCCCCCCCCAAGATGCCGCCCCAGCCCGTCACGGTCATGACGCTCAAGGCCGCCCCGGTGGAAATCCACACCCGGCTTCCCGGCCGCACCGAGGCGTTCGAGATCGCGCAGGTGCGCCCGCAGGTCAGCGGCGTCATCCAGAAGCGCCTGTTCGTTGAAGGCACGGACGTGCAGGTGGGCCAGCAACTCTACCAGATCGATCCCAGCGTCTACCAGGCGGCGGTGGACAGCGCGCAGGGCCAGCTGCTGCATGCGCAGGGCAGCGAGGTCACGGCACGCGCCAAGTTGAACCGCTACGGGCCGCTGCTCAAGGCCCATGCCGTGAGCCAGCAGGAATATGACGATGCGCTGGCCGCCGAGCGCGCGGCCCAGGGCGATATCCTGACTGCGAAGGGCCAGCTCGAGCGCGCCACGGTCGATCTGGGCTACACCCACATGAATGCCCCGATCACGGGCCGGATCGGCCGCTCCATCCTGACCGTGGGCGCGCTGGTCACCGCCAACCAGACCAACAACGTCGCCATCGTCACGCGGCTTGACCCGATCTACGTGGATGTGAACCTGCCCGCGACCGAGCTGCTGCGCTTCAAGCGCGAGCTGGCGCAGGGGCGGCTGACGCGCGCGGGCGACAATGCCGCCTCCATCAGCATCACGCTGGAGGATGGCACGACCTACGAGCATTCCGGCAGCATGGAATTCTCGGAAGTGAACGTGGATGAAGCCACCGCCACCGTCGTGGTCCGCGCGGTCATGCCCAACCCCGAGCGGCTGCTGCTGCCGGGCATGTACGTGCATGCCCAGCTGGCCGAGGGCCTGGACCCCAGCGCCCTGCTCGTGCCGCAGCAGGCCGTACAGCGCAACTCCCACGGCGACCCGCAGGTATGGGTGGTCGACGGCGATAACAAGGTCAGCCTGCGCGCCATCACGGTGGGGCAGGCCATCGGCACGGACTGGCTGGTGACCGGCGGGCTGAAAAGCGGCGAGCGCGTGGTGCTTGAGGGAGTGCAGAAGATCCACCCCGGCGACACCGTAACCCCGCAGGACGCGGCCGAACCGGCCAAGGCAGGATAACCCCCCATGTCTCTGTCGCGCTTTTTCATTGACCGGCCCGTCTTCGCGTGGGTGATCGGGCTGATCATCATGCTCGTGGGCGGGGTGTCGATCTTCCGCCTGCCCATCGCGCAGTATCCCTCCATCGCACCACCCCAGATTGCCATTACCGTGACCTATCCGGGCGCCTCGGCCGATACGGTGAATGATACGGTGGTGCGCCCCATCCTGCAGCAGATGTTCGGGCTCGATCACCTCGAATACATTTCCTCGCAGTCCTATGCCTCGGGGCAGATGGAAATCGACCTGACCTTCGCGCAGGGCACCAACCCCGACATCGCGCAGGTGCAGGTGCAGAACAAGCTGCAGCTCGCCCAGCCCAAGCTGCCGCAGGAAGTGACCGCGCAGGGCCTGAGCATTACCAAGGCCGTCAAGAACTTCATGATGGTGCTCGGCTTCATCTCGACCGATAACAGCATGAGCGGCGCCGATATTGCCGATTACGTGGCCTCGAACATCTCCGATCCGCTCAGCCGCGTGACCGGCGTGGGCGACCACACGCTGTTCGGCGCGGAATACGCCATGCGCATCTGGCTCGACCCCTCGAAGCTGTACAAATACGGCCTGACCGTGGGCGACGTGCAGACCGCGATCCAGACGCAGAACATCCAGGTTTCATCGGGTGAGCTGGGCGGCGTGCCGGCGGTGAAGGGCGCGCGGCTCGATGCGACCATCATTGGCCCCACGCGCCTGCGCTCGCCCGAGGAGTTCGAGAAGATCCTGCTCAAGGTGCAGCAGGATGGCTCGCAGGTGCGCATCCGTGACGTGGCCCGTGTCGAGCTGGGGCCGCAGACCTACAACACCCATTCCTACTATAACAACATGCCGGCCTCGGGCATGGCGCTCAAGCTCGCCCCCGGCGCCAACCAGCTCCAGACCGAGAATGCGGTGCGCGAGCAGATCAAGGAACTCGAGCAGTTCTTCCCGCCGGGGCTCAAGACCGTCTATCCGCTCGATACCGAGCCCTTCATCGTGCTGTCGATCAAGGAAGTGGTCATTACGCTGATCGAGGCGATCGCGCTGGTGTTCCTGGTCATGCTGGTGTTTTTGCAGAACTTCCGCGCCACCCTCATCCCCACCATCGCGGTGCCGGTGGTGCTGCTGGGCACGTTCGGCATCCTGGCCGCCCTTGGCTTTTCCATCAATACGCTGACCATGCTGGCCATGGTGCTGGCCGTGGGCCTGCTGGTCGATGACGCCATCGTGGTGGTGGAAAATGTCGAGCGCGTCATGACCGAGAAGAAGCTCTCCCCGCGTGATGCGGCCCGGCAGTCGATGGACGAGATCTCGGGCGCGCTGGTGGGCATCGTGCTGGTGCTTACCGCGGTGTTCCTGCCCATGGCGGCCTTTGGCGGCTCGACGGGGGTGATCTACCGGCAGTTCTCCATCACCATCGTTGCGGCCATGTGGCTTTCGGTGGTGGTGGCCATGGTCATGACACCGGCCCTGTGCGCCACCATGCTCAAGCCCGGCACGCATGAAAAGACCACCGGGGCCGCAGGCTGGTTCAACCGCCATTTCGCGCGGCTGACCACCTCATACAAGAACGGGGTGGGGCGCGTGCTGGGGCATGCGGGCCTGTCCATGCTGGTGTTCGTGCTGATTACGGCGGGCGTGGGCTGGCTGTTCATGCGCCTGCCCTCAGGCTTCCTGCCCGATGAGGACCAGGGCCTGATCTTTGGCCAGGTCACCATGCCCGCCGGGGCTACGCTGGAGGAGACGGCGGCCGTCAACCGCAAGGTTGCCGAATACGTGCTCAGGACCGAGGGCAAGAACGTCGAATCCGTCTATTCCACGAACGGGTTCAACTTCGCAGGGCAGGGGCAGAGCGCTGGCGCCTTCTTCATCCGGCTCAAGGACTGGGATGAGCGGCCCGCCGCCAGCCAGACCTCATCAGCGATTGCCATGCGCATCATGATGCATTTCTGGACCGACCCGGTCGCGCAGATCTTTGCCGTTAACCCGCCCGCCGTGCTGGAACTTGGCAACGCCACCGGCTTCGACCTTGAACTCGAAGACCGTGGCCACCTTGGCCACACCAGGCTGCTCGCCGCGCGCAACATGGTGCTGGGCATGGCCGCCAAGGACCGTCGCCTGACCGCCGTGCGCCCCAACGGCATGGAAGACGCGCCGCAGTTCCATCTCGATATCGACCGCGAGAAGGCCAATGCGCTGGGCATCACCATTGCCGACATCAACACCACCATCGAGGGGGCGCTGGGGTCGATCTATGTCAACCAGTTCCTGCGCGATGACCGCGTGAAGCAGGTCTACATCCAGGGTGAGCCCGATGCGCGCATGATCCCCGATGACCTGAACAAATGGTATATCCGCAACGCCACCGGAGGCATGGTGCCGTTCAATGCCTTCGTGTCCGGGCAGTGGATCATGGGGCCGCAGAAGGTCGAGGACTATAACGGCCTCAATGCCTTCGAAATCCTTGGCCAGCCCGCCGCAGGCTACAGTTCGGGCGATTCGATCGCTGCGATGAAGGAGATCCTGGCCAAGCTGCCTACCGGCGTGGGCTATGAGTGGACCGGGCTTTCGTTCGAGCAGATGGCCTCGGGTTCTTCCACCGGCCCGCTTTACGCGCTGGCGAAGATCGTCATCCTGTTCTGTCTTGCCGCGCTGTATGAAAGCTGGGCCATTCCGTTTGCCGTGTTGCTGGTCATTCCGCTGGGCGTGCTGGGCGCGATCGTGGCCACCCTGCTGCGCGGCATGGCCAATGACGTGTATTTCCAGGTGGGGCTGCTGACCACGGTGGGGCTGGCGGTGAAAAACGCCATCCTGATCGTGGAATTCGCCAAGGCGTTTTTCGAGAACGGGGCAACACTTGAGGAATCGGTGCTCGAGGCAGGCCGCGAGCGCCTGCGCCCCATCCTCATGACCTCCATCGCCTTCGTGGTGGGCGTGTTTCCGCTGGCCATCGCCTCGGGGGCGGGTTCGGCCGCGCGTGTCGCGATCGGCACGGCGGTGGTGGGCGGCATGGTGACGGCGACGTTGCTGGCCGTCTATTTCGTACCGCTGTTCTTTGTGGTGGTGCTGCGCCTGTTCCGCGTCAGGCGCCTGTCCGAGCGGACCAAGGGAGCGTAATGCGATGACCGTTCTCCCCACACTCAGGCGGGCGGGTGCCGCAACGCTGGCGGCCATGCTGCTGGCGGGCTGCACCATGATCCCGCATTACAAGCGCCCCACCCCGCCGCTGGCCAAGGCATGGCCTGCTTACGCCACCACGGGCGATGCGGTGGCCGAGAACCCGCTCGCGGCCAATCTGGGCTGGGCGGAATTCTTCACCGACCCCCGGCTCAGGGCGCTGATTGCCATCGCCATCCGCCAGAACCGCGACCTGCGGGAGGCGGCAGCCGACATCCGCCGCGCGCAGGGCCAGTTCGACATCCAGCACGCCAGCCTGTTCCCCGCCATCAGCGGTGGTGGCGAGGCGATGTTCCAGGGGCCATCGGATGCAGCCGGCCTGAGCTTTGCGCCTGGCCTCGATACCGGCCACCCGCCCATGTTCAAGTATTACCAGATGGGCATTGGCGTCTCGTCGTATGAGATCGACCTGTTCGGGCGCATCCGCAGCATGTCGCGCGAGGCGGCGGAACATGCGCTGATGCAGCGCGAAAACGCGCGCGCCATGCTGATCAGCATCATTTCGCAGGTGGCCACGGCCTATGTTTCATGGCTGGGCGACCAGGCCTCGCTGCGCCTGTCCGATGAGACGATGGCCTCGCAGGAAGCCACGCTGGAGATGGTCAAGGCCCGTTTCGCCCATGGCGAGACCGACCAGATGACCCTGCGCCAGACGGAAACACAGGTGGCGCAGAGCGGGGCCTTCCGTGATGAATCGCGCAGGCATGTGCGGCAGGATGAAAACCTGCTGACCATGCTCATCGGCCAGCCTATTCCTGACAACCTGCCGCCTGCCAGCCCGCTGGGGCAGCAGACCATCATGCAGGACCTGCCGCCGGGCCTGCCCGCCGAGGTGCTCGAGCACCGCCCCGACATCATGGCCGCCGAGCATGATCTGCTGGCCGCCAATGCCGATATTGGCGCGGCCAAGGCGGCGTTCTACCCGCGCATCACGCTCACCGCATCCGATGGCATCAGCAGCCTGCAGCCGCACAAGCTGTTTACCTCGGCTGCGACAACATGGGGCGTGTCGCCGCAGCTGCAGGTGCCCCTGCTCAACTGGGGGCAGAACAGCGGCAACCTGAAGGCCTCGCGCGCCATGCGCGCCGCCAAGGCGGCAGCGTATGAAAAGGCGGTGCAGTCCGCCTTCCGTGAAGTGGCGGATGCACTGGCCGCACGTGACACCTATCGCGATGAGACGGGGCAGATGGACCGGTATGTCTCGACCTCGGCCGATGCGTACAGCCTGGCCATGATGCGCTACAGGGCGGGGACGGATTCCTACCTCACCTCGCTGGTGTCGCAGCGCACGCTGTTGCAGGCGCAGCAGTGGCAGATCTCGATTGCGGTATCGCGCTACCAGAACCTCATCACCCTCTACCGCGCCCTTGGCGGCGGCTGGACGGAACATACGCCCGTGCCCGCGCCACCCAAAGGGCAGAAGGTGACCGGGAAGGGGTGAAGGGGGAAGTTTCCGGGTGCTGCCTTTTTTGAAAAAGGCGCTGTTCTTTCAAGGCTTTTTGAAAAAAGCTTCACCAGAAACTTTTGTCCTTAGTCCAGATGGTTGCCGCTGCGGCCCTGCTTGATGCGGCTGCGGTGCTTCTTGTTGTCCACCCGCTTGCGGCGCTGCGTGCGCGAGGGGCGGGTGGGCACGCGGTAGGCCTGCACGTGGCTGGCCTCGGCAATCATTTCATGCAGGCGGGCCACCGCATCCTCACGGTTGCGGATCTGGCTGCGAAAGCGGCGCGCGGTCAGCACGATCACGCCATCCGCCGTCATGCGGCTGCCCGCAACAGTCACCAGCCTGCTCTTGATGCGGGCGGACAGCGAGGGAGAATTGCGCGCATCGAAACGCAACTGCGCCGCCGTTGCCACCTTATTCACGTTCTGCCCGCCCGGCCCCGAGGCCAGGATGTAGGTCACATGTAATTCATCATCGGGGATGGTGGGGGGCGGCATGGCGGTTTACGGTCCTGAAGGGGGGCAGATGCGGCATCCGCCTATGGGCCGCCCTGCGTGGGCGGCATTGCTGCACGGGCTGTTTGCTATCACCATGCCCGCCACGTGATGACAAGAGCGGAGAAGCATAATCATGAACGATCAGGCTGAAACGGACCAGTTGCGCAAGGCGCTGGCCCAGGCGGCGGGCGATGCGGCGCAGGCCAAGGTCATGCCCGTGGTCAAGATGATCGCAGCCCAGCAGATCGTTGTCATGGACCTCATGCAGATGCTTGTCGAGGCGAAGGTGCTGCATGGTGATGAAATCGCCGCCCGCATGCGCCATCACATCGAACATACCGATACGAAGGACATGGCCGCGCGCGCCCTGTTCGAGCAGGTGCGTGCCCGCTTCGCATCGACCACCCCAAAAACCTGATTTGCAAGGAAGGTGTTACATGGCCGATCATCCTCCCGCCCTGCGGGCAGAAATCGTGGCGCTGAAGGCGGAACTCGCCCGCCTGCGTGAAGAACTCGCACAGGCCCGCAAGACCATACAGGACCTGAACCTGCAACTGCGGCGTGATGCGTCACGCCCCACCACGCGCTGAATGCGCCCGCCCGAGGGAGAACCCGCCATGAAAGAGGAACGCGACGCCGCAGGCCGGGCCGTGGTCTACCCCACCGTAAGCTGCGGGGCGGAGGCCGTGCAGGATTCCATCGTGGTGATGGACCTGTTCATGGCCACCGCACCCGAGCACATGCCCAAGGGTGACAGGCGCGTGGTGACCGTGCTGCCGCCTGAACTGGCCCTCAACCTTGCAGGGCAGTTGCGCAAGGCCGCCGAGCGCTGTCAGGCCGCCCGCGCGCAAAAGCAGGACAGTGCCTCAACCCCCGCGACCTGACAGCGCCCGCATGCCGCCATAGCGCAAATTGACCGCAGCCTGCCCGCCCTGCACGGTCGGGATGGTGAGGGTGTTCTCCAGCCCGCTGCGCATGGCCTTTTGCGAGGCCATGTGCACGATGCCCACCGGCGCATGCGGAAAGAACAGGTTGACCAGCGTGCCCGTGGCCTCATCAAGCAGCCAGGGGCCGATATAGTTGTGGCTGTTATCGAGAAAGGTTACGGGCAGGCCATCGATATATACGGCCAGCGCAATGCAGAGCTGGTCCTGTGTGAAGGCCATGTGCCGCCGGGGCAGGATCCGCGCCTGCCACTGGCGCAGCACCGGCCAGATGGGCGCTTGGCGGTGCAGGCAGAATACGCCCGCATTGAGCAGCGGCTTGGCCCCGATGCGCTTGCGGATGGCAAATGGCAGCCGGGCGCGGGTGGCGTTTTTATACAGGAACGAGCGGATCTGCATCCAGCCGGGGCAGATCCAGCGCACGCCCAGCAGGTTGGCCAGCTTGGCGCCAATTTCAGGCACGATGGCAAGGCTCTGGCCCTGTGCCGCGGCAAACATCCGTTCCAGCGCCTGCCCGTCCTGCACCCATGTATCGGCATCGAGCCACAGGATCAGATCAAAATCGGGCAGCATCTGGTCAAGCCACAGCTTGCTGATGTTGATGGCAAGGTTCGGCCGGCTGGCCAGTGCCCGGCGGGGCGCGTAATCGGGAATATGGGGTGCCAGCAGCCGCACGCCCTGCGCCTGCAACGCCGTGCGCTGCCCTGCCGTCATGCCGCAGTCGATCACGGCGATGGCCGTGTCGGTATGGTCGCGGATGGAGGCGATGAGTTCGGCCACCAGTTCAAAATAGGCGTGGTCGCACCCGGTTACGATAATGCGGCGGACAGCAGGTGTCTCGGGGCGGGCAGGCGGCGTCATGGCCGCATATAAGCACAGGACGGTGTGGGCGGAAATACAGGGCTTTTTTCAGGTTCTGGCACCGGCGGGCGGCTGGCGGTAACGCGCGCTCAGCGCAGGGTGGCGAAACGCCATGATGGCGCGCAGGCTTTCATGCGCCACCCATGCCTCGTTGGTGGTGCGTGAATTGCCGTGCACGCGGTAGCGGCACAGGATCTCGGGCACGTAGGCGGCCTGGAAGTCGTGGTCGATGAATTTCAGCCAGAAATCGTAGTCTTCCCAGCCTTCGTCAATATGGCTGTAGCCATCCACCGCCACCCACGCCTCGCGGCGCAGCAGGGCCATCACGTCCACGTAGTTTTCACGCACGATCTGGGCGGGGTCCCATATATCGGCCGAGCCGATGCGCTGTTCCTTGCCAAAATATTCAAGCTGGCAGTACGTGGCGTCAAACCCGCCATCCACCGCCGCCGCGTGCAGGCGGGCAATGGCGCGGGGATAGATCATGTTATCCGCATCCATGACAAACACGAACGCCCCCGCCGCATGGCGGAACGCGGTGTTGCGCGCGGCTGACGGGCCAAGGTTGCGCGTATGCACGACCAGGGTGCAGCGCCAGAAACGCGCGTGGTTTTCCTCCATCCACGCGGTGATCAGCGCGACCGAATCATCCTGGCCCGAGCAGTCATCTACCACCACCAGCTCAAGGGCCGGGTGGGTCTGGGCGGCAAGCGAGTCAAGCGCTTCGATGATGTAGCGGCCATAATTGAAGTTGGTCACGCACAGGCTGACCAGGTCGGCAGGCTTCCTGCGGCGGTGCCTGAAGGTGAAGGCGTCCTGTTCGGTCGCCATCCAGGGGGCAGCGATGCTCATTCTTCCGGTGTGCTCCATACATGGGCGATAAAGTCGCGGATGCGCGTGCAGCATGCCCGGTTGCCCGATGGCGTGCCGATCAGTTCCAGGGCGCTCTGGCGGATGGCCTCGGCCTTTGCCTGCCCTTCCGGCGTGCGGGTGAGCCATTCGACAAGGTTGGGGATATGGCGGCCCGTTTCCTCAAGGAAATGCTCGCCCGCCCGGAACACCGGATGCGGCAGGCACGGCTCGGACACCACTACCGCCCCATTGGCCATGGCGCCCTTGACGATGCGGTGCCATTCAAAAAAACCGTAATCATCGCGGTGGATGTTCAGCGCGATGCGTGAATGCCCCGCCACATGGGAGGCCAGGCGCGAGAGCGGCCTGTCTCGCGGGCTGGTATCGATGGGTGTCGTGAACTTGCGGTAGTAGAAATAGGTGCGGTACTGCGCGAAAAAACCGGCATTGCGGGCAAAGAACTTCTCGCGGTGGGCGGAGAGGCCGCCAAAAAAGCTGATATCCAGCCCACGCTCCGCAAAAGGCGTGGCCGGGTCGGGGCGCTTGCGGCACGCAGGCGGCAGGATGCGCACCATGGGGTGCTGCATGTCGTCTTTTTCCAGATAATCCCGCGTGGCGCCGATCGTGGGGGTGAAATGGATGGCGGGCAGCCCGGCCTGCCGGAAGCTCTCGGCCATCTGGTGGCAAATATCGATCACGCCCGCCGCCATGAGCATGAAGGGCAGGCCGCGCTCGAACCACAGGGTCTGGGGCTGTTCGGTATTGAACATGATGGCATCACGGATGATGGCGCCCGTGGCCCAGTCCCGCCCGCGCCCGAGATGGAAGAACTCATGCGGGGCGACGAAAATGCACAGCGCGGGCCGGTCATCGATGCTGGCGGTCTCATCAAGCAGGCGGCAGTCCAGGCCGCCGTCGCTCAGGCTGCGATGCAGGTCGGCCGCGATTTCGTGGATGAAGACATTCCCGGCTGAATTGTAATAGACGCCGATGCTTTCGGGCACCGGGCCGCCAGGGGCGAGGTAGTCCGCATCATCCAGCCCCTTTGCCGCGCATAGCGCGCCCAGCGTTTCCGATACACGCAGCGGGCTGAAGATGCGCCGCCCTTCGGGCACGCCATACAGCAGGGCGTGCTCGGCCATGTCCGTCATGTCGCGGTCGAGGTCGCGGTTGCTGTCATGATAGGCGCCGGGCTCGAAAAACGGCAGTTGCTCCAGCGTGCGCACGCCGATGCTCAGGTCCTCGAGGTGGAAGCGCGTGAGCAGGCCCTGGTGGGCCACATGGCAGCCCGCATGCGTGTGCAGGAAGTGGAGGAAGGGGTTGCGGTTGCGCGCCCCCGCATCGGGGTGCTGGATCAGGTAGGCATCGGGCCGGAAGTTGCGGTTGGGCTGCCGCCCTTCACGATAACCGTATTTGACGTAGTGCAGCAGGGGATCGAGTTCCGATCCGGCCACATCGGTGTAGGTGGCCAGATAGAAGGCGGCGTCGAACTGGCCGGACTCCCTGATCTGCTGGAGGTCCTGTTGTTCCGTGGGCGTCAGTGTCAGGAGCAGGTCCGCGGACAATGGCTCTTACCTTGGCTGGGGGCATCATGGGGTGTGCCGGTGCACATCCCTCCTGCTAGGGCACATCCCTTAAGAATTGATTATTGCAGGCGCGGTTTTTGGCGCCGGGGCGCGGGTTGCGGGCCGTATCCTGTACCGTGCAGTCATAAAAGCCCGGTTATGCGGGGCCGCCTGCCATGGCCCGGCATCGGGATCGGGCTGCATGTATCCGGTATTATCAATCATGATGGATATGGTATCGGGCGCAGCCAGAAGGGCCACGGCATGGCGCAGGGGCGGAGGGCAGGGGCCAGCCCCATGCATGCCCGCGGCATGACAGCTTTGCCGCCCTTCTGTTATCATGGCGGCTGGAAAAAGCGGTGCCACCCGGTGTGGCGGGCCATCAGGGCCCGGCGCATGGGGCTTTCGGGCCCGGCAGGGGCACAGACAGGGAGATCGGGTGCATGTATCCGGCCCAGATGGATGAAGATAAGGGCCTGCGGGCCTTTGCGCGGCGGCACTGGTGGGCCTGCATGAGCGTGCCGGTGCTGCTGTGCCTGGGAACGGTATTCGCGCTCTACCTGCACTGGAGCGCGCGCAGCGAGGCGGATTTTGCCCAGCACAATATCCTGATCAAGCATTCGCAGGAGGAGGCGGCCTTCGCCCAGCAGCTTGCCGTCGATGACCAGACCATCATCAGGGACCGCAAGGTCTTCCTTGACTTCACCCGCGCGGACTTCGCACGCATCGCTCCCCCCGCCCAGATGACGTGGCTGCTGAAGGAATACGCCAAGTTCGATATCAGCCGCGTCAAGGTCTATGATGGCCACGAGACCCGCCCCTTCACGCCCACGCCCTGTTCGGTCGCGCTGTGCTTCGTGCCCATTTTTGTGGAGGAACTGCATGATGATCCCCTCCACAACAGCAAATACATCCAGGTTGGCGCGCTCGAGGACATGTCTCATACGCTGATTGTCGATGCCGAGCAGTTCTGGCGGTTGCGCAAGCTGGTCCTGCGCATAGACGCCATCCTGTTTGCCGATCAGCGCGAGCAGATGAATGCTTTCGAGAAGGCGATGCAGCTGCGCGCCTCGCTTGACGTGCTGCGCGCCGATGCCCAGAAAATTCATTGAGCGTGCGTTTTAAAAACAGGGCGCTGATCACAATTTCCGGCGGCCGGCCCCGTGCGGAAAGGCAGCACTTCATCCACGCTTCCCCAAAAAAGGCGCGCCCCAGAACTTCCTTCATTTTTAAACGCTTTGTAAATATCCTGCGTCCCGTTTCCCTTCAGGAGTTTCCATGACCGCTACCCTCCCGCATCCTGCCCCATCCGTGGTTCCGGTCATCCTGTCAGGCGGGAGTGGCAGCCGGTTGTGGCCTGTCTCGCGCAGTGCCTACCCCAAGCAGTTCTGGCCGCTGGTCTCGCAGCGCACCATGGTGCAGGAGACCGCGCTGCGCAGCCATGGGCCGGGTTTCAGCGCGCCCATCGTGGTGTGCAACAACGAGCACCGCTTCATCATGGCCGAACAGTTGCGCGAGGTGGGCATAACCGCGCCGCGCATCTTGCTTGAGCCGGTCGGGCGCAATTCTGCCCCCGCCATTGCCGCCGCCGCCGTGCTCGCGGCCGAGACCGACCCCGATGCGGTGCTGTGGATCATGGCCGCCGATGCCGCGATGCAGAAACCGCAGAACGTGGCCCCGGCACTTGCGCTGGCGGCACAGGTGGCGCGCGCCGGGCGGATCGTGACCTTCGGCATGACCCCCACGCGCGCCGAGACCGGCTATGGCTATATTGAAAAGGGGGCGCCGCTCGCGGGATATGACGGCGCCTTCGCGGTCGAGCGGTTTGTTGAAAAGCCCGATGCGGCCAATGCGGAGCGCATGTTCGGCTCGGGGCGCTTTTTGTGGAATTCGGGCATGTTCGTGTTCACGGCCCGGACCCTGTTGCAGGAGATGGAAAAATTCGAGCCTGCCGTTCTCGCCGCCGTGCGCGAGGCCGTGCGCGAGCGGCGCTCCGACATCGATTTTGAGCGGCTGGACCCCACCGCCTTCGCGGCCTCGCCCGACATCTCGATCGATTATGCCGTGGCCGAGCGCACCGACCTCATGACCGTTATCCCCGGTGATTTCGGCTGGTCGGACGTGGGCAGTTGGGATGCGTTGTGGGAACTCGGCCCGCAGGATGACGCGGGTAACGTGGTCAGTGGCGACGTGGTGCTCAATAACACCACCAACAGCTACGTGCGCACCGATGGCGTGCTGACCGCGGTGAGCGGGGTGGAAGACCTGCTTGTGGTGGTCAATGAGGATGCGGTGCTGGTGACCCACCGCCAGCATGCGCAGGATGTGAAAACCATCGTGGCCCGGCTCAAAAAGGCCAACCGCCCCGAGGCCACCGCCCATCGCCGCCGCTACCGCCCCTGGGGCTTTTATGAGACGCTGATCATGGGCACCCGCTTCCAGGTCAAGCGGATCGTGGTGGAGCCTGGGCAGATGCTGTCGTTGCAGAAACATTATCACCGCGCCGAGCACTGGGTGGTGGTGGAAGGCACGGCGCTGGTCACGCGCAATGAGGAGGAGATCCTGGTGCGCGAGAACGAGAGCGTCTACCTGCCGCTGGGTGCGACACACCGGCTGAAAAACCCCGGCCGCATTCCGCTCACGCTGATCGAGGTCCAGTCCGGCCCGTATCTGGGCGAGGATGATATCGTGCGGCTCGAGGATGTGTACAGCCGCGCCTGACGGGTGCCATGGCAGGTATTGGGGGTTCATATTTCCTTCATAAAACTGTCATGGACATATCATTTTCATTACGGATGTTAATTTTTTATTCTCCGGCCTGTCGGCTGCAAGGCCAGACGCGTCTGTATTCTTCATGTCGGAGAACATGAGTATTATGTCCTTTTCTGCTCGAATGCTTACCTGTGCCCTGCTGGCAAGCGCCCTGCCCGTCATGGCCCATGCCGCTGACATTACAGGGGCCGGTTCCAGCTTCGCCGCGCCCATCTATGGCGCCTGGGGGGCGGATGCGCGGAGTGCTGCGGGCGTCAACCTGAATTACCAGACCGTTGGTTCCTCCGCCGGGCAGAACCAGATCCTGGCGGGCACGGTTGATTTTGGCGCCTCCGACGTGCCGATGGATGCGCAGAAGCTGGAAAACGCCCACCTGTTCCAGTTCCCCACGGTCATGGGCGGCATCGTGCCGGTCATCAACCTGCCCGGCATTGCCGCCAACCAGATCCAGCTTGATGGCCCCACGCTTGCCGCCATCTATCGCGGCGAGATCGAGCAGTGGAATGACAAGCGCATCGCCGCCCTCAACCCCGGCGTGAAACTGCCTGATACGGCAGTGGCCACCGTGCACCGTGCCGATGGCTCGGGCACGACGGCGGTGTTTACCGGCTATCTGGCCCGTGTCTCGCCCGAGTGGCGCGAAGGGCAGGGTAGTGGCGCTTCCATCGCCTGGCCCGGCGGCATTGGCGCGCGTGGCAATGATGGGGTGGCCGCCTCCGTGCGCAATACCGAGGGCGCGATCGGCTATGTCGAATATGCCTTCGCCGCCAACGCGCACATGGTCACCGTCAAGCTGAAGAACCACAGCGGCGCCTATGTCGCCCCTGATATGGACAGCTTCAAGAGCGCTGCCGAGGCCGCGGACTGGAAGGACGCCTCCCACTTCGCCGTTGACCTGCTCGACACGGCGGGTGCTGGCGCGTGGCCGATCGTCTCGCCCACCTATGTGCTCGTGCCGGTGCCCACCGCCAAGGCCGAGCATGGTGCCGCCGTGCGCAAGTTCTTTGGCTACGCCCTCAAGAGCGGCGATGCTGCGGCCTACAAGCTCGACTACGTAACGGTTCCCGCCACGGTCAGGACCGAGATCCTGCGCCAGTGGGACAGCGCTAAATAACACTCCCGATATAGTAACGACATAACAGAACCGCCCGGTTTCCGGGCGGTTTTTCTGTATGGTCAATTGTCATAAAACCTTCATGAAACTGTATTGGAAACATAACACACAAAACTGTGTCACGCCCTTAAATGAACCCATTCTTCATTACGGAATGGTTAATATGATTCGCCGCTCAGCTGCTTCACTGTTGCTTGGTTCCTCCGCCCTGTGGGGGGCGTGCTCCCTTCAGTCAGCTCATGCGGCATCGGCGTCCGATGCTGCCCAGATTCAGGCCCTGCAGCGCGAGATGCAGGAAATGCGGCGTGAAATGTCAGGCCAGATCAGCGTCCTGCGCCAGCGCCTTGCCCGTGCTGAAGTGCACGCCCCCAACACCGCCGCCGCCAATGCGGCGCAGGCCCGCCGGGTTGCCGCCGCCAATGGCCAGCCCCT
This sequence comes from Komagataeibacter xylinus, assembly GCF_004302915.1. Lineage (GTDB taxonomy): Bacteria > Pseudomonadota > Alphaproteobacteria > Acetobacterales > Acetobacteraceae > Komagataeibacter > Komagataeibacter xylinus_C. The sequence continues at coordinate 52,556 of NZ_QQBI01000013.1, read as the reverse complement.
GCCCGAAAGCTACGCGCGTGACATCCATATCGGTGGTGACACCGGCACGGGCAGCAATTTTGGCAGCGCGATGCAGAAGGCCGATCTCGGCACGCCGCCGTCCGACCGTGGCGTGTCTTCCTCCTGGTCTTCCTTCCGTGCCGCGACGGAAAAGGAAGAGGCGCTGCACCTTGGTGGCATGATGGTGGGCTTCCCCGGTGGGCGTCCGACCATTTCATCTGATGATGGCATGTATGCCATGTCCATCGGCCTTGCTTTCCATGAAGATATCGGTGGCTTCATGGGCATGTCCCCGCGCCGGGGCGAGGCGCGTGGCGATTTCTCCAGCCTGGCCGAAAACGCCCGCCGCCTGCGTATTCCCATCTCGTTCCGTTACAAGAACTGGATCGCGAACATTACGCCTGATTTCGGTAATGGCACGGGCGATGGTTCGACAACGCTGTATGAAGCCAACCTGAACTATGCCGGCTTCCATAACACGGTCATCACCGCCGGTTACTTCCAGCCGCGCGTGACGGAAGAAGACTCCGAAAGCTCGAACGAATTCGAGATGATGGAACGCCCCGCCATTACCGATATCGTGCGTAACATCGCCGCAGGTGACGCGCGCATGAGCTTCGGTGCGCTGCATTATGCCAAGCGCTGGTGGATTGCGGGTTATGTGACCGGGCAGAGCTATGGCAGCCGTGGCGGCTCGCCTGAAAAGGTAACCGGTGTCAACAGCTACACCGGCATTGCCGACAGCCAGAGCGGTGCCACCTTCCGCGTGGCGGGCCGTCCCTACATGTCGAAGGATATCGACGTGCATGTTGGCCTGTCTGGCATTACCGCATTCAAGGTTGCGGAGAATGGCGGTTCGCGCAGCTACACCTTCTCCGAAGGGCCTGAAGTCAACCTGACCACCACCAAATTCCTCAGCACGACGGTGGGCAACGTGGGCAGCATCTGGTCGGCTGGTCCCGAACTCGGCTTCCGCTGGAAGCGTCTGGTGCTGAAGGGTGAATACTACCACATCGGCGTGACCCGTGGTGATAACTACGGTGCAAGTGCCGCCAACCGTGGCTCCGTCAATTTCCAGGGTTACTATGGCGCGGCCAACTACACCCTGTTTGGCAAGGCCCGTAGCTACAACATCAAGGAAGGTGCCTTCGCCGCTCCGGGTGTTGACCATGCCTTTGACCCCGCCCACGGTTACTGGGGCGCGCTGGAACTGTCCGCCCGTTACAGCGTAGCGGATCTGGACAGCGCACTGGGCACCCCCGGTGGTATCCGTGGCGGGCAGCAGACGGTCTGGTCGGCAGGCGTGAACTGGTATCCCAACCGGCATTTCCGCTTCATGCTTGACTTCAACCACATCATCGTCAGCCGCAACAGCGCGCTGTATGACCTGTATGGCCGTGATGGCAATTCCGTCGCCGGTCGTATCCAGGCCGCTTTCTAACAGCCTTCGGGGCGCCGCCATGCTTCATGCGGGCGGCGTTTCCTGAAGTTTTGAAAACAGCCATACACAGACGCGTTCGTGAATTTCAGACTGTGCCGTGGGTGGGTGTTTTACGCCGCCTTCAGGTGACCACGGCAAGCTGCATTGAAGGGGCATTACGCCCTCATGGTTACGCAACGGGCCGCATGGTGATGCCATGCGGCCCGTTTGCATTCATGTGGTCTGCGTTCAAATATTAACGGGGCAGGGGCTTACGGGAGCGCGAGCGGCATGTCGGTTATCATGCCCCCCTGCAACAGGGTGGAGAGCTTGCCCATGGCCTCGCTGCGGTCCACCGATTTGCCGTAGGGCATGTTGGGCCGCAGGCGCTCCTCCAGCCGGGCCACCGAGCCACGGCGCGGCCAGGGGCGGCGCAGCAGTTCTTCCACCAAAGCCGGGTGCCGCCACGGAATGTCGATCCACGCGGAGGCATTGCGCACGCTATCGGCTTCCGCGCGCAGTATCTGCGGAAACAGAGCCACGCGCGCGCGCGTGCCAAGGTCCAGCATGTCGGGTGAGGTCACGGCAACCTGCGTGCCGCGCACATGGCGCAGCAGGCTGCGGATCAGCGTTGTGCCATTATGGCACAGATGGCCGATCTGGGTCAGGCGCGGGTTCATTTCGATGAAGTGATAGGTGCCGGTCCTGGCGCAGCGCACAAAATCCAGCCCGAAAAAGCCCGAAAGCTGCAGGCTGCGGCATGCCACCCGTGCGGCGTGCTCCATATCCGCCGCCTCGGTAATTTCAATGACCGTGGCCGCCCCCGTGCGCCCCTGATAGGCCACCACGTTCGCCCCCAGCGTGGCAACGACCTCGCCGCGCCAGCATGCCACCATGATATTGGCGGGCATGCCGCTGACATGCGCCTGCGCCATGACCGGCATGGGGCGGCGGCTCGAGGCCTCCATGAAGGAATAGATGTCGCGATCGGCCAGCAGCACGCGCAGCGCGCAGGCCATGCGCGCGGGCTGCGACAGGCGGCGGAAGGCGGCCATGGCCTCGGGCGCGGTATCGGCAATGACCACGCCCGACCCGCCCCAGCTCCGGTCGCGCTTGAGCACCCACGGGCCGGGCGTTTGCGCGCACCACGCGCGCAGGTCCTGCGCCGTGTCGAGGGAGGCTGCGGCAGGGGTGGGCACGCCTCTGGCCCGGAGCGCATCGATCAGCTTGAGCCGTGTTTCGGCATAGCTGAAGAATTCAGGCTGCCCGAGCGAGCGCGTGATGGTTTCACGGCACAGGCGGCCCGCTCCGGTGCCGGGGTCGGCCTCGGCATAGGCCTGGTGCAGGGCCAGCACCACCCGGTCATCGGCCGGCACGATCAGGTCGGGCCTGATGCGGGCCACGGCCTCGGCCAGAACGGCGGGGGCTGCAAAATAGGGGTAGCGGCTGAAGCTTTCGATGCCATCAAGGCAATGCAGCGAATGCCCCTGGGGGCAGATGGCATGCACCGTTACCCCGCTTTCGATGAATTCCACCGCCGCCCGCGTAATGGCGGACCACCAGACGGAGGAGACGATCAGAACTGTAAAATCGTTTTTCATGGGTCGGGACTTTCCAGTTCAGGTCATGGCGGCCATGACCGGCAGGGGAAGCGTTACGGGGCGAAAGCCGGCTGCGCGATGGGAGCAAGGGCGCGTTGCCGCCTGAACCGCGCCGTCAGCCTGCGGGCGGTAAAGCGCGCGCCCCACGCAAAGCGCAGCAGCGGGCCAAAGCTGCCAGCCGCCATCGGGCCGATGAAATACAGCCCCGGCACGCTGGATTCGAAGTGGCGGGACAGCGCGGGCATGCTGTCTTCCGTGCGTACGGCGTGCGCCAGCGCCGGATCGATAAACGGCAGCCTGTCAACGGCAACCTGCACGCCGGTGCCCAGAAAGACGTGGTCCACATCCGCCGTGCGGGTCAGGCCGGTCTGTTTGTCGCGGAAGGTCAGGTGAATGGCGCCCTCATGCATGGTAGCGGCGGTGAGTTCCACATTGAGCCAGATCGGCACCTTCTCGCGCACGACCTGCCCGGTCACCCAGCCTGCGGCGGGCCCGAGATGCCCGCGCGTGATGCGCAGCCGCAGGCGTGCGGGCAGCATGTGGAATACATCGGGCAGGTCACACGCCATGCGCGAGCGCCAGCCCGTGCCAAGGCCGGAGAGGGGCTTCTTGATGCGCGTGACCAGCCGCCTGAGCGGGCTGAGCTTCTGTGGCGGGTTGTTGATCCATATCTTGGGCCGCCGGGTGCAGATGAAGGTCTCCGCCCCTGCATCATGCAAAAAGCATGCCGTATCCACCGCTGATGACCCCGCCCCGATCACCGCCACGCGCTTGCCCGAGAAACGGGCGAACTCCGTCTCGTCGAATGTGTGGCTGATCCGCTCGCGCGGCAGGTCGCGCACGACGGGGGGCAGGTAGGCGAAATGCTCGATGCCCACCGCCAGCACCACGTTGCGCGCCATGACGCTCTCGCCGTTTTCCAGGCGCAGCGCGAAGCCCTCGCCCGCGCGCGCAAGCTGCGTGACCAGGAAAGGCCTGAGCTGGGGCACGTGGGTTTTCTGGAACGTCTCGCCATATTCCCGAAAGACTTCAGCGGGGATGGGCACACCCGTTGGCGCGTAAGGGTAGCCCCGCGCACGGCAGAACTGCGCCAGCGTGGACTGCCGCGCAGGGTCGAACAGATCAAGCGCGAAGCCTTCTGCCTTGAGCCGCAGGGCAGCGGGCACATGGTCGCGCCAGAACGCCATGGGCCGCCCGAAAATACGGAAATTCACCCCCCTCTCGCGTAGATGCGCCGCAAGGGAAAGACCATAGGGGCCAGCCCCTATAATGGCGATGTCGGTATTCATCAGTAATCCACCAGCCTGTAGGTTCAAAGTACGAACGGTGATCAGTAAAAGTGTGGAGACGTGAATCTGTATTGGGCATTCATGACAGATGCCGATGTGCTTTTGCACGGGAAACAGCGGTTTACGTGTCAGGACGAAGGCCGCGTCATGATCTGGCCATACGTTAACCATACATTTACCCCATGAAAGACAACAATCGTAAAAAGATGAATATATGTAATAGATACGTGATCTGGCAAAAATAACACAGTTAACAACCGTAAACCGTACGGTTTATAGTTTACACGTCATAGTTGTGAATAAATAAATAATATGAAGGGAACTTTTATGCTGCTTCCATACTTCGCGTGCGCGCGTTCTGGTATTGCACAGGATAAAGCATGCGACCAAAAGGCACGGATGTCAGCCCGTTACCCGTAAAGAGGACAGGGAAAGCAGGAGAAAGTTTTTGGTGAAGCTGTTTTCGAAAAGCTTCAGGCAATGCGGCCTTCCTGACAAAAAGGGATGCTGCGTCTGAACCGTTATCATTTCCAATCAACACATTGTTTGAAAACTGTTTATCGTAGAGGGCGTTGCCATGTGGCTGCTGTGGGGAAAACCTTTGTCCCCGGTGGCCAGGCGCAAGCGCCTTTTTTGCGTTCCTGTCACGTCTGCGCGCCCATGTGTCCATCAGGTGCGCTGTCCGGGATTGTATCGATCATGCAAGATTTGTCCGCATGAAGACGCTTTCCATCCGCGTGGGTTGTAGCGGTGATGGGTTGCGACATGCAGCATGATGAAGTCCTGCATGCCATGCGTGTTCCGCGCCTGGCATGCGGGGGCGGGATGGACGGAAAGGTGCTTTTTTCAGTTCGTGCAGATGCTGCTCCACCATCTGCGGGAGCGCCATAAATAAAGTTTGAAATAAATCATCAATAAAAAATAATAAAACTTTCTGCCATGTTCCTTTCTGGTAGAAAGTGGCGGTTTTTCATGGTTTTTCAATGTTTCAGCAGAAAGATGTCTTTATTTTTGGATATGATGACGGAAAGAATTATATGAATATTTTTTGTTAACAGTTTAAATTAAATAATTTAAATTACATGATATATACTTTATTTTCAACATTTATTTAAAGTATTAAAAAGGCGCTATAATATTTATAAATGATAAATTGTCATATATTGACATATTTCAATTATTACCTAGCTATGACTTCCATATTTCTGGTTTAAGGATTTTTTGTACCATGAAGCGTCTTGCAATATTAGGGTCTGGTATGGTCATGCTGGCTCTTTGCGGATGTCAGGGCCACCCGCAGATAGTACATGACAAATACACTGGCGCCACGGCCTGTGTTTCGGGCAAGCATACGGATCATCCCGGACTGCTGCAGACATTGAATACCATCGCGACCTATGTGCAGGACAAGGGATACGCGGTGGGCATTGAATATAACTCATATAACCGCCTGTCGCCTGAAACCGTGTGGAGCGACGGGCATCAATACACCTATAACGACCTGGGATCGGACGCCCATGCCTGTATGGGCGCGGGTGGCTGCCTGATTGATGAACGCGGTGCCATCAAACTCTCAAAGGACGAATTCTACCAGTTTGCCAAAACGGGGTTCGATTTCAAGATTGTTGGCTACCATGGCGCGGTCACGGGGCATATGCCTGCATCGACTTTCCAGAGCGTTATCGATCAGTGCCCCGATGCGGGCAGTGCATCCGGCGGATAATATCATCCAAACCTGTGCCGCCGGGCTGGCCAGCCCGGCGCTGTCGCGGCCCATTGTTTGAAAGGGCCGAAATTTCCTGGGGAGGCGATCCTTGCTGGAAGGGGACGGAAAAGCGGCCTGAAAAAGCTTTTCCCTGCTCTTTGAGGTCATTCCTGAAAAAGAAGGTATGTCCGCGGCGGGATTCGAACCCACGGCCCCAGGATTCATACCACTTCGGCTTTCGCCGCCGCCATGGTCATGGCGTTCGTGGTCTGGACTGTCCCTTCACCATGGGCCGCGTGCGGCCTACAGGTGCTGCCCATCCAGTCTCTACACCTTGCCGGCAGGGCCGGCCTTGGCTCGGGATTGGCACGGCTTTCGCCAGAGCGTTCCCCGAATTTGAGCAGATCCGCCATGGGGTTTCCCGTCATGGCGCCCAATTTGAAAACCAGGAATCCTGTGCTCTATCCGGCTGAGCTACGCGGACATACTGCCAGCTTTCTAACCGAGCCCATGCCTGCGGGCAAGGTGTTTTGTTTGCACGGGCGGGGCCAATTTTTCTTTTAACGCCGCCTGCGTGCCTTCTGCGCCAGTCCGCACAGGCGGGCCACATGCCGCAGTCCCAGCACGATATCGGGGCTGCCGGTCTGCTTGCAGGCCAGTTCCAGCGCCTGCGTGTCCTGTGCCGCCTGCAGCAGGGCGGCCGCCGACCAGGCATTGAGTGCCTGCCCGAAACTGTCCGTGCGCTTGAAGAATACCGGCGGCCGCAACTGCCGCATGGCTTCTGCCCGGCCCATCCCGCCATCCATGGCCAGCCGCACCCGGCGCAGGCGGTGAATGTGGCCTAGCAGCACGCGCGCCAGCGCCACCGGGCTGCTGCCATCGGTCACCAGCGCGCGCTCGGCGGCGGCATCGGCGGCTTCGCGCTCGCCCGCCATGGCGGCGAAAGCCGCATCCTCCAGCGATACGCCAGCGGCATCGCCCACGCAGGCGCGCACATCCTCCAGCCCCAGTCTGCCGCCAGCCCCGGCGAACAGGGCCAGCTTTTCCACTTCGCTGCGGGTGGCGGCACGGTCCGGCCCCGCGCGTTCAACCATCCAGCCCAGCGCATCGGGGTCAATGCCCACGTCATGCCCCGCTAGCATCTGCCGGATCGCACCTTCAAGCGCGCGGCCTTCCTCGGGGTAGCAGCCGATTACGCCGCAATGGCGGTCCTTTTCGGCAAAGGCGCGCAGTTTGGAGCGGGAGGCCAGACCCGGTGCCTCAAGGATGACCAGCGTGTCGGATTCCTGCGCCAGGCAGCGCTGCAGGGCGGCCAGCACGCTGTCACCCACCTCACGCAGCCAGATCACGCGCCGCCCGCCGGTCAGCGACAGGGCGGTGGTTTCCTCCTCCAGCCGGTCATGGTCTTCGCGGCCCAGCATGGCCACGCGAAACGGGTCGTTCAGGTCGGGGCAGATGGCCCGTGCCGCCGTCGTGGCCCGTTCACGGATCAGCCCGGCATCATCCCCATGCAGCACGATGGCCCGCAGCGCGCCGGGCGCGTTCAGGGTCGCGTTGACGGAGCGGGCGTCGATCTTCACTGGTTCTCGTTGCCCCCGATGCTGATGCCCGACATGTCATCGTTCTCCGATGTCGACGGGCTCCGCGAATAGCTGCCCTGACCGGACGTGGCGGGGGTCTGGGTGGTGGTGGTGGTGGTGGTGGTGTCCGGCGTGTTGTCCATAGGGCCGTTTTCATCGGGCATGGTCATGCCGCCGTTGTTTTCCTCGTTCAGCTGGGCATCGGTGCGGCCGGTGGCCATGGTGGGCAGGCCATCGGCGGCGGGGTGCTGGGCGGGCATCTGGTTGTTGGGGTTGATGATGCCGTTGGGGTCGATGTAGCGCGGCTGGTTCTGCCCCCGCACCGAGCCGCTGACAGCGGGTTTGGCATGGGTGCGGAACCACACGGCCACTTCCTGCGTGATCTGCTCGGCCAGGTTCTTGGCCACGCGGGCGCGCACGCCCTCAAGGTTCAGGGTCTGGGCGAAATACTGCTCGTAATTGTTGTTCACGCCATCCACCACCGAGGCATCGCCCCCCGCCAGCATGACCGGGCTGTTGGCCACGGTCTCCAGCGTCCAGTGGGCGAAGGCGGTGGTGCGCGTGCGGCCCGATGTGTTGTCGGCGTGGATGTCCACGGCCTCGTTCATCAGGTAGGTGCGGATGCGCAGCACGTAACCGGTCGGGTTTTCCGGCCCGGCGCCCCCCATGTCCTGCTGCAGGGCCTGGCGCAGCAACTGGCCGTAGCGCTCGTTGATGCGCGCGACATAAACCTGCCTGAGCTCGGCCAGCACGTTGCCGGTGGTGGGTTTGCCATCGGCGCCGATATGGCTTCCCGTCGTCTTGTACATCGGGGAAAAGCCGCACCCTGCCAGCATGAGCAGGGCGCACAGCACGCCGGTGCGACGGACGGGAAGGGCCATGTCTATTTCGCAACCACGAAATTGACGATGCGGCCGGGCACATGGATGCGCTTGACGATCCGTGCCCCCTCAAGCAGGCGGGCCACGTTCGGCTCGGCTTCCGCCAGGGCGATCACCCTGTCTGCCGGCAGGTCGGGCGCTACGGCGATGGTGCCGCGCAGCTTGCCCATGATCTGCACCGCAATGGTCAGCTCGCTGGCCTTGAGCAGGTCGGGGATGGCGGTGGGCCAGGTGCGCTCCACCACCGGCTGGCCGGCGGGCTCGAGCAGCGCCATCATCGCTTCCGCCTGGTGGGGCACCATGGGGGCGGCCAGCAGGGCGAGCATGGTGGCGGCCTCGCGGCGTGCGAAGGCCATGCCGTCCTCACCTGCCGCCTTCTCGGCCTCGGCCAGGGCAGAGGTGAGTTCATGCAGGCGGGCCACGGCCACGTTGGCGCTGAAGCCTTCCAGCGCCTCGGTCACGGCGGCGATGGCGCGATGCGTGGCGCGGCGCAGCCCATCGGCCGCGCGTGAAAGGGTGGCGGGGCAGGCGGCATCAGCCGGGGTCTGTTCAGCCACGCCGCGCACAAGGCGGAACAGGCGCTGCAGGAAGCGCGCGGAGGCGGCGACACCCGATTCCGTCCATTCCATGTCACGCTCGGGCGGGCTGTCCGACAGCACGAACCACCGCGCCGTATCCGCGCCAAACCGCTCGATGATGGCCACGGGTGCGACCGTGTTGCGCTTGGACTTGGACATTTTTTCCACGCGGCCAATCGTGACCGGCGCGCCGTTGTCGCGGCGCACGGCGCTGTCCGCGCGGCGCTCGACCTCCTCGGGGTAGAGCCAGTTTCCTTCCGCGTCGCGGTAGCTCTCGTGGTTGACCATGCCCTGCGTGAACAGCCCGTTGAAGGGCTCATCGACATGCAGGTGCTCGGTCTCGTGCATGGCGCGGGTAAAGAAGCGGGCATAGAGCAGGTGCAGGATCGCATGCTCGATGCCGCCAATATACTGGTCCACCGGCAGCCAGCCATCGGCTGCGGCGGGCAGGGTGGGGGTGGCGGCATGCGGCGCGGTAAAGCGGGCGAAATACCACGAGCTGTCCACAAACGTGTCGCAGGTATCGGTCTCGCGCAGGGCGGGCTTGCCGCAGTTGGGGCAGGCCACGTGCTTCCAGGTGGGGTGGTGTTCCAGCGGGTTGCCGGGGCGGTCGAAGGTCACGTCCTCGGGCAGCTTTACGGGCAGCTGGTCATCGGGCACGGGCTGCGCGCCGCAATCGGTGCAGTGGATGACCGGGATCGGGCAGCCCCAGTAGCGCTGGCGCGAAATGCCCCAGTCGCGCAGCCGCCAGTTGACCACGCCCTGACCAACACCCATGCCCTCAAGCCGGGTGATGGCCTCTTTCTTCGCCGCATCCGTGTCCAGCCCGTCAAGGAAGCCAGAGTTGAACAGCGTGCCGTGGCCGTCACATGCCCTGTCGGTCATGGTGAACGTCCCGGCCTCCGCCCCCGGCGGCAGGATGACGGGGGTGAGCGGCAGGTTGTATTTGCGCGCGAAGTCAAGGTCGCGCTGGTCGCCACAGGGGCAGCCGAATACCGCACCCGTGCCGTAGTCCATCAGCACGAAATTCGCGATCCAGACCGGGAAGGATTTATCGGGCATGAACGGGTGGCTGACCCGCAGCCCGGTGTCGAAGCCACGCTTCTCGGCGGTTTCGATCGCCTCTTCCGATGTGCCGAGGCGCTGGCATTCGGCAATGAATTCCTGCGCCTTCGTGTTGCCCGCCGCCACCTTGGCCGCCAGCGGGTGGTCGGCGGCAATGGCCAGGAAGGACATGCCGAACAGCGTGTCGGGGCGGGTGGTGAACACCTCGATGGAATCAAGGTCGGTATCGAAGCCCTTGGGCGGCTCGTGCAGGCCGAAGCGGACCTTCGCCCCTTCCGAGCGGCCAATCCAGCGTTCCTGCATGGTGCGCACGCGCTCGGGCCAGCGCGGCAGGGTGGACAGGCCCTCGAGCAGTTGCGGGGCGAACTGGGTGATCTTGAGGAACCACTGCGAGAGCTTCTTCTGCTCGATCAGCGCGCCCGAGCGCCAGCCGCGCCCGTCCACCACCTGCTCGTTGGCCAGCACGGTGTTGTCCACGGGGTCCCAGTTGACCCAGCTTTCGCGGCGCTCGACCAGCCCGCCCTTGAGCATGTCAAGGAACAGCTTCTGCTGCTTGCCATAATATTCGGGCAGGCAGGTCGCGATCTCGCGGTCCCAGTTGAAGGAGAAACCAAGGCGCTTGAGGGTGGCGCGCATGGCGGCGATGTTGTCCATCGTCCACTGGCCCGGATGCACGCCGCGCTCGCGCGCCGCGTTCTCGGCAGGCAGGCCGAAGGCGTCCCACCCCATCGGGTGCAGCACGCTGAAGCCGCGCGCGCGCTTGTAGCGCGCCACCACGTCGCCCAGCGTGTAGTTGCGCACATGGCCCATGTGCAGCTGCCCCGACGGGTAGGGGAACATCTCCAGCACATAGTATTTGGGCCGGTCGGCGGGCGGCACGTCCGGCACGTCGAAGATGCCCGAGGCCGCCCAGCGTTCCTGCCACTGCGGCTCGGCCGTGTGGAAATCATAGGCGGGGGTGGCGTTGTCCGGGGGGGTGCTGGTTTCGGTCATCTTCTTCTGGTTCGGTAAGCGGAGGGCGGGCGGCATGCGCCCGCTGAAAAGGGCCGGGCAGCGCATGGCCCGGCCGGGATTGCGTTACGGGGCGTCAAGCCTAGTGCTGGCCGCTATCGGTGCGGAGCTGGCGCGCGCGGGTCAGGATGCGGGCCGTGATGTCGGACACGGTATTGGCGGCGACCGGGGTATCGACCCACTGCCCGTCCTCATAGGCCTGGCGGAACACCGAGACGCGCACCGCATCCGAGCGCAGGCTGCGCGAGAGGACGAAGCAGGTGATCTTGAAGCGTTCATCCTTGGTGGCGGGCGGCGTGTACCAGTCCGTCAGGATCACGCCCGCCACCGCATCGGCCGAGGCAAACGGCATGAAGGACAGCGTATCGAGCGCGCCACGCCACAAAAAGGCGTTGACCCCGTTGCTTTCCAGTGGCGTGGAGCCGCCATTGGCGCCGCGATCTTCCTTCAGCAGGCGGTTCTGGGGCACGGCCAGCCCGCTTTTGTCATGTTGCGGCGCGCTGCCGCAACCGGCCAGCAGGCTTGCGGCCAGCAGGGCGGGGAGTGCGGCGCGTGGCAGCAGGGCACGGCCCGAGGGGGCGGCAGAGGGAGCGGGATGGAACGGGCGAAGGGTCATGATGCCTCTGTGGACGCCGGGGATGGCCCCCGCATGTGGTGATCCGGCCACGCGCCCGGACACCGGCGGGCATGCCGGGCAGGGGCGTTGCGGCCTGTCGCGTTATCCTTCTTCATATCCTGCCGCGCCAGCCACGCCAAGTCGCATGGGCACTTTACCGTGCCCTGCGTGACAATCGGGCCATTGAAGCGCAAAAATGGGCACACTCGCCAACTGCTGCGGAACATGATGAAACACGCGCTTACACGGTCTTTCGCCTTCCTGCTCATGACGGGGCTGCTTTATGCCGCGCCAGCACATGCAGCGACAGCCGTTGCCGCGAGCCCGACCAGTCCCCGTGCGGCGGACATGGCGGCCCGCCTGCAACCCGCCGAGCAGCAGGCCGTGCTTCAGGCCCGCCCCGCCCCGGCTGGCGATGGGGATGGGAACGCCCCCGGCCTGCTGGCCTGGCCGGGCGTGCCCCGGCTGGGGCTGCCGGTGCTGCGCATGCCCACCTTCGCCACCCCTGTGCAACCCGGCGATGGCCCGCCCCGGCCCATGCTGCCATGGCTGGCGCTGGCCGCGACATGGGACCCCGACCTCGCCCGCCGCGCAGGCGTGGCCCGGGCCCGGGCGGAATGGCTGCATGGCCGCGCGGTGCTGCGCGTGGGCGGCGTGGACACGCTGCCCTCGGGCCGGTTGCAAGGTGGCGAGGACCAGGTGCTGGCGGGCAGCATGGCGGGCATGATCGGGGCGGGGCTGCTATCGGGCCACGTGCTGCCGGTCTTTGGCTCGGTAGCGCGTGAGGAGCAGGTGCGCGCCGATGGCGCGGCCCCCGAGCGCGGCGCGCCGGTCAGGGCCGCCGACCTTGCGGCCCACAGCCTGCTGGGCATGGCCACGGCGCTGGAGGTGGCCCATGGCGGGGCCATGCTGTGCGGCGGCATGGCCCCGTGCCATGAGGTTACGGGACTCGCGGGCATGGTGCATGAGGCATGGCATTTTCCCGGCATGATCCTGTCCGTGCCCGGAGGCGACCTGCCGGGAGGGGGTGCGCCGGGCAGCGCCCCGCATGGCACGGATACCGCGCCCGCGCTGAATGCCGTCGCCACGGGGGTGGACATGGAGCAGGTCAGCCCCGACCGGCCCGACGTGCTGGGCGAGATGCTGCGCAAGGCCGTGCGCGATGGGGATGTAAAGCCCGCGCAGGTGCAGGCCATGGTCACGCATATCCTGGCCTCGTTCTACATGGCGGGCAGCCTTGACCACCCGCCGCCTTTCGCCGCTGCCCGCACCGGCGTGCAGCCCCCGCCGGTCGATACGCTGGTGGGTGATGTGGAGGCCGAGGGCGCGGTGCTGCTGCAGAACGAGAATCGTGTCCTGCCCTTCGACCCCGCCCTTGGCCCGGTGCTGGTGCTGGTGCACCCCGCCATGCGCGGGCCCGCCGACCTGCTGGCCGAAGGGCTGCGCCATGCCGGGCTGAATGTAACGGTGGTGACCGCGCCTGAGGGCGCGGGGGCTACGGGCACGCTGCCGCCCGCCTGCGCGCAGGCCGCCCGCACGCTGGTGCTCAGCGCCAGCAATGACGATAACCGCATGATCACCACCCTGGCCGAGCTGGGCGGCCATGTGGCCGTGGTGCTGACCGCCGATGACCCTGACCGGCAGATGCCCTGGCTCGATGCGGTCGATAGCGTGGTGCAGGGCTGGGCGTGGCGGGATGAATATGCGCAGGCCCTGTCGGCGCTGTTGTCGGGGCAGCAGGATTTCTCGGGCCACCTGCCGGTCACGTTGACGGGCGGACTTTACCCGCCGGGTATGGTCGATGCGAATTACCGCGCTTTCGAGCGCGCGCATGTCGTGCCGCTGTTTCCGTTTGGCTACGGGCTGTCGGCCCGCGGGCGGCTGGTGCTGAGCGAACTGCATGTGGCGCGTGAGGGCAATCACCTCAATGCCAGCTTCACGCTCTCCAATCCCGGCACGGCGGCGCTGCGGGCCGTGCCCCAGCTTTATGTCGAAACTCCGCCCGACCTGCCGGGCAACCCACGCAGGCTGGCCGCGTGGCGCAGCGTGATGGTCGCCCCGGGGCACCCGGTGCGGCTCAGCGTGCCCATAGGCCTGCGGCTGGTGGGGCAGTGGAACGCGACAGGGGGCAACTGGGCCGTGGCGGCGGGGGATTATACGCTCTCGCTCGGGTTTTCATCGGTCATGCTGGTGCGGCACGCCACACTGCACCTGCCCGCCCTGCATGTGCCCGCCACGCTGGAAAACCAGCCCGCCCCGGTGGTGACCGCTGAATGAGCCCTGACGGATAAAAGTTTTCGGGTGCCCCCTTTTTGAAAAAGGCTTCGCCAGGAACTTTTATCAGCCCGTTACTGTCCGGGCCGGATGACGGTGCAGGGCAGGCCCTGGTCCTTCAGCGTGGCGCAGGCCTGTGTCGCGGCAGCCTGCGAAAGCCCGGCCAGGCGGGCGCGATAGATCATGCCCGCAGGCCGCCTGACCGGAATGACCAGGCTGCGCGCGCCCTGAAGGGCCGCGAAATCACCCTGCCGCGCCATGGAGTTGGCAAAACGGGCCTGCCCCTCCGCCGAAAACGCACCCACCTGCACCATCCACGCCCCATATCCGGCACCAGCACTGGGCGCGGCGGCGGCAGCCGTGCGGGCATCGGTGTGGCAGGCGGCACTCGTGGGGTCATAGGCAAGGTTGGCATCATGCATGCAGGCGGTGCGGTGCTGCACGGGGGCGGGCGGGTTAAGCGTTGCGTACTGCACATAGGTATGGTCGGGCTGGATGGTGGTGCCATTGCCCAGCGGCACCGGCGTGGACGTAACCCGCTGGCTGGAGGCGCCATAAACCGCCAGCGGCCCGCTCAGCGCCACTTCATTGCCAAGGTTGGGGGTGATGATGCGCAGGTAGCGAACCGTCTGGCTGGGTAGCGGGCGGCCATTTTCAAGGTAATCGTTCAGCCGCTCCGTGCCCGCGTTGTAGGCGGCAAGGAAGCCCGGCGCGCCATACAGTCCGTACAGGATGCGGATATAGGCCGTGCCGGCCAGGATGTTGTTGTGCGGGTCATACGGGTCGGAGCCGAGGTGGTTGCGGCGCTGCATGTCGGCATAGGTGGGGGGCATGAGCTGCATCAGCCCGATTGCCCCGCTGGCCGAGCGCGTGAGGTGGCCATCGATATATTCATGCCCGCCCGATTCTTTCTGGATCACGGCGCGAATCCATTCCTGCGGCACGGCAAAGCGGGCCGAGGCATCGGCAATATAGGGCTGCCACGGGTCGGTTGCGGGCCCGGGCGGCCGGTAGGCGGCCTTGCCCTTGTAGTAACTGTTGTAGCTGGCATGGCTGTGGCTGCCGCCCCCGCCCGATGACGTGGCGCAGGCGGCAAGCCCGAGGCCTGCAATGGCTACGAGAAACAGGCGCGTCATGTCCCGCAGGGAGGGAGGTGCAGGGAGCATGTTCAGATCAGGCACAGTTCCGCCAGTTCGTTGCGTAGGGCTTCGGGCAGGATGTCGCCCGCATGGCTGTTTGCCAGAAGGTCGGGTGGCGCGTCTGCGGGCTTGAGGTAACGCCAGCCCTGAAAGGCACGCATGGCACGCGGGCTGACGGGAATGATCTCGGGCGCCATGACCACTCGTGCGCAGGCCACGCCATCCTCGCGCGTGTCGGGTTCGATGGCGGTAATGCGCTGGCGGCACAGGATGCGCCCGGCAATTACGCGGTAGATCGACCCGCCATCCAGTATTTCCGCCGCCCGGCGTGGATACATGCGCGTGCGGAACCATGGCTGCCCCGAGGGGCTGGTGCCATCAAGGTCATCGACCGGCGGGGTCTGGAGCGACTGGCGGGCGGCGAGATCCTCAAGGGAATGGACGCCCACCGCCAGCTTGACCATGTGCAGCATGCCCGCCCCTTACCGCGCCGGGGTCGCGGAATCAGCCTGCGCCTCGTGCGCGAAGGTCTCGCGGAAGCGCTTTTCATCAATGCTGCGCACGATATGCATCACCCGCATGGGGCTGCCTTTGGGGGCAAGGGCCTCGGGCACCACAAAGGCATGGCCGTAATGCGGGCCACGACTGGTGTCGATATCCATGCGGGCATCGACGGCGGAGGTGACCAGCGTGGGGTCGGCGGCGATGGCGGTGGTTATTTCATCCCACATGGGCAGCGGGTCGTAATAGCTGCCGATATAGGTGGTGAGCGGCGTCTTTCTGCTGGTGATCTGGCCGAGATATTCGCGTGAGAGCATGAGGTCGTTCGACACGCTGCCCACCACCGTAATCGCCTTCCACGGCGCGGTCAGCGTGATGTGGGCGGCCTCGGGGTCGAAGATCATGTTGAAGTCAGAGGCGAAATCCGCGTTGCCGGTAATCGACATCATGCTGGTATCAAGCATGCCGCCCATGAAGATGAGCTGTTTCGCCGTCTCGGCAAAGGTGGGGTCCTGGCGGATGGCAAGCGCGAGGTTGGTCAGCGGGCCTGCCGCCACGATCGTGACTTCATGCGGGTGGGCATGCACCTGCTCGATCAGGAACTGCACGGCGTCCTGTTTTGCGGGCGGCGTGTGCGGTGCGCCTTCCTTCATGGTTCCGATGGCGGGCTGCACATCGGGGGCGGTATCGATGGACCCAATGCCGCCCCACGCACCCTTCCACGGAATGGCGCCGTACTGCTGCTCATGCAGGCGCATTTCGGCACGCGTGTTGACCAGCGGGTAAACCGCGCCATCGGCCACCGGCACGTCGGTCTTGCCAATGATTTCAAGCAGGCGGCGCAGATGGGCGGATTCCGCGTTTTCCCACCCGTCGCCACTCACCACCGTAAAGCCCAGCACGCGCACATGGGGGTTGAACAGCAGCGGAATGGTGGAAAGCTGGTCCGACCCGCCCGGGCCGAGGAAGTCGTTATCCTCGATGACCAGTTCCGGGCCACCCGTGGCGGGGGCCGCCATGGCGGGCACGGCCATGAAGGCAAGGGCCGCGGCGGTGGCGGCGAGGCGGGTGGACCGTGAAAGGATGGATGACAACACGCAGTAATCTCCCTGCCCTGAATGCATGGCCCTATCGTATGGCCTAATGCCTCAAAGCACCAGCGCGGCCAGCAGGCTTTCCAGCCGCAGGCGGCCTGCATCGGTGGCGTGCAGGCGCTGGCCTGCGGGGTCGAGCACCACGTAGCCCTCATCGGTCGCCATGTTCAGGATATCGGCATCAAGCGCGTCAACCACAGCCATGCCGGTGCGCCGGGCAAAGCGGGCGGTGTCGATGCCCTCGCGCAGGCGCAGGCCCATCAGCAGCATTTCACGCGCGCGGTCGCGGTTATCGAGCCGCTCGTCAGGGTGGGCGCCGGTGCCGGTGCGCTCCACGCGCTCGGCCCATGGCTCGGGCGCGCGGTGGCGGCGGGTGGCGCAGGTCACGCCATTGCGGGTCAGCCGCCCATGGGCGCCGGGGCCGATTCCCAGATAGTCGCCATAGCGCCAGTAGGTCAGGTTATGGCGGCTCTCGGCGCCAGGGCGGGCGTAGTTCGAGATCTCGTAGCCCTGCAGGCCGTGGCGGGCCGCGACCTCGGCGGTCAGTTCATACAGCCTTGCCGCGTCATCGCCTTCAGGCAGGCGGAAGCGGCCCTGGCGGTACAGCCCCTCGAATTTCGTGCCCGGCTCGATGGTGAGCTGATAGAGCGAGAGGTGATCGGACACCAACGCCAGGGCGGCTTCAAGCTCGCTGCGCCATGCGGCTTCGGTCTGGTCCGGCCGGGCGTAGATCAGGTCGAACGAGATGCGGTCGAACAATTTGCGCGCGGTCTCGAGGGCTGTAATGGCCTGCGGCGCGTCATGCTCGCGGCCCAGAAAGCGCAGGGCCGCGGGCTCAAGGCTCTGGATACCCATTGAAATACGGTTGACCCCGGCCTCGCGGAAGGCGCGCAGCAGGCCGGTCTCCACGCTTGTCGGGTTGGCTTCGAGCGTGATTTCCACAGTGTCGGTAAAGCCGAACGCGGCGCGGGCATCGGCAATCAGCCCTGCCACCGTCTCGGGCGCCATGAGCGATGGCGTGCCGCCGCCAAAAAAGATGGAACTGATGGTCGGACGCTCGTCAGGCGTGTCGCCCATCAGGGCTGCTTCATGCGCGAGTTCGCGCCTGAGCGCGCGACCAAAGCGGGCGCGGGGAATTTCATCGCGCACATGGCTGTTGAAATCGCAGTACGGACATTTGGACAGGCAGAACGGCCAGTGCACATACAGCGCCAGTGGCTCGCTCATGTCGGATGCGGGTTTGTGTGAAAAACCTGCCAAGGCAACTCCTTGCAAACCATCAGAAGTTTTTGGTGAAGCTTTTTCCCAAAAAGCTTCAAAAAGAATGCCGCCTTTTTTGAAAAAAGGCGGCACCTGAAAACGTTTATCCTGTTCAGGACCGTCAGATCCCCAGTCGCACGCCCAGTTCCACCACGCGGTCGGGCGGAATGCGGAAGAACTCGGTGGCCGGCGTCGCATTGCGCGCCATGAACAGGAACAGCGACATGCGCCAGCGCGAGAGCTTGGGCACCGACGAGCGCACCAGCAGCTCGCGGCTGGTGAAGTAGGAGGCCTGCAGCGCATCAAAGTCCAGCCCGCTCGCCTTCAGGTCTTCCAGCGCGCGGGGCAGGTTGGGCATTTCCATGAAGCCGTAGCGCAGGATGATGCGGTAGATGTCGGGGGCAAGTTCCTGCAACGCCACGCGGTGGCCATGATCGGCCTCGGGCTGGTCGAGCGTCTGCACGGTCACGAACAGCACGTGGTCGTGCAGCACCTTGTTGTGCTTGAGGTTGTGCAGCAGGCAGGCGGGCACGAAATCGGGGTTGCCGGTCATGTAAACGGCGGTGCCCGGCACGCGGATGATGCGTGACTGCGGCAGGCGGGCCAGGAACGAGTTCATCGGCATGCTGTCCTGCTTCTGCCGGTTCATGATGAGCTGGCGGCCCTTTTTCCAGGTCGTCATCATCAGCGTCAGCACCACGCCCAGCAGCACCGGCACCCAGCCGCCCTGCGGGATCTTGAGCGCGTTCGACGCAAAGAACGTCGTATCAAGCAGGAAGAAACCGCCGAATGTGGCAATCGCCGCAGGCCGCGACCAGTGATACAGCCTGCGGAACACCACCATGGCCAGCACGCAGGTGCACATGAACGTGCCCGTCACCGCAATGCCGTAGGCCGAGGCCAGCGCATCGGAACTGCGGAAGGCCAGCACCAGCAGCAGCGCGCCCACCATGAGGAAGCGGTTGAACTCGGGCAGGTAGATCTGGCCCTCTTCCTCCGCATTGGTGTGGGTCACGCGCAGGCGCGGCAGGTAGCCAAGCTGGATGATCTGGCGGCACAGCGAGAACCCGCCCGAGATGCCCGCCTGGCTGGCAATGACCGTGGCCATGGTTGACAGGATGATCATCGGCACCTGCATCCAGTGCGGGCCGAGCAGGAAGAACGGGTTTTCCAGCGCCTTGGGCTCGGAGATGATGAGCGCGCCCTGGCCCAGGTAGTTCAGCGCCAGGCACGGCAGCACGCAGAACAGCCACGCATAGCGGATGGGCTGGCGGCCGAAATGCCCCATGTCGGCATAAAGCGCTTCCGCACCCGTAACCGACAGCACCACCGAGCCAAGGGCGATGAACGACAGCCACCCGTGATAGATGATGAACTGCACCGCATAGGTGGGCGATATGGCCAGCAGCACCTTGGGGTGGTGCAGGATTTCAAGCCCACCCAATATGCCCAGCAGGCTGAACCATACCAGCATGATGGGGCCGAATATGGTGCCTACCTTGCCCGTGCCGTAGCACTGCACCGAGAACAGCCCCACCAGCACCATGAGTGCGATGGGAATGACGAGGTCATGGGCGGCGGGGAAACTGACCTCAAGGCCTTCCACCGCCGAGAGCACGGAAATGGCGGGCGTGATCATGCCATCGCCAAAGAACAGGCACGCGCCGCCGATTCCCACCATGCCGAGGGCTATGCGCATGCGGTTGCTCGGTGCCACGCGCTGGGCGAGCGACATGAGCGAGATGATCCCGCCCTCGCCATTATGGTCGGCGCGCATGATCAGGATGACGTATTTAACCGTCACGATCAGCAGCAGCGACCAGATGATGAGGCTGAGAACGCCCAGTATTTCCCACGGCTCGATCCTGTGGTGCTGCGATACGACCATGATGGTCGAGCGCAGGGCGTAGATCGGGCTTGTGCCGATATCGCCAAACACCACGCCGAGCACGCTGAGCAGGGCGGCGAAGCCGACCGGGTTTGCGGCATGCTCGTGCTGGTCGGCGCCGTATTCGGTAATCTTGGGCGCGGCACTGGCCTGCTGTGCGGCAGGCGCGGGGTGTGCGCCGCCATCCGGCGTCGTTGAGGATCCGGGGGCAACAGGCCCCGTGGGTTGCGTCATGTCGTGACGGCTCCGCGGCAATGAAGACTGAAAACCGGCATCACATCGCAACCGGATAGTTCCGCATTACCGCCTCGCCCCATGTGCAGCAAGGCCCCTGTGTGCTCGGGTGCCATTCCGCCCCGTTCAGGTGTGGGCGGGACGGGCCCCGAAAATGGCGCTGCCCACCCGCACCAGCGTGGCCCCGCAGGCAATTGCCGCCTCGAAATCGGCCGACATGCCCATCGAGACCACGGGCAGTCCGTGGCGTGCCGCCATGCCTGCGAGCGTGCGGAAATGCGGTGTGGGGTCGGCATCATGCGGCGGAATGCACATCAGCCCGCGCACGGCAGGGCCGAAGCGGGTCATGCTGTCGGTAATGAAGGCATCGGCCTCTTCCAGCCTCACGCCCGATTTCTGGCTTTCATCGCCGGTGTTCACCTGCACCAGCAGTTGCGGCAGCCGGCCTGCCTTATCCGCTGCCCGTTCCAGCGCATCCGACAGGGCAGGGCGGTCGAGGCTTTCGATCATGTCCGCGATTTTTACTGCCTCAAGCGCCTTGTTGGTCTGCAACCCGCCGATGATGTGCAGCTTCAGGTCGGGGAAACGCTCGCGCAGCGGGGGGAATTTGGCTGCCGCCTCCTGCACGCGGTTCTCGCCAAACAGGCGCTGGCCCGCCTCGAGCGCTGCGATGACGCTGGACTGCGGATGGAATTTCGACACCGCCACCAGCCCTACGCTGGAGGGGTCGCGCCCTGCTTCGCGCGCACTCGCTGCAATGCGGGTGCGGATACCGCTCAGGGCCTGTGCTATGGATGCGGATGTTGACATGGCCCTAGGCTTGGCATGAATAGCGGCCCGGTCAAGCCCCAAGGCGCCGTCGCGTTGTGAAGTGCCGCATTTGCAGGTCAGGATTACATGAAGTCTCCCCCGTCCCCGTCGTCCCGCCCCGATGCCCGCCGTAATCGCGCGGGCCGCCCCGACCGGCGCGGCGGCAAGGTTGCCCCTGACCCCACGCGCGACATTGCCTTCGATATCGTTGAAGGGGTGATCGTGCACCGCCGCATGCTCGATACATCGCTCGAGCATTCCGCCGCCGCCCGCACCGCCGAGCCGCGCGACCGCGCCGCCGCCCACCGGCTGGCCGCCACCGTGCTGCGCCATATGGGCACCGCGAACGAGGTGCTTTCCCCCTTCCTCAAGCGCGAGCCGCCCGAGCCGGTGCGCGTGGTGCTGCTCATTGGCGTGGCACAGCTCCTGTTCCTCGACACGCCCGCCCATGCCGCCGTGGCCACCTCGGTGGCGCTGGCGCGCAGGCGGGGGCTGGTGCCGTTTGCAGGGCTGGTCAATGCGGTGCTGCGCCGGGTGGCCGGTGGCGGCGTTGAGGCGCTGGAAGGGCTGGACCAGCCCCGGCTCGATGTGCCGGCGTGGCTGTGGCAGTCTTGGGGCAGGCTGGCCCGCCCCATCGCCAGCGCGCTGGGCCACGAGCCGCCGCTGGACCTGACCGTGAAGCCCGGCTGTGACGCCCCCCCCGGTGGCGAGGTGATGCCAAATGGCAGCGTGCGTTTCGCGGCAGGCACGGTCAAGGTGGCCGAACTGCCCGGCTTTGCCGAAGGCGCGTTCTGGGTGCAGGACATGGCGGCAACGCTGCCCGCGCGCCTGCTCAACGTGACGGCAGGCGAGCGCGTGGCCGACCTGTGCGCGGCACCTGGCGGCAAGACCGCGCAACTGGCCTGCGCGGGGGCGGAGGTGTTCGCCATCGAGCGCGAAGGCAGGCGGCTCGAGCGCCTGCGCGCCAATCTCGCCCGGCTGGGGCTGGCGGCGGTGAAGGTGATCCACGCCGATGCCGCCACCTGGAAGCCCGAGGCCCCGCTCGATGCCATCCTGCTCGATGCCCCGTGCTCGGCCACCGGCACCATCCGCCGCCACCCCGATGCCATGTGGATCAAGCGCCCGCGTGACATCGCCACCATGACCGAAGGGCAGGACCGCCTGCTCGCCGCAGCCCGCGACATGCTGCGCCCCGGTGGCCGCCTGGTCTATGCCGTGTGCTCCCTCCAGCCCGAGGAAGGCGAGCAGCGCGCCCGCGCGGCGCAGGCCATGGGGCTGGTCCCCGATCCGTTCACGCCCGAGGAACTGGCCTTTTTGCCGCAGGCCCGCACGCCCGAGGGCTGGCTGCGCACCCATCCGGGCATGCTGGCTGACCGGGGCGGCATGGATGGCTTCTTTGCCGCGCGCTTCCGCCGGGGGTGAGAGGGGCTGCCGCCCCCTTCGGGCAGATGGACACATTACCGGGGGAGGTGTGATGAAAGGTTGGCGTCGGGCAGGGATTTCTGTTAAAAAACAGGCATGGCTGCTCTGAACACCCCCCTTATCGCGCCGAGCCTGCTGGCTGCGGATTTCTCACGCGCGGCGGAGGAAGTCGCCGCGGTTGAAACCGCTGGCGCCGACTGGCTGCATCTGGATGTGATGGATGGGCATTTCGTGCCCAACCTCTCCATGGGTCCGCAACTGATCAAGGCCCTGCGCCCCAAATCGAGGCTCGCGTTTGACGTGCATCTCATGATCGCGCCGGTCGATCCCTATATCGAGGCGTTTGCCAAGGCAGGGGCCGACCACATCCACCTGCATGTCGAGGCCGGGCCGCACACGCACCGCTCGCTGCAGCATGTGCGCGACCACGGGGTCAAGCCGGGTGTTGCCATCTGCCCCGCCACCCCGCCCGAGGCGGTGGGCGAAGTGCTCGACCTGGTGGACATGATTCTTGTCATGACCGTCAACCCCGGTTTTGGCGGGCAGAAATTCCTGACCAGCCAGCTCCGCAAGATCGAAACCCTGCGCCGCATGGCCTATGCCACCGGGCGCGACATCCGCATTGGCGTGGATGGCGGCATCACCGCTGAAACCGCCCCGCTGGCGGTTGCCGCGGGCGCTGACGTGCTGGTCGCGGGTACGTCCGTCTACGGGCAGCCCGATTACGGCGCCGCCATCGCGGCCCTGCGCAGCGGGGCGCATAGCCCGGCGTGAGGCAGGGCTTGCCGATCCATCGCGGTGGCGGGTGCCTATGGCACTGAGCCGCTTCGCGCGCGTCATGCGGGTCTCCCTTGCGCGCTTTCCCCTTTTCGGGGATGGCAGGTACCTGCCTGCCGCCCCCGTTCACAATGTGCGTGACCTGTGGCCGGGCAATACCACCGC
Organism: Komagataeibacter xylinus; assembly: GCF_004302915.1. Lineage (GTDB taxonomy): Bacteria > Pseudomonadota > Alphaproteobacteria > Acetobacterales > Acetobacteraceae > Komagataeibacter > Komagataeibacter xylinus_C. Next base: position 29,246 of record NZ_QQBI01000013.1, on the reverse strand, counting down.
AGGCGCCAGGCTTGCGCGTGGCAGCCTGACATGGGCGGGCTATACCCACCCCGTGGGGCCGGGGCAGTGGGATGACCCTGCATTCGAGCCCGCCTTCCGTGAGGGGCTGCTCAGTTTCCGCTGGCTGCGCGACCTGCGCGCCGTGGGCACCGATGCCGCGCGGCTCAAGGCGCGCGCGCTGGTGGATGACTGGCTGCACCATCCCTCCCAGAGCCCGATGGCGCTCGAATGCGGGGTGATCGGCGCGCGGGTCGCGGCGTGGCTGGGGCATTACGATTTCTTTGCCGCCTCCGCCAGTGATGCGTTCCGCCAGCGCCTCATGGCCCGCATTCTGGTGGAAGGGCGCATGATCGCAGCCCTCATGCCGCCCGAACAGCCGGGCTGGCAGGGGCTGGCGGCACTCAAGGGGCTGCTGGCCGTGGCCGTGGCCATGCCGGAATATACCGGCTTCCTGACCCGCTACCGCCGCTATATCGACAACGTGGTGGAAAGCCAGATCCTGCCCGATGGCTGGCACATCGAGCGCAGCCCGGAGGTGCAGCTGCGCGCCCTGCGCGAACTGGCCGAGATGCGGGCCATGATGCAGGCGGTGCAGCACGCGCTGCCGCATTCGGTGGCCCTGGCGCTGGACAAGATGAGCCCGGTGCTGCGCGCCATGCGCCATGGCGATGGGGGGCTGGCGCTGTTCAATGGAAGCCATGAGCGCAGCGCCGCGCTGATTGACATGGTGCTGTCGCAGGCCACGCGCACGCGGGTCGTGGCCAGTGTCATGCCCGATGGCGGGTTCGTGCGCATGCAGGCCGTGCGCTCGCTGCTTCTGGTCGATGCGGGCATTCCCGCCCCGGCCCCGTTTGACCACAATGCGCATGCGGGCACGCTGTCATTCGAGTTCTCATGCGCGCGCCAGCGTCTTATCGTCAATTGCGGTGGTGGCGTGCTGCCCGCATGGAAGGATGCCCTGCGGCAGACGGCGGCGCACGCGGTCGTGACGGTGGAGGGGATGTCATCCTCCGAATTTGGTGAGGATGGCGCCGTCCTCCGCCGCCCCGCCCATGTGGGGGTGGAGCATGCCGTGGCCGAAGGGGCGCACTGGCTCAACCTGTCGCATGATGGCTACCATGCCTCCGCCGGGGCGACGTATTACCGCAGGCTTTACCTTTCGGCCGATGGCGAGGTCCTGCGCGGCGAGGAAACGCTGGAGGGCGAGCGCGAACTGGCCTTCGCGCTGCGGCTGCACCTGCACCCGTCGGTTACGGCAGTGGATGCGCTTGATGGCTCCATCCTGCTGACTGCGGGCGAGCAGCACTGGCGCTTCCAGGCGGAAGGGGGCGTGGTCTCCATCGAGGAGAGCGTCTATTCCGGCGGGCAGGTGCCGTGTCGCACGCTTCAGCTTGTGGTGCAGGTGGAACCGGCGGCAAGGATGGCGGAAGGCGGGCAGGAGGCTGGCGTGGCGCCCGCGGCCCCGCCGCCACAGGGCAGCACGCCGCTGGGCGATGTGCCGCCGGGCAAGGTGCGGCAGGTGGTGCGCTGGGGGCTGAAACGTGAGAAACTGCTGCTGCTGACATGAAGATTCTTGAAATCACGAATGTTGATTTCTCGATGCGGCAGTTCCTCTTTCCCCTCATGCAGGCGCTGCATGGCGAAGGGCATGACGTAGCCGGCGTCTGCGCCGATGGGCCATTGCTGGCGCAGGTGCGTGCCGATGGGCTGCGGGTGGTGTGCGTGCCCATGTCGCGCACGCTCTCGCCGTTGGCGCAGTGGCGGGCGTGGCGGGCGCTGGTGCGCGTCATCCGGGCGGAAAAGCCTGACATGGTGCATGCCCACATGCCCATAAGCGGCCTGCTGGCGCGGTTTGCCGCCCGGTGGTGTGGCGTGCCGCGCATTGCTTATACCTGCCATGGCTTTCTGTTCAACCAGCCCGGCTCACGGTTGCGGCGCATCGTGGCGCTGGTGCTGGAATGGCTGGCCGGACGCGTGACCGACATCTACCTCACCGTATCGGAGGAAGAAGCACGCGATGCCCGCAGGCTGGGCATTCACCGCCACGCCACCGCCATTGGCAACGGGCGCGACCCGGCCACCTTCCACCCCGACCCGCAGGCCCGCGCCCGCCTGCGCGCGGCGCTGGGCGTGAAGGAAGGGCAGGTGGTCATCCTGGCCGTATCAAGGCTGGTGCGCGCCAAGGGCTACCCGGAGCTGCTGGCGGCGATGGAGCGCGTGCCCGGTAACGCGGTGCTGTGGATCGTGGGGGAACGCCTGCCGAGCGACCGGGGCGAGGACCTTGCGGCCTGTTTTGCCACGGCCCGTGCACGGCTGGGGGCAAGGCTGGTCTTTCTGGGCTACCGCGAGGACGTGGCGGCCCTGATGGCGGCGGCGGATATCTTTACCCTGCCCAGCCATTTCGAGGGGCTGCCGATGAGCGTGATCGAGGCGATGCTGTGCGGCCTGCCGGTTGTCGCCACCACCATTCGCGGCCCGCGTGAACAGGTCGTGGCGGGGGAGACCGGGCTGCTGGTCCCCCCCGGCAATGCCGCCGCGCTGGCCAGTGCCCTTGGGCGGCTGGTGCATGATGCCGCCCTGCGTGAACGCATGGGCGCAGCCGGGCGGACCCGCGCCCTTGCGCGGTACACACAGGCGGCTGTCATGGCCCGGGTCACGGCATTGCTTACGGGCAGGCCTGACTGATCAAAAGTTTTTGGTGAAGCTTTTTTCAAAAAGCTTCAAGGAACGCCGCCTTTTTGAAAAAAGGCGGCACCCAAAAACTTTCATTTTTCAGTATTTTATTGGGGCGCTGCGGGCTGCTGGCCTTCGCCCTCGCTGCCGCCCATGGCCTGGATCAGCGCCTGCGTCTGGGCCTGATGCGACTGGAGCAGCTTGACGTTATCAGGGTTCAGCTGCGGCATGTTCTTGCTGTCCTGCGCCGGGTGCTGCATCACGGCGCTGGTCAGGCCAAAAGTGGTGATGCCCATCACGAACTCACGCGCGCTCATGTGATTATGCTCCAGAATGGGCTTGAGCGCCTCCATGTCGCCCGTGCGCTTGATGGTCTCTTCAAGTGACATGTTGGGCGTCTCGGGCGGGGAGATGCGCGACTGGCGGATCTGCTCGATCACCGGCATCATGCGGCTGAAGAAATCCTTGGGCAGCCTGTATTCCGCCACCGTTTTCATGTCACGAGCAATGGCGGCCTGCTGGGCGGGGGTGGGCTGGGCCTGTGCGGTGGTGCTCTGCTGCATCGGCTGCTGGGCCAGGGCCGGGTGCGCGGCCATGAGGCCGGTGGCCAGCGCAAGCGTGCAGGCGCTGGCGGCAAGGGTGCGGCGCAGGAAGGAAGCGGTCATGGCTGGTTGCTCCATTCGCCCTGTCTCATCAGGGGTTCGCGTGTGCCATCGTGGTTGATGGCGTCGACATCGATCTTGCTGGACCCGATCATCCAGTCAATATGGATGAAGCTGGTATTGGCCCCCTGTTCGGCCAGATGGGCCTCGGTCAGGCTGTCGGTATCAAGCATGCACTTGGCGTAGGACTGGCCAAGGGCGATGTGGCTGGCCGCGTTCTCGTCAAACAGGGTGTTGCGGAACAGGATGCCGCTTGCCGAGATGGGGGAGGAGGCGGGCACGAGTGCCACTTCACCCAGGCGGCGTGCGCCCTCATCGGTGTCAAGAATGCGGTTGAGCACGTCCAGCCCGCTGCTGGCATGGGCCTCGACAATGCGCCCCTCTTCAAAGCGCACGGCAATATCATCGATCAGCGTGCCCTGGTGGAACAGCGGCTTGGTGGCCCGCACCGTGCCGCTGACCTTGCGGGCATGCGGCGTGGTGAATACTTCCTCGGTGGGGATGTTGGGGTTGCACACGATGCCGTTGCCTGCCGGTTCCGCGCCGCCCGCCCAGGCATGGCCATCGGCCAGGCCCACGGTCAGGTCGGTATCGGGGCCGGTAAAGTGCAGGGCGGCGAAGCGCTTTTCATTCAGCCAGGCGGCGCGTTTGCGCAGGTGGGCATTATGGGCTTTCCATTCCGCCACCGGGTCATCCACCATCACGCGTGAGGCCTGGAAGATGGCATCCCACAGGCGGCTGACGGCTTCTTCCTCCGGCACGCCGGGAAAGACCTGTGCCGCCCAGGCCGGGGTGGCGAAGGCCACGATGTTCCAGTTGATGGCGAATCGCGTGATCAGTTCCATGGCAGGCCGCCCCGCCTTGGAGGCCGCGCGGCCTATGCGCGAGACGCGCTCGGCATCCTCATTGGCCAGAAGCACCGGGTTGCCACCGGTAATGGCCATGCGCGCCGCCCCCTTGCGGTAGGCGCTGGCCATGCCTTCGTGCAGCCAGTCGGCGGCGGTGTCGAGCGTATCATCCGCCGCATGGTGAAAGCGCGCCAGCGTGGTCACGTCATCGGAATAGAACGGCGTGACCAGGGATGCGCCTGCCCGGTAGGCGTGCTCGGCAATGCGGCGCACCAGCGGCACGGCGTCGAGCGGGGCGGTGATGAGAAGCTGCTGCCCGTGGGCGATATTCACGCCCACGCGAACGGCGACTTCGGCCAGGCGGTCCAGAAGATGTTCATGCCGGGGGGAGAGAGCCATGCGTAATCATATCCTGTAAAAGGCAGGCGGCGTGCCGCAGGCCTGCGGAAAGTGCCCCGCAGGATAGACGACACACGCCCGGCGCGTAAAATGATAACCGCAAACCAGCGCGGAGCATGCACTCAATGAAACAGGCGTTAACGGGTTCCCGCGCATTATGCACCGTATCGGCAGCCCTTGATGCCCCGCAGCGCGTGGTGTGCGATGGCCGCGCCGTGGTGGTGTGGATGGTGGAGGACGACCGCCCTGCCGTGATCGATGACCGCTGCCCGCATGGCAATGCCCGCCTGTCTGACGGATACGTGCTGTATGGCCGCATCGTCTGCCCGCTGCATATGTGGACCTTTGGCGCCGATGGCCGCGCGCAGGCCCCCGGTGGCCGCATGGAGGCGGCGGGGCCGATGCCGCGATCCTATGAAAGCTGGATCAGCGGGGATGAAGTCTGGGCGCGGGTTGATGGATAAAAGCCTGCAGATGCCGTGCAAAGTTTTTCGGTGCTGCCTTTTTTCAAAAAGCCCGCGTTCTTCGAAGCTTTTAAAAAAAAAGCTTCACCAAAAACTTCCTTATGATTTCTGGCTGCTATCGCGCCTGATCCATGCCTGTATCACGGCCAGCAGGTAGGCCTGCTGGTCAGCATCAAGCATTTCGCCTTCGGGCATGGCATGCCATTTGGCAACGCAGCCCCGGCAGCAGGTGCCGGTGGCATGCTGGGCAATGAAGACCGGGTGCCCGCGCCATGGGGTCTGCCTGCCATCGCGCGCGGGCTGGGCGGGGGCGAGACGGGTGGCAATGAAGTCGGCTGCGTGGCGCATGACTTCCGGCAGGCCCCGGCTGGCCAGATAATCCCGCTCCTTCGCCCCAAGGTGAAAGCGGGCGCGGAATTGGGAGTAGGCCAGCCGCGCCCATAACTCTGGTGCGACGGGCGGCAGGGCGGACAGGTCGGCCAGTGGCGCAGGTGCAGGCGCAGGCGGCGGTGCGGCGGGCGCAAACAGGTCAGCCTGCTGCGCCGGGGCTGCCTTGCGTGCGGGCCTGCGCGCCATGGCTCAGGCCGGCTGCACCAGAATATGGCGCTTGCGCCCCGATGAAAGCTTGATCGCGCCATCAATCAGGTCGGCATTGGTCATGACCTGCGCCTCGTCCTGCACCACCACGTCATTCACGCGCGCGCCCCCGCCACGGATCAGGCGGCGGGCTTCGCCATTGCTGGCGGCAAAACCGGCTTCAACAAACAGGCGGAAGGCCGGTACGCCTTCGGCCAGCAATGCGGCGGGCACGGTGGTGGTGGGCAGGGCGGCAGCCGTCACGGCGCCTTCCTCAAAGGTGCGGCGGGCGGCCTCGGCGGCTTCCTCGGCGGCTGCGCGACCGTGGCACAGCGCCGTGGCCTCGGTGGCCAGCACCTTTTTCGCCTCATTGATCCCGGCGCCCTCAAGGGCTGCCAGGCGGTCGCATTCCTCAATGGGCAGTTCGGTAAACAGCTTGAGGAAGCGGCCCACATCCGCGTCCTCCACATTGCGCCAGAACTGCCAGTAATCGAATACCGGCAGCCGCTCGGCCGAGAGCCACACCGCGCCCTGCGCCGTCTTGCCCATCTTGGCGCCGGAACTTGTGGTGAGCAGCGGCGTTGTGAGGCCGAAAACCTGCGCCCCGTTCATGCGGCGCACCAGGTCGATGCCCGATACGATGTTGCCCCACTGGTCCGATCCCCCCATCTGGAGCGTTACGCCATGACGGAGGTTGAGTTCGCGGAAGTCATAGGACTGGAGAATGGAGTAATTGAACTCCAGGAAGGTCAGCCCCTGCTCACGCTCCAGCCGCGAGCGCACCGAGTCGAACGACAGCATGCGGTTGATGGAAAAATGAATGCCCACGTCGCGCAGAAGGTCGATGTAGGAGAGCTTGTCCAGCCAGTCGGCATTATTGGTCAGGAGTGGTTCGGCGGGGCCGGTGCCCAGTGGCAGGAACTGCCGCAGGCACGCCTCCACCCCGCGCAGGTTGGTGGCGATGGTTTCCGCCGTCATGAGTTTGCGGGCTTCCTCGCGGAAGGAGGGGTCGCCGATTTTCGCGGTGCCGCCGCCCACCAGGGCCACCGGGCGGTGGCCGTGGCGGTGCATCAGGCGCAGCATCATGATCTGGATCAGGCTGCCTACGTGCAGGCTGTCCGCCGTGGGGTCGAACCCGATATAGCCCCCCACCGGTCCGGCCTGCATGGCGGCGTCGAGTGCCTCCATGTCGGTGCACTGGAATATGAAGCCGCGTGCTTCGGCTTCCCGGAGGAATTCACTCTTGGGCATGATCTGTTCCGCGCTGTAAGGTCCGTCGCTGGCCGGGCCGCCCCGGCGCGGACCAGCCTCTAGCATGTTAGCTGGCGTTGGTGAAACCACCCGGAACAGGCAGGGGCGGCAATCAGTCCGCCGCGAGTGCCAGCATCTTGCGGTTCATGACCGTGCTCACATGGTCTTCCAGCGCATCGGCCACCTGCTCGGCCTGGTTGGCAAACACGTGGTCGGCCCCCTTGAAGATGCGGTAATCCACGCTCACGCCCTTCTGGGTGTTCAGCTTGTCGACAAGCTTGCGCACGGCGGGCTCGGGCACGAGTTCATCGTTCTCGCCCGCGATCATCAGCCCCCCGCACGGACACGGGGCGAGGAAGCCGAAATCATAGTAGTTGGCAGGCGGCGCCACGCTGATCCAGCCGGTAATCTCGGGGCGGCGCATGAGCAGCTGCATCCCCACGAAAGCCCCGAAGGAATAGCCCGCGATCCACAGCCCGCTGGCGTTGGGGTTGACCATCTGCATCCAGTCAAGGGCGGCGGCGGCATCCGAAATCTCGCCAATGCCGCCATCATAGCGCCCCTGCGAGCGCCCGACCCCGCGCGAATTGTAGCGCATGACCGAGAAGCCCATCTTCTCGAACGCGCGGTACATGGCGTAGGTGATGCGGTTGTTCATGGTACCGCCATGCAGCGGGTGGGGATGGAGCACCAGGGCAAGCGGCGCGTTGGGCGCGCTCGAGTGGTGGTATCGACCTTCCAGGCGGCCATCAGGGCCGGCAAACATGACCTCAGGCATAGGTATCCCGCATTTGCATCTCCCCGTGCATTCCAGGCATTGCAACGGGAACGGTTTCTGTTACAGCCTGCCCGACCGGCGATGCCCCGTCAGGTCGGCAGGCAGAGAAAAAAGTGCGGCCTTCGGGCTGCCACGCGCCGGATGCAGGCAGGTGGCCTGTATTCATCCGGGTGGTTACAGCACGAAAAGCAGAAGTGACCCGGCCCGGCGCGCCAGACCGAAATATACCAACCCACCTGAATAATGGGCATTATGCCTACCGGGTAACAGTGCATCTTCGGCAGGCGTGCCCTGCGCGGGGGGCAGATATGGCGGTATATGGCCATGACCCGGCCCGGGGGCAACATTGCATTGAACCAGCGCGCCGGGTGTCTCGTGTCGGTTTGCTCTCCTTGCCATGGCCCGGATGGCGGGCAGGCGACATTGAGGCAGCGGTATGGGGCAAAGGGGTGTCCATCACCCATAACACGTTGCAATAAATATTATGTTGCGCTGCCTTATAGCGGTGTGGATTCACAAAACGCCAGATAAATCGTAATTCCCGTCGCAAAAGGACTTGGCGCAACCCATATGGCTGGACAGCATGAGCACCCTGAACGACCGTTTTACATACCTTGATGCCAACGCCGCTGAGCCCATCCGGCCCGAGGCGCTTGAGGCCATGACGCAGGCGGCAGCGGTTGCGGGCAACTCGGCCTCCGTGCACCGGGCGGGGCGTGCGGCCCGCGCCGTGCTCGAGACCGCGCGTGAGGACATCGCGGCCCTGTTCGGGGCTGCGGCGGAGAACTGCGTGTTCACCTCCGGCGGCACGGAAGCCAATGTGCTGGCCATTGCCGGGCAGGCGTGCGGCAGGCGCGTGCTCGTGGGTGCAAGTGAACATGATGCCGTGCGTGCGGCGGCCAGCTCCGCCCCCATTCCCGTGCGTGCCGATGGCGTGCTGGACCTGGCCGCCCTTGAGCGCATGCTGGCGGCCGAGGGGCCGCCCGCGCTGGTCTGCGCCATGCTGGCCAATAACGAGACCGGCGTCATCAATCCCGTGCGCAGGATTGCTGACCTGTGCCACGCCCATGGCGCGCTGCTGCATGTGGATGCAGTGCAGGCGGCCGGGCGGATCGCTTTTGGGCTGGAAGAACTCGGCGCGGACAGCGTGGCCATCTCGGGCCATAAATTTGGCGGGCCGAAAGGCGCGGGCGCGCTTTTGCTGGCGGGCTCGCGGTTCCATGCCATCGCGCCGCTTCTGGCCGGTGGCGGGCAGGAGCAGGGGCGGCGTGGCGGCACGCCAGCCCTCCCGGCCATCGCCGGCATGGCGGCGGCGGCAAGGGTTGCGGTTGCGGCAATGGTGGCGCAGGCCGGGCGGCTTGGCGCATGGCGTGACCGGATCGAGGCGGCGGCCGTGGCGGCAGGGGCCAGCGCGTGCGGGGCAGGGGCCGCGCGCCTGGCTAATACCACCAGCCTCGTGCTGCCCGGCCGGCGGGCGCAGACCCAGCTGATCGCGCTCGACATGGCGGGGTATGGCGTTTCAGCCGGTGCGGCATGTTCATCGGGCAAGGTGGCGCGGTCGCATGTGCTCGAGGCGATGGGGCTGGGCGAGGGGGCGGGCTGCGCCATCCGCGTCTCGCTGCCATGGTCGGTGAGCGAGGCGGACGTGCAGGGCTTCATCAATGCCTATGCGGCCATGGCGGCCCGCCTGCCCGCACAGGCGGGAGCGGTTGCATGAGCGGAGCTGCCATGAACCGTCGGGCGCATGGCGGGGCGGAAATGAGGCCCCACCGGCACGGAGGGCGGGCATGACCGATCCTGACCTGATCTATCTCGACTATCAGGCCACCACGCCGTGCGATCCCCGCGTGGTGGACGAAATGATGCCGTGGTTTGCCCATAGCTTCGCCAACCCCCACAGCCTCGACCACGCGGCAGGCCGCGCCGCGCATGATGCGGTGGAGCAGGCGCGGGGCGAAGTCGCCACCCTGCTCGGCGCTGATGCGCGTGAGATCGTGTTCACCTCGGGTGCGACCGAGGCCAACAACCTTGCCATCAAGGGGGCCGTGCGCCACCTCATCGCGCGCGGGGATCCGCGCAGGCGGGTCATCACGGTGGCGACCGAACACAAATGCGTGCTGGAGTCGGTGCGTGACCTGGCGCGTGAGGGCTGCGAGCCGGTGATCCTGCCCGTGCGGCCCGATGGCACGCTCGACCCTGACGTGCTGGCCGGGGCCCTTGAGGTGCCTACCCTGCTCACCTCCATCATGGCCGCCAATAACGAGACCGGCGTGCTGCACGACCTTGCAGCCCTCGCCCCCATCGTGCGCCGGGCAGGCAGCCTGCTGCACAGCGATCTTGCGCAGGCGGCGGGCAAGGTGGATGTTGATGTCAGGGCGTGGGATCTCGATCTGGCCTCCGTCTCGGCGCACAAGCTGTATGGGCCGAAGGGGGTGGGCGCGCTGTTCGTGCGCCGCAGGCCGCGCGTGCGCCTTGCCCCGCTGTTTTCGGGCGGGGGGCAGGAGCGCGGCCTGCGCTCGGGCACGCTGCCAGCGCCGCTGATCATCGGGTTCGGCGCGGCATGCCGCATTGCCCGCCTTGAAGGGGCCGCCGAGCGTGCCCGTATCGCTTCCCTGCGCGACCGCATGCTGGCCGCCCTTGCGGCGGGCTGCCCCGGCCTGCGCGTGCATGGCGGCATGCAGGCAAGGCTTGCGGCCAACCTGAACATAGGCTTCGAGGGGGTGCGGGCACTCGACCTGCTGGCAGCCGCACCCGAGCTGTGCCTGTCCACCGGGTCGGCGTGTTCCTCGGCCGAGGTGGTGCCGTCCTATGTGCTCAGCGCAATGGGGCTTGAGGCGGCGCAGGCGGCGGAAGGCTTGCGTCTGGCGGTCGGACGCTATACCTCACCCGCCGAAGTGGATCGCGCGGCGGCGATCCTGTGCCGCGCAGTGGCACATTGCCGCGCGCAAGGCAGCGCTGCGCCAGGCTAACCGGGCGCAACGCACAGGCAGGATGGAAAAGATGGCGCATATAGTATTCATCGAGCGTGATGGCACCCGCCGCGAAGTCGCGGCCCCGCTGGGCCTGTCGGTCCTGGAAATCGCGCACAAGAACGGTGTTGACCTTGAAGGCGCATGCGAAGGCTCGCTGGCCTGCGCCACCTGCCATGTGGTGGTCGACCCAGAATGGGCGCCCAAGCTGACGCCGCCGACCGAGGACGAGGAAGACATGCTCGACCTTGCCTTCGGGCTGGAAAAGACCTCGCGCCTGGGCTGCCAGATCGTGATGACCGAAGCGCTCGACGGCCTTGTGGTGCGCCTGCCCAGCACGTCCTGACCGGACGTGCCATGCCGCCTGCGTGATTTGTGCGCGGGCGGGCAGGATGATGTTTGACGCGCGATGCCCGGAGGCTGATAGTTCTCCGGGCATTGCCTGTTTCAAGGGAAGTGGAACCGAGCCCATGCGTATTCTTGTGGCCATGTCTGGCGGGGTGGACAGTTCCGTCGTTGCCGCGCGCCTCGTGGCCGAAGGGCACGAGGTCATTGGCGCGACCCTCCAGCTCTACGATTCCCGCGAGAGCAAGAAAAAAGGCGCGTGCTGCGCCGGGCGCGACATACACGACGCCCGCCGCGTGGCCGACAGGCTCGGCATCCCCCATTACGTGATCGACGCCGAACGCCGCTTTCAGGACAGCGTGATCGACACGTTCGCCAATGCCTATGCCGCGGGCGAGACGCCGGTGCCGTGCGTTGCGTGCAACCAGGGCGTGAAATTCACCGATCTTCTGGGCATGGCGCGTGACCTTGGGGTCGATGCCATGGCCACCGGGCATTACGTGCGCCGCGTGGAAGGCCCGGATGGGGTGGAGATGCACCGCCCCGTTGATGAGGGGCGCGACCAGTCATGGTTCCTGTTCGCCACCACGCGCGACCAGCTTGAATTCCTGCGCTTTCCGCTGGGCGACATGCCCGACAAGGCCGCCGTCCGCGCCGAGGCCGAGCGCTTTGGCCTCGCCGTGGCCGCCAAGCCCGACAGTCAGGACCTGTGCTTCGTGACCGATGGCTCCTACGCGGCCCTGGTGGAAAAGCTGCGCCCCGACATAACCGGCGCGGGCGAGATCGTGGACCAGTCCGGCCAGGTGGTGGGCGCGCATGAAGGCGTGAGCCGCTACACCGTGGGCCAGAGCAAGCGGCTGGGCAATGCCGCCATGCTGGCGGGCGAGCGCCAGATGGTGGTGGGCATCGAGCCTGCCAGCCGCCGCGTGGTGATCGGCCCGCGCGCCCGGGCGGTAGCCCGCACGCTGGTGCTGCGCGACATGAACTGGCTGGTGACCCCGCCGGGGCCCGAGGGCCTGCGCTGCGCGGTGCAGATCCGCGCGCGCGAGGTGGCGCGCGCCGCCACCGTGTGGGCGCTGCCTGATGGGGCGGCCCGCGTGGTGCTGGATGAGGGGGCGGTGCCCGCGCCGGGGCAGGCCTGCGTGATGTATGATGGCAGCCGGGTGCTTGGTGGCGGGTTCATCCGCCGGGTCGAGGCCGGAGGCGAAGGAAAGGCGGCATGATGAGCGACAGTATTCTGGTCATTGGCACGCGGCGGTATTCATCATGGTCGCTGCGCGGCTGGCTTGCGGTGCGCCTGGCCGGGCTTGACGTGCGCGAGCAGGTGATCCCGCTGGCCGATACGGGCGAGACGCCCGCCATCCGCACCATCTCGCCAAATGGCAAGGTGCCTTACCTTGAACATGATGGCGCTGCCGTGTGGGAGAGCCTCGCGATCTGTGAATACTGCGCCGAGCAGGCCCCCGGCCTGTGGCCTGCCGATGCCCGTGCGCGCGCCTATGCCCGCAGCATCGCCGCCGAGATGCATGCGGGCTTTCGCGCCGTGCGCGCCGCCATGCCCATGAATACCGGGCGCGAGAACCGCCCGCTTGCCGCGGGCACCACGGCGGATATCGATGCCGACATCGCGCGGATTGATGCGATCTGGACCGAGGCGCGGCTTGATTTTGGCAAGGATGGCGATTTCCTGTTCGGGGAAAAATTCGGCATGGCGGATGCCATGTTCGCGCCCATCGTCTCGCGCTTCCTGTCCTACGGGGTCAGCCCCTCGCCGGAATCACGGGCCTACATGACCGCCGTGCGCGCGCATCCGCTCATGGAGGAATGGTACCAGCTTGCCGCCCAGGAGCCAAAGCAGTGGCAGCAGGCACGCTTTGAGGATATCGGCTGAGCCCCGTGGAAAACCTGCCCTGGCGGGTGGCGGTGGTGCTGCCCGCGCGTGAAGGCTTCAGTGCGGGGGCCGTGGGGGCCATCGGCCTGCAGGTGGCTGCCCTTGCCGGCCCGAATGATGTCATCATCGGCGCGCCGGTGGCAGGCCCCACGCTGCTGCCCGACCATGAATACCGGACAGTGCGCCCCGGCCTGTGGCCACCGGGCAGCCGCAGCCACCGTTATGCCGCTGCCGTGCTGCGGATCGTGCATGACATCGGCCCTGCGGTGGTCGAGGTGCATAACCGCCCCGATACCGCGCTGCATATCGCGCGCAGCCGCCCCGGCCAGCACGTGCTGCTGGTGCTGCATAACGACCCCCAGGGCATGCGTGGGGCCGAAACACCCGCCCGCCGCGCTGCCCTGCTGCGATGGATGAACGTGGCCTGCGTATCCGGCTGGGTGCGCCAGCGCTTCATGGAGGGGGTGCCCGCCACGGACGGACAGTGGGTTGGCGTCTCGCCCAACGGCGTGGCCATTCCCGCCAGCGTGCTGCCCATGGATGCGCGCGCGCCACAGGTGCTGTTTGCCGGGCGCATGGTCGAGACCAAGGGGGCTGACCTGTTCGTTGCGGCCTGCGCCGGGCTTGCCCCTGCTTATCCCGGCTGGCGTTTTGACATGATCGGGGCCGACCGGTTTCGCGCCGATGCGCCCGTTACCCCTTTCATGGCGGAACTGCTGCCCCGCGCGCAGGCGGCAGGCATCGGGATTGAGGGCTACCGGCCCCATGCGGATGTGCTGGCCGCCATGGCGCGGGCGGCCATCGTGGTGGTGCCCAGCCGCTGGCCCGAGCCCTTTGGCCTTGCAGCGCTGGAGGCCATGGCGGCGGGTGCCGCCCTCGTGGCCGCCCCTACTGGCGGCCTGCCGGAGGTGGTGGGCGATGGCGGCCTGCTCTGCCCGCCCCAGCCCACGCCGGAACTGGCGCAGGCCATCGCCCGGCTGATGGACGGGCCGGACCTGCGCGCTGGCCTTGCTGCGCGGGGGCGTGCGCAGGCGCTGCGCTTTGGGGTGGAGCATGCGCGTGCCTGCCGCGCCCACCTGCGGGCCGAAGCCCTGCGCCGCCGCGCCTGAGGCCGCGTTTTGCGTTTTTATGCCGCGCGGGTATGGGACAGCGCCGTGCGCCGTCCTATATCTGGGCATGCAAGGCTCATGCCCAAACACTGGAGGTTCCATGTCCGATACCGTTCAGGCCGTACCTGACGCCAAAGCTGCGAACGCCCTCGTGCCGGTTACGGTGCTGACGGGCTTCCTCGGCGCAGGCAAGACCACGCTGCTCAACCATATCCTCACCGCCGAGCATGGCCGCAAATACGCGGTTGTGGTCAACGAGTTTGGCGAGCTCGGCGTGGACAACGACCTCGTGGTCGATGCCGACGAGGAAGTGTTCGAGATGAATAACGGCTGCATCTGCTGCACCGTGCGCGGCGACCTGATCCGCATCCTCGGCAACCTCATGAAGCGCCGCGCCAAATTCGACGGCATCATCGTCGAGACCACCGGCCTTGCCGACCCGGCTCCCGTGGCCCAGACCTTCTTTGTTGATGAAGACGTGCGCGGCAAGACCCGGCTCGATGCGGTCGTGACCGTGGTCGATGCCTACAACGTGCTCCAGACGCTCGAAGAAAGCCCCGAGGCGGTGAACCAGATCGCCTTTGCCGATGTGATCATCCTCAACAAGGTCGACCTTGTGGATGAAGCAGGCCTTGAGGCGATTGAAAAGCGCATCCGCTCGATCAATTCCGTCTGCCGCCTCCACCGCGCGAAACGCGGCGACGTGCCCTTGTCCGATGTGCTCGACCAGGGCGGCTTTGACCTCCAGCGCGCGCTCGAGCATGCCCCCAATTTCCTTGAGGACACCAGCCACTCGCATGAGGCTGATGTGACGTCCATGTCCTTCGAGGTGGAGGAACCGCTCGACGCTGCCAAGTTCCAGGCCTGGATCGGGGCCGTGCTGCAGGAGCAGGGGGCGGACATCCTGCGGGCCAAGGGCATCCTGAACTATGCGGGCGAGAACCAGCGCTTTGCCTTTCAGGCGGTGCACATGATGGCCGATGGCGGCTTTATCGGCCCGTGGAAGAAGGATGAGCCGCATGTCTCGCGCCTTGTCTTCATTGGCCGCAACCTCAACCGCCCGCAACTGCGCCGTGGTTTTGAAAGCTGCCGTGCGAAATGAGCGGCGCCATGAACGACACCATGCCCCCCTCGCTGCTCGAACGCCGTGGTGCGCAGCGCCAGCTTGAAGGGCAGGTCACCGGTTGCGCCATCGCGCGTGACAGCCAGCAGGTCGCCTTCGCCACCGCCGAGGGCGACGTGATGGTGGCCGCCCGCGCCGACTGGGGCCGCTCGGATGCATGGGATGTGCAGACCGTGCATGATGGCGCGGTGCTTTCCATAGCACCTGATGCCGCCCCCACCGGCTTCCTGACTGGCGGCGATGACAACAGCCTGCGCCGGATTGCGGCTGATGGCAGTGTGAGTGAACTGGCAAGGGGCCGCCGCTGGATCGAGCACATCACCACCTGGGCAAATGACAGGGGCGGGGTGATCGCCTTTGCATCGGGCAAGCAGGTCGAACTGCGTGATGCGGCGGGCCGGGATACGCTCAAGGTGCTCGAGCATCCTTCCACCGTCAGCGGCATCGTGTTCGATGCCAAGGGCAAGCGCATCGCGGCCTCGCATTATAATGGCGCGTCGATGTGGTTCGTGCAGGCCAGGGTGGATACCCCCCGCGTGCTGGAATGGAAGGGCAGCCATATCGGCATCGCCATCCATCCTGCGGGCGACGCGCTGGTGACCTCCATGCAGGAATCGGAACTGCATGGCTGGCGCCTGGCCGATGGGCATAACATGCGCATGAGCGGCTACCCTTCCAAGGTGCAGTCCATGGCCTTTACGCGTAATGGCAAGTGGCTGGTGACCAGCGGGGCGGACACCATCGTGATGTGGCCGTTCTTTGGTGGTGGCCCGATGGGCAAGCCCCCCTTCGAGGCCGGGGGCATTCCCGGCATCATGTGCACCCGTGTCGCCTGCCACCCCGTGCATGACATCGTAGCCGCGGGCTTTGCCGATGGCGCGGTGCTGATGGTCGATACCAACGCCCAGCGCGTGCTGCCGGTCAGCATGGCGGGCGAAGGCGCGGTGACCGCGCTCGCCTTCAGCCCCGATGGCTGCGCGCTGGCCTTTGGCACGGAAGATGGCCGCGCCGCCGTGATCGACCTGTCGGCCAAATAAAGCGGCAGGGGGCGGAAAAACGCATGCGGGTGCTGCATGTCATGGCGGCAAGGGGCAATGGCGGAGCGGAGCTTTATGCTACCGATGTCATGTGCAGCCTGCATGAGGCGGGGCTTGAACAGGATGTGGTCATGCACCCCGCAGCCCCCCGCGTGCCCGCCATGCGGGCGGCGGGGATGGCTGTGGAGACCGCCCCGCTGCGCCTGCCGCTCCGCCCTGTCGCCCGCCACGCCATACGCAGGCTGATCGGGCGCGTCAGGCCCGACCTCATCCATTGCTGGCTGCGCCGTGCCGCCGAGATCGTGCCCGCTGGTACCGGGGTGCCGGTGATTGGCTGGTTCGGCAATTACAAGGATCTGCGTGCCTTTGCGCATTGCGACTGGTTCGTGGGCTGCACGGCGGATATGGCGGCCTCCATGGTGGCGCGCGGCGCGCCAGCCGATCGCGTGGCCTATATCCCCACCTTCCCCTCCGTAAAACCGCAGCCGCCGGTATCGCGGCACGCACTTGATACGCCGCCCGATGCCCCGGTGCTGCTGGTGCTCTCGCGCCTGCACCCGGCCAAGGGGCTGGAAACCCTGCTTGACGCGCTGCCCTCCCTGCCGCGCTGCCATGTATGGCTGGCAGGCGAGGGCGAACTGCGTGCGGCCCTTGGCGCGCAGGCGGCAAGGCTGGGGGTGGCGGACCGGGTGCATTTTCTGGGCTGGCGCTCGGACCGGGGGGCCTTGCTGGCAGCAGCGGATCTGTGCGTGCTGCCCTCGCGCTATGAGCCGTTTGGCACCGTGATACTCGATGCCTGGTCAGCAGGCGTGCCGTTGGTGGCCTGTGCGGCGGATGGACCAAAGGCACATATCCGCAACGGTGAAAACGGCATGCTGGTGCCGATTGATGATGCCCCGGCCCTGGCCACTTCCATTCGCGCGGTGCTTGATGATTCCGCCCTTGCAGCAAGGATCAGGGCAGGCGGCACACGGGATTACGAGGCAGGCTTTACGCCGGAGGCCGTAACCAGCCAATGGCTGGCCTTTTACGACCGGGTGCTAAAGACAAAAAACGGATAAAAGTTTCTGGGTGCCGCCTTTTTTCAAGAAGGCGGCGTCTTCCGAAGCTTTTTGCAAAAAGCTTCACCAAAAACTTCTGTTATTTTACAGCCGTTTTGACTGCGGGCGGAGGCTTGGGGGCAGAGGCCATGCCATCAAGAAACGCCTCGGCCAGGGCCGCATAGAGCGGCTGCGAGCAGATCATGCGCGACACGCCATAGGCCAGGAACGACGTGGCCAGCAGCGCCAGCGTAACCTGCTGGTTATCGCACATTTCCATGACAATGACCGAGGCCGTCAGCGGTGACTGCACCACGGCGGAGAAATAGGCCACCGTGCCCAGCAGCACCACCGCACCCGGCGTGGTGTGCGGCAGGAACTGCGCTACCCAGCCGCCAAACCCCGCCCCGATGGCAAGCGAGGGCGCAAACAGCCCGCCCGGAATGCCCGAGCAGTAGGAAATGATGGTGGCGATGAATTTGAGGATGAAGAACGAGGCGGGATAATGGGTTCGCCCGTCAATGATTTCATGCGCCTGGTAGTAGCCGGTGCCATAGGTGATCCCGCCCGAGGCAATGCCCAGTATGGCCAGCAAAAGCCCGCACACGGCGGCGAACGCCACGGGCCGCCCCTTGGCAAAGCGCCCCAGCCCGCCGGGCAGGCCGCGCGTGGCCCGGATGAGAATGGCCGAGAACACGCCCCCGCCAATACCACCCAGAATGCCGCAGGTCGGCACCGCGATCCAGCTGATGCCAATGGGCACCACCACATCCGTATGGCCGAAATAGCTGTAATTGCCCACGAGTGCTATGGCCGTGACACCCGACAGGATCACGCCGGTGAGCATGGTGCCGCTGGTGCGCTGCTCAAACGAGTGGCTGAGTTCCTCGATGGCGAACACGATGCCCGCCAGCGGCGTGTTGAACGCGGCCGACACGCCCGAGGCCCCGCCCGCCAGGATCAGCCCGCGCCGCATGCTGATGGTGGACAGGTTGAGCCACCGCCCGCACGCATGCATGATGGCGGCGCCAATCTGCACGCTCGGCCCCTCTCGCCCGATGGAGGCCCCCGCCACCAGCCCCAGCGAGGTCAGCACGATCTTGCCCGCCGCCACCCGCAGCGACAGCAGCCGGTCGACAATGGCGAAATTTTCAAGGTGCAGCGTTGCAATGGTCTGCGGTATGCCGCTGCCCTGCGCACCGCGGAACCATGTGCGCGTCAGCCACGTTGAAAGCGCAAGGCCGCCCGGCGTCAGCACCAGCATGAGCCACGGGTTGAATGCGATGATGTGCGTGCGCAGGCTCGCTGCCGCATCAGCCGCCATGGCAAAGCCTACCGCCACCACGCCCACCACCACGGCAGCCGCCCAGCACGCGATCTTGCGCCGCCACTGCTCGGTGGTGATCCGCGCGGAACGGCGCAGGTGGCGCATGTGTTTCCGGCGTATCTCGGTAAGGTCGGTTCGCATGCCCGGTAACGTACTTTCAGCAACAGCCCTGAAACGGGTAAAACCGGGTTCAGGCCGTCCGGTTTCGCGGCAGGGGTGGTATTTATCGCAGGTCAGGCAGTCAGTGGCAGAATATCCGCCCCTTCCGCCAGGTCAGGGCAGCACCAGCACGCCGGTATGCTTGGCCTTGCGCTCGGGCTCGACATGGATGTTGATCAGCGCATCGCCCAGCCCCGCGCGCAGGCCATCTTCCACCCGGTCGCAGATGTGGTGGGCTTCCTCTACGCTCATGGCACCGGGCACGACAAGATGAAACTCGATAAACGTCATGGCGCCGACAATGCGCGCGCGGATGTCATGCGCCTCCATGGCGCCGGTGGCGGTGTGTGAGATGATGGAGCGGATCTCGCCCAGCGTCTCGGAATTGGGGGCCTCGTCCATCAGCCCCGCGATGGAGGTGCGCATCATCTCCCACCCCGTGCGCAGCACGTTCACCGCAATCAGGGCGGCAAGCAGCGGGTCGAGCCACAAAAAGCCGGTGAGCGGGATCAGTACGAACCCCGTGATCAGCACCGCCGATGTCCAGACATCGGACAGCACATGGTGCCCGCTGGCCACCAGGGCGGGTGAATGGCGCGCCCGCCCCAGCCGCAGCAGGAACAGCCCCCACACCAGGTTGAGCACGCCCGCGCCGCCATTGAGCGCAATGCCCAGCCACGAATCCTGCGGCGCATGCATGTGCTGGAAGCCCTGCCACGCTTCATGCGCGATGGTGATGGCGGTAATGACCACCAGCACCCCTTCCGCCACGGCGGAGAGGTATTCGGCCTTGTAGTGACCATAGGTGTGGTTGTGGTCGGGCGGGAGGCTTGCCACCCGCAGCGCCCACAGCCCGGCCACGGCGGAGACCACGTTGATGATGGTCTCGATGGCATCGGAGTACAGCGCGATGCTGTCCGTAACCCGCCAGGCGGCATATTTCATGCCCAGTGCAATGAGGCTGACGACAACGCTGCACCAGGCCGCGCGGATCTTGGGGTCGGTACGGGAAAGCATGCTGAACAAGAGGTCCTTGCGATCAGACGGAGTGGGCTTCGGCCAGAATGCACTGGTTGGCATCGGTCAGGGTTTCAATCTGCAAGGTGGGGTGAACAATGCCGAAGCGGGCCTGCAGTTCGGCTGCCGCGCGGTTCAGCAGGCCATCAGGCGCATGGCCCTGCTCGCCTGCCCCGCGCACGAGGTGGACGGTCAGCGCGGTTTCGGTGGTGCTGATGGGCCATATATGCAGGTCATGCAGATCGCACACGCCGGGCAGCGTGCGCAGGAAGGCATCGACGGCGGCAGGGTCGATGCCACGCGGCACGCGGTCAAGCGCCATGTCGAGCGAATCGCGCAGCAGCGACCACGTGGCAAGAATGATGGAAAGCGACACCACAAGGCAGATGACGGGGTCGATGCGCAGCCAGCCGGTCAGCAGGATCAGCCCACCACCCGCCACCACGGCCAGCGCCATCACCGCGTCGGATGCCATGTGCACGAACGCGCCACGCAGGTTAAGATCCTTCTTGCCCCCACTGGCAAACAGCAGCGCGGTCAGCCCGTTCACCACAATGCCGATCCCGGCCACTATCATCACGGCAACGCCTGCCACCGGGTGCGGGTGGACCAGCCGCAGCACGGCCTCCCACATGATGCCGCCGGTCACCACCAGCAGGGCCACGGCATTGCCCAGTGCCGCCAGTATGGAGGAGCGCCGCAGTCCGTAGGTGAAATTGGCGGTGGGCGAGCGGCGCGAGAGGATTTCGGCCAGCCATGCCGCCCCAAGTGCGAGCACGTCGGACAGGTTATGCCCCGCATCGGCCAGCAGCGAGAGCGCATGGCTGCGCACGCCCCACACCGCCTCGCCCGCTACATAGACAAGGTTGAGCGCGATGCCGATGGCAAACGCCCGCCCGTAGGAGGCCGGCGTGTGCACATGGTGGTGGCCGAACAGCCCGCCGCCATGCCCGTGGTCGTGCCCGCAGCCGCCATCATGTCCGCCATCGGCATGGTCGTGGCCCGCATGGGCGTCATGGTCATGACCGCAGTCATGGCCCGTGTCAGGCCCGGTGGCGGCCTGCCCGGGGTGCGCATGGCCGCCCTGCGCGTGGTCGTGCCCAGTGCAGGCAGGGCCGTGCGCGGGTGAGGGGGCGGCATGGTCATGGGAGTGGTCATGGCCATCCGCGCCATGGTTGTGCTGGCATTCGCCCATGGGGCCTGAATCCATATTGATCGGGAGGGGCAGGGTATCGCCGCCTTCCTAGCAGAAGGTTACGGCGCGTCACCAGCATTTAGCACATTCCTGTGCGCCGCCCCGGCGTGATATGGCTCCCGCACTGCCATCAGCCACGGAAAACCCGCCCATGATCCGACTGACCGAACTGCGCCTGCCCATCGCGCATGACGACGCCGCACTGGAACAGGCGGTGGCCGAACGGCTGGGTGTGGCTACGGCGGAGATCGAGGCCATCACCATCTTCCGCCGGGGCCATGACGCCCGCCACCGGCACCGCATGATGCTGGTTTATACCGTGGACTGCGCCGTGCGTGACGAGGCCGCCGTGCTGGCCGCCCACGCAGGCGCGCGCAACATCATGCCCACGCCTGATACCACCTACCGTTTTGCGGTGGATGATGGCCCGGCCCTTGCCGCGCGGCCCGGCTTCATGCGCCCGGTGGTGATCGGGGCGGGGCCATGCGGGCTGATGGCCGCACTCGTGCTGGCGCAGATGGGCCTGCGCCCCGTGGTGCTCGAGCGCGGCAAGGTGGTGCGCGAGCGCACGGTCGACACCTTCGGCCTGTGGCGCAAATCCGTCCTCAACCCCGAGAGCAACGTGCAGTTTGGCGAAGGGGGAGCGGGCACCTTCTCCGATGGCAAGCTGTACAGCCAGGTCAGTGATCCGCGCCATTATGGCCGCAAGGTGCTGGCCGAGTTCGTGCGCGCGGGTGCCCCGCCCGAGATCGAATACCTCTCGCGCCCGCATATCGGCACGTTCCGGCTGGTGTCGATGGTCGAGCATATCCGCGCCGAGGTCGAGGCGCTGGGCGGCGAATACCGCTTTGGCGCGCACGTAACTCAATTCGTGACCGGTGATGACGGCGCGGGGGACAGGCGCATCCGCGCGCTGCGCCTGGCGGATGGGGACGAGATTGCGGCAAGCCATGTGGTTCTGGCCATTGGCCACAGCGCGCGTGACACCTTTGGCGCGCTGCATGAGGCAGGCGTTGCCATGGTGGCCAAGCCGTTTTCCATCGGGGTGCGCATCGAGCACCCGCAATCGGTCATCAACACCGCCCGCTATGGCCAGCCCGAGGCCGTGCCGTTGCTGGGGGCTGCGGATTACAAGCTGGTGCACCATGCCAGCAATGGCCGCGCGGTCTATTCCTTCTGCATGTGCCCCGGCGGCACGGTGGTCGCCGCCACATCCGAGGTGGGGCAGGTGGTGACCAATGGCATGAGCCAGTATTCCCGCGCCGAGCGCAACGCCAATGCAGGCCTGGTGGTAGGGGTGACGCCGGAGCGCGATTATCCCGGTGGGCCGCTTGCGGGCATCGCCTTCCAGCGCGAGTGGGAGCGGCGTGCGTTCGCGGCCGGTGGCGGGGCCTATTTCGCGCCCGCGCAGACGGTGGGCGACTTCCTCGATGGCGTGGCCTCCACCACGCTTGGCACCGTCGTGCCGTCCTACCGCCCCGGCGTGACACCTACTGACCTGTCGGCCTGCCTGCCTGATTTTGCCATTGAAGCGATGCGCGAGGCCCTGCCGCATTTTGACAGCAAGCTGGCAGAGTTCTCCATGCGGGATGCGGTGATGACCGGGGTGGAAACCCGCACGTCCTCCCCGCTGCGCATTCCACGCGGGGTGGATGGGCAGGGCGTGAACCTGCGCGGGCTGTTTCCGGCGGGCGAGGGGGCGGGCTATGCCGGGGGCATCCTGTCAGCGGGTATTGACGGCATCCGCATTGCCGAGGCGGTGGCCCTGTCGCTGGCGGGGCGGGATGTGGAGCAGGCGCTGCACCGGGGCATGACCCATGCCACCGAAGCCCAATAAACTACTAAAAAGCAAAAGTTTTTGGTGAAGCTTTTTTCAAAAAGCTTCGATAAATGCAGCCTTTTTGAAAAAGGCTGCACCCAAAAACTTTTATCTGTTTTGTCTGGCTTACAGGAACGAGACCGGATCAATATCCACGTCAATCCGCGCCCCGCGCTCGGGTTTTACGCGGCTGAGCCATTCGCGCATGATGGGCTGCACCGCAATGTTGCGCCGCGCGCGCAGCAGCAGCCGGTGGCGGTGCCGCCCGCGCAAAATGGCCAGGGGGGCCGGTGCCGGGCCAAGAACCTGCACGCCATCAAGCCGTGGCGCGTTCTGGCCAAGGGCGCGGGCGGTCAGCTCGGCGGCATCAGGCGTCTCGGCACTTACGATCAGGGCGGCGAGCCTGCCATAAGGCGGCCAGAAGCCGGGGCGGCGCTGCTCGGCCTCCTGCTCCATGAAGCTGCCGAAATTACCTGAAACCAGCGCCTGCATGACCGGGTGGTCGGGCACGTAGCTCTGCAACAGCACCCGGCCCGGCGCCTCCGCACGGCCCGCGCGCCCTGCCACCTGGTGCAGGAGCTGCACCGTGCGCTCGGAGGCCCGCAGGTCGCCACCGCCAAGGCCGAGATCGGCATCGACAATGCCCACAAGTGTCAGGTGCGGGAAGTGCCAGCCCTTGGCCACGATCTGGGTGCCGATCACAAGATCCACCTCGCGCCGGGCAATGCGCTCGACGGCGGCGGCGGTGGCGGCGGGGCCGCTGAGCGTATCACTCGCCATGACCAGAATGCGTGCGTCGGGGAAGGTGGCGCGCGCCTCCTCCGTTATGCGCTCCACGCCGGGGCCGATGGGGGTCAGGCTGTCGGCATCGGCGCATTTGGGGCAGGTCTGGGGAATGGGCTCGTCATACCCGCAATGGTGGCAGGTCAGGATATGGCGGGCGCGGTGCTCGACCAGCCAGGCGGTGCAGTTGGGGCACTGCATGCGGTGGCCACAGGTGCGGCACAGCGTAAGCGGCGCATAGCCCCGTCGGTTGAGGAACAGCATGGCCTGCTCGCCCCGGCCCACGGCCTCGTTGATCGCGCCGGTCAGCACGGGCGAGAGGAACAGCCCGCGCTCGGGCGGGTCGGCGCGCATGTCCAGTGTTTCCACCACCGGCATGGTCGCGTTGCCGTGGCGGGCATTGAGCTTGAGGTGCCGGTAGCGGCCCGCGCCCACATTGGCCAGGCTTTCAAGGCTGGGGGTGGCGGATACCAGCACGATGGGGGCTTTGCTCATGCGCGCGCGCACCACCGCCATGTCGCGCGCGTGGTAGGTCACGCCATCTTCCTGCTTGAAGGCGGTCTCGTGCTCTTCATCGACAATAATCAGCCCAAGCTGGTCGAAGGGCAGGAACAGCGCCGAGCGCGCGCCCACCACAACCCGCGCCGTGCCATCGGCCACCGCCCGCCATGTCACGCGCCGCAGCCTTGCCCCAAGGTCGGAGTGCCACAGCGCGGGTTCCGCGCCAAAGCGGCGGGCAAAGCGCCCGGTCCACTGCGCCGAGAGCGCGATTTCAGGCAGCAGCACCAGCGCCTGCTTGCCGGCCTCAAGGCAGGCGGCAATGGCCTCCATGTAGATCTCGGTCTTGCCTGACCCGGTCACGCCTTCCAGCAGGGTGATGGAAAAGCTGTCCTCATCCACCCTTGCGCGCAGCTCGGTTGCCACCTCGGCCTGGTTGCCGCCCAGCGTGGGCGGGCAATGCGCGGGGTCAGGTGTGGCGAAGGGGGGCGGCGGCGTGATCTCGACCGCGCGCAGCGCGCCCGCCTGCGCCAGGCCGCGAATCACGGCCGCCCCCACGCCTGCCCGGCGGGCGAGTTCGGCGGCGGGGAGCGGCGGGCCATTGGCTGCAATGTCCAGCACCTTCTGGCGGGCGGGGGTCAGCCGGAGGTCGGCAGGCACTGCGGGTGCGGGGCTGTAGCCCGTGCTGGGCCTGGGCAGGGCGGCCAGCGCATTGGCCCGCAGCGCCATGGCCAGCACCATGCCCGGCGGCGAGAGCGTATAGGCGGCCACCCAGTCCACGAACTGGCGCAGTTGCGCGGGCAGGGGCGGCAGGTCGAGGCGGGCAGCCACGGGCTTGAGGCGGCTGGTGGGCACTTCCTTTGATGGGGGTGGCCTGAATTCGGGCGGCAGGCTGGGGGCGGCATCCCAGATCACGCCGGTTTCGGTGCGGCGGCCGAGTGGCACGGTCACGATATCACCGGGGCGGGCATCGGCCAGCCGGGGGGGCAGCAGGTAGTCCAGCGGCCCGGCAAAGGGCAGGGTGAGCATGACCCGCACGCGCCCGTCAGGGGCGGGGGGCAGCAGGTCCGTCTGGGTGGGGTTGCGATGCGGCATGTGTTTTTCTACCGTCAGGCATCGGCTGTGTCTTGTCCATCCGTAAGGCATGGCGCATCCATCGCCCCGAGAAGACATTATTTTGAAACAAGACATTGAGAATAGGTGATAAAAGTTTTCGGGTGCCGCCTCTTTTCAAATAAGGCGGCGTCTTTCGAAGCTTTTTGAAAAAAGCTTCACCCAAAACTTTTTTCAGTCAGGCAAAGGGCAGGCGGCATGATGGCAACCGGGGCACGCGATGCCTTTCTGCAGTGGATGGAAACCGAACGCCGGGCTTCCCCCCTCACGCTTGCGGCCTATCGGGGCGATCTGGACCGCTTTCTCGCCTTCATCATGGGGCATCTGGGCGCGGAACCCGATCTGGGGGCGCTGGCGGGGCTTTCACTGGCCGACCTGCGGGCTTGGCTGGCCCATGAGCATAATGCCGCCCTGACCGGCAGGCGCGCGACCACGCAGGACCGCGCCGCGCGCACGCGGGCAAGGCGGGTCTCGGCGCTGCGTTCGTTCTACCGCTACCTTGCCCGCTACCATGGCGTGGACAACCCGGCGCCCGCCCTGCTGGCCACCCCGCGCACCCGCCGCCCACTGCCCCGCCCGCTGCCAAAACCTGATGCGCTCGAGGTGCCCGAAGGCGTGGCCGACATTGCCCACACCCCCATGGCGCAGGTGCGTGATGGGGCGCTGTTCATGCTGCTGTACGGCTGCGGGCTGCGTATCTCGGAGGCGCTGGGGCTGGATGTGCGTGATTTCGATCAGGCCGCCAGCCTTGGCAACCCGGTGCAGGGTGATGGCGTGCTGCGCATTCGCGGCAAGGGCGGCAAGGAGCGCATGGTGCCGGTGCTGCCGCAGGTCATGCAGGCGCTCAGGCGGTGGCGCAATGCCCACCCGCTGCCCCAGCCCGATGCGCCGCTGTTCGTGGGCGTGCGGGGTGGGCGGCTGCAGGCGGGCATTGCCCAGCGCGCCATGCGCACGTGGCGGCACATGGCGGGGCTGCCCGAGCATGCAACCCCGCATGCGCTGCGGCATTCCTTCGCAACGCACCTGATGGAAGGCGGCGCCGACCTGCGTGTGATCCAGGACCTGCTTGGCCATGCCAGCCTGTCCACCACCCAGCGCTACACCCTGGCGGATGAGGCGCGGCTGATGGATGTCTGGACACGCGCCCATCCGCATGCCACCACCGACACCCCGCCCGATACTGCCCGATGAACAGGAAGATCCATGCCTGAGCGGTTTGCCTACCCCCCCATCGACCCCTACGACCACGGCTGGCTTGATACGGGGGAGGGGCACCGCGTTTACTGGGAGCTGTGCGGCAACCCCGAGGGCATTCCCGTGGTGTTCGTGCATGGTGGTCCCGGCGGTGGGTGCTCGGCCTTCCAGCGCCGCATGTTCGACCCCGCGCGCTACCGCATCCTTCTGTTCGACCAGCGCGGCTGCGGGCGCTCCACCCCGCATGCATCCCTCAAGCACAACACCACCTGGCACCTCGTGGCCGACATGGAGCGCCTGCGCGTGCTCACGGGGGCGGAGCAGTGGATGGTGTTTGGCGGCTCATGGGGTTCCACGCTGGCGCTGGCCTATGCGCAGGCACACCCCGGGCGGGTGACGGCGCTGGTCATGCGCGGCATCTTCACCCTGCGCCGGGCGGAGCTGCTGTGGTATTATCAGGAAGGCGCTTCATGGCTCTTCCCCGACCTGTGGGAGCAGTTCATCGCCCCCATCCCGCCCGCCGAGCGCGGCGACCTGATTACGGCCTATAACCGCCGCCTGACCGGCACGGACCAGGACGAGCAGATAAAGGCGGCCATCGCCTGGAGCGTATGGGAAGGCCGCACCATCACCCTGCGCCCCGCGCCTGATAGTGTCACCCGGCACGGCGACCCGTGTTACGCGCTGGCCTTCGCGCGTATCGAGAACCATTATTTCATCAATGCAGGGTGGCTGGAGGAGGGGCAGCTGATCCGTGATGTGGACCGCATCCGCCATATCCCCACCATCATCGTGCAGGGGCGCTATGACGTGGCCACCCCCATGCGCACGGCATGGGACCTGCACCGCGCCTGGCCGGAGGCGGATTTTCAGGTCATTGACATCGCAGGCCATGCCATGACCGAGCCCGGCATGATCGAGGCCCTCCTCGCCGCGACCGATGCCATGGCGGAGCGCCTGGGCTAGTGGCGGCCCGCAACACCCTGCTGGCCCTGGGGCTGGCCTGTAGCCTTGGCGTGGCCCATGGCGCGATGGCGGCCCCCGATGCCGCGCGGCTGTGCAACCATGAGCGCGTAGCCCAGGTGCCGCTGCGTGATGATGGGGGGTACCTTTCCATCGTCATCAGTATTGCAGGCCACAGCCTGAGCGCGCTGGTCGATACCGGCTCGGATGGCGGGCTGCTCACGCCCGAGATGGTGGGCTACCTGCGCCTGCGCCTCGACCCCGAGCATGAAACGGTGGTGCATGGTACGGGCGGTGTGGCGCAGGCCACGCCCAACGCCATCGTGCCCGACCTGCGGGTGGGCGGGGTGGATTTTGGCGCGCGCTCCGTGCCGGTGGGCGAACTGCCCGGCCAGCCCATGATCCAGCCGCCCGTGGCGGGGCTGCTTGGTGGCGACATCCTCTCGCGCTTCGATCTCGACATGGATGTGCCCGGCGGCACGCTGAGCCTGTGGAACATCCAGCACGGCTCGCTCGCCTGCGCCCCTCCGCCCGCGTGGGATGGCCCCTATGAAAGCCTGCCCCTGCGCCGGCAGGACAACCGCTTCCTGCTCGAGGTCAGGCTTGATGGCAGGCCGGTTACGGCGCTGCTCGATAGTGGCGCGCGCTCGCGCATCGTCTCGCCCGACGTGGCGCACCGCGCGGGTGTTGCCCAGTCACAGCTTGAGCGCGACCCCGGCGGGGTTACCGCCGGCGTGGATGGTCACAAGGACATCTATCACTGGCACCGTTTTGACAGCCTGCAGGTGGGCCACGAGCTTGAGCGCAATGTCACGCTCACCGTGGCTCCTTTGCGCGAGCATCTTGAAATGCTGCTGGGCTCGGACTGGTTCGCAAGCCACAGGGTGTGGATATCCTACGCCACCAGCCAGGCCTTTGTCCGCCCCGCGCGCAGGCAGGGCGGGTAGGCACGGGCCAGGGCGTGGCCCGTGCGGGGGCTCAGCCCTCGAGCTTGGCGTTGCACTGGCTGTAGTAGCCGCCGCCCTTCTGGATCCAGCGCAGCCCGCCATTGGCGTTGGTGGCCTTGTTGGCGTTGTACTGGTCAAGGCAGGTGTGCAGGCGGCCCTTGCCCGCGGGCTCCTTGCTGTATTTGTCAGCAACAGTGGCAGGCATGGTGGCCGAGGTGGTGATTGCGGGCGCTGCGGCCCTGGCTGCTGCCGGTGCGGCTACGGGGGCTGCAGCAGGAGCCGGGGCTGCCGGTGTGGCGGGCTTGGCCGCCTCGGCCGTGGTAGTGGCGGCGCCGGTATCGCACTGGGCTGCCTTGAATTCCTTGTAGGACTGCGTGCCCAGCGTGCCCGCCGTGCGGGCCGCCGTGAATTTGGCGTGGCACGCCTTGGACGTGTCACGCGCCTGCGCGGCCCCGCTGGAAAGGGCGAGCGCCATGACGGAGGCGGCGGCGAGGGAGATGCGGAATGATGTGGCCATGTGGCTGGTCGGTCCTGAAATGATGTATGAAAAAAAGGAAGGGCTTTTACAGCGCGCTGTCGCCCGTCTCGCGCGTGCGGATGCGGATGACGCTGTCAAGCGGGGAGATGAAGATCTTGCCATCGCCGATCTTGCCGGTATGGGCGGCTTCCAGAATCGTCTCGACCGCCTGCTCGACGAGTTCGTCGGTTACGGCAACCTCGATCTTGATCTTGGGCAGGAAGCTGACGTGGTATTCCGCCCCGCGATAGATTTCGGTCTGGCCCTTCTGGCGACCGAAGCCCTTGACTTCCGATACGGTCAGCCCCTGAATCCCCAGCGGGGTCAGGGCCTCACGCACATCGTCGAGCTTGAAAGGCTTGATGATGGCTGTGACAAGCTTCATCGCACCGCGTCTCCATTCTTGCTGTTCCGGCCGGTTGACCGTGGGTGAAGTAAGGTAACCGCTCCGTCTATACCCTGATCGGGTGATGCTGTAAATGCTGTTTCAAAATTCCCCACATGTGCTGTCGGAAAATTCCCCAGCACGGATATGGTGATCAGCCATTG
>NZ_QQBI01000012.1 GCF_004302915.1 Komagataeibacter xylinus | reverse complement strand
ACAGACAGATCATTCGCAGCCATGATCCATCTCACCGCCGCAATCATCAATTCACGTTAATTCCCAACAGGCCCCAATATATTTTTTTTTAGGGAAAATGGCTTGCATACCCCCTGGGTCATGCCGATTCACGATATTCCAGGGCGATTTGCCCTGTCAGATTCGAGTCATTCGGGCAAAGGGGGCAGGCCCCTGCCCTATTCGTTATCCGTCTTATGGCGTAAGGCGGCCTGACGCACCATCAACCCGACAACCAGCAGGAACGCCAGGAACATGAAGCTGCTGCTTACGCTCAGGCTGGCGCTGATCGCACCTTTATAGGCCTGCGTTACATCTCCATGCGTGGCGGGAGAAAGCGTCCGGATCGCGGCCATGCCTTTTTGCAGGAATGCGGGCACGTCGATCCTTTCTGGCAGTGCCCGAAGCCGGTTCTGTAGGCCCAGCGCCATCACGCCGCCCGAAAGGGCCACGCCAAGCGAGCCCCCGAGCGAGCGGATGAAGGACATCATGGCCGTGGCAATGCCGAGTGAACCCGTGGGCACGGCATTCTGGATCATGACGGTTGCATTGGGCATGCCAATTCCCATGCCCACACCAAGACACCCCAGGCTGAGCAGGAAGAACAGCGCAGGCGCGCCGTGATGGGCACAGATTGCGATCAGGGTCAGTGCCATGAATTCGATACCAACGCCGATGGAGAGCAGGAGCGTGTAGCGTTGCGTCCTGGACGAAACATATCCGCCCAGCACCGAACTGACCATCATCGTGCCCACCTGTGGCAGCATCATCAGGCCAGATGTCGCTGGCGTCTTGCCAAGAACAAGCTGATAATACAGCGGCAGGAAGATCATCGACCCCATCATGGCGAACGACATTATCCCGGTTGCGGCAACGCATACGGAAAAAGTCGGGATACGCAGCAGGTCCAGGCTGATGAGCGGCTCCGGCGCACGCCGCTCCTGCCGGATGAACAGCCCGAACAGGAGCGTTGTGGCCCCGAGAAGGAGAAAGGTGAGCGGCGATGTCCATGCCAGGGTGGTACCCAGCGCATTGAACAGCAGCAGGAAGCCAGCCGTGGCAATGCTCAGAAGGGCCGCGCCGGGATAGTCGATGCCTGGCCTTGCCTCGGTCCGGCCAACAGGCAGGCTCAGCATGATCAGCCCGAGCGCGAGGAGCCCGATCGGCAGGTTGACAAGAAAAACCCATCGCCAGGACAGCGCACTCGTCAGCACCCCGCCCAGAAATGGCCCCGCGACACTGCTGACCGCAAATGCCCCGGTAAACAGCCCCTGATAGCGACCCCGCTGCCGGGGGGACACCATGTCGCCAATCACCGTCTGTGATAGCGTCATCAGGCCCCCTGCCCCCACGCCCTGAAGACCGCGGAAGAAGATCAGCTGCCACATGCCCTGCGCGATTCCGCATAGCAGCGAGGCTGCGAGAAACGAGCCGATGCTGAACGCCAGCAAGGGCCGCCTGCCGAACATGTCGGACAGCTTGCCATACATTGGCGTGGCGATTGTGGAGGTCAGCATGAACGCCGTCACGACCCAGGACATATGCGCAAGACCACCAAGGTCGCTGACAATCGTGGGCAGTGCGGTCGAGACGATGCTCTGGTCGAGCGCACCCATGACCATGGTCAGGATCAGGCCGATGAAAACAAGCCGTCGGGTCGATGGGCTATAGGCAGATGCCGTCTCTGCCACGGAAGATGACTGCACGAAAAAATCCTGTGATGACAAAAAATGGGCCGTATGTCGTTCATGACGAACGCCTGCGCTCCCGGTTGCTTCGGTTATCATGGCAAGGCAGGCTCAGGGCCAGCACACTTTACGGCATCCAGAAGATAACGGTAGCTGCGCGGCAGCGGGTCGGGATCGACCGACGGCAACAGGGGTGCCATATCGACCTTCTCGAAATCCGGGTCACTGGTCGGCAGTTTTGCCCGGGCAAAGCTTCAGCCTGTCGATCAGCCAGCGGCCCGCGCGCCCCGGCGGCTCGGCCGTGGGGTAGACGACCGTCATGGGCATATCCACGCCCCCCTGCGAGATGTTCTCGATGCGGAGTTCGACCAGTCGGCCACTGTCGATATCGGCCTGGACGGTGTGCGACGGCATCCCGCCCCAGCCCAGGCCACCCAGAAGAAAGTGATGCTTGGCATACAGATCCGCCAGTCGCCATGTCAGCGGGGACATGATGCCACGCTCCTTGCCGGCAGACAGTTCGGTCCGGTCGGTCAGCACGAGCTGGACGTGGCGGGCCAGCTCTTCCCGGGGAATGATGCCGTCAATCCGCGCCAGCGGATGGTCGCGGGATGCCACGACCATGAAATGGATGCCTCCCAGCGCTTCGCTGGACATGGAGGCGGGCAGATCAGGCAGGGGCCCCGCAATGCCGATGCTGGCCCGCCCATCAAGAAGCGGCTGGAACACGCCACCAAGAGCCTCGACATACAGCCGCAGGGGCGTGTGCGGAAAGGTCTCGCGGAACCCGGTCGCCACGGCCGTGATACGGTCCATCGGAAAGAACACATCCACCACGACCGACAGTTCGGGCTCCAGCCCCGATGACATGCCCTTCGCCCGCGCCTTCATGAAGTCCACATTCGCGACCACGCCACGCGCATCGGCCAGCAGCACCCGGCCTGCGGGGGTCAGTTGCGGGTACCGGCCTGCCCGGTCAAACAGCACGACCCCCATCTGCGCCTCGAGTGTCGCGATCATCTCGCTGACCGCTGATTGCGACCGGTGCAGCAGCCGGGCCGCCGCCGAGAAGCTGCCCTCATCGCTGGCGGCGATGAAGGTACGCAGTTGATCCAGTGATACGCCGTCCAGCACAGGGCTCTCCCGATCCATCGCTACAGCCGGTATTATATATCGGAATATAGCAACTTTATAGATGGATAAATCCATGGGACATGCTGAACCCTGTTCTCACTTCATAACAGAAAAGCCCTGTCCAATTCCCCTGTGGAGATGACCACCATGAAGATCCTGCATATCGATTCCAGCATTCTCGGCGCCCATTCGGTCAGCCGCCAGCTTTCGGCTGAAACTGTTGCGCAGCAGAAGGCAGCCCACCCGGGCGCCACTGTCACCTATCGGGATCTTGCCGCAAATCCCGTGCCCTATCTGACGGGCGAGCATATGGCTGCCTTCCAGGGCGCGCCGGTAACGGATGCCGCACTTGCCGATGACCTGGAGACCGGCAACGGGTATATCGATGACCTTCTGGCCGCCGACATCATCGTCATTGGCGCGCCGATGTACAATTTCTGCGTTCCCGCCCAGCTCAAATCCTGGATTGACCGCGTCGTCGTCGCCGGCAGGACGTTCCGGTACGGCGCGGCAGGCCCTGAAGGTCTGCTACCGGAAGGCAAAAAGGCGTTCATCATCTCGACACGTGGCGGGGTCTATACCGGGAACAGCCCGGCCGCTGCGCTGGATTGCCAGGAAAAATATCTTGGCGCCGTCCTCGCTTTCATTGGCCTGACGGATGTCACCTGGATACGCGCGGAAGGACTGTCACTGGGGCAGGACGCAAAAGACGCCGCCATCGTGCAGGCGCAGGACGAAATTGCCGGTCTTCCGGCCTGAATACCCTTTATATCCCAAAGGAACATGCCGCATGAACAAACGTCATTTCGTCACCTCCGCCCTTATGGCGGCAGTCGTATCCGGTGTGGTTTCACAGGCTTCTGCCCAGCAGGTTGCCAGCACCGATCCATCGGCGGTGAAGGCTGGCACCTACAAGGTCGAGCCCTATCACACGCAGGTCGGCTTTACACTCTCGCATATGGGCTTCAGCAATTTCTCCGGTTTTTTCACGGGCGCATCCGGTTCGCTCACGATTGACCCTGCCCATCTTTCAGCCACCAGCCTTGATGTCACCATTCCGGTGCAGTCAGTCGACACCACGGTGCCGAAGCTGGATGGCGAGTTGAAAAGCGCGCAATGGTTCGATGCCGGCCAGTTTCCCAACGCGACGTTCAGGTCGACCCGGGTTGTCCGGACCGGTGCGAATACCGCCAACATTACCGGCAACCTGACCCTGCATGGCGTGACAAAGCCGATAACACTCAAGGCCCGTCTGATCGGCAGCGGCACCAACCCGCTCGACAAGATGTTTACCGTAGGCTTTGAAGCAACGGGCACGATTGTCCGCAGCCAGTTTGGTGTCAAACAGTACGTGCCGCTCGTGGGAGACGACGTGACGCTGACGATCGCCGGCGCATTCGAGCTTCAGCAGTAAACAGGAGCCAGCGCCAAGCTGTGCTGAACGACAGCCGCACCTGACGATCATCGGCCTCCTGGCGGGTCATGGCGGAAGTGGTGCGGCTGTCATGACCGGACCTGCCGGGCCGTGACCGGTTCGACATTGCCGGGCACAAATACTTACAACGCCGTGCAACCTGAAGCTGCGCGGCATTTCCAGGCCGGTGACGCCCTCGTTTACGCCCGACGTCGAGGCCGCCGAAGCCCATGGCCATGCACCAGCCCCGTGGCGACGGGAGCCTGCCGGTAACTTTCTTCATTTACATGGCACACAATACCGTCCTTGCGGGCAAGGCGGCCTGCCGTAGTACGCGGCATCCACTTGAAAAACGTGCCTGATCACACCGCAATTCCCCCTTTACACGCGCCTGCAAGCGACTGGCAGCATGGACCGCCACGCCCCCCGGAAAAAACAGGGGCACGAGGCCGGTCAGCCCGGACAAACAGCGACTGATCGTTGACGGGACGGAGTTTGGGCAGCTTTCTTTGGCGGCCCGCGTGTCGCAGCGGGGATGCATCGCCCTGATCTGTGCCGTAATGGCGATGATGGCGCAGGATTGTCCGTGCATGGCGTGGGCAGGCTTTGCAGGCAGGCATATGGCGAAAGCATGCCCCTTCGCGCCGATACAGTAACAGTTGCACGATAAAATTAATTTTATTGCAAATAATAATATAAACAACCTTTCATTAAATATTTAAAATAAATAAGATCCTGAATTGTAATGAAAATTATTTTAAATCTTATCTGTTCATACTTTGTAAAAAAACGCTGTATCTGTCGTTCAGGCACAGCCCGCGGATTCATGCGGGCCCGTCCATCACCCATTCTGCTGGAGTGTTTCTGTCATGCCCCCTGTGCTGCCTGAATATTCCTGACCTGCGCCTGCGCGCCGGAGCGATCCGGCCAGGCATGTTGCGCCATCATATCGTGCAGACATCCGCAATCAGGGCTGCATGAAGCCATCATGCGCTCTTTCCAGGCGCATATGGCAGTCAAGAATGCCGTAAACGCAATAAAACCGCATGCGTACACTCATGCGGTTCTTTGTAATACAGGGAATTGTCCATCCCATGAATGCCATCGTAGTCACTGCACTACGTCGGCCCTATACCTTTGTGGTGCTTTCGATCCTGATCGTGGTCTTTGGCATCATGTCGGTATGGCGTACGCCGACGGATGTGTTTCCAAATATCCGCATTCCGGTCGTGTCCGTCGTCTGGACCTATGGTGGCATGCTGCCTGAGGAATTCGCGGGCCGGATCATCTATAATTACGAGCTGATGGTGACCTCGACTGTCGAGGGCATCGAACATATGGAAAGCAGTTCGTATTACGGGCGCGGAATCGTCAACATATACTTCCAGCCCGGCACCGATATCGGCAAGGCGGAAGCCGAAGTCACCGCCATTTCACAGACGGTGATCAAGCAGCTGCCCGAGAACATTCCATCCCCCATGGTCATGAGCCTCGATGCCTCTTCCGTGCCGGTGCTGACCCTTCAGGTCACGTCGGATAAACAGACCCCATCCGACCTGTTCAAGCTGGCCATGATCCGCGTGCGGCCGCTGCTGGTGACCGTGCCGGGTGCGGTGGTGCCGCAGGCCTATGGCGGCATGGACAGTTTTGTCATGGTGGCGCTGAACCAGCAGCAGCTCCAGGCGCATCACCTCTCGGCCATGGATGTGCAGAACGCCCTGCGCGGGCAGAATATCGTGCTGCCCGCGGGTGACCAGAAAATCGCGGCCACCGACTGGATGGTGCAGACCAACGCCACCCCGCGCTCGATGAAGGAACTGGGCGATATCCCGGTCAAGCGCGTGGGCAATGCCGTGATCTACGTGCATGACGTGGCCGAGGTCTATCGCGGCGGCCACCCGCAGACCAACCTTGTGCTGGTGAAAGGCAAGCAGGGTGTCGAGATCGTGGTCATGAAAAGTGGCGACGCCTCGACGCTGGATGTGGTCGCGGGCGCCAAGGCGCTGCTGCCGCGCATCCAGAAACTGCTGCCGCCCGATGTCAAAGTGAGCATTCTGGGCGATGCCTCGGTATTCGTTAAGGATTCCATTTTCGATGTGGTGCGCGAGATGCTCACCGCAGCCTTCCTGACCGGCATGGTGGTGCTGCTGTTCCTTGGGTCATGGCGGCCCACGGTCATCATCGCCACCTCCATCCCGCTGGCCATTCTGTGCGCCATCATCGGGCTGCACTGGGCGGGGCAGACCATCAATGTCATGACGCTGGGCGGGCTTGCGCTGGCGGTGGGCATTCTGGTCGATGACGCCACGGTGATGATCGAGAACATCGACGCGCATCTTGAAATGGGCAAGACGCTGGAACCCGCCATCATCGATGCCGCCAACCAGATCGTCATCCCCACCTTTGTGGCCACCACCTGCATCTGCATTGTCTGGCTGCCGCTGTTTGGCCTGAGCGGGGTTGCGGGCTGGCTGTTCATGCCCATGGCGGAGGCCATCATCTTCGCCATGATCGCGTCGTTCATCCTCTCGCGCACGCTGGTGCCGACCATGGCCAAATACCTGCTGGCAGGCCACAGCGTGGCGGGGCATGGGGATTCGCACCACTGCCAGCCGCAGGTTCACAACCTGCAATACCCCAAGCGCCTGCCCGAGCGCTTCCAGCAGGCGTTCGAGCGGGGGTTCAATACCTTTCGTGAGCGGTATGGCGCCCTGCTCGGGCGCGCCATCGCGCGGCGGGGGCGGTTCGTGGCGATCTTCCTTGGCGTATCGGTCGGCTCGCTGGGGCTGTACCTGATCGCGGGACGCGACTTCTTCCCCGAGACGAAATCCGGCACGCTGCAGATGCACATGCGTGCCCCCCTTGGCACCCGCATCGAGGTGGCGGGCCGCGAGGCCTCGCTGGTGGAGGACCGGGTCAACGCACTGTTCCCCGGCAAGGTGGAAAGCATGATCGAAAACTGTGGCCTGCCTGAAGGCGCGCATAACCAGGCTTTCATCCCCACCCCCACCATCGGCACGCAGGACTGTGACATCACCATAGCACTCAAGGACGAGGAAACCCCGGTCTGGGATGACCGCGCCATCCTGCGCCGTGACCTCTCGGCGCGTTTTCCCGGCACGGTGTTCACTTTCCAGCCTGCCGACCTTACGGCAAAGATCCTGAATTTCGGCTCACCCGCGCCCATTGACGTGCAGATTTCCGGCCCCGACCTGCGTGACAATTACGACTACGCCCGCCTGCTCGTAAACCGCCTGCGCGCAGTCCCCGGTGCCGCCGATGTCGTGATCCAGCAGACCATGAAGACACCGACCCTGTTCGTGCAGGGCAACCGCACCTTCGGCCAGGCCACCGGCATGACGGAGGCCGACCTTGCCAATAACGAACTCATGACCCTTTCGGGCAGCCAGACGGTGGACCCGCAATACTGGCTCGACCCAAGCACGGGCATCACCTTCCCGCTCAACGTGTATGTGTCACAGGACCAGCTGACGCATTTCAACAACCTCATGACCATCCCGGTCGACAAGGGCGATGGCGACCCGCAGGGGCGGCACATGCAGTTGCTCGGTGGCATCAGCGATGTCAGCGCCACCGGCACGCCGGGGCAGGTCTCGCACTTCAATTCCATGCCTGAGGTTGACATCTATGTCTCCGCCGAGGGGGCGGATCTGGGTCAGGTCACAACCGGCGTGCAGCACGTGCTGGACCAGACGCGCGACAGGGTGCCCTCCACCGCCGCCGTGGTGGTGCGCGGCCAGACCGAGACCATGCGCCATGCCTATATCGAGCTTGTGTTCGGGCTGGTGGTGTCGGTGCTGCTGATCTACCTGCTCATCGTGGTCAACTTCCAGTCCTGGCTGGACCCGTTCATCATCATCTCGGCCCTGCCCGCAGCCCTTGCGGGCATCGCCTGGGCGCTGTTCCTGACCCATACGCGCCTGTCGGTGCCAGCATTGACGGGGGCCATCATGTGCATGGGTACGGCCACGGCCAACTCCATCCTTGTCGTCTCGTTCGCACGCGAGCGGATCGAGGAACATGGCGATGCGCTGCGCGCAGCGCTCGAGGCGGGCTATGGCCGCATCCGCCCCGTGCTGATGACGGCGCTGGCCATGGTGATCGGCATGGTGCCAATGGCCATGAGCAATTCGCAGAACGCGCCATTGGGCCGGGCCGTGATTGGCGGCCTGCTGGTGGCCACCGTGTCCACGCTCCTGTTCGTGCCCTGTGTTTACGCAATCCTGCATAACCGCGCCCCCCGCAACCGCGAGGAACTGAACTGATGTCCACCCGGGAATCCCGTAAGATGCTGATGCTGGCCGGCGCCACGATCCTTGTGGGCTGGTGCGGTTACCTGCTGGTCGGGCGCATCCACCATGCCACCGCCCTGCGCCATGATGCGGCGGTTGCTTCCGTGCCTGATGTGATGGTCATCTCGCCCCATAAGGAGGCCCGCCATGTCAGCCTCGACCTGCCCGGCACGGTCGAGGCGTGGTACCAGGCCCCCATTTACCCGCAGGCCTCGGGCTACGTGCATATGTGGTACAAGGACTACGGCGCCCGCGTGGCGGCGGGCGACGTGCTGGCCGAGATCAATACCCCCGGCCTCGATGCCCAGTTTGCCCAGGCGCAGGCGGACCTCCAGTCCTCACAGGCCAAATACGACCTTGCGGTGGTCACGGCCCAGCGCTGGCGGCTGATGGGCAAATCGCAGGCGGTATCGGGCCAGTCGGTCTCGGTACAGGACGCCAACGAGAAATCGGCCTCGGCTGATCTGGAAGCCGCGCGCCACAACCTTGACCGCTATGCCGCCCTCGAGCGCTTCAAGGTCATTGTCGCCCCCTTTGATGGCGTGGTGACGGAACGCGACATCAACGTGGGTGACTACGTGCATGAAGGCGGCGGCAACCTCAACGCCACGGGGGCGGCCAGCGAACTGTTCAGCGTGGCCGATACGCACCAGATGCGGCTGTTCGTCTCGATACCGGAGAACATGTCCTACATTCTCCAGCCCGGCCTGCAGGCCACCGTGCGGGTGCCGCAGTTCCCCGACCGCACGTTCGAGGCGAAGTTCCTGACCGTATCGGGCGGCTACGACCCCGATACCCGCACCAGCGTGAGCGAATTCGTGATCGACAATTCCGACCACGCCCTGTGGCCCGGCACCTTTGCCGCCGTAACCCTGAGCGCGCCCGAACAGGCCGCCCACCAGAGCATTCCCACCGGCGCGCTGGTATTTCAGGAGCACGGCATGCAGGTGGCCGTGGTGGATGGACAGGGCCGCGCGCATTTCCATGACATAACGGTAGGCCGCATGGGCGATGGAGCGACGCAGGTGCTCTCGGGCATAAACCCCGATGACCGGATCATCGACAACCCGCCCGCCGACCTGCTGGAAGGCGAGCGCGTGCATGTGGTCCAGCCCGCTGCCGGATACAGCAACGACACCGATGAAAAGGACGATGAATGATGGCCCCCACCATTCGCCGCCCCACATTCATGGGGGCTGCCTGCGCCGTATCGCTGCTGTCACTGGCGGGGTGCGACCTTGCGCCCGCCTATCACGCGCCGCATTACGTCATTCCCGCCACATGGCAGGGCCAGGCCCCGTTTGGCGTGGCCCGCCCGATGGATGACACCATTCCCACGCAATGGTGGCAGAGTTTTGCCGACCCCGAACTTGATACGCTGGAAGAGACGACCATGGCCCATAACGGCGACCTGCAGGCCGCCAGCGAGCGCTTTTTGCAGGCACGCGCCATTGTAAGCGAGGCGCGGGCCGACCTGCTGCCGCATTTTGGCGTGGCCTTTGGCGGCAGCAACAACAAAAGCTCGGCCGAGCGGCTGTTCCGCTACAAGGGGCCGATTACGGATTCCGATGAGTTCTATGGCGGCATGGCCTCGTGGGAGCCGGATTTCTGGTCCTCCATCCGCAACCGCGTGCGCCTGCAGAAGGATTATGCCCAGGAACAGGCCGCGCAATACGCCGCCGCACGGCTGAGCCTGCAGGCCGAACTGGCCAGCGATTACTTCACCCTGCGCGGGCTGGATGCACAGGCGGCGATCTATACGCAGTCGATCCGCTATTATGAGGAATCCCTGCGCGTGACCCAGACCCGGCTGGCAGACCAGGCCGCTTCCCGGCTGGATGTGGCGCGCGCGCAGAACCAGCTTTACACCACGCAGGCCCGCCTGCTCGACATTCAGGCCCAGCGCGAGGTGATGGAACATGCGGTGGCGGTTCTGGTCAATGTCGCCCCCTCATCCTTCCATCTCGCGCCGGAGGCCCACCTCAACGCCACCCGCTTCGCGCTGTCCGCCCCCCTGCCCTCGGACCTGCTGCAGCGCAGGCCCGACATTGCCATGAGCGAGCGCCAGATGGCGCAGGCCAACCGGGCCATCGGCATTGCGCGCGCCGCGTTCTATCCACACGTATCCTTCCAGATGAACGGCGGGTTTGATGATAACGGCTTCAACCTCGCCAACCTGGCCAACAGCATGTGGTCATATGGCGCCACCGTGACCATGCCGGTGTTTGAAGGCGGACTGCGGCGCGCGCAGTTGCAGCAGAGCTGGTCCGCCTACCGTGAAACGCGCGACCATTACCGCGTGACCATTCTCAACGCCTTTCGCGATGTGGAGGATGGCCTGTCGCGCACCAACCGGCTTGATGGCGAAAACGGCCGCCTGCGTGCCGCCGTGGGGGCTGCCAGCCAGACGCAGGACATCACCATGAACCTGTATAAGGGCGGCCTTGCCACCTATCTCGACGTGCTGATCGCGCAGGTCAGCACGCTTGATGCCCGCATACAGCAGGCCGAAATCCAGACCCGTTACCTGCAGGCGCAGGTTGGTCTGATCCGGGCCTGCGGCGGGGGATGGAACGCCGCAAGCCTGCCCGCGCCAGACAAGCTCTTCTCGGTGGACCCGCTACAGTATTCCGGCCTGCATAACGCACGCCCCGCAGGAGATGTGCCGCCGCCCCACAGCCACGGCCCCGACCCGGATGACAACCTGACCGGGCCAGTCCTCTCGCCACATACCAGCCCATGAAAACAGGGCATGCAGGGGGAAAGGACGCCCCTGCATGCCCCGGCTGGAAACAGGCTCAGGAAAATTTTTCCCCGACCATTTTCTCACTTTTTGCCCACAGCGCTTCGGCCGGATCACGGGCGTCGGCATCGTAATGCCGCGCCATGCGAAAACCGGCCTGGTCGCCTGACAGGACCGGCAGGGTGACAAACCGGCGGCCCCGGGTGCTTCCGTCATCCGGGGGCGCGCGGAGCTTCGCGCGGCCCCTCATTTTGCTTCGATACAAAATTACTTTGTATTCCGCGCATATATAAATCATCAAAAATATAAGATAAGTAAAATTATTCACGAACTTGTGTTATTCATGAATTAAATCTTTCCCATTCGTAAATCGATACACACCTGTTCCGGACAACCGAACCCGCGGCTCAAAACGCCCGGGAGGGAGAGCAGATAATGTGTGTCATCACGACATGCGCCAAGAACGAGAACAGGTCTGCAATAACATGGAACAACCTTCCTGCCCAAATCAGGCTGCTGGCCGTTATGGTGGGAATGCTGTTCATCGGTTGCATGCTCACTTCTGAAGTATTGGCCCAGACAGAAACCGCCAAGACCGCCTTTACAACCCATTACGAACCCTCCGCCTTTCCCATGACGGAAAGCGGGCAGGTGGCGATCGGCCCCCTCGTGCCCATGCTGACCGCCTCCCCCCACCTGTTCGGGGACTGGGGCGGCATACAGCCATGGCTGACAAACCGGGGCATATTCCTCAATGTCACCATCAATGAAGAATATATGGGCAACATTACCGGTGGCAAACAGCGTGCCAATGTTCTGGCCGGTCAGGTCGCCGGTGCGCTGGACATAGACTGGCAACGCCTGGCAGGAATTCCATCCTTCTGGACCCATATGCTGGTCATTAACGGGCACGGAAACAGCCTGTCCAACGCCATGGGGGATTCCGTCACCAATCCTGAAGAAATCTATGGTGCGCGCGGCAACGTGGTTGCCCACCTGGTGGACATGTATGCTGACAAGGGTTTCCTGCGCGACCGCATCATCCTGTCGGTCGGTGTCATACCGACAGGAAGTTTTTTCAATCAGGATTACCTTGCCTGTTCGTTCATGAACGTATCGGTGTGCGGCAATCCCGCGCCCTCCAAATACGTGCCGGGCGGACGGGACTGGCCCTCGGGCAACCTCGGCGCGGTCCTGCGCGTGCGCCCCACGCTGCGGACCTACATCATGGGCGGCGTCTTTGCCGTCAGCCCCCATGCCTATAACGGTGGCATATCGGGCTGGGCGCTGGGGCAGGACGGGCTGGGCAAGCTTTCCTCCCAGGTCGAGATCGGGTGGAGCCCGTCTTTTGGCAGGCATCATCTGCTGGGGCACTACAAGATCGGATACTGGTATGACAATTCCCGTTATCCCAACCTGTATGCCGACATAAACGGCAATTCGTTCCAGGCGACGGGCCTGCCGCGGCGGTATGAATCCGGCATGAACGCGGCATGGCTCATGTTCAACCAGATGATCCACCGCAGCGGAGAGGGGCTTGCGAACGGCCTGATCGTGATCGGGGGCGTTGACTACACACAGGGCAGCCAGGTGGCCATGCGCGACCATGAATGGATCGGCCTGCTGCAGAGCGGCACGCCCTGGGGCCGTCCGCTCGATCAGATAGGCGTCATGTTCCAGTACATGGAAATGAGCCACACCGTGGCCCTGCAGCAGGAATCCTCGCTTGCACTCGGCCTGCCCTACCTGCCCAACCAGTGGGGCGCCGTTTACGGCATTCAGAGCCATGAAAATGTATGGGAAGCCTTCTACAGCATCCACGTCGCGCGTGGCACGGCCTTCCAGCCGGATTTCCAGTACCTCCAGCGCCCGGGTGCCACAACCACCTTCCATGATGCGGCTGTGGTCGGCTTCCAGTTCACCACCAATCTGTGAACCCTGCCATACAGTAAAAAAATACCGGGCATAT
Organism: Komagataeibacter xylinus; assembly: GCF_004302915.1. Classification (GTDB taxonomy): domain Bacteria; phylum Pseudomonadota; class Alphaproteobacteria; order Acetobacterales; family Acetobacteraceae; genus Komagataeibacter; species Komagataeibacter xylinus_C. The sequence continues at coordinate 65,568 of NZ_QQBI01000012.1, read as the reverse complement.
GAATCGTTACTGCAAATAACAATAAAGGAATGCAGCATGACGGAATACGTTGGCGCGATAGACCAGGGCACGACCAGTTCCCGGTTCATGATATTCGACCGGAAGGGAACCGTGGTTTCCGTCGCGCAGAAGGAGCACCGCCAGATCTATCCCAAACCCGGCTGGGTCGAACATGACCCCATGGAAATTCTTGAAAACACGAATGAAATGATTGGCGCGGCCATGGCCCGCGCCAATCTGGGCGCGGCCGGCCTGGCATCGGTCGGGATCACCAACCAGCGCGAGACCGCCGTGCTGTGGGACAGGACAACAGGCCAGCCACTGCATAACGCCATCGTCTGGCAGGACACGCGCGTGGACCAGCTGGTCAGCGATTATGGCCGTGACGGGGGGCAGGACCGTTTCCGCACCATTACGGGCCTGCCTCTGGCAAGCTATTTTGCCGGGCTGAAACTGCGCTGGCTGCTCGATAACGTGGAAGGCGCGCGCGAGAAAGCCGAAAGCGGTCAGGCCCTGTTCGGCACGATAGACAGCTGGCTTTCATGGAACCTGACGGGCGGGGTGAAGGGGGGCATTCACATTACCGACGTGACCAATGCGTCACGCACCCAGCTCATGAACCTGAAAACCTGCGCGTGGGATGAGGGCATGCTTGCAGCCTTTTCCATTCCCGCCGCCTGCCTGCCCCGCATCGTTCCCTCCTCGCAGGTTTACGGCACGATCGTCATTCCCAGCCTGCAGGGCACGAAACTTGCCGGCATTCTGGGCGACCAGCAGGCTGCCCTGGTGGGGCAGACCTGTTTTGCACCGGGGGAGGCCAAGAATACCTATGGCACCGGCTCGTTCCTGCTGATGAATACCGGCACCGAGCCGGTGCAGTCCAGGGCAGGACTGCTGACAACGCTCGCCTACCAGTTTGGCACGGAAGAACCGCGCTACGCGCTGGAGGGCTCCATTGCCATTACGGGCGCGCTGGTGCAGTGGCTGCGCGACAACCTGAAGCTGTTCGACCTGGCAACACAGATCGAGCCGCTGGCCCGCAGCGTGGCGGATAATGGCGGGGTCTATATCGTTCCCGCCTTTTCAGGCCTGTATGCGCCGTACTGGAAGGAAAATGCCCGTGGGGTCATTGTGGGGCTGACCCGCTATGTCACCCGCGCGCATTTTGCCCGCGCAACGCTGGAGGCCACGGCCTTTCAGGTGCGCGATGTGGTCGCCGCCATGGAGGAAGACAGCGGCATCATACTGCGCAGCCTGAAAACGGATGGCGGCATGGTGGCGAACGAACTGCTGATGCAGTTCCAGGCCGATATCCTGAACGTGCCGGTCGTGCGGCCGAAGGTGGTGGAAACCACCGCACTCGGTGCGGCCTACGCCGCCGGCCTGGCCGTGGGTTACTGGAAAAACATCGATGACCTGCGCGCCAACTGGGAAGTGGACCACACCTGGCAGCCCACCATGCCGCCGGAACAGCGCAGCCGCTACCTGGGCTGGTGGAAGAAGGCAGTAGAGAAATCCTTTGACTGGGCGGAATGACCTGCCCCCTGAGCACAGACAAGGAAACAGGCCAATGAACAGGGAATTCCTGGGCGAGCTGATTTCTGAAGCGCTTGCCGTATTCATCATCATCGCCTTTGGCGATTCCGTGGCGGCGATGTATCTCCTCTATGATCCAAGTCCTTACCTGCAGGCCTATTGGGGGGTGTGCATTGTATGGGGGCTGGGGGTGACCATTGCCATCTATGCCACCGGATCCGTATCGGGCACGCACGCCAACCCGGCAGTCACGCTTGCCCTGGCAACCTACCGCGCCTTTCCATGGAAAAAGGTGGTGCCCTACTGGGCTGCACAGGTCGTGGGGGGCTTTTTGGGGGCTGGGCTGGTTTACGCGCTGTATTACCCCGTCATCAACCACTTCAATGACATCCACCAGCTTGCGCGCGCGGGCGGTGGCGGGGCGGGCGTGTTCTTTACCGCGCCGGGGGCGGGCATAACCATATGGCATGCCTTCAGCGATGAAATCATCCTGACCGCCATACTGGTATTCGGCATTTTCGCCATTACCGAACAGTATAATGAAATGGCGCCGGGTGCCAATTTCGGTGCGCTGATCATAGGCTTTCTGGTCGCGGCCATTGGCGCGTCCATGGGGTATCTGGAAGCATGGGCCATCAACCCGGCCCGTGACCTTGGCCCGCGGCTGTTCGCCTATATGGCCGGCTGGCATGAGGCCGCCCTGCCCGCAGCCGGCCATTACTGGTGGGTGCCCATTGCCGGGCCGCTGATCGGGGGGCTGGTCGGGGCCACGGCCTATGAATACCTGGTCTTTCCCTTCCTGCCCGCACAGCTGCGTGCACAGAAGGCCCTGCAAAACAAGGTCGAGGCGGAAAGCGTTATCATCGGGGAGTAGGCTGCCCATACAATCCTGCCCCTTCGGATCCGGGCAGGATTTCCAGGGCGGGACACGCTCCGGCTGGCGTTTTTTTCTGTTTGGAAGCGTTAGAGACAGTTTGAAAAGTTAGCTCAGAAAACATCCAGCAATCATAAGGAAGTTTTTGGTGAAGCTTTTTTCAGAAAGCTTTGAAGAACGCCGCCTTTTGAAAAAAAGGCAGCGCCCAGAAACTTCTATCATTTTTCATCAATGAGTTGTTTTTAAACAGTCCCTTAACCAGAAGCGCGTTGTCTTCCGGTGATGGAAAGTTGCCTGAATGCGCCGGGCTGTCGCCAGATGGGTTTTCACGCTTCCCACCCCGGTGCATTCATGCACCGGGGTGGGACAGGGTCAGGAACGGAACGCATCGAGCACCGGGTTTTCCCCGCTTACAGGCTGCATGGGGAACGTCGATACGGACATGGGGTCGACGACCGCAGGCAGGCCTTCCCCCGCCACGCGCAGGCATAGCGCCAGCGACAGAGCCCCGGCATCGGGGTGCCCGAGGCTGCGCGTGCCGTGGGTGCGGGCACGGCCCATGCGCGGCAGCAGGTCACGCGTGGCGTCCGCCGCCTTTTGCGCCGCATCCGCTGCCGCCTGCCATGCATCGCGCAGGGCGCGCCCCTGGTCGCACGCACGTTCCAGCGTTTCGACAAAGGGCACCAGCGCATCCATGAGCGTCTTGTCGCCAACCCGCGCCCGGCCCAGTTGCATGATGCGTTCCATCGCGTACCGGACGCCATGAACCAGTTGCGGCGCATCGGGTACCGACACATCATCCAGTGCAGTGCTGAAGGCCCGCAGCCCTTCACCCCACAACGCGCCTGACGTGCCGCCTGCGCGATCAGCCCATGCATCGGCTGCCGCCGCCAGCACGGTCGCGGCCCCTGCGTGGGCGTGGGCTGCTTGACGGGCCGCCTGAGCGGCTGCCGCCGAGCCGCGCGCCATGCCCTGCCCATGGTCGCCATCTCCGGCCACGGCATCAATGCGGCCCAGTTCACCCTCCGCCGCGGCCAGCGCCTGTGCCAGTCGCGCCATGGTTTGCGCCACGCACAGGCCGCCACGCTGGCCAGCCTGGGTTCCGGCCTGCGCATAAACAACAGGGGGCTCGTGTTCCATCACGCTGTCAGTGGCGTCAGGCTCACCCGTAATGCCCGCATGGCGCAGGACGGCGGTTTCAACCGGCGCGCGCCAGTAGCGCTCCAGTTCCTCATCCAGCCATGTCATGGTCAGGGAACAGCCTGCCATGTCAAGGCTGGTCACATATTCCCCCACCAGTGGCGCGATCACGGTCAGGCCCGCCTGCGCCAGCAGGGGGGCCAGCGCCTCCCACAGCACAAACAGTTCCTCGTGCTTGGTGCTGCCCAGCCCGTTGAGCACGATCGCAACCCGGCGGGGCGCGTCAGCGGGCAGTTCCTTCAGAATGCGGTCAAGCAGCACGTGCGCCAGTTGCGCGGGTGGTGGAATGTCCTGTTCATCTATGCCCGGCTCACCATGCACGCCAAGGCCAAGCGCCATGCGGTTTTTGGGCACATGGAACAGCAGGTCCGCCTCACCGGGCAGGGTGCAGCCTTCAAACGCCACGCCAAAGGTGCGGGTCTGGCGGTTGGCGCGCAGGCCCACTGCCTCGACCGCATCAAGGTCCAGTCCGGCTTCCGCTGCTGCGCCGACAATGCGGAATACCGTCATGTCACCCGCAATGCCGCGCCTGCGGGCCATGTCGCCCACATCGGCGCTGGCCACGTCATCGGTGGTGGCCAGCAGGCGGGTATCGATCCCTTCGCGACGCAGGCGCTCGGCTGCAATGCCGAAGTTCAGCACGTCGCCCGCATAATTGCCAAAACCCAGGATCACGCCCCCGCCGCGCTCGGCCCGGCGCGCCACGGAATAGATGGCCTGGGTGGAAGGCGAGGCGAAGATGTCGCCCGCCACCGCCGCATCGGCAAAGCCCGTGCCGACATAGCCGTTAAAGGCGGGGTAGTGGCCCGAGCCACCCCCCACAACCACCGCCACCTTGCCCGCCCGGCCCGGTTTTGCCCGCACGACCCCACCGCGCACCATGCGCACGAGGTCGCGGTGGACAAGGCTGTAGCCATGCAGCGCGGAGTGGGCAAATTCGGAAGCATTGCCGCAAATTCTGGTCATTTGCATATATCCTCAGCTAACAGGAAAACGTCGCAGTAGGGCGTGGTCATGCCTCACGGTGCAGGTAGCGACGCGCCAGGGAATCAAAGGAGATGGCCAGAACGACAATCCCGCCGCTGACCACCGACTGCCAGTAAGGCGAGATGCCAAACAGCACGATGATGTTCTCGATCATGCCGATGATGACGGCGCCCAGCACCGCCCCCACCGGGCTGCCCAGCCCCCCCGTAGTCGCAACGCCGCCAATGACGGCAGCGGCGATGGGGGCCAGCACCCATGTATCGCCAATGGAGGGCTGCGCCGTGCCCAGGCGTGCCACCATCAGGATGCCGGCAAGGGCTGACAGGAAGCCTGCCGTAGCGAAGGCGGCGATGCGGATGGCATCCACCCGCAGGCCCAGCATGCGGGCGGCCTCGGGGTTGCTGCCAATGGCATAGACGTAGCGCCCGAGCGGCGTGCGCACCATGACAAACGCCACCACGCCGAGGCAGGCCAGCAGCACGAGGAAGGGCACCGGCACGCCATAGACCAGCCCCCGGCCCAGGAAGGAGATGTCAACGGGCACGCCGGTGATCGCCACCCCCTTGGTCGCCACCAGGATCGCGCCGCCATACACGCCGGCCATGCCGATGGTCAGCACCAGCGAATGCAGCCGCAGCTGCGTGATCAGCACGCCATTGAGCATGCCGCACGCCGTGCCCAGCAGCAGGCACAGCACCAGCGACAGCCACGGATTCAGCCCCGCCTGTACCATCAGCATGCCGCCCGTAATGCCTGCCAGCCCGCCAATCGCGCCGACCGACAGATCAAGCTCGCCAAGGATCATCAGGATTGACTGCCCGATCGTGACCAGCCCGATAAAGGCCAGCGCCCGGGCCATGATCATCATGTTGAAGCCGGTCAGGAAATGCGGCGACAGCAGACAGGACACGCCAAAGATCAGCACAAGGGCCGCAATGACGCCCCCAAGCGGGTTGCGCATGCAGCGTGCGGCCAGCCTGCGCAGGGGCGGCAGCCGTGGCGGGGTGGGCGGCGTGGTGGGGAATGTGGTTTCAAGCGACATGACGAACCTCCGGCGCGCCGATAATCGCGCCCACAAGTGTATTGATGTCGGTCGTGGCCTGGTCGAACGAGCCGGTGACCCGCCCGGCATGCATGGTGATGATGCGGGTGGCGCAGCGTTGCAGTTCCGCCATTTCAGACGAGACGAGAATGATCCCCACCCCCTCCTCCGCCAGTTGCTGCATGATGCGGTAGATCTGGAACTTCGTGCCGATATCGATGCCCTTGGTCGGTTCATCAAAGATCAGCACGCGCGGCCTACGCGCCATAGCGCGGCCGATGATCGCTTTCTGCTGGTTGCCGCCCGACAGGTACATGATCTTCTTTTCCGCCGATGACGTGCGCACATCGAAGCGCTCGATGGCATCGGCCACCACGCGCCGTTCCCGGCCTGATGAAATGACGCCACCGCCCATGATCTGGTCCATGACAGATACGGCAATGTTTTCGCGCACGCTCAGCAGCGGGAAAATGCCGTGGTGCCGCCTCTCCTCAGGCAGGTAGAGCATGCCCATCGCCACGGCCCGGTCCGGCCTGCCGCGCGGGATCTCGCGCCCGTCCAGCACGCACCTGCCTGCCGTTGCGCGGTGGTAGCCAAACATGGTCTGCATGAGTTCGGACCGCCCCGCGCCTACCAGCCCGGCAAAGCCGAGTATCTCGCCCCGGCGCAGGGTGAAGGATGCATCCGTAAAACCGGGACCGGACAGGTGCGCCACATCGATGATGACATCCTCCGTTGCCGATGCAACACCGGGCTGGAAGCGTTCATCAAGCTGCACGCTGTTGCCGGACATGAGGCGGATCAGCTTGCCTTCATCAAGTTCCGCCATTGGATAGGTACCCACGCTGCGCCCGTTGCGCAGCACGGTGACCGTGTCTCCCAGCGCGAAAATCTCCTCCATCCGGTGTGACACGAACACGATCGCGCAGCCCTCGTCGCGCAGCGTGCGCAGGATGGAAAACAGGTGTTCCGTCTCGCTCGAGGTAAGCGAGGATGTGGGTTCATCAAGGATCAGCACCCGGAAATCCCCGGCGCTGGCCGCGCGCGCGATCTGGAGAAGCTGCTGGTCGGGCACGCTGATATGCCCCACCTTCTGCCCCGGTCGGGCATGCATGCCAAAGCGGGTCATGAGCTTCTGCGCCGCCGCTTCCATTGCCGTGCGTGACACGGTCATGCGCCCGAAACCGGATTTGGCGAAGGGCATGAACATGTTTTCCGCAACCGTCATGGTGGGAAACAGGCTGAGCTCCTGCGGCACGTACGCCACGCGGGCAAACAGGGCGTGATCGGCCAGCGCGTCCTGGCCTTCAATGTCCACGCGCCCCGCATCCGGAGTGACGAGGCCAGTGAGCACCTTAATCAGCGTAGATTTTCCCGCGCCATTTTCCCCTGCCAGGATATGGACCTTTCCCGCTTCCAGCGTCAGGTCGATATGGTCCAGCGCTACAACGCCGGGATAGGTCTTGCGCAGGGATGAAACGTGGAGAACCGTCATGGTCGTTACTCCATCAATATCCGGAAAGGTCAGATGTTCTTCTTGGTCAGGACATCTATGCCGGTATCTATGTATTTGGGCGTCTTCTGGCCCAGCGCGCGCTGCCATGCAGCGATGACCGCCCAGTAGCCCTGCATTTCGGGCCGGCTGGAGGCCGATGAATCGGCCACCCCGTCACGGATGAGCTGGATCATGTCGTTGAGGTTGTCCAGGCCCACTTCCTTTACCTTGCCCGTGCGCCCGCTTTCGCGGATGGCCTGGCCAATGCCCACCGGGCCTGCCGCATCGCACGCCACCCACCCGGCAAGATCGGGATGGGCCTGCATGATGGCGGAAGCCTGTTTCTGCGCGGTTTCGATACTGTCGTTATCAATACCGGTTGCGACCACCCTGATCTGCGGATACCTGGCAAAAGCCGCGCGTTCACATTCCGCGCGCCGGGTATGGTTGGGGGCGGTCGGCACGCCGATCATGATCGCGACCTCGCCCTTTTCCCCGATCAGCCCGGCAAGGCGTTGGGCCGCGATCGTGCCCTGTTCGCAGAAATCGGCCCCCACCGCGGTGACGTCCATCCCTTCGGGCGGGAGGGAGTCAAATACCGTCATGGGCACCTTTTCATCCACGGCCTCGAGCATGGTGGCGTGGTTGCCCTTTTCATCGAGCAGGTCGAGGATCAGCCCGTCGGGGTGGGTTGCGATCGCGCGTTCGATGATATCGTTCTGTGAGGAAACATCGGCCGTTTCAGGCGCGCGGTATTCGATTTCCACCTTGCGGCCCGTCGTCTTTCCCAGCAGGTCGGCCGCCGCCTGGGCGCCGGTATTCACCTTGTCAAACCACGGATGGACCGTCTTGGGGATCAGCACGAAACGCAGCGGCGCGTGATCATCTGCCGCCCGTACCGCCATTGGCGCAAGCACCAGCGCCGTGGCCAGAAGAAAAGCTGTTTTCATTTTTATTGTTCTTTCGCTTTACCGCTCATCCGGCTGCACCTGCAGCCAGCATTCAGCAGGTGGTAACGGCAGGCTCCGCGTGGGCATATTTCTCACCCAGCGCATCAATGCCCGCCACATTGCGTGCCGAGGGGCCCTTTGGATCAAAGGAGCAGGCAAGCCATGCATTCACGATGCTCTTGGCCACCTCCGGCCCGATAACGCGCGCGCCCATGGTAATGATGTGGGCGTTATTGGACAGGGCCGCCCGCTCGGCGGAATAGGTGTCATGGGTCAGCGCCGCGCGGATGCCGGGTATCTTGTTGGCCGAAATGCATACCCCGATCCCGGTGCCGCAGCACAGGATGCCCCGGTCGAACTGCCCTGACATGATGGCCTGCCCCACCCGCTCGCTCAGGCTGGCATACAGTTCGCTGCCACCCCCGGGGGGTGCTGACATGTCCAGCACCTCATGCTCGCCGCGCTCCCTGAGGTACTGCGCAAGCATTCCCGCCATGCCGTTACCGGCGCTATCGCCTCCAATGGCTATACGCATTGTTTTTCTCCTACCGTATTAATGGAGCATGTTTTTTATTTAGGTTTTACTGCGTCACTGGCGCATAGCTGCGCCACACGCAGTGTAACGCCATGATCCAGCAGGCGATCACGCATTGCACGATCAAGGCCGTCATCGGTTATGACCACATCGAATTCGGACAGGTCCGCCAGGCGGTTCAGCGCGTTGCTGCCAAACTTCGTGCTGTCGGCCATCAGCACACGCCGGTCCGCGCTGCGCATGAGCGCGTGCTTGGCCTTTACGATATCCTGTTCCTGGTGATAGGCGTTCACGCCATGCACGGCGGATACGGACATGAACAGCGTGCCCACCCGCAATGCCCCGATCGCCTGTTCACACATCAGCCCGAAAAATGCGTCAAAAGTGGGATGATACCGCCCCCCAAGCGCCATAAGGCTGATGGCGGGCATGGTCGCCAGGGTGGAGGCTATGCCAAGGCTGTTGGTGACCACCGTCAGCCCGCCCATCGTGGCCAGGTGATCCACCATGCAGCATGCGGTGGTTGAATCATCCAGCGCGATGACATCACCGGGCACGATCATGCCAGCCGCCAGCGCTGCCATGGCTTTCTTTTCACGCATGGCGCGCCGCCTGCGATACAGCATGCTGCTCTCGGCAATGCCGTTGGGCAGGGTGGTGACACCCCCATGCACCCGGCGCAGCAACCCCTGTGCCGAGAGCGCCTGCAGGTCACGATGAATGGTCATGCGGCTGGTTTCAAAACGCGTGACCAGTTCGTCAATCTCCACATTGCCACGCCCCATGACGTAATCGACCATGGCGCGCCTGCGGGTGGCGACGGTGCCGGTTTCAGCCAGATGCAACATGTTCATGGGCTACACTCCCGATAATCTGCCTGAAATCAGCAACACTCCACGCAGCCCGGCCAATAAAGACGCCATCTACATTGGCAAGCCGTGCATAACTGCACGCGTTGTTCCGTGTCACGCTGCCGCCATATAGCAGGGGGATCTCAAACCCGGCTTCCTCCCCCGCCATCTCCACCAGCACTGCGCGCAGCCGTGCATGGGCACTGGCCACAAACGTGGCATCCGCTGCCTGCCCTCCCGCCCCGATGGCCCAGACCGGCTCATACGCCACCAGCACCTGCCCCATCAGGGCGAGCGGAACACCGTGCAACGCAATGCGCAACTGCCGGGCCAGCACATCATGCGTCACGCCAAAGGCGTGTTCCTGTGCCGTATCGCCAATGCACACCAGCGGGCGCATGCCGTGGCGCAGCACGGCATGGACCTTGAGGTTGACGGTCCAGTCCGTTTCACCAAAATGGGCACGGCGTTCGGAATGGCCGATTTCAACCAGTGCGGCCCCACATTCGGCCAGCATGGCGGGCGAGATTTCTCCCGTCCATGCGCCTTCATCCTCCCAATGGGTGTTCTGTGCGCCCACCATGACGGATGTGCTCTCCAGTATGGCGCAGACATCCCTGAGCGATGTAAAGGGCGGGATGACAAAAGGCTGCACCCCTGCGGGCGGGTGAAAGGCTGCCAGTGCGCGCGCGGCCTCGATGGCGGCAGCTGGCCCCTTGTTCATTTTCCAGCTGGTACCAATCCATAACGGTCTGGAATGCATCACGGGTCTCCATATCTGGCAGGATGCACATACATAACATTTTACATGATATATATATCATAATTGGCGTTATCGTTGCGCCACACCTGACATGAGAATGTTCACATTCTCATGATCTTCAGAAATAAATGAAATAATACCCTGCCGTTCCAAAATAAAATTCAGGAACATAAAGTATTAAGGTGCAGGGGCGCTCAGCCCATGCCTGCCGGGGCCTCCAGCAGCATGTTTTCGGTAATGCAGCGGTCAGCGCCCAGCGGGCGTCCGGCGCGCCGCCCCCTGCGGGCCAGGGCATCGTGATAGAAACAGGTTGCTTCTTCTGGCAGCAAGTCGCCATCCGTCACGTGCCGCATGGCCTGCACCAGCAGCAGCGGGTCATCGGCATCGACAATCTTGCGCCCGAACAGGGCCGCGCGCGCCCCGCAGGCCTGGGCCTGATGCAGCAGTTCAAGGCAGTCACGCGTCGTGCCACTTCCACCGCCCATGATTCCCACTACCATGCGGGGATCAAAGGCGCAGAGTTCGGTCAGGGCTGCAGTACCATTGAAGGGAATTTTCAGGAACTGGGGCCGCTCCGCCTGAAGCAGGCCCGCAAGGGCGCGGATGATCATGTCATTAAGGAAGAAACCCCAGTCCGGTTGCGCAATCCGCCCTTCGTTCGGGTTGAAGACTTCAAGGAAATAGGAAAAACCATGCGCCTGCGCATCCTCGCGAAAGCTGCGGAAACATTCCAGCGCATGGGCATCATGTTCCGCATTGCCATTGAAGGTCATGGAATACAGGCCAAGGCGGGTCTGCGCACCGGCCAGCGATGCGCTGCGAAAGGGCACGGAACGCTGGGTGGTGTAAGGGCTGCCGCGCCCGCGCCACAGGTCGGTTGTATCATTGGCACGGATGGCAGGCTGCACGCGGCTGTCGTTAAAAGCCCCTTCATGCACCAGCGTTTCCAGGGTGGAGGCCGAGACCAGCATGATATCGACAACATCCAGTTCCAGCATCGCCCGGATATCATCCAGGTAGTCCTCCCGGCAGCGATAGGCCGACAGGCCGCCCATGGTGCGGTTACGCCCCATGGCGCTGATGCCTGCCGCCATATCGGCATCCTTGGCATCGGCCAGGATAAAGTCGGCGCGCGTGTCGGTACCTGCGACCATGCGGGCAATCTTGGTTTCATAACGGTTCATTGTTCAGGCTCCGATCGGTTCGGGCTGCATGGGGTTTGCGGCAGGCATGCGGGCGGCGAGATGGTGTCGCGTTTCGGCTTCCTGCCAGGCTTCACGGGCCTGATGCCGGATCGTGTCGGCATCCCACCCAAGGGTTTCACCCGCGATGCCTGCCACTTCGCGCGTGACGTCGGGCGTCAACGCGCCGGACAGGGCAATGGTGGTGCGGCGATAGAGAATATCTGCCACATGCCGCACCTGTTCATGGCGGGCGATGAACATGATTTCCCGGCTCGTATAGGATGGCAGGCTGCGCAGCGGCGCATCGGGCGCAAGAGCGCAAAACTGCGCAATGTCCATTGCCAGCGTGCCGTAACGGCCAAACAGCATGCGAGCCCGTTCACGCGGAATGGCACTGGCTGCGGCAAAACGGTCGATATGGGCGTCAAGGTTCGCGCGGCGGGGATAACCGCGCCCGCCCCCGATTGGCAGCGACCGGGTGGAAACCTGCCGCACCCGGCCCAGACGGGGCAGGATGGTGTCGGCCACCTCTTCCGCCAGGCCACGGAATGTTGTCCATTTTCCCCCTACCAGCGAAAACAGCGCAACCGGGCCCAGCCGGTCCTCATGCACGATATGGTCACGGCTGATCGCGCCGGGGTCGGACGCGTTGCTCGCTGGCAGGGGGCGCACGCCACTGTAGCGGTAGATCACATCGGACGCGGCAAACCGGAAACCGGGAAACAGTGCGCCCAGCATATCCAGCATGTAGGCCTGTTCCGCATCGGTGCAGATGGCCTCATCGGGGCTGGTGACAGGAATATCGGTCGAGCCCACCAGCACATGGCCCAGAAATGGATAGGCCAGGCAGATACGCCCGTCCGGCGTGCCGAAATACACCATGTTCCCGTCCAGTTCGCGCAAAAGCCCATCATGGCGCAGCAGCAGGTGCGACCCCTTGGTGCCGCCGATATAACGGGTGGGCACGCCGAGGGCCGCATTGATCTGGTCGATCCACGCACCGCCTGCATTGACCACGACCGGCGCACGCGCCCGCCATGACTGCCCGCGTGGCCGGTCATGCAGCGTTACGATGCCATCTTGAAAAGCTTCAACATGGGTATAGGTCGCGACACGGCAGCCTTCCTGCGCACGTAATGCGTCGTGCACGCATTCATAGCCCAGCCGTTCGGGCTGGCTGATCGCCGCGTCATAATACTGCGCGCAGGCCATGACGGCACTGCTCATATGCGGCCAGCGCGCCCGGGTCTGCCTGCCTGAAAACAGGCGGTGCCGGGGCATGACGCGGGCATGGCGGCCCAGGAAGTCATAGATCTGCAGGCCCAGTTCCAGCACAAGGGCACCCCGGTCCGTCATTTTTCCGCCCAGGCGCAAAAAACGCCGCACGGACGCCACGATGCCGCCCAGCCATGAGCGGACAGGCACGGTGGTAGGCAAGGGATGGACAACATGCGGTGCATTGCGCAGCAGCAGGTTACGTTCCAGCGTGGATTGCGCGACAAGGCGGAACTCCCCCGTTTCAAGGTATTTGATCCCGCCATGGATCAGGCGCGACGGCGCGCTGGAGGTGCCACTGCAGATATCCCCCCGCTCCACCAGCAGCACCCGCACGGCCTGCACGGCCAGTTCACGCATCAGCCCCGCGCCATTGATCCCGGCGCCAATGATGATGACATCATACGTTTCCACGGGAGGCAGGGCGGCATTCATGACGGAATCCCTCCCATCGCTGTCGCATGATGGGCCTGCAGATGCATGGCGAGATGGGTGCCCGATATCGGCTCCGGTTGTGAGGGTGCCGGGGGTGATGTGTCATAAAGTGCGCGCCAGAACGGGCGCATGGCCTGCGCCAGCGCCACGTAACGGTGATAGATGGCGTCATACGCCGCCACCTGCGCCGGTTGCGGGTCATAGGTCCGTAGCGCCACATCCAGCCCCGCCACGGCGTGTTCCAGATCCGGCTGCATGCCAACCGCCACCGCCCCGGTCAGGGCTGCGCCCAGCGCGCCCGCCTCCCGCACGGAGGAGACATCGACCGGCATGTCCAGCACATCGGCAAAGAGTTGCGCGATGGCGGGCTGGCCGCTGCCGCCACCCGATATGCCCACGCGCGTAACGCTACCCGTCTGGCACAGGGCGCTGACATGCATGCGGTGGTTGAACACCATGCCTTCCACCATCGCCTGCAACAGATCGGTCCGGTCATGCCATGACTGCACGCCGAAAAATGACGCACTGGCAGGCGCAGCATAAGGGGAGCCGAACAGGAAGGGATGGAAAAGCGGAACCGTGCGCGCGTGACGGGCGGCGGTCAGGCGGTCTTCCACCGCCTGCATCAATATCGTCGTGGCATCCGTGTTTCCGGGCAAAAGCAGGCGCGCCATCCATTCGAGGTTGCTGGATGACGCAGGCGAGATGGCCATGCAGTTCCACAAACCCCGACGGTAACCGGCACGGCAGGCCCAGCCCTCCCCGGTGACGGGTCTGTCACGAAAGACCTCGTTGATGGAAAACGTGCCAGCGGTAAGCGACATATCGCCCGGCCGTGCATGGCCCATCCCCACGGCGGCGGCTGTTACATCATGCAACCCGGCTGAAACCGGCGTGCCCGCAAGCAGGCCCGTTGCCGCAGCGGCGCTGGCCGTGACCGTTCCGGCCCGCGCGCAGGAATCCAGCATGGGCGGCAGGCAGCCACGCATGGCCTCCAGCCCGAGGATATCCAGAATGGCGGTGCTGTACTGCTGCGTATGCAGATCGGTAAAGGCCGTGCTGGCCTCGGTTATGTCTGTTGCGATCTCCCCCGTCAGGCAAAGCCGGATCCAGTCCTTGGCAAACAGGATGGACCCGATCGCATGATAGCGTTCCGGCTCATGCGCCCGTATCCATGCCAGCAGGGTATTGGCGGAATAGGCATAGGGCCGCTGCCCCGCCAGCGGCACGAGCTGGTCCAGCACCCCGCGTTGCTGCCAGGTATCGTGCAGGTCCGTCGCACGGCTGTCGAGCGACATGATCCCGCGCCCCAGCGGGTTGCCCGTGCGGTCCAGCAGGAACAGCCCGTCGCCATGCGCCGTGACACCCACTGCGGCAATGGCCTGGCCGTCCAGCCCCGCATCATCGAGCGCCATGCGGATGGTGGCGGCCACGCCCTGCCATACCTCGCCCATGTCGCGTTCGACATGGTGCGGACGGTCCATGTGCTGGGCTACGCGACTGCGCCCCGTGCCCACGATTGCACCCGTGGGGGAAAAAATGACCGCCTTGGTGGTGGTTGAGCCGCAGTCTATTCCGATGATGAAGTTCCGGCGCATCCTCGACCTCCTTGTATCCAGCAGCATGATGACGGATTCACCGTGTTATTCATAACAAATATAGTGTTATATATAACACATATTAATGTGATCCCATATGCCGGGAACCCGATCGGATTGCCTGCAAAAAAGCTGGAAAGCCATTGCGATAGCCATATTGAATGTGACACCGTAACAGGTATCCCCTACGCTACGCGTCTTCCTGTTGACCCTGCGGATGAAGATCGATTTCCAGTATGACCGATAACACGGGCCTGTTACGTTCCCCGACTTCCACCCGATCTGCCCGACGGGGCGACAACACGGCGCGCCAGCAAAGGATCCTTGACCTGCTGCTTGAAACGGGTAACGCCACCATTGATGCGCTGGCCGCGCATTTTGGCGTCAGCCGCATGACCATCCACCGTGATGCCAACGCGCTGGCAGAACAGGGACTGGTGGAAAAGCTGCATGGTGGCATCGCCCTGCGCAACCGCACCGCCACCAAGAAGACCGTAAGCTACCGCACGACCCTTGCGAGAGAAGGCAAGCAGGCCATCATTGCCCGCGCCATATCGCTGATCCGGCCGGAACAGGTTCTGGTGCTGGATGATTCAACCACCGTGGCCGGGATGCTGCCCCTGCTGCCCGCGCTCGCACCGCTGACCATCATTACAAACGCCATGGGCGTGATCCAGGCACTGGCCCCCTACCCTGACCTGCGCCTGATCTGCCTGGGGGGCGATTACAACCGGCCCCGCAACGCCTTTTTCGGTCTGATATGCGAGCAGGCGGCGCAGGACCTGCATGCCAATACAATGTTCCTGTCCACATCCGTCATCCACGATGGCACGGCTTTCCAGAACAACCCGGACATCATCAAGATCAAGCGCGTCCTCATGGAAATCTGTGACCAGACGGTTCTGCTGGTGGACAGTTCAAAATTCCACAAGGGTGGCCTTTACCGACTGGCGGGCCTGGATACTTTCGATCATGTGCTGACGGATGCCCGGATCAGGCCCGCCATACATGAGAAACTGAAGACTGCCGGCATTTCACTGGAAATCTGCCAGCCCGACGACACGCCCTAGAGCAGGTCCTGTTTGAATGGACACATTCGAACAGGTGAAGAGGCTCGATAAGCAATCAGTTGGAGCAATTCCACTGAGCCAGAGTTCAGTGGAGTTGCTCTAGCACGGTTTTGAGGGAGAAAACGGCATCGGCTGGCCGCCCGTCTGTGCACGCCATGCCGTTGCAGGGATATTCACGACATTTGTGCGCGACAGACACGCGATGACAGACAACATAGGCTGGGGGATGTGGCAGGGCAGCAGCCCCAATGCATCTGGCATGCTGGGCGGCATGAAGAGTTTCATCAATGGAACCAGCCCCGCAGCCCGGCCCCATGCCGTACGGCGTGCTGGCAGTCGTTCAGAACCCGCAGCCGGTGGCGACGGAACGCCATGATCATCGCGCCTGCTGCGACAGGCAGCGATGAGGCACACATTTTTCAGACCACCCCGGCAAGGTGCCATAAAGAGGCACTGACAAATCCATAAGGGTTGATAATACCATAGCCAGCCACCAGAAAATTCAGGACTGATCCCGGCAGGCCCTGAAGTCCGTCCCGAAACTTAAACCGCATTATTTCCCGATAACGCCCGCACAGCTTCCATCAGTTCAAGACCGTTCTGCACGGCTGCCCCATATGTGGTGTTGCCATAGATCGTCCATACCTCGGTGCCGCGTGCGGCAAGGGCTGCAACGACTTTTGCATGGGCTTCAATATTTTCCTGCGTATAACGTGACTTATAGATATCCGGAGAGCCAAGCAGGCGGAAATAGGCAAATCCACTCCAGCCACCCGGTTGCACCGCAGGAGGCAGGTGAGCAGGATCCTCTGCAAGGCGTGATATCTGCAGTTCTGCCAGCATCTGGTCTACCGCTGGCTGGAACCAGCTTTCATGTCTGGGATCCACAACAATGGCTCCGGCAAACCTGGCCCGCAAATCCTGGAAGAAACGCACGGCACTCTCGCCCGGATAGGCAAAATCGGGGGGAAACTCAACCAGAACAGGGCCGCGTTTTTCGCCAAGGCCATCCGTTTCCCTGGCAAAGCGGTCGAGCAACGCCTGGCAGCCGACCAGACGGAGTTCATGCGTAATGGTTTGGGGCAGTTTTACCGAGAAGCGGAACGCAGGCGGCGCATTTGCAGCCCAGTGTGCGTAAATCGAACGCCGAATGGGCCGATGAAAACTGTTACCGACCTCAACAGCTGAAAAATAGGTGGCATAACGTGCAAGTGGTGTACCGGTAACGGGTAACCGCAAAAATCTGGCCATGGAAGAAAAGGTCGACCAGCCCGCAATACCGACACGAATGGACATGGTTTTATCATTTTCCTTTCTGGCAAAAGTAACCATGGGTTATCACAATACGGTTTGCTGCACCACCTGAGGCATATCCGCACATGGCCGACGTTATGAACCGGGCAGATATATTGCGGCGGCGCTAACGCCATTGTGCAAACATCTTCGGGGCATTCTCCTGGCGGACACCGGAACCATCAGGAATTGTTCATGAAAACCTTGAATCATATCCTGACATGTCATGAAAAAAGGAAAACGTATTATTTTCCAATATTGCCAGAACAGGCTTCCATAAGTTCGAACCCGTTCTGCACGGCAGCCCCATACGTGGTGTTGTCATAGATCGTCCAGACCTCGGCGCCGCGTGCGGCAAGGGCTGCAACGACTTTTGCATGCGCCTCAATGGCTTCGTGCGTATAACGTGACTTATAGATTTGCGGCGTGCCATGCAGCCGGAAATAGGCAAGCCCGCCCCAGCCGCCCGGTTGTGCCGCAGGAGCCGGGCGGGCCGGGTCCGCTGCAACGCGTGATATCCGCAGTCCTGCCAGCATCTGGTCTATTGCTGGCTGGAACCAGCTTGCATGTCTGGGTTCGACAACGATGGCCCCGGCCAGCCTCGTCCGCAGTTCATGGAAAAAACGCACGGCAATATCACCCGGATAAGCGAAACTGGGGGGAAACTGAACCAGGACAGGGCCGCGTTTTTCGCCAAGGCCATCCGTTTCCTCGACAAAACGGTCGATCAGCGCCTGACAGTCGACCAGACGGTGTTCATGCGTGATGGTCCGGGGAAGTTTTACGGAGAAACGGAACGCAGGCGGCACGCTTGCAGCCCAGCGCGTATAAGTCGTGCGCCGATGGGGGCGATAGAAGCTGGAGTTGATCTCGACTGTTGAAAAATAAGCGGCATACCGTTCAAGTTGCGTGCCGGTAACGGGTAACTGCAACACTTTGG
This sequence comes from Komagataeibacter xylinus, assembly GCF_004302915.1. Classification (GTDB taxonomy): domain Bacteria; phylum Pseudomonadota; class Alphaproteobacteria; order Acetobacterales; family Acetobacteraceae; genus Komagataeibacter; species Komagataeibacter xylinus_C. Next base: position 47,540 of record NZ_QQBI01000012.1, on the reverse strand, counting down.
CCATCGTGGAAAAAGTCGACCAGCCCGCAATGCCGACACGCATGGACATGCCCCTTCCCTCCCCCATAAAAACCATAACGGGCTAACATAACCCGGTTGGAACTGAAAAAATTGACCAACCTAACAGCAACATCCGTGTCACAGCAGGCGATGCACGTCATGGCAAACACGCCTGGCAAGGCAGGAAGGCAACAGGTCGAAACCGTGCACCGCATTTGCACAGGCCATAAGATCAGTCGGGATGGGCGCTTGCCACAGGCGATGGGCAAAGGCCACATCTTCATCGCGAAACAGGTCCAGCATCGGGTAGATCAGGACCTGCGCGCGCAATCTTACCGTGCCACGATCTCGTGCCAGAAGTGCCGTGTCAGACCGGCACAGACCCGTTACAGGTCCATTCCCGATCATGCGGCATTACGCGCCGTGACACCAAGGCGGTACCCTTCCTTCTGAAGCACCTTGATCGAGGATTCGGAATATTTCGCAACCAGTCCCGACACGTCACCCGGCGCGCACCAGAACCCCAGCGTGACCTGAATGTTTGCAGGCTTAGGCAGGAAGGAAACGGAAGGTGCGGGGGCCTTGAGCACCTGCGTGTCATTTTCCGTAAGGCCGAGCAGCAACGCGCGCGCCTTGTCCAGATCATCATTGTAATCAATCAGCAGGCTGACCGCGCCTGCAAGCCGGTCTGACTCTGAACTGTTGATCACGATATTGTTTGATAATGTGCCGTTGGGCACGTAAATAATCTCGTTATTGGCATCAAGCAGCACGGTGCGAAACATTTCAATTGATGTAACCGTTCCTGAACTGCCGCCTGCCGTAATTGAATCCCCCACCTTGAACGGGCGGAACAGCAGGATCAGCACGCCACCGGCAAAGTTGGCGAGGCTGCCCTGCAATGCCATGCCAACCGCCAGACCCGCAGCGCCCAGAACGGCCACGAATGATGTTGTTGCAATGCCGACCATGGAGGCCACGCTGATCAGCAGCAGGGCCTTGAGAAACAGCCCGACCACGCTGAGCAGGAAGCCGCGCAGTGTCGGCTCGATATGGCTGGCCTCCATCATCCGGTCCATGGCACGGGTTATGGCGTTGACAAGCTTCCAGCCCACAAAAAGAACGATCAGCGCCAGCAGAAACTGACTTGCATATCCCAGCACGAGTGGAAGCAATCCGTCCATCTGCTCCAAAATTGAATGAATCTGCTTTTCCATGACTATCCTTGGCCTATCCTTTACGGGTACCTGGCAGCAGCATGCACCCGCTTACTTCTGTCAATGTTTTGTACCTGGTCGTCACCACCATGGTCCCGCACCATAATTACCGGGGCGACCCTTTGCCTCCTGCACAAGGCCATCCCGCCCCTCCGCCATTTAAATGAATGGCATTGGGGAAAGGTTCATCTCAAATGGAAAGTGCTTCCGGTTCAACATCAGCAATGGCAGGTTGGCAATGTGGGGAGCGCTGACGCAATCATGGCGCAGGGGGCGCCGTCCACCCGCGGCCATATCGCTGCATGCCGTGCCCTCATCGGGTCCGTATTACGGCACAAACGCTTCTGTCGCCCTGCTTATGGTCATTTCAGCCGGGCAGGCGTGCCTGTAGCCAGATCAATGCAGGCGCTGCCCCGCAACCCAGACTTCCTCGACATGCAGGTTCGGGTCCAGAACGACAAAATCGGCCCGTCGCCCGACCGTGAGTTCCCCCCGGTCTGGCAGGCCAAGGTAGCGTGCTGCATTCCCGCTGACCAGGCGGGCGGCTTCGGGCAATGATATGCCTGCCTGCACCGCGTTGCGCAGCGCGACATCAAGCGTGAGGATACTGCCCGCCAGCGTGCCATCCTCCAGCCGGGCCGTGCCGTTGGCAATATGGACCCTCTGGCCACCGAGCTGGCTCTCGCCCTCACCCATGCCGGTTCCCCGCATGGCGTCGGTTACGAACAGCAGCCTCGAGCCCATCATCCGCCGTGCCAGATGGAAGGAGGCGGGATGGACATGATGCGTGTCGTAAATCATTTCGGCATAGGTGACGTCACTACACATCAGGGCGGTCACCGGCCCGGGGCGGCGGCCTTCTATGGGGTTCATCGCATTGAACAGATGCGTGGCACCCGTTACCCCGCCTGCGGTGCAGATGCGGCAGATGGCCTGCCGCGCGCCCTCATAATCCGTCACGCTATGCCCCAGGCTGACCCGGACCCCGGCCCTGGCAAAGGCGTCGATGGCGGTACCCGCATGCGCCAGTTCAGGGGCGAGCGTTACGACACGCACGATATCGAGCGACAGGGCCTGTGTGACATGCTCCGGGTCCGGCGCGATTGCAAAAGGCGGCTGCGCGCCAAGACGATGCGGGCTGACAAAGGGCCCTTCCAGATGCGCCCCATGGATGCACGGGCCGTTGGGGTTGCCCGTATGCCGCACTTCCGCCACGGCCCGCAAGGCATCCATCACATCGGACCAGGGCCGTGTGATGGTGGTGGGCAGGATGGTCGTGGTGCCGTGGGAGAGATGGAAGCGGGACATGCGGCGGATCGCATCGGCCCCGTCCATGGTATCCGCCCCGTCGCCTCCATGGACATGCCCGTCGATAAAACCGGGCAGGATATAGCGCTGCGGGGCGTCAGGCCGCGCCGATATATCCCCGATCAACGTGTCAAAGGACATCGTGCCGGGCAGGATCTGATCGGCACAGACCAGCTGTCCACTGATGTTCATGGTCTTTTTTCCGCTTTCAGTATTTGTGCGCCAGATCGGCGTCCAGCCGTTCCAGCCATGCCGCATCCATGTGCCAGCCCGCACGCGCGGCGGCCCGTATGACCCCGCCGCCAATGGGTGGCAGTTGTGGAATATGCGGCTGTTCACCAAGAAGCTCCGTCATCTGCTCCATGACAAACCGGCTGCGGAATACGCTTCCCCCATAACTCCACGGCAGAGCCACCTGCAGGCGGTCGCGTGCCACCCGGACCTGCGTGGCCAGGCATTGCGCCGCCTCGACAAGAATGGAGCGGGCATCGGCACTGCCCTCATTGGCCAGCCGGTCCAGCACATGGGCCAGGGCGGCAATGGCGGAGCGTGGGTGGGGCTGCACCCTCTGCCATTCCAGCAACGCCTCGCCCGCCCGGTCCGGGTTGGCCGGCAGGTCCAGCGCCTGCAGCAGCCGCGTGGCGAAATCGGCATCAGGCGCATGGCGCGTATCAATATACCGCACGACCCTGCGCATGGCCATGCAGCCAATCCAGTAGCCACTGCCTTCATCACCGAGCATGTATCCCCACCCGCCGATCCGTAACGGCGCATGGCGGTGATCATCCGCCCATATGACCGACCCCGTGCCCGCAAGCGCAAGGATGCCCGGCCCACCCAGAAAGGCGCCGACACAGGCAATTTCCACGTCTGAACACATGCCTATGCGCACATCCGGCCCGAGGGCGTCAAGGATGACCTTTTCCTGCATGTGCGATGAGGGGCGCTCGGCACAATAACCCGCAAGGCCTATGGTTGCCGCGAGCAGGCGGTATCTGTCCAGTCCCTGCAGCAGGCCCGTCAGGGTCTCCGCCCAATCAGCCTTGTCATAGGCGTTGCTGCCACCGGAAAGGCGATGTTCGAGCACATGCCCGTCAGACCCGACAATAACGGCGCGCGTGCGCGTGCCCCCACCGTCAACAGCCAGAACTGCGTCATCCATCAATCGTCATCATCCTGAAAAAAATAGCCCATCATGCAGAGCGCGCCCCATTCAGGACAGAAGGCCCTGCAGTTCGGCATCGTGTTGCATCAGATGGTTGATAAAAGGCCGCCGGGAGAGTGAAGCGGCCGCGGCTTCATCAATGATGACCAGGCAGCTGGCATGCATCTGCAGGGCTGTTGCACTGATGCTGGCGGTAAGCGGGCCTTCGATCATATTGGCCAGGACACTGGCCTTGGCCGCTCCGGTTGCAAGGACCACGATGCGCCTGGCATCAAGAATGGTGCCCACCCCCATTGTCACGGCATGATAGGGCACATGATCGAGGTTATCATCGAACATGCCCCGGTTCTGTTCGCGTGTGGCGGGGTCCAGCGTTACGACACGGGTGCGTGACGTGAACGCGGAAAACGGTTCGTTAAAGCCGATATGGCCGTTTTCCCCCACTCCCAGCAGCTGGAGCCCCACGCCACCGCAGGCGTGCAGGGCCTTTTCATAGTCGATGCACCGTGCCGCCAGGTCCGTTGCCATGCCATCGGGCACATGCGTGGCGGATAGCGCGATGTTCACCCGTGAAAACAGGTGCGTATTCATATAGGTGCGGTAAGACTGCGCGGATGAGGCGGATATGCCGACATATTCATCCAGATTGAATGTCCGGCAATGTGAAAAATCCAGCCCCCTGTCGCGATGTGCCTGCACGAGGGCAGCATAGACCCTTTCCATCGTGCGGCCGGTGGCAAGGCCGAGTGTGATATCTGGCTGCTGGCGAATGGCATCTTCCATGACCCGGGCCGTCAGCAATGTCGCCTGTTCACGATCGGGGCAAATGACAATTTTCATGATAGTCTCCATCCAGTATTCACAGCGGCAATACCTGCGCCTGCACGGCGTGCGCCGCCTGATCGATCCAGTGCAGGTTTTCCCTGCGCAAATGACCAAAATTATAAAAACCGAACCCGTCCACGCCGCAGCGCGCCAGGGTCCGGGCATGGGCTACAAAGGCCGCTCCGTTATCAAAATCACCTGAGGCAGGTCGCAAAACGGTGCGGACCCTGCCTTGATTGCCAGTAATGTCGCGAATATCCGCCAGCCGGGACACGGCTGCGCGCGTATCGCCGCCATACAGGCAGACTTCCAGCCCATCGCAGGCCTGCGACAGGGCATTGAGGTCGCTTCCTTCGACCCATGACAGAACCGGATTTTCCATCACGGACGGGATGACATACACCCCTACCTGCTCACGGACCGCCGCGCGTATCTGCGCCACAAAGGACGTAACCTGCCGGCAGCGCCAGCGCAGGAAGTCGCGCAGGTCATCATCACAGACAAGCATCTGCATCAGCCGCCCGGCGCCATCGGCGGGCGGGGCATCATCAGGGCGGTCCATGTAGCGCGACAGGCATGCCGCCACACGCTGCCGCACTGCCGTAACATTGACCCGGTCTTCCGCCGCCCGTGACATGCAGGCACCGCAGAAGCATAGTCCCATCAGGGTATCGGCCCACATATTGGGCGCAAGAAAACTCATTTCATGGTGAAAGCCATGCCTGAATGGCTGCCAGCCCGGCGTTTCGCATATGATCTGGCTGACATAGGGGTTGGCCCCCATTTCCCGGCACAAGTTGACACCATATTCCCGCACGGCTGCGTGGGAGGGGCACAGGCTGTAGGGGTAGCGATCGCCAAACGCGTTATGGCAGGTGAATTGCGGATACTGCGTACCCAGCGCGGTATTGTGCAGCAGGACCGTCCATGCCGCGACCTGCAGGCCCTGCGCGTGCAGCACCTGCAGTGCCTCCATGCCCAGTCCCTGCGTTGCGATGATGGGGCTGATGCTGCCCCTCCATGGCTGGATGGGAAGATATGTGGCACCATCCTGCGGGAAAAAGACTTTCTGGCGCAAGCCATGGGGGCGCAGGAATTTCCCGGCATGGTACGTTGCCGCAACGCATAACGTATTGATGCCCATCTCACCTATGCGCACCGCGAAGCTGGCCAGATCATCGTGGTCCACAATATCCCACGGATAAATATACAACCCGCGATAGGGTTTCATGACTCGACCATCATGACCGGAACAGCACGCGCCCGATTATGGCGCTGCATGAGGATGTTATAGAAAATGATCAACAGATAGGACGGAACCGCCAGCCCCACGAAGGCTGCCTGCACGCCTGTGAAGGGTGCGATCTGGACAAAGATCTGCGGAATGACCGAGCCGCCTGAAAACGCCATGACCAGCAAGGCGGTCGCCTGTGCGCCCCGATCTTCCACATCGGAAATAACAATGGGGAACAGGGAGGGTAAGATCATGGCATTTGCAAAACCGCACAGCGCCACGCACAGCACCGAGGCATAGCCATGTGTCAGCCAGCTCAGCACGCATAACATGACGCCAGCCACCGCTGACAGGCCCAGATAGCGCTCCTGTGAAAAGACACGCGGCACCAGCAGCATGCCCAGCACATATCCGCCCATCATCGCCGTCAGGGTCAGGGAGGTGAAGAACTTGGTCTGGTCAAGCGGAATGCCAAGGCTGCTGCCATATACGCCAATGGCGTCCCCCGCCATGACTTCGGTGCCGACATAAACGAACATGCACAGCACCCCGAAGCCCAGACGGAATGACCGGGACAGGCGCGATGTCCTGGCCACCGGCGCATCGGGGCGGGATGAGCCGGCAATATCGATATGCGGGAGGGACGAACGCGCCAGCCCGATTGCCAGGGCCAGCAGCACGGCCGCCATGACGAAATACGGGATCTGCACGGCATGGGCGAACTGATCCAGGATATGGTTGCGTGCCGCCATATCCGGTGCGGCCCTGACCTGGCCTGCAATATCGCCAAGATTGCGCATGACCAGCAGCGCAAGGACAACAGGGGCCGCGATCCCCGCAATCTTGTTGGCCACACCCATGATGGCAATGCGCTGGGCCGCTTTTTCCGTCGGTCCCAGCAGCGTTACATATGGGTTTATGGTGATCTGCAGTAACGACAGCCCCGCCCCCATGACAAACAGCCCGCTCAGCGCACCGGGATACACGCGTATGCTGACACATTCGCCAAAAATGGCGACACCGGCCGAAAGAACGACCAGGGCAACAACCAGCCCCCCTTTCAGGCCGGTCAATCGGGTCAGCAGCGTGGCGGGCAGAGGGAAAAACAGGTAGGACAGATAAAAGCACATCGGCACGAGAAAGGCGCTGACGGTACTCAGGTTGAAGGCGACCTGCACAAACGTGATAAGGGGACCATTGAGCCATGTCACAAAACCGATAATGAAAAACAGGCAGGCGATGATAACGATGGGCCGCCAGCCATACTGTCCCGCAGGGCTTTGTGGGTATAACCTGGGCAATGGCCCCTCCTCTCTTTACCAATGGTAAAACCGTTCTGCCGGGCCGCAGGGCCCCGATCAGAACCCTGCCGATACCGAAACCATGGCAGCGAATGCGCCCCCGACCAGATAGATGGGCGCCGACGTGCTCGCACCACCCGTGCTGCTTCTGTACAGGCCACCCGCAACGGTGTTGACCGGATGGGCGTTGCTGGTAAAGCTGGAACCACCTGAGAGATAATGGTTATCGCCAATATTCATGATGTTCAACTGTATCTGCGGCGCCTTTGCCGGGCCAAGCTTCTTCATGCGATAGCCCAGCGTGATGTCCGAGGTGATGTAGGAGGGAATTTTCTCGTCATCCATGAATGTCGTGTACTGGGAGTCAACATACCTCAGCGCAAAGTTGCCGAAGAAACGGCCATCATCATAATTCAGACCTATCGCACCGGTGAATTTGGGCGATTCAACAGCAATCTTTCCTGCGGTTGGCAGGTAGTTTCCGCCACCGGCATTGTAGTTGTTATCCATTGTTGCATGCAGGTACTGACCGGAGAAATACGGGCTGATATGATGCCAGCGCCGCAGGCCGATTTCAGCCTGGATGCCGCGTGATGTCTGCCCACCAATATTGATGGGTTCGGAAATCAGCTGCGTCGTGCCCGGAATGTAGTTCATGGATGTTACCTGGTGGTTGGTCATGTTCAGGTTGAACAGGGACACCGCCACGTTGAGAAAGCCGGAATGACGAAAGCCGATTTCCTCGCCAATGGAATATTCAGGCTTGAGCGACCCGGGCTGTTCGACTGCATGTGAATTATTGGGGTCAAATATCTGGCTGTAAGCCTCCACCGAAGCCGGGGCACGGAAGGCGGTCGTGCCGTTGACAAAGATCTGGTCATGCGGCGTGATCTTGAAACTGGCGGCAAACTGCGGCAGGGGCTCAAAGTAATTGCCCGCCTTGTAGTAGGGGTCGGCTCCCGGCACGTTGTTCGTGCCCGTGCGGCTGACCATTGCAGCCCGGAAGCCCGCGCTCAGGGTCAACCTGTCGTGCAGCAGGTTCAGGGTATCGGCGATGAAAAGCGTATTGACCTGCTGCTTGAAGTTCAGGTCATAGCCCGTCAGGATCCGCCCGTTCGTGGCATCGATAATGGGGCTGTTGGAATACGAGCCATTGGCGTAAACCTGCCGGAATGTGGAAAGTTCCTGATGGGACGTATAATTGTACCAATACCCGACCGACAGTTTGTTATGGCCTCTTGTCCAGTCGAGGGACATGTTAAGCGAGCCGCTTTTCTGGTCCCACGGATCCACGCCCTCGGTCAGGACCGATCCGTTTCCTGTCGGTATGCCGACCAGGCTGCCATAGCGCTGGGTGCCCATATAGCCGCCGGTTGTGGGAATGCTCTCCCCTGCGTTGGACGGGCCAAACTGATGTTCAAAGTAAGGGGTGACATGTAGCTTCAGGTTTTTGGTCAATGTAAAATGGGACGGCAGGATAACCGTCTCGGCATTCATGTTCGTAATCTGCAGCCCGTAATATGTCGGGTCGCCCTGGGTGAATGATCCTGCATAATTGAAGCTGTCACCATATTTGTTCCACTGGCTGAGGGTCGGTGATCTCCAGGAGGTCTGCTGCTGCCGGTTAAAGGAGAATACGGCGGAAATGCTGTTGCCATCCCCCCATTCCTTTACAAATTTTGAATCGACATGGTAACGGAACAGTCCACCTGGTCCGCGCCAGTTGTTATAGCTGGTGTGGGAAAATGAAACAAAGCCCCGGATACCTGTATTACCGATATCCCCAGTTTCATAACGGATGAATTCCTTGTTGCCACTATGCGTGCCGCCTGCCAGGTCTACAAATCCGCGCTGTTTATGCGATGGGTTGATCTCGGTCGCTGTAATCTGGCCACCCACCGCATTGTACAGCGGGGCGTCAAGGTCAGGTGATCCCTGTGAAACGGTAACCGATCCCAGGTTTTCCGAATCAACCATCATGCTGCTATAGGGCTGGTAATTGATGGGGTCAGCCATTGGCGCCCCTTCGAACAGATACCCGATCTGGGCCTGTGTCATGCCGCGCATGGTCATGTTGTTTCCCGTCAGGCCAAACGGGTCCTGGCTGGAAAAATTCACACCCGGCAGGTCCGCCACGAGGGCGGCGATATTGGCCGTAGGCGCCTGTTTTGCAATAAAGTCACGCGTCAGGCCACTTTGTGAGCGTGGCGCGGTCTGGGGCGGCATCAGGCCGCCACCCGGTGTCAGATTGGTCACGCCATTGGCCGTGGGCGGAAGATGCCGGCTTACGGTGATATGTTCAACTTTGGGTGTGGGCAGGGGCGCTGTTTTTGTCTGTGCGGCATTCGCCGGGGGTTTTGCACGGGCCTTTGCCGATGAAGTATTGACGGACCCGTTACGCGTCGCGGCTGAAACCTGTCCATACGCGGGAACGATCACCAGACTCGCCCAGATAGTACAACAGAGGGATAGATTACGGTACGAAACCTTCATGAGCATGATCCCTGCATTTGGAGTAAAAGCCGCGAAACAAATGTTTTGCTTCCTTAACGTATAATGCAGATCAGGCAGTATCCGTGCAATAGTTCGGAATCTGTCCTATGATAGTTTTATTATAAAAACAAAGTATACAATCACGCCTCCTTCCCTGATCCACGCCTCATCTCTTGTCATCAGGCAGATTTTATCAATGAAAAGCATAGGGTTTCATGAACGGGCCTTATTCATTCCCCCATATGGCGGCATTCAGGCAGCGTGTTAATTCGGCAACATATATAAAGTGCCATACCGGGTGCAGGAGATGAGAATACCGGCATGGCGATTTATTATTTAAACGCAATGATGGCTCGGATCGTGCCGCGGCCCTTACGATTTCAACCACGAAGCCCCTGCAAGCCCGGACTCTGCCGGCAGGGCCCCCGGCACGACCAGCGCTGCGGTATCCTGTCGCAGGATCCGGCTGCGCACTTTCTCATCCAGTGCGTGCAGCAGCCTGGCCTGATGGGCCAGCCCGCCCCCCACGGGCATGATGGAAGCCCCGGTTACATTGACCACCATGGCCAGCCCGGCGGACATCCGGTCAAGCCATATGTTTACGGTCTCGATGGCCCGGGATTCCCCGTTTTCCCAATGTGTCAGGATCGGGCGGATGGCCAGTTCCTCCCCATGCAGGAAGGTATGCAGCCGTTCAATGCCACGTGCGCCGCCTATCGTATCAAGGCAGCCCTGCTGCCCACACTGGCATGGCAGCATGGGGGCGCGACCGGGCAGGGCACTGTCGGTAATGAAGGGGCCATGCCCCCACTCTCCCGCAAGGCCGCCCGGCCCGATAACCGGCCGGCCATGAACGATCAGGCCACCCCCCACCCCTGTGCCAAGGATAACCCCGAAGACGATGTCGTGCCCCTGCCCCACGCCCTGCATGGCTTCATTGAGGGCAAAACAGTGGGCATCGTTGGCGACCAGCACATCACGCTGCAGGCGCTGCATGAGGACCTGCCGCAACGGCACATCATAAATACAGGGAATATTGGCCGCGCGCGTCCGCCCGGTTACGGGGGCGCACACGCCTGCAATGGCAATGTGCAGCGCAATGGCGCGGTCATACCCATCCACCAGGCTGGCCAGTGCGGCAACAAAAAGATCCAGATCCTGCGTTGGTGTCGGCACGCGCTGCCGGTGTGTCAGCCTGTGACCGGCATCGGATTGCGCAAACTCGATGTAGGAACCCCCTACATCCGCACATAATATTACCATACGCCATCCTCATGCCCAAGCGCGACGAATATGATCCAGCTGATGCCCTATATGGCTTCATGCCTGGCCTGGAAAGCCAGGCAGGATCATTAAAACGTTGAATAAGTTCCGGAATCATAATAACTTTACTTATATTGTTCACCAAATAAAATTAACAGTCCCCACCGGATTGAAGAGGCTGCGTATGTTCACATCAGGACAATACCGGGTACTCCGCACAATCAGCACGTTAGGCCCCGTCAGCAGAACCCAGCTTGTGGAAATCACGGGATTGAGCAAGGCGACCATGTCCGCCTTAACCCGTGAACTGCTGGATCGTAATATCCTGTGTGAGCGTGAACTGGTTTTCGGGCAGGGGCGCCCTTCCATCCTGCTGGGGCTGAATGCAGTTTCGGTCTGTTTTGCCGGCGTATCGATGCAATCCGACCCCAGCATCATCCTGCTGACGGATCTGCTGGGTGAAATCATTGCACACAAAGAGTTTGTGCGGGCATCTGATCCTGAAACATGCATTGAAAATATTGAACGCGGCATCCGCGAACTGGTGGCGCAGGCAGGAGACCGGGCGGGCCCGCTAGGTGGCGTGGGGATTGCCATTCCCGGCTTTGTCGCGCGTGACCGGCGTCTGTGCTATCGATCGGTCGTGCTGGAATGGCGCAATGTTGATATTGTCACGCCACTGGAAAAATGCCTCGGCGTGCCGGTATTTGCTGAAAATGATGCCAATGCCCTCATACAGGGGGAGCACCTGTTCGGCATCATGCGCGACTGCCCCGATTTCAGCATGATTATTGTCGGTGATGGCGGCATAGGCTGCGCGCATATCGTTGATGGAAAACTGCATCGTGGCTTTCAGGGCGGGGCAGGAGAAATTTCCCATACGACAGTCGTCTGGCCAGATGGGCGCGAGACCAACCGCCCGTGCAGTTGCGGCAAGCGCGGGTGCCTGGACACGGTCTCCTCCCTCAGGGCCATACGGTCCATGGCCCAGCAGAAGGGGCTGCCAACCACACCACTGGAACTGGAACGCCAGGCACGGGAGGGCAATGCGGATGCCCTCCACATCCTTCATACGGCAGGCGGCGCGATGGGGATGGCGGTTGCACAGCTTGTGCAGCTGTTTGACCCCAGCCAGGTTGTCGTGCTGCTGGACCAGCCGTTCCGCGAAGGGGTATTCGGGGCGGTCCTGCGCCAGACCATGGAAACCCACATCATGCCCCGCCCTGACTGGGAAATGACACTGGACCTGCGTGAAACCCTTGGCACCGGCTGGGCAACTGGCGCTGCGGGCATTGCCACAAGGCAATTCCTGTTCAGTGAATGAACGCCCTTGCCCCTTCTGCGGGCAGGCAGGCTGCCAGAGCGCATGCCCGTCACGGTTCCTGCTGGTTTATAAAATTACGCCAGCACCACCCTGCCATGGCGGCAGGCGTGCAGGCCATCGGCTTCATGTTCAGGCACATACGTCGCCAGGCCCCGCCGGTAGCGGGGCCCGGCTTCCTGCGGTTCAGGCGTGCGCGCCTGTCACCCGGCGCATAGGGTGCCTGCTATCCCGATGAGGTTAATGGGCATGATCGACCAGCATGTGCAGGCCGGGCAGGATGTCAATCAGCAGACCTGACGCTGGCAGGGGCATGGTATGGGCCGCCACCGCATCCGCGCATGCTGCAAAAGCCGCATCCTGGCTGGCCAGAATGGCATTGACCCGTTTATGCCAGTGATGGCCATGACTTCTCTTTTTCATGGCTTCAAGCCCGACTTCCGCCAGTTGTGCCAGTTGTTGCGATGCTGCTCCTGCCTCCTGCAGCGCGGGTGTGGTCGCAATCTGCGCATAGGCGGCATCATTGGCCCTGTATGTTCTCAGCATCGCCAGCAGATCGGATGCGCGTGCGCGGTCACCCTTTATGTAGCGTTCTGCCAGCGCGTTGAATTTCATGGCATCAAAGCTGTCAGGGCTGGCAATCGCGGCCGGGGCGGTCAGCATGGCGTCCCCGCCATGCGCGGCAAGGCGGTTCATCGCATAGTTCCTGACCGGGCTGGTGACGGATGTCAGGACTTTCAGGGGCGTGGTGTTCTGCGGCGCCAGGCGGGCGATCATGTCGTTCTGATGGCTTTCCGACTGTAATCCCATCATGTTCAGTTCATGCAGCACTACCGGCAGGCGGCGTTCCATATCCGCTACGTCACGCACGGATGCATCCGACCAGAACCGCTCGGCAATAGCGGCGGAACGTGGCCACAGCCGCGCATCGACCATCTCATCCGAGACGATCTCGCTCCACAATGGCGCTTCCCCGCCAAGAACCAGCCGGCTCTGCGCTGCGTCAAGGGCTGGCGCGTTGGGGTCCAGCGCAAAGGCATCGATCATTGACCCCTGCTTTGCACGGGCCTTTTCAACCTCGGCGGGGGACAGGCCGACCGCCTTGGGATCAAGGGGATCAACCTGATAATGCGTTGCGGATGGATTGAGGAGATCCAGATAATACCCTGATGAAACCACAACCGGATGACCCGCCCTGGTGGCGGAGCCAATCCATTTTGATCCACGCCATGCCTCAACCACCACATCGCGCGGGATAGGGGCCTCGCTGACTTCATCCCACCCCATCATGATCTTTCCCTGCCGGGCCAGCGCTTGCTCAACCTGCGCGGTAAAGGCGGCCTGGAGCGCTGGCGCATCACGATAGCCATGCACCTTCATATACCGGGTAATGGCAGGATTGTTCATCCACTGCTGTGGCGCGACTTCATCACCGCCCGAATGGAAATAACGGTCGGGGAAAAGACGCCCCATTTCGGCATAGAGCGCGGTTGCAAAACGCAGTGTCTGCGGCTGGGTCGGGTCAAGGGCGGGATTGTTCTGGTTATAGACCCTGTTACAGCTTGTCTGGGTCTTTTGCGTATCTACCGTAATCGAGCAGACGGGGTGGATTTCCTGTTCCGTGGGCACGGGCTGTGCCGCAAGGTCCGGATAGGCCTGCAGGATGGAAAGCGTATGACCCGGCACATCGAATTCCGGCACGATACGGATCCCGCGGTCAGCAGCGTAAGCCACGATGCCGCGCACCTGTGCCTGCGTATAATACTGGTTGTGGCCACCCACTTCCTGCAGGCGCGGGAAACGCCTGCTTTCCACCCTGAACCCCGTACCGTCACTCAGGTGCCAGTGCAGCACGTTCAGCTTGGTCAGTTCCATCGCATCAAGCTGCCGCTCGATGGTATCAACCGACATGAAATGCCGCGACACATCAATCATGAGCCCCCGCCAGGCAAAGCGGGGGGAATCGTGTATGTCGACATGCGGGATCACCGGGCCCTGCGGCGTAAGCGCGACAAGCTGCAGCAGCGTTGCCAGACCGTGCAGAACCCCTGCCGGCCCCAAAGCCGTGAGGTGAATCCCGTCCGCTGCGGATGTTGAAAGGGTATATCCCTCCTTCTCGTCAATACTCAGGTAAGCGGGATCATACCCGGTCGTGATATGCAGTATCAGCGGGGCGCCTCCGGCCTCCTGCCCTGCCATGCTGCGCAGGCGCGCTACAAAGCGCTGCCCGGCGCGGCGAAGCAGTGGAGAAGGCGCGTGCGTCCAGTCAATGCGGATGCCGCCTGCAATACTCCGGGTTGCGGGGTCCATGACCGTCACCGACTGCGGCTGCGGCATCAGCGGAAGGGCGGACGTACCGGCAATGGCAGGCGTGGCACATGCCAGCAGAACACCAAGCACGGGGCATGATTTCCTAACGAGACGGGAAGCACGATGCGCAATCGAAACCATGGGGCTCAATTCTTTCAGGGTTGGCATCCATCCACCAGGGAATACCGGATTGTAAAAACTGATATTCCTTTCTCTGGCATGCCCTGTTTTGTTCGGAAATAAAAATAAACGGCCAACGTTCTTTCAATAACCTGAAAAAAACAGGGAGAGCCGGCTGCATGTTCCGGGCAGTCATTTGAAACAGAACAGAAAATAAAGAGACGGAATAGGCGGAAAGCGCCATCATTGCCGGAGTTTTCCAATGGCCCTCAAACCCAGGCCACAGATGAACATCACGATGACACCCAGCGGAACCAGCCATGTAAAGGCGATGGGCGCACCATAAGGGCGCCAGAACATCATGATGCCACAGACCGTAACGACCGTCATGACGAAAGCAGGCAGGACCTCCCGCGTGCGCGCGTGCCTGCTGAACATGGCAAACACAAAGGCCCCCAGCATCGCCCCGTATGAACACGACGCCACCGACAGCCCGAATACAACCGCAGGCCCATGCCCATGGGCAAATGCCAGCGCGGCAAGAACAAGCACCACAGCCCACAGCAAGGTCACCAGGCGGGCAAATGCCAGCGCCGACAGGCCGATTTGGCGTGCCAGTGCCCGGCAGGGCGTGACAAAATCCAGTAATGTCGCGCTGGTCATGGAATTGAGCGTGGCGGACAGGGAACCCATGGTCGCACTCAGCAGGCCAGCAATCAGCAACCCGGCAAGCCCCTGCGGCAGATCATGCACGATAAAGGCGGGGAACAGCGCATCCGATGTCTGCAAGCCCATTGCAGCCAGCGGTTTTTCATCGTTGCGCGCCCAGAGCAGCATGCCCACGAGCGACAGCATGGCAAACAGGCACCCGACCATGAATCCACTGCCGATCAACGCCTTTCTGGCATCCGTCAGATTGCGGGCGGCCAGAACGCGCTGGACCATCAGCTGGTCCGTGCCATGCGATGCCATGGCCATGATCGCCCCCCCGATCATGGCCGCGCAGGGCGTATAGGGATCAAGGAAAAAGTGGGAGGATTTGTGGAACAGGTGAAACCTGTTGGAGTGCCGCAGCGCATGGATCTGCATGTCTGTCGCATGATGGTACAGCAGCCCCATGCAGGCCGCCGTTCCTGCTACATAGACAGCAAGCTGTATGGCATCGGACCACACCACGGCCCGCAGGCCGCCAAACATCGTGTAAAACAGCGTGAGCCCCACGATGGCCAGCATGATCACCCATTGCGGCAGGGGAAAGTGCATGGATGCCAGGATGGCCGCGACCGGCAGCATGCCCGCAAACAGCCTGATCCCTTCCGCCAGCACGCGCATGACCAGAAACGTGGCGGATACGCTACGCTCCATCACCGGCCCGAACCGGTGACCCAGATACTGGTAGACACTGCTGACCTGCCCGGAAAAATAACGGGGCAGGAACAGCCATGCAACAAGCGCGCGGCCAATGACATACCCCACCGCCAGCCCCACGAACACCATGCCGCTGCCATAGGCGATGCCGGGTATGCTGATGATGGTGAGGGTCGAGGTTTCCGTTGCGACAAGTGACAGGCAGATAACCCACCATGGCAGGTTGTGGCCGCCGCCTACATAGGTGGAAACCGAATCCTGCCGCCCCGACAGGGCGAATGCGATGAATGGCAGGGTCAGGCAATAGATGCAGATAATCGCGATATCGATTGCGGACATACCGGTTCCATCATGTCAGAAAGGCAGATCATATGACCGAATCAATACCATAGGAAAGCCAGAAAACCATCCGATATCGAAACATAATTCCGTATCGACTCAACCAGAATCTGTGATATGGAATCTTTTTGCATTGAATTAAAAAGATATTTTCTATTCCCCCTCCGTCGCACGCACCGCCATGCCGGCCTGGATCAAACGGATCGTTGTCATTGCAAGGGGAAAATGGTATTATTCCTGTATCAGGCATCTGGCATGCCGTCTTTTAACGGACTCTTTAGCACATGCATGTTTTCCCGGCCGCCCCCCGGCTGAAGCGCCGCCATGTCCTGATGCTGGCCGGTGCCGCAACCCTTGCGGCCTGCGCGCCCCATGCGCGCGGCGCCCGCAATGCCCGCCCCGACATGCGCGGCGTGGACCGCAGGCTGCGGCAGGCCGTGACACAGGGCGAAGCGCCGGGGGTTGTCTGCGCCATCGGTCATGACCAGCAGGTCGTGCACCGGGCCGTATATGGCAGGCGCAGCATTACCCCCAGGCCCGAAGCCATGACATGGGATACGGCATTCGACATGGCATCCCTGACCAAGCCGGTCATAACCGCGCCCTGTGTCATGCAGTTGTGGGAACAGGGGCTGTTCGGGCTTGATGATCCTGTCTCGCGTTATCTGCCGCAATTCGCGGCGGCCGGTAAGTCCGCCATTACCATCCGGCACCTGCTGACCCATTATTCCGGCCTGCCGCCCGATCTGGATCTCGCGCAGCCATGGCAGGGGCGCGAGGCCGCATTCCACCTGGCCATGGGGGTTGCGCCATCACAGCCGCCCGGCAGTGGTTTCATCTATAGCGACATCAATTTCATCACGCTGGGTTTCCTGGTTGAAAAACTCTCGGGCATGACGCTTGATGCCTACGCCACGCGTTTCATCCTGACCCCGCTGGGCATGCGCCAGTCATGTTTCCTGCCGCCGGAAGCAGGGCGGCCACGCATTGCCCCCACCCAGCCGGATGAAAACGGTCATATGCTGCGCGGGCAGGTGCATGATCCCTCCGCCCGGCGCATGGGGGGCGTGGCCGGGCATGCGGGCCTGTTTTCCAATGCGGATGACATGTGCCTCTATGCGCAGGCGCTGCTCGACCGGCGTGCCGGCAGGCCATCGGCCTACCCGCTGCAACCCCGGACCCTCATGCTCATGACAACCGCGCAGCAGCCGGGGGGCAAATCCGACCTGCGCGGACTGGGATGGGATATTGCCACGCATTATTCCTCCGTCCGGGGAGACAGGTTTCCCGTAGGCTCCTTCGGGCATACCGGCTTTACCGGCACGTCGCTGTGGCTTGACCCCGACAGTGACAGCTATGTCCTGATCCTGACAAGCCGCCTGCACCCCGCGGGCCATGGCAATGTCGTGCGCCTGCGCCACGATGTGGCCACCGCCGCGGCCCTTGCCCTCATCGGGCCGCAGGGCTGACCCCCTTTATTCCCCCTTCTCTCCCGGAGTTTATGGTACATGACCCCACACAGCAGTGCGCCCGTGTTGCCCATCGCGACGGAAGGGCAGGACCCACGTTATGCGGATGTGGATGTCTGGCCCGTTGCGTCCGTGCTGGATGCGCTGGTGGAATCACAGATGAGCGCCATTGCCGCCGTGCGGGCCGCGACACCGGAGCTCGAGCGCGCCGTCAACGCCGCCCTGCCGCGCCTGCTGGCGGGGGGGCGGCTGTTCTATGTCGGCGCGGGCACATCGGGGCGGATCGGCATGCAGGACGGGGTGGAACTGCTCCCCACCTTCGGCTGGGCGCCAGAACGGCTCGTGCTGTTGCTGGCAGGTGGGCATGATGCCGTCTATCAGGCGGCGGAAGGGGCTGAAGACCGCGAAGACGTGGCGCGGACAGACATCCTTGCCCACCATCCCGACCCTGATGACGTGGTGCTGGGCATCGCCGCAAGCGGTTCTACCCCCTATACCTGCGCTGCGCTTGCGGCCGCGCGCGGCGCAGGCAGCCTGAGCATTGGCATCGCGTGCAATCGGGGCAGCAGGCTCATGGATGTTGCGGAGCTGGGTATTGCCGTGGTGACCGGGCCGGAAGTCATTTCCGGCTCCACCCGGCTCAAGGCGGGCACGGCGCAGAAAGCAACCCTCAATCTGATTTCCACCACGCTCATGATCCGCATGGGCCATGCCTATCGTGGGCAGATGGTGGATATGCGGGTGGTCAACGCCAAGCTGCGCCAGCGCGCCTGCCGCATGGTCCGTAACCTGAGCGGCAGCAGCGAGCAGCAGGCCCTGAGCGCGCTCGAGGCCACGCGGTTCAATGTCAAACGCGCGGTCATGATCTGTTCCGGCATTCCCGCCGACCGGATCGAAGCGCTGCTTGTGGCGCATGATGGCAACCTGCGTTCGATCCTTGGGCAGGTTCATACGCCCAAAAAAGGGTAACATGACACCCGAACAGCTTTTTACGGCCCTAACCCCCAGCCCGCATGACAGAAAGCCCCTATACCTGCAGGTAGGCGACCGGTTGCGTGACCTCATTGCCACCAGCGCGCTCAGGCGCGGCGATGCCATGCCCCCCGAGCGCGAACTGGCAGAGCGGATCGGGGTATCGCGCGTGACCATCCGCAAGGCATTCGAGGAACTGGTCGGCGCGGGCATCCTGAGCCAGAAGCCGGGGGCGGGCACGTTCGTGTCGGGCCGGATCGAACAGCCGCTCTCCATCCTCCAGAGTTTTTCGGAAGACATGCGCGCGCGCGGCCATGAGCCCGGCTCGATATGGCTGGACAAGCATGTGGCGCGCACAAGCCCCGACGAGGCCATGGCGCTTGGCATAGCGCCTACGGCCCGTGTCATGCGCCTCAAACGGATCCGCACGGCCAATGGCCAGCCCATGGCGGTAGAAACAGCCGTTATTTCAACACAGTACCTGGATGACCCCGACAGCGTGGGCAACTCTTTTTACGCGGCCCTCAGGGACCATGACCTTCTGCCGGTCAGGGCGCTGCAACGCATCCGTTCGCGCCTGGCTTTCGTTCATGAGGCCGAACTGCTGCATCTCGATACCCCGAGCGCCATACTGGATATCGAAAGACGCTCCTTTCTGCCTGATGGCCGGGTGCTTGAAGTCACATTCTCATCCTATCGTGCCGACCTTTATGACTTCGTGGTGGAACTCAGGGCTGCCGGACTGCAGGAATGAAACATATGTTCACTGTCATTGGCCTGATGAGCGGCACGTCACTCGACGGGGTGGATGCTGCTGTCATCCGCACCGATGGCGAGCGGATTGAAGGATTTGGGCCGGATCTGAGCCTGCCCTACCCGGCCGCACTACGCCACCGTGCCCGAAAAATTCTCGACGAGGCCACTGCCCTCCCCCCCGACAGCCCGGAACTGAAGGCCGTAGAACACGAGATAACCCGCTACCATGTTGACGCGGCCCGGCAGTTGCAGGCCCTTGTGCCCGATGTCGATCTGATCGGTTTCCATGGCCAGACCATCCTCCATGCCCCTGCCCGCCACCACACATGGCAGATCGGGGATGCGCAGTACCTGTCACGCGCAACGGGACTTGCTGTCATCCATGATTTCCGCAGTGCCGATGTCGCAGCCGGTGGCGAAGGCGCGCCGCTGGTGCCATGGTTTCACGCTGCCCTGTTGCACGGTGCGCCCGGACCGGTCGCGGTGCTGAATATCGGGGGGGTCGCGAATATCACGCTGGTTGATGCGGATGGCACGATCCATGCCTGTGATACCGGGCCGGGCAATGCCCTGCTCGATGACTGGGCCCTGCGCCATACCGGCACGGCATGTGACGTGGACGGAAAACTGGCGGCGATGGGCACGGTCAACCGGACACTTCTGGAAGACCTGCTGGCCGACCCCTATTTTGCCCGCCCTGCCCCGAAATCACTGGACCGGCAGGCATTTGCCACGGCACTCGACCGGGTATCAGGCTGCACGCCAGCGGATGGCGCGGCAACACTGGCCGCCTTTACCGTCGAAGCCATTCGCCGCACGCCCCTGCCCACGCGCCCGGCGCACTGGTATGTGTGTGGTGGCGGGCGGCATAATCCCGTGCTCATGCGCGCAATGCAGGCGGCACTCGGGGCGCCGGTCGAACCCGTGGACCGCCTTGGATGGAACGGGGATGCGCTGGAGGCGCAATGTTTCGGTTTCCTCGCCGCACGCAGCGTGCGCGGCCTGCCGATCTCCGCACCCAACATTACGGGCGGGCCGGATAACCTGTCTGGCGGTCGCCTGACCTGTGCGGGCCTGATGCCCATGCCCGCATGGATACGCAAAACTGGCGCAGCGTAAACCACCCTCATCGACCAACGGGGGCGACCAGCACAGGGTCTATGCCCTACTCTGCGCCCCGCGTGCGGCTGCCACAAGGGCACGGATGGCATCAGGATCGGTCAGGCCCGGCATCGGACCAAAGCCAAACCCGGCATCATCCGCCGCAAGCTGCACGCTCCGCCGGCAGGAGGCATGGACTTCGCCCACGCCTGTTGCCCGGATCAGCGCACCAGCATTGCCCGCATTCACGCCACTGCCTGCCAGAATGACAATACGGCCCGCCGCCTGTGCGTTCAGGCGCGCCAGACATGCCTGCCCCTGCACCGCGGTGGGGCACTGCCCCGAGGTAAGGATGCGGGTAAACCCTGCCTCTATTGCAAACTCCAGCGCCTCGGCCGGGTCACGCACCAGATCGAACACGCGGTGCAGGGTCCGCTCCATGCCCGCGCACTGACCGGACAGGCGCAGCAGGAGATCACGATCAAGATGCCCATCGGGCGTGATCGCGCCCAGCACCACCCCTTTCAGCCCCGCTTCCCGTGCGGCATGTATGTCATCGATCATGACGGCAGCCTCATCGCCGTCGAATATGAACGACCCGGCACGGGGGCGGATCATGGCCAGGGTCGGCACATGGCCCCGTGCTGCGCAACGCATCAGCCCGGCACTCGGCGTAAGCCCCCCGACGCCAAGCGAGGCGCACAATTCAATCCGGTCAGCCCCGGCCGCATTGGCCGCGGCAATGCCCTGCGGGGTTTCCACGCAGATTTCAACACGCGTCATGAAATATCTCCGGTCTCAGGCAGGCAACCCACCGCTGGGGCGTGACCTGCTGCAAGGGGGGCACCACGGTGGCGCATGCCGCCACGGCGTGGGGGCAGCGGTTACGGAACGCGCACCCATGGTGCAGGTCCGGCGCTGCCGTGGCATGGTCAGGCGTTGGGGGAATACGCCCTTCCCCACCGTGCCGCAGCCCTGGAGCCAGGGCCAGCAGGGTGCGTGAATACGGGTGAAAGGGCTGCGTACGGAATGCTCCTGTCGGGGCAATTTCCATCACACGGCCCAGATACATGATGACAACACGGTCACACAGGAACATGACCGCAGGCAGGTCGTGCGAGATGAACGCCATCGCCAGGCCCAGCCGTTCACGCAGGCCACGCAGCAGGTTGATGACTTTCGCCTGCACCGAAACATCCAGCGCCGAGACGGGCTCATCGGCCACGATCAGCCGTGGACCAACCGCCAGTGCCCGGGCAATGCCGATGCGCTGGCGCTGCCCGCCGGAAAACTCATGCGCGAACCGCATCAGCGCATCCGCGCCAAGGCCGACCGAGGCCAGCAGGTCGATGACGGCCTCGCGGCGGCTTTCACGCGTGCCGATGCGGTGGATATCCAATCCCTCCGCCACGATGTCGCGCACCCGCAGGCGCGGGTTCAGGCTGGCGGCGGGGTCCTGGAAAATCATCTGCACCTGGCGGCAGTACCACCCCGGATCCGCCCCTGACAGGGCCTGAATGTCGCGTCCCTCAAAACTGACATGCCCTGTCGTAGGCTGTTGCAGGCGGACCATGCACCGCCCGACCGTAGTCTTGCCGGAGCCGGATTCACCAAGGATTCCGACTATCTCGCCCGCATGGATATCGAACGATATTTTGTCCAGTGCCTGAACATTTCTGGCGCGGCGGCCCAGCAGGGTGCGTGGCGCATGGAATGTCACGCCCAGGTCACGAACCGACAGCAAGGGGAAAGCGCTCATGCTCCCGCCGCCACGCTCATCTCGCGCCAGGCGATGCAGCGGGTGGCATGGCCGTGCGCGGCATCGGCCATCTGCAGGTCGGGATGTCCGGTGCGGCAGGCGTCATGCGCCCTGTCACACCGCATGGCATAAGCGCAGCCCGCCGGGCGATGGGCCAGATCTGGCGGATGGCCCGGTATCGTGGGCAGTTCGGGCGGTGCGCCATCCCCCGGCCTGCCAAGATGGCGGACCGGCAGGCAGTCCAGCAATGCCTTGGTATAGGGGTGGCGTGGGGCCGTCATCACATCGCGCGCGTTCCCGCATTCGACCACCTGCCCGGCATACATGACCATGATGCGGTCAGCGAATGCCTCCACCAACGACAGGTTGTGCGTGATGAACAGGATCGCCATGCCGGTATCACGACGCAGTCGCTGCAGGATTTCGAGTATCTGCGCCTGTGTCGTGACATCAAGGGCCGTGGTCGGCTCATCGGCAATCAGCAGCGCGGGACGGCAGGCAATGGCGATGGCAATCATGACGCGCTGGCGCATGCCGCCCGACATCTGGTGCGGATAACTGCCCACCCGCTCCCGCGGCCTGGCAATCCCCACCGCCGCCAGCAGGTCGGCCGCTCGCGCCAGGGCAGCCCGCCTGTCTGCCTGATGGTGCAGGACCAGGGCCTCGGCAATCTGTTCGCCCACCGTCATGGCAGGGTTGAGCGAGGTCATGGGCTCCTGGAAGATCATTCCGATCCCGCCGCCGCGTATCTTGCGCAGCACCTTCTCCGGTGCGGTTGCAAGGTCAACGGGGGCATGGCCTGCAGGCTGGAACACAAGCCGCCCGCCAGCAATATGGCCGATACGCGGCAAAAGCCCCATGATCGACAGGCTGGTCACGCTTTTGCCCGAACCTGATTCGCCTACCAGCGCCACGATCTCACCGGGGGCGATATCGAACGTCACGTCATCCACCGCATGCACGACGCCACGCCGCGTATGGAAATGGATGTTCAGCCCTTCGACCACAAGGGCAGGACATGACGCCGCCATCTGTCAGCGCCCTTTTCGTGCCGAGGGACAGACGCGCGGCGACCATGTAAAGGCCGTGTCGAACGGAAAGGTCGGCCGCGCCTTGTGCACCCGCGCCAGCCGGGTCACGTGCTGGTCCACCGCCCCGGGAGAAAGCGCCATCAGCGCGGGACTGGCGATCGGGGCGAGCTGTGGGGAAAGGTAGCCGGACTTCACCACCACCATCCGCGCCCGGTGCGGATCAAGCCCCAGCACCGTGAAATCGGCAATGTTATGGTAGGGCCTGCGCCGCGCGGCCACGACGACATGAATTCCCCCCACGTCGATAACCGCCTGGCGTTCGCGCTCGTGCGGATCATCAAGGATGAACCGGACCTCTCCCGTTACGCTGATCGGGGTCGTATCCGCCGCATCAAGCGCACCGCCCACCGGCAGCGTGACGCGTGCGCCCACGCCGGCGGCACAGGCCGCGCGGGTTGCCTGCGGGTCGGCGATGCCCGCCACGATCACATCCTGTGCGCCACGTTCGATCAGCGCGCGCAGCACGTCGATCCTGTCCCCAACGCCGCCACCTGTCGGATTATCGCCTGAATCCGCAACGATCACGGGCCTGCCCGTGGCCTGCAGCGCCCGCTCAAGCGTTTGTCCGATACTGCCGGTCCAGCAGCCGAACCGGAACTGCGTGCGTGCCTCCCAGTAAGCCGTGGCCATTTCCACCGCCGCCGCGTGCAATGCCGCCGCATCCGTTCCCGTCATGACCGCAGCCGCGGTCGCGCGCGGCTCGTCCGCCCATACATACCCCACCATGAGCGAGGCATCCCAGATCCCCGCGCGCCGGTCCACTTCCGGCAGGCGGGCATACAGGCTGCGCGCAGGTTCGTCCTCGGTGCTGGTCTTCTCCCCCGGCAGCACGACCGGCACCGGCGCCCACACGACATGGGGCCGTATGCCCTGCGTCAGGCAGCGCACCAGCATCGTAACCGCCCGGCGCATCGTTTCCTCCACATCGATATGCGGTGCGGTGCGATAGGTCGAAAACATGTCGATGGCATCGATGATGCGCTGCGTCACGTTGCCATGCAGGTCATAGCTGACGGAAATGGGCACATCCTCCCCCACGACGGCGCGGGTGGCGCAGATCCAGTCGCCTTCGGCGTCTTC
The DNA here is from genome assembly GCF_004302915.1 of Komagataeibacter xylinus. Taxonomy (GTDB): domain Bacteria; phylum Pseudomonadota; class Alphaproteobacteria; order Acetobacterales; family Acetobacteraceae; genus Komagataeibacter; species Komagataeibacter xylinus_C. The sequence goes on along the minus strand of NZ_QQBI01000012.1, from coordinate 23,048 downwards.
CATGCCCTGCACATACATCGCGCCATGCATGGACAGGTACACGCCATCAAGCGGCCCCGCCGCGCGCAGCCGGTCAAGGAACGCATCACGCAATGCGCGATAGGTTTCCGCCGTGACAGGGCCGCCGGGAATGGCGCGGGCATGCAGGGTCGGGATGAACTGCGCCAGATAGTCGGACAGGAACGCAAAATAGGGCGCCTGCAGCAGGGCTTCACCCCGCAGGACCCGGAAATCCTCCATCCGGGTCGGCACCAGATTATAAGTACTGCATTCGATATGAATGCCACCTACGGCAATACGCATATCCTGTTTCCCTCATATCAGAATTGGCGGAACAGCGAACGGTCGGCCGCAACACTGGCGGCGCCAAATGCCCATGAATCGGCCGTGACATCGTGGGTCATGATTTGGGGGCGCGGTGCAAGCTGCGGCAGGATGTTACCCTCCGCCGCCTGCCGCATCGCGCGCGCGAACAGGCCCTCCAGCCCCCCGCCCTGGCGCACGACAAGCACGTGCTGCGGGTCCATGACCTGCACCATCTGCGCGATCATCAGGCCCAGGGCACTGCCCGCGCGGTGCAGCAGCTCGACCGCGCCAAGGTTGCCCTGGGCCGCAAGCTGCTCCAGCGGCTCCAGTTCCCCCGGCAGCCCTGCCCTTGTGGCCAGATGGGAGATGGCCGCCATGGAGGCTACGGTATCCAGGCAGCCGGTCTTGCCGCACAGGCACGGCAGGCCGCCCGGCTCTGCGGTAGCGTGGGCGATCTCCCCCGCGCCACCGCGAAACCCGCGAAACAGTTCGCCGCCGAACATGTGCCCGCACCCGATTCCCTGCCCGACGGAAATGAGGCTGAAGGAGGCCGCCTCCCGCATGGGGCCAAACCTGTATTGCGCGACTGTCAGGGCATTAGCGTCATTCTCGACATAGGCTGGCAGCCCGCAGGCCTGCGTAACCAGCGGGCCGACCGGCGCATTCTCCCACCCCGTCAGGGTGGAGCGCACGCATATGCCGCCCTGTTCATCCACCAGACCCGATACGGCAAGGCCGATGCCGCGCAGGCGCTGCGCCTGGCGCGAGCCTTCGGGTGCGATCCTGGCAATCAGGCGGTGCACATGGGCCCCGATTTCCATCACCTGGTCGGGCAGTTCCATATCGTAACGGTCCAGTATCATGCCGTGCAGGTCTCCCAGCACCATGACCGGACGGTCCGCCAGCGAAATACCGACAAAGAACGCGCTGTCGGCGGCAATGCCCAGCCGTATTGACGGCCGTCCGCCGCCATACACGGTATCGCGTGTCTCGATCAGGCCGTGGGCGAGCAGGTCTGCCGTCACCATGGAGACGGCCCCCTTGCTCAGCCCGGACATACGGATGAGTTCCGCGCGGCTGAGGGGACCGCACTGGTTAAGCAGGCGTAGCAACTGCACATGCGACCGGCAGGACACGCGCGCCTCCGTTACGGGTAAAGATCAATTTATATCATTGATTGACCTTTTGGTCGTCAAGAAAGTTTTTTATGTGATATAAGTAAAAACAGATCGAAACAATATGGTGATCGTGCCCCCATGCACTGCCATTGCCGCCTCCCTGTGCTGCTGACCGCGCTCATCGCCTGTACCGGCGCGATGGCGGCCCCGGCCCATGCAGGCGCCGGGGCCGCAGGGGCGTTGACCATCATGCAGCCCGAGCCCCCGCGCAGCATGGACCCCGCGGACCAGATGGCGACCGATACCTCTTCCATCCTGAGCGCGATGTATGAAGGACTGGTGCGCGCCGATGCGGATCGCACGATCCATCCCCTGCTGGCGGTCTCGTGGCGCCATGACCCGCAGGGCACGACGTGGGACTTTGTCCTGCGCCGCAATGTCAAATTCCATGACGGCCACACCATGACGGCAGCAGGCGTCGTGCACAGTTTCCGCCGCCTGCTGGACATGAACGCCCCATTGGCGGGCAGCAGCCGCTTCAGGGCCGTGGTCGATACGGTCACGACCACGGATGATGACATGACGGTGCGTTTTTCCCTGCGCCGCCCCTACCCTGATTTCCTGCTGCTGCTTTCCTTCAGCCAGGCCTGCGTGACATCGCCCTATGCGGGCGCCTCCCTGGCGCGGCATGCAGACGGAACCGGGCCGTTCCGGTTTGATGAATGGAAAAGCTCGGAATATGTCAGGCAGGCGCGCAACCCGGATTACTGGGGCACGCCACCGGACCTGGCCAGCGTGCGCTGGATATGGTCGGCGGAGCCATCGGTCATGGATATGGCGCTGCATACAGGTGACACCGATATCGTAGGTGACCTGCCAGCGCTTTATGCCCGGCGGATGGAAAGCGATCCACGCTTCGTGATCCATGATGACCCCAATGGGCCACTGTACTGGATCGCCATCAACATGGACCGGCACGCAGGGGCAGACAGGCGCATCAGGCAGGCGCTGAATTACGCGACCGACCGGCAGGCACTGGTCCATGCCCTGCTGCGCGACAGGGGGCAACCCGCCCGATCCCCGCTGCAGCCGGTTTCCCCCTATTTCGTCAGTTATGCGCCCGATCCGCAATACGACCCGCAGCGTGCGCGCGCCCTGCTGGCCGAAGCCGGATCGCCATCGGGCATCACGTTCAGCCTTGCCGTGCAGGACATGGACGAACCCCTTGCCGAGGCCTTGCAGGACATGTGGAAGAAATCCGGCATCACCCTGCAGATTTCACGGCTGGAGGGCGGCGTCTATGCATCCGAGGCATTCGCCGATCCCGCACAGAAGGCAGCGCTGCAACTCGATGGCGTGCTGGCGTCATGGTCATCGGGGTTCATACCGGACATGCAGCTTCGCCCCCTGTTCCATGGGGCATCCGCCGCACCTGCGGGGGCAAATCTCGGCTTTTTCCATGATCCGGGCGTGGATGCGCTGATCAATGCCGGGGCCGTGGAACCATCCGAGGACAAACGAAAAGCCATCTATGCACAGATACAGGAGATGATCATGCACGATGCGCCTGCGGTGCTGATCTATACCCGTGATACGCTGGTTGGCATGCGTGCGGACATATCCGGGCTGGTGGTGCGGCCGGATGGGGCGCTGGACATCACGCATGTCACCCGTAACCGGCAGCCGCATCCATGAACGCGCGCCTCATCAACAGGGTGCTGATGCTGCCGGTCGTGATGGTGGTGGTCTCGTTCGCGGTTTTTGTCGCGGTCCGCCACCTGCCGGGCGATCCGGCGCGCATGCTGGCCGGAACCGCCGCAACGCAGGACACGGTTGATGCCGTGCATCACAGCCTTGGGCTCGACCGCCCGGCCCTGCGGCAATATGGCACGTTCATGCGGGGTGCGCTGGTTGGTGATCTTGGCATTTCCATTGAATCGCGGCAGCCCGTGGGGCAGGAAATTGCCCATCATTTTCCCTATACGCTGCTGCTGGGGCTGAGCGCCTATGCCCTTGCCCTGTGTTTTGGCATTCCCGGTGGTCTGGCCGCCGCGATGTTCGAGGATGGCATATGGGACAGGATCTTCATGGGCATGACGATTGTGCTGGCATCGGTGCCCAATTTCTGGTTCGCGCTGCTGTTGATGGAGCTGTTTTCCGTCCGCCTTGGGTTATTGCCCCTTATGGGCGCGCATTCATGGTCCAGCCTGCTCATGCCATCGCTGACCCTGGCGCTGATGCCCATGGCCCTGATCGGCCGCATGACACGTGCCAGCATGCTTGCCGTACTGTCACGTGATTACATCCGCACCGCCCGCGCCAGGGGTGTGGGCCTCATGCGCCTGTGCCTGCGTCATGCCCTGCCCAATGCCCTGCCCCCGGTCGTGACCGTGATTGGCATGAACCTTGGCAGTGTCATTGGCGGGGCGGTGGTGACCGAGACGGTCTTTGGCTGGCCCGGCCTTGGCCACCTGATGATCGAGGCCGTGCGCTGGCGCGATTATCCCGTGATTGAGGGCGTGACACTGGTTGCGGTGCTGTCGGTCATACTGGTCAACCTTGTGGCCGACATCGTCATTTCCCGGATCGATCCCCAGGCACGGCATAGCTGAAGGACAAGCTGCCATGACCGGTTCATTTCGCACCCTGATCGCGCGCCTGCCGCTTTCGTTGCTGGCGGGGGTGGTGCTGATTACATTTATGGTGCTTGGCGCGCTCCTTGCCCCGCTCATCAGCCCGGCTGACCCGCTGGCACAGGATCTGTATGCCACGTTTCAGCCCATGTCAGCAGCGCACCCGTTCGGCACGGATGCGTTCGGGCGTGATATTTTCAGCCGGATCGTCTATGGCACGCGCTATTCCCTGGCCGAGGTCTGCATCTGCATCCTTGTTTCGTGTGCCATGGGCACGCTGGCGGGCATGCTGGCTGCGCTGGTGGGGGGATATGTGGAGCAGGCGGTCATGTGGGTTGTCGATATCATCTTCGCCTTTCCCGGTATCGTGCTGGCGCTGCTGATCCTGAGCCTGCTGGGGCCGGGTTTTTTCAACATGCTTCTGGCGATCTCCGTATTTTCCATACCCGTTTATGTCCGTCTGGCGCATAACCTGACGCAGGCCCTGCAACGCGCGGAATATGTGGAAGCCGCCCGCACGCTGGGGGCTGGAACATGGCGGATCCTGTACGTGCATGTCATGCGCAACGCCCTGGGACCGATACTTGTGCAATCCACGCTTACAGCCGGATCGGTGATCCTGGCGGCATCGAGCCTGTCTTTCCTTGGGCTGGGCGTTGCGCCCGCCACACCAGAATGGGGTGCCATGATGAGCGACGGCCGCAGCTATCTGGGCATAGACATCCTGCCCTCTCTCTTTCCTGGCCTTACGATCACGCTTGCGGTTCTGGGTTTTAACCTGTTGGGGGAAGGTGTGCGCAAGGTTATCGATAAATAATATCCGCAGGACGTATTTGCATATGAGACCTATGCCAGCCCCAGAACTTATCCCTGCAGCATAGAACTCACGGCTTTGCACCGTAACGCGGTACCGCATGATCTCTGATATTCAGCAGATTGGCGAAGCGGACCAGATCTGTCAGATGTGCCCATACATTCATGTCCGCAATCCAGATCGCAGCAATGGAAGATCGATGCGCTGACCACCGCGCCATACGATGGCTATGCCGTGACGAACCAGACTCTATTCCCTTATCTGGTACAGCGTGCATTGGATGATTTGAATGCCGGGCATCATGCCGGGGCTGTCGGCAGCCTAACTGGGCGTGCGGTTGGCCGACACCGATTTGCGGGAGAACACAATCGGCGTATTGGGCGCTGTGTGACAGCGACACCTCATCCGGGCACGGCAACCTAGGGCGTGTCGTCAGTTAGCATCTGGCGCTATGAGGCTTGTACTCCCGCTTGATCTGTGATGTTTTCTCTCTGTTTTCAGGGAGAGAATGAATGCGACGATATGGCCTGAGTGACAGCCAGTGGGAACGGATAAAAGATCTTCTCCCGGGTCGTGAAGGTCATGTCGGCGGAACGGCCGCCGATAACCGTCTGTTTGTGAAAGCCGTGCTGTATCGCTACCGCGCAGGCATTCCTTGGCGTGACCTGCCAGCGCGGTTCGGGGATTGGAAGAATGTTCACAGACGTCTGCGTCGCTGGTGCGAAGGCGGCGTAATCGAACGGATTTTCCAGCATCTGGCCGCCAATTGCGACAACGACTACATGATGATCGACAGCACGATTGTCCAGGCTCACCAGCACAGTGCGGGTGCCCGTAAAAAAAGGGCGTGGATCAGGCCATCGGGCGGTCCCGTGGCGGACTGACTTCGAAAATCCACGCCATTATCGATGCCGCAGGAAAGGCGGTCGCCCTGTCCCTGACGCCCGGGCAGAGAGCGGACATCACGGAAGCAGAACCCCTGCTGGATGAGGTCGATCCCAAAGCCTTTATCGCTGACAAGGCTTATGACGCCGACCCGCTCATTGAAACGCTTGAAGCACGGCAGATCACAGCGGTTATCCCTTCAAGGAAAAACCGACGCGATCCACGGAAAATCAGCTTCCGGCTCTACAAAAACAGAAACATCATTGAACGCTTCTTCGCCAGGCTGAAGCAGTTCAGGGGCATTGCAACACGCTACGACAAGCTGAAGTCAACATTCTTCGCAGCAGTACAACTCGTCTCCGCCATCATCGGAATTAACTGACGACACGCCCTAGACACCTCTATATGCAGGGATAAATCTTTTTTGTAACGGATATGATCGTTCCTGTTACAATAATATACCACAGGATATCAATTACTCTCGATACATACAGAAAAATTCCAGGAGATCGAAGTCTGTTTAACGTATACAGCGCGTGGCATTATACCGGCCAAGCGGGCGATGAATTTTATTTTAATATCACAATCGCTTTTTATCATTTTTGAAATAAACACCCCGCTGCCTTTTTATTTTCTAGGCTGGAATCAGAGCTTTATTATACTTCACGGCATCGAATGAACGCGAATGTAGCCGTGCGGAGTTTCAGATTGATAACGGGGCGGTCAGGCCATGATTTTCCGGACAGGCAGGGAACGGATGGTGCCCCTGTGGGCAAAGGACAGAATTTCGTTCTTGTTGTGGAAGACGACATGGATATCCGCAACCTGCTGACACGTTTCCTGTCACAGCAGGGTTATGAGGTCGCGTCCGCCATGACGGCGGCGGAGGTGCTGGCCATCCTCGCGGGGCGCACGCCTGATATTGTCCTGCTTGATCTCATGCTGCCGCAGGAAAGTGGCCATGCCATCTGCCGCCTGATCCGTAAGCGGAGTGCCATCCCCATTATCATGGTTACGGCGCTTGCCGATGTCCGTGAGCGTATTGCGGGTCTTGACCTGGGCGCGGATGACTACATCAGCAAACCCTTTGATCTGGGTGAACTGGCAGCCCGCATTCGGGCCGTGCTGCGTCGTCCATCCAATCCCCCTGCTTATCCTACATCGGGTTTACAGCCGGGCTGCAGGTTCGGAAACTGGATCTTTATGCCGGAAAAACGCGCACTCTATAGCACCGAGGGCGTGCGCATGACGCTGACCGGCGCTGAAACCGATCTTCTGCTGCTGTTATGGAACCATGCGGGAGAACTCCTGAGCAGGCAGCGGATCATTGAACTGCTCTATAATGCACCGGGAGCGGTTGAAGAACGCACCATCGACCTGCTGGTCAGCCGCCTGCGGCGCAAGCTGGCCCATGGTGGCCGCCAGCTTGAGATGCTGCGGACGGTGCGCGGCGATGGTTATGTGTTCGACCCCGGTCCGGCCGTTCCGCATGAGGGAGCAGCCGACTGATGAAAACCCGGTTTTCCCTGCTGCCCCGCACCGTTTACGGGCAGATGGCCGCAATCGTGATTTCCAGCATGATGGTCACCATTTTTGTTGTTGCCTTCCTTGTGTTCGCGTTGCGTCCGACCGTGCCGCCGCTACCTGAAGGGCCATGGCCAAACGCACTGGCCTTTGAAACCGCGATTGATGCGTTACGTGCAAGTCCGCCCGAAATACGCGAGGCCATTGCGCAGGGTATGTCAACACCGGACGTTTCGTTTCGTACCACCACTCCCTTCGCTTGTACGCATATCCCGACCGAACATTTCTCGATCCTGCTGCGTCGTATCCTTCAGGCACGGGCGGGCAACCAGAACGTCGTCATGATTGCCTCGACCTGCGCTGCGGATTCCAGCGGCATGACGTCCACCCATATCGATATGCCCCGTGAAGGGATTTTCATTACCGCCCATAACGGGATCAATCATCATCTGCCCCAACTCATGCGCGCGACGCTGCCGCTGATCGTATCGTTCCTGTCGATGCTGGTCATCATGGGCACCCTGTCGCTATGGAGCCTGTGGCGCATCAACCGCCCGCTGAAAGTGCTGGCGGACAAGGCCGAAACCTTTGGCTACGACATTACGCCCGAACCCCTGATCGAACAGGGACCGGTGGAACTGCGCCGCGTCGCGCGTGCCTTCAACCGCATGCAGGCCCGCATTGCCGCCGCGGCCGAGGAGCGTACCCGCATGCTCATGGCAATCGGTCATGACCTGCGCACGCCACTGACGCGCCTGTCCATGCGGATTGAAATGGGGGGGGCCGACGCCTCCCCTTCGGCCCTGCACAACGACCTGTGGCTCATGAACCGCATGCTGAACGGGGCGCTGTCCTTCCTGAAGGGCCAGGGTGACATGGAACCGGCCGAACGGGTCGATATCGGCGCGCTGGTGGAAAGTGTCTGCGCGGAATTCGAGGCGATCGGCCGGAACGTGATCTGTCAGGGCGACCTGGGCCTGACCTGTCTGTGCCAGCCCGTGGCCGTGGCCCGCATGGTCAATAACCTGATCGACAATGCCTGCAAATTCGGCAGCGAAGTGCGCGTCGATACACGACGGAGCGGTCATGAAGCCATTATCGAGGTTGCCGATAACGGTCCTGGCATTCCGCCTGAAATGCACGATGTCGTGCTGCTGCCCTTTGCCCGTCTGGACCCTGCCCGCAGCCCGGACGGCGGCCTGGGGCTGGGCCTGTCGATCATCCATGACATCGTACAGCGCCATCGTGGCAGCCTGACCTTCCATTCAAACCAGCCACACGGGTTGCTGGTGCGCATTGCCCTGCCACTTGACCTGCACACGGCGGCGCAGGCGCACGGCAATACGCAGGCAACCCATTGAGGCCCCGCCAGTACAGAGACGGACCGTAGAAAATGCAGCCTGTTCACGATTTTCCTTTTCCTGCAACCATGCCTGGCGGCCTCTCGTGCCATGTGGTGCAGGATGCCGTTTCAGCGCGCAGGAACCAGGCACGGACCAGGCATTGCGGCCTGAGCCGCGCAAGCCTGCTGGCAGCACTGTTCCTGACCGGCCTGCATCCGCTGCATGGCGCGCAGGCGGCCACGAAAACGGTGGATGCGGATATTCCGGTATCCGTGGCAACCATCAGGACGGGCGATATGCCGGTCGTGCTGAGCGAACTGGGTACGGTCATCCCCGTCACCAACGTAACCGTGCAGAACCGCGTGGAAGGCTATCTGACACAGGTGCTCTTTACCGAAGGGCAGGAAGTGCATGAGGGCGACCTGCTGGCGGTGATCGACCCGCGCCCCTACGAGGCGGAACTGAAGCAGTATTCCGGGCAGCTGGCGGCCGATCAGGCCCAGCTTGACGAGGCGCGGATGGATAATGTCCGGTACCAGAAGCTGCTCAAACGCGACAGTATCGATACCCAGACGGCACAGGACCAGCAGTACAAGGTCAAGCAGCTTGAAGGCACGGTGGAAGCCGATCAGGGGCTGGTCGATACCTACAGGCTGGACATTGAATACTGCCACATAACCGCACCGGTCAGCGGCCGTGTCGGCATCCGTGTGGTGGATCGGGGCAATTACGTGACTGCGGCCCAATCCGGCGGCCTTGCGGTCCTGACGCAGATGCAGCCGATCTCGGTCATCTTCACCCTGCCACAGGACAAGCTGGGCATGGTCTGGAAACGGCTGCGTACTGCAAAGACGCTACCGGTCGAGGCATGGGACAGCACGGACACCACAAAACTGACCGATGGCGCGGTCAGCAGCCTGGACAGCCAGATCGATACATCGACCGGCACGGTCCGGCTGCGTGCCCTGTTCCCCAACAGGGACGAGGACCTGTTCCCCAACCAGTTCGTCAATGCCCACCTGCTGGTTGATACCGAACATGACGTGCTGCTTGCCCCCACCAGCGCCATCCAGTCCGGTCCCAATGGTTCATTTGTGTATGTGGTGCAGCCTGACAGCACCGTGGCCGTGCGTCTGGTCAAAACCGGTGTCAGCCAGGGGGATACGGTCGTTGTCACATCCGGCCTGAAGGCGGATGAGCAGGTGGTAACATCGGGCATCGACCGCCTGCACGCAGGGACAAAAGTCACCATCCCCGCCATCACGACGCAGGGGGGATAATGAATCTCTCGCGTCTTTTCATACAGCGGCCCGTCGCCACCACGCTGCTCATGTTCGCGTTGATGCTGGCGGGTCTGATCGGTTATCGGTTCCTGCCGATTTCCGCCCTGCCGGAAGTGGATTATCCCACCATCGTGGTCCGCACCTTCTACCCCGGCGCCAGCGCGGATGTGATGATGACCTCCGTCACCGCGCCGCTGGAAGGGCAGATGGGCGAAATGGCGGGGCTGGACCAGATGACATCCCAGTCCTCGGCCGGGGCGTCGGTCATCACGCTGCGCTTCGGGCTGACCACGTCGCTGGATGTAGCCGAGCAGGAGGTGCAGGAAGCCATCAACGCCGCCAATTCCCTGCTGCCAACCGCCCTGCCCGCGCCGCCCATCTATTCCAAGGTCAATCCGGCTGATACGCCCATCATGATCCTGGGGGTCACGTCCACCACCCTGTCCCTGCCTGAAGTGCAGGATTACGTGACGACACGCCTGCAGCAGAAAATCAGCGAGATTTCGGGCGTGGGTGAAGTTTCCCTGTCCGGTGGTAACAAGAAGGCTTACCGCGTCCGTGTGAATGTGCCCAAGGCCACCGCGCTGGGGATCGATCTGGATACGCTGCGTACCACGATCGGCAACGTGAACGTCAATTCCCCCACCGGCAGCTTCAATGGCAAGAAGCTGAACCGCACCATCCATATCGACAGCCAGATTTCCAGCACTGACCAGCTGCTCAATCAGGTCGTGGGCTGGTCCGACACCAGTCAGGGGCCTGTCCGGCTGCGTGACATCGCAACGGTGGTGGAAGGGGCGGAAGATACCCAGCTTGCCGGATGGTCGAACCAGACCCCGGCCATCATCCTGAACATCCGCCGCCAGCCTTCGGCCAACATCATCAACACCGTCAATGCCATCAAGGCCACGCTGCCATCACTGCAGCAGGACATGCCCGGTGGCGTCACCATCACGCCGCTGACTGACCGGACCACCACCATCCGGGCCTCGGTGGCGGATGTGGAATTCGAACTGGGTCTGGCGCTGGCGCTGGTTGTGGGCGTGATCTTCGTGTTCCTGCATGACCCGTCGGCCACCGTCATCCCGGCGCTGTCCGTGCCGCTGTCCATTATCGGCACGCTGGCGGTGATGGATATGATGGGGTTCTCGCTCGACAACCTCTCGCTCATGTCGCTCACCATCTCCACCGGCTTCGTGGTGGATGATGCGATTGTCATGATCGAGAACATCGCCCGTTATATCGAAATGGGCCGCGACCGGATGACCGCGGCGCTGGAGGGCGCGGGCGAGATTGGCTTTACCATCGTCTCGCTCACCATCTCGCTCATCGCCGTGCTGATCCCGCTCCTGTTCATGGGCGATGTGATCGGGCGGCTGTTCTATGAATTCGCGGTGACGCTGGCGGTGACCATCATCCTGTCCGCCGTGGTCTCGCTTACGCTGGTGCCGATGATGTGTGCGCGCCTGCTCAAGGACAAGGCGCATGCCACCACCAAGCCGCGCTGGGCGCAAGCGACCGACCGGCTGATTGTCCGGGTTATCGATGCCTATGACCGGGGGCTGACGCGCGTGCTGCGCCACCAGCGCGCAACTCTTGCCGTGTTCGTGGCAACGCTGGCGCTGACCGGACTGCTGGTCGTGGTCATTCCCAAGGGGCTGTTTCCCGAGCAGGATACCGGCGTCATCCAGGGCGTATCGGTCATGGATGCCTCCATTTCGTTCGACGCAATGCGTGACCTTCAGCAGCAACTGGGAGCAGCGATTGCGAAGGATGCGGATGTTGTCAGCCTGTCCTCCTATATTGGGGTGGATGGGGACAACACCACGCTTAACCGCGGGCGTTTTGAAATCAACCTGACGCCGCATGACAGGCGCAGCCTTTCGGCGGCGAAGGTGGCCCAGCGCATCCAGCGCGAGACAGCCGCCATAGCCGGAACCCAGCTTTACCTGCAGCCGGTGCAGGACCTGACATTGAACACCAACGTATCGGCCACCCAGTACCAGTTTCTGGTGGCGGATTCCGACAGCAGCCGCCTGTCCACATGGGTGCCGCGCCTGATCGATGCCCTACGCAGGGAACCGGCCCTGGCCGATGTCACATCCGACCTGCAGGCGCAGGGGCTGGCCGCGACCGTGACACTGGACCGGGCTACGGGGGCGCGTTTTTCCATCACGCCGGAAACGGTGGACAACCTGCTCTATGATTCCTTTGGCCAGCGCCAGATTTCCACCATCTATACCCAGTCCAACCAGTATCGCGTGATTCTGGAAGCCGACCCCACGCTGCAGACCACGCCCGAGGCACTGGACAGGTTGTACCTGGCCGCCAGCGGCAGCGGGGCCACAAGTACGTCCGGCCCGACCCGTGATCCCTCCTCCGGCCTGGTGCCGATGAGCATGGTCACCCGCATGACGGCATCCACCGCGCCGCTGCTGATTACCCATGTGGCGCAGTTTCCTGCATCGACCATTTCATTCAACGTCGCACCTGGGTATTCGCTCGGTGCTGCGACGGATGCCATCACGCGGGTGGAGCAGTCGCTGCATCTGCCCGCCACCATGCAGACATCCTTTCAGGGCACGGCCGCCGTGTTTGCGGGCAGCATGAGCAACGAGGCCTGGCTGATACTGGCGGCCCTTGTTGCGGTCTATATCGTGCTGGGGGTCCTGTATGAGAGCTTCATCCACCCGCTGACCATCCTGTCCACCCTGCCCTCGGCCGCCATTGGCGCGCTGCTGGTGCTGTGGGTATCGGGGTCCGGGCTGGATGTGATGGGGGTGATCGGGATCGTCCTGCTGATCGGCATCGTGAAGAAAAACGCCATCATGATGATCGATTTCGCGCTGGAGGCCGAACGGCTGGAAGGCATGGATTCCGTGCAGTCCATAACCCGTGCCGCCCGACTGCGCTTCCGTCCGATCCTGATGACCACGCTGGCCGCCATGCTGGGCGCCATTCCCATGGTGATCGGTAGTGGCACGGGATCGGAACTGCGCCGCCCGCTGGGTTACGCCATTGTGGGTGGTCTGGCCGTAAGCCAGTTGCTGACCCTGTTCACCACGCCGGTCATCTACCTGTTCATGGAGCGGGTGCGCCTGCGCTTTGCTGCCTTCCGCGCCCGCCATACGTCCGCGCCACCCACGCCGTCAGGGGAGGCACGCTGAGATGTCGATCGTCGCCCTGTGCATAAAGCGTCCGATCGGCACCACGCTTATCGTGATCGGCATGATGATTGCCGGCGCCATCGGCTACTGGCTGCTGCCTGTATCCGATCTGCCCAATGTTGACCTGCCGGTCATTCAGGTGCAGGCGCAGCAGGCCGGTGGCACGCCCGAGCAGATTGCCAGCACGATTGCCGAACCGCTGGAGCGGCATCTGGGCACCATTGCCGGGCTGAGCGAGATGACATCGCAATCCGTCACCGGACAGGTCAGCATCGCCCTGCAGTTCGATACCTCCCGCGACATCAACAGCGCCGCGCGTGACGTGCAGGCGGCCATCGTGGCTGCCCGTGCGGACCTGCCCGCCACCCTGCGGCAGAACCCGACCTATGTCGAAGCCAATACCGCCGGCATGCCGGTCATGGTCCTTGCCCTCACATCGGACACCAGAACGCCAGCGCAGGTCTATGACGTGGCAACCAATGTGCTTGAACAGCATCTGTCCCAGATCAGTGGCGTGGGGCAGCTTCTGCTGGGGGGGGCGGCGCTGCCTGCCGTGCGGGTGGAACTCAATCCTCTCGCCCTGTTCAAATACGGCATCGGATTCGAGGATATCCGTGCTGCCCTGTCCTCCGCCAATGCCAATACACCCAAGGGGTTCCTCAATCGTGGCAGGCAGCGCCTGATTTTGCAGACCAACGATCAGGTTCATGGCGCAAAGGACCTCAAGGGTCTGATCGTGGCCTATCGCAGCATGCGTCCTGTACGGCTGGAGGACGTGGCACAGGTGACTGACGGGGTGGAAAATGTTGAAAATGGTGGCTTTTTTAACCGCAAGCCTGCCGTTCTGGCCATTGTCTTCCCGCGTGCGGGGGCCAACGTGGTCCAGACCATCAACCAGATCAAGGCGCAGTTCCCGACCCTGAAGGCCGCCCTGCCTGCCGATGTGGAGCTGCATGTCGGCATGGACCGCTCCGCCACCATCCAGGCCGCCCTGACCGATACCAAGAGCACGCTGGTCCTGTCGGTGCTGCTGGTGGTGGGCGTGGTGCTGGTGTTCCTGCGTTCGCCGCGCACGACCATCGTGCCGGCCCTGGTCATTCCCGCATCGCTGGTCACGACGTTTGGCGTGATGAAGCTCATGAGCTATTCGCTCGACAGTCTCTCGCTCATGGCGCTGACCATTGCGACGGGCTTCGTGGTGGATGACGCCATTGTGGTGATCGAAAACATCAGCCGCCATATGGAACAGGGGGCGAGCCGCGCCGATGCGGTGCTGCAGGGCGCGCAGGAAGTAGCCTTTACCGTGCTGTCGGTTTCCATCTCGCTGGTGGCGGTGTTCCTGCCCATTCTCATGCTGGGGGGGCTGATGGGCAGCCTGTTGCATGAATTCGCCGTGACTATTTCGGTGACGGTACTCGTCTCCATGGTGCTCTCGCTCACGCTTACACCCATGATGTGCGCGCGGATCCTGCCATCGGGGGAAGCGCGGGCTGACAGAAAGCCCAATTTCTGGTCCCGCCTTTCCGTGCGGATGGAACGCGGCTTTGCTTATGTGGAAAATGCCTATGGCCGCTCACTGGCCACGGCACTGCGCCATCGCAGGCTGGTGCTGCTTTCGCTGCCTGTAACCATCGGGATGATGGGCGTGCTGTTCGTGTTCATGCCCAAGGGCCTGTTCCCGACCGAGGACACCGGCATGATGATGGCGCATCTCGTAGCCGATCAGGCCACCTCCTTTGATGAGATGCTGGCGAAGGTCGATCAGGTGGAAAAGAACATTCTGGAGAACGGTCAGGTCTCCGGCGTGACCGGCTTTGTTGGTGGCCGCAATTCCAGCAACCAGGCCAATATCTTCATTGACCTGATCGACAAGGCAAAGCGCAGGACCACCATCAGCCAGACACTGGCCGACCTGACCCACCGCACGCATGATCTGGTGGGCGGGCAGTTCATTGCCATGCTGCCCAGCCTCCTGCCCTCAGGCGGGCGGCAGGCCAACGGGGCCTATCAGTACACATTGCAAAGCGATGACGCGGCGACGCTGTACCACTGGATTCCCCGCCTGCAGGCGGCACTGCAGAAGCATGCTGAACTGCGCGATGTCTCATCGGACGTGCAGCAGGGCGGGCTTTCCACCAATGTCATGATCAACCGTGACGTATCGGGGCGGACGAACCTGACCCCGCAACTGATCTCCAACACGATCTATGACGCCTTTGGCCAGCGCGCGGCCTCGGTCATCTACAATCCGCTGAACCAGTACCGCGTCGTGATGAACGTCCTGCCGAAATACTGGGACAATGCCGACATCCTGCAGCAGGTATGGGTCAGCACATCAGGGGGCACCGCCAGCGGCAGCACGCAGAGCAATACGATCAAGGTGACGTCCGCCTCCACCACGTCCACCACCTCATCCTCGCTCAGCAGCCAGTCCTTTGCCAACCAGATCCAGAACAGCCTTGCGGGCGGCAGCGGGGCCTCCAGCGGGTCGGCCGTGTCGTCTACGGCAGAGACGATGGTGCCGCTTTCGGTCGTGTCCAGCATGCAGTCCGCCACCATGCCGCTCAGTGTGAACCATCAGGGGCAGTCGCTGGCGGCCACGCTGTCGTTCAATCTGGCGTCCGGTGCCTCCATGTCCGATGCCACGCGGATCATCAATGAGGAAACCGCCCGGCTGCAGGTGCCGGCAAGCGTGCACGGGCATTTTGCCGGCACCGCCGCCCAGTTCCAGAGTTCGGCGAGCAACGAACCGCTGCTGATCGTGGCGGCACTGGGTGCTGTCTATCTGGTGCTGGGCATCCTGTATGAAAGCTATGTCCATCCGCTGACCATTCTCTCCACCCTGCCCTCTGCTGGTGTGGGGGCGTTGCTGGCGCTGTACCTGCTGGGGCAGGAGTTTGACCTGATTGCGCTGATCGGACTGATCCTGCTGATCGGGATCGTGAAGAAGAACGCCATCATGCTGGTGGATTTCGCCATTACCGAGGAACGCAACCACAACCGCCCTGCACAGGACGCCATCCATACCGCCTGCCTGCTGCGCTTCCGCCCGATCATGATGACGACCATTGCCGCCGCCATGGGCGCGCTGCCGCTTGTTGTGGGCAACGGCTACGGAGCCGAACTGCGCCGCCCGCTGGGTATCGCGATCATGGGGGGGCTGCTGTTCAGCCAGATCCTGACGCTTTACACGACACCGGTCGTGTATCTGTATCTCGACCGTCTGGGCCAGTGGGGGCGCCGTCGCCTTCCCGCCTTTTTCCATGCCATTGCGCGCGCCGTGCGCCCTGCCCGCTCCTCATGAGCATGATGACGTATCAGGACAGTTCCATGCCGTATTCTTCTTCCCTTTCCGCCCGTCTGCACACGGCCCTGCGCGGCACGACGGTCCTGCTGGCGGCGCTCACGCTGTCAGGCTGCCTTATGGTTGGCCCGCGCTATAAACATCCCGCGCCCGTCATCTCGGCCCGGTTCAAGGAACTGCAGCCCGCCCCCGGCTGGACCGTCAGCCAGCCAGATATGGCGGCAATACCAAAGGGCAAATGGTGGCTGGTCTATAATGACCCCACCCTGAACGCGCTTGAAGACCAGGTGGCGTTGTCCAACCAGAACCTGAAGGAATACGAAGCCCAGTACCGCAAGGCGCGCGCCCTGGTGAACGCGGCAAAAGCCAGCCTTTACCCAACGCTTTCCGGCGACCTGAGCTTTGCGCGCAATAGTCAGGGCAGTACTGCGACGTCAACCAGCGGCACCACCTACAGCACTGGTTCCACGCGCAATACCTATGCGGCCCAACTCAGTGCCGACTGGGATCTGGATCTGTGGGGCAAGATCCGCCGCCAGATACAGGAACAGGTGACCGCCGCACAGGCCAGTGCCGCCGATATTGCCAATGCCCGCCTGTCGTACCAGTCGCAGCTGGCGCAGGACTATTTTGAAATGCGCTATGAGGAATCCCTCAAGTCGCTGCTGGACCGCTCGGCAGCGCTGTATGCGCATAATCTTGAAATCATCCGCAACCAGCACGAAGGCGGTACACTGAACGCAGGCGACGAACTGCAGGCCGAAACCGAACTGGACCAGACCCGCGCCAGTGCGACCGCAACGGATGTGGCGCGGTCGGAATATGAGCATGCAATTGCGGTGCTGGTGGGCCGCGCGCCCGCCGATCTGACCATTGCGCGCGCCGCCATGCCTGCGGCCATTCCGGCCGTGCCGGTCGGCCTTCCGGCAACGCTGCTGCAACGTCGCCCCGATATTGCCGCGGCCGAGCGCGCGATGGAGGAATATAATGCGGAAATCGGAGCCGCGATTGCCGCCTTCTACCCTGATGTCACCCTGTCCGCTGCCTATGGCTACAGCGGCAATCCGGTCCAGTCGCTGATCCAGGTCGCCAACCGGATATGGTCACTGGGGGCAGCGGGAAGCGAGACCCTGTTCGAAGGCGGCGCACGAACAGCAGCGGTGCAGGAAGCCAATGCCGATTATGACAACGCGGTTGCCACCTATCGCCAGACCGTGCTGACCGCCCTGCAGGATACGGAAGACCAGCTTTCCAGCCTGCGTATTCTTGAACACCAGGCCAGCCAGCAGGATGCCGCCGTGCGTGCGGCAGTCAAGGCGGTTGATGTGGCGATGAATGAATACCGTTTTGGCACCGCCATCTACACCACGGTCATCACCACCCAGCAGACCGCGCTGGGGGATCAGGAAAGTGCCCTGCAGATTCAGGAAAACCGCCTGCTGGCCAGCGTGAAGCTGATTGCCGACCTTGGTGGCGGATGGGACGTGTCGCAACTGCCCAGCAAGAATTCCCTCCAGCGCGATAACCCGCTGGTTCCCTCCTTCCTTGAAAAGCATGCGCGGGAATAAGGAAGGCAATATGCGTGCGCCGTGATTTATCAAGTCATTTTATAATGCTGACGGTATTTTCATAATCATATCAGCCCCTGATCGGAGAACAGACCCATGACCGATGTATCAAGACGCAATTTCGTGGCGAGCGGCGCCATGTTTGCAGGTGTTGCCGCCGCCATGGGCGCCGGTGCCCGGCAGGCCCATGCCGCAGGGGGCGGGCACGGTTTCATGGCGGCATCGTCCGGTGGGCCGGATGGTCAGGATGGCCCTGGTCCCCACAAGCCTGCCAATCCGGGCCTTCAGGGTATCTGCGCCCTGTGCGAGGTCACCGGTGGAGGGGAGAAGGTTTATGGCATCGCAGTGGAATACGATGTCGCGATTGACCCGGCCAGTCTGGCGCCGGATACCTACACGGCGGCTGTTTTTCCTGCCGCCAGCGGGTTCTTTGCCGGCATGCCGCAGGAACCCGACAAGAATGACACGACGGCGAAAGCAAGACCGCGCCCTGTCGCGGCCATTTATACCAATGACGCCCCGGCGCTTCGCCCTGACCGCAAAAATGTTCCCGGTCGGTATGCCATCGCCGAGTTCACTCATGACCCGGACCTCAGCCTGCCCACCACCGATAGCGACCGGGTTACGCTGACACAGGACAAGGGCGTCAGAACCATGGGCGGCGTGGTCTATGCAGCCAGCAAGACCGTATGGAGCAACACGGGGCATCACGGCAACCGGGTCGTGATCCGTGGGGTTGATGCGTGGGAGCAGAATCACTGGTGGTGGGACGATACGCGTTCCACATGGCTGGAATACAGCATATACCTGCCGAAATCCTTTCTGGCCGAAGGCGGCGAAAACCGGGCCTATCCCCTCGTTCTGGCCGTTACACATTCCGGCACCAGCCCGGATGGCACCTGCGCCCAGACGCTGACCGAACAGTGTATTGCCAGTATCTGGAGCCTGCCCGAAGAACAGGACCGGCATGAATGCGTGGTCATTACCCCGCGCTACGAGCGCACGACCATGAACGATTACTGGGAACATACATCAGACGTGGAGAACACCTACCGGCTGGTTGAATCCCTGCTTGGCAACACATGGAATTATGGCAACCCCAACCGGGCAGACCGACGTGACAAGGTCCTGAAAATCGACCCGAAACGGGTTTACTGCACCGGCTGGTCCATGGGGGCCATGACATCGCTGTGGCTGATGGCCAGACATCCGGAAATCTTTGCCGCCGGGCTGATCATCGCGGGCCAGCAGCGGCCAGCCGATGTCGTGCCCCTTGCCAGACAGAAGATCCTGATCATTACCGGTTCGGAAGATGACAAGGCGACGCCATGGAACGAGAAATGCATGCCGGTATGGGAAAAGGCCGGTGGCACCGTGGTGCGCCCGAAAGAACAGCTTGATCCTGCCCTTATCTTTCCTGTTGATCATCAGCAGAAGCTGACGGATCAGGTCAACGGCTACCTTGCAAAAGACGCCAATGTCACGTTCCTGACATTTGACGGAGTTGACCACATGGGCTCGGCACGCAAGTTCTTCTACATCAGGGCCGCACGCGACTGGATGTTCAGGCAGTCAAAGGCATGAGTGCGGCCTCTTGCGGGCCAATGGCGGTATAATTCGCCACCGGGCCCCGGCCGCATCTGGACCGTATCGTATCAGTCCTGCCCCGTAATATCCTGCAGGACATCAAAATGTTGATTTTCAGTGAGAACTGACCCGGGTTTTTCATCAGGAATTGACCCAGCCAGATGCTATTTCAGGCATAGTCGGGCGGTCAGGAAGGGGGTCTGTCCTTTCTGTTTTTTGACGCGGCGGTGCTGGCGCGGAACCTGTAGCTGTCATTTCCTGTCTCGAGGATATGACAGTGATGAGTCAGCCGATCGAGAAGCGCCGTTGTCATCTTCGGGTCACCAAAGACGTCTCCCCATTCACTGAAGCTCAGATTGGTTGTGATGATGACACTGGTGCGCTCGTAGAGGCGGCTGAGCAGATGGAACAGCAGGGCGCCGCCAGACGCACTGAAAGGGAGATAACCGAGTTCATCAAGGATCACGAGATCCAGGCGGAGCAGCCTGTCGGCAATCTGCCCGGCCCGGTTGGCGGTCTTTTCCTGTTCGAGCGCATTGACCAGGTCGACCGTTGACCAGAAGCGCGCCTTCTTGCGGTGATGGGTAATCGCCTGGATGGCCAGCGCGGTCGCTAGGTGGGTTTTTCCCGGTTCCCGGGCCACCGATCAGCACGACATTCTCAGCACGCTCGATGAAGTCCCCGCTATGGAACTGGCGGATCATGGGCTCGTTGACCTGCGTATTGGCAAAGGAGAACCCGGACAGGTCTTTATAGGCGGGGAACCGGGCGGTCTTTGTCTGGTAGGCGATGGAGCGCACTTCGCGTTCGGCCAGTTCCGCCTTCAGAAGCTGCGAGAGGATGGGGATGGCCGCCTCGAAGGCGGGTGCGCCCTGCTCTATGAGATCAGCCGTGGCCTGGGACATGCCATACATCCGCAATCCACGGAGCATGACGACAAGTGAAGCAGCGGCAGGATCATGACGCATGGCGGCTGTCCCTTCGCAGGATGTCATATCGCCCTGTATCGGCGCACGGTTCGTGTTCGAGCACCAGGGCCTGTGGGGCATCAAGCCGGGGAACCACGGTTCTCTTGGCATCGATCAGGCGATGAAGCGTATTGAGAACATGGGTCTTGGTCGCCACGCCGTCTTCAAGTGCCAGTTCAACCGCGCATGGGCAGCGACCAGATTGAAGTTGGAGAGGGCTTCGAGGTTCATCGCGCTGTTCCGATATTGAGACACGTCGTCTCAAAAATGCCGTCTCATATTCTCGATTGGAATGGATATCTTTCTCTTCGAGACGCAATATTTTCAGGAGTGTTCACAATGACTATTCTGGTGACTGGCAGCACGGGGACCATCGGGTCCCAGGTCCTGGCCCATCTACAGGGGCGGAATCTCGAGGTCCGCGCCCTGACCCGCTCGCCCGAGAAAGCTCAGCTTCCCTCCGGCGTGACACCGGTCCGCGGCGATCTCGCCGATGTCGACTCGGTCCGGGCCGCGCTCGAAGGCGTCAGCACATTGTTCCTGTTGGCCCCGAACGTCGCCGATGAACTGACCCAGGCCATGCTGGCCCTGACGGTCGCGCGCGAGGCCGGCGTCAAGGGCATCGTCTATCTGTCGGTGTTCATGGGCGAGGCCTACGCCGACGTGCCGCATTTCGCCGGCAAGCACACGGTCGAGCGGATGATCGAGGCGCTCGACCTGCCTGCGACTATCCTGCGCCCGGCCTATTTCATCCAGAATGACCTGCGCCAGAAGGATCCGCTGCTGAAATTCGGTGCGTACGGCGCGCCGATCGGCGCCAGGGGCGTTTCGATGGTCGATATCCGCGACATTGGCGAGGCCGCCGCGATCGAACTGGTTCGCCGGGAGCAGGCCGTGGCACCGCTCGGCCGCGAGACCTATGCGCTGGTCGGTCCGGATGGCCTGACCGGCGAAGGCATCGCCGCCATCTGGAGCGCTGCGCTCGGCCGCTCCATCCGCTACGGCGGCGATGATCTCGGTGTGATGGAACAACGCATGAAGACCATGCTGCCGGCCTGGCACGCCCTCGATCTGCGCCTGATGTTCACCCGCTACCAGACCGATGGGGCGGTCGCGACGGCAGGCGACATCGCGCACCTGACGAAGTTGCTCGGTCACGCCCCGCGCTCTTATGCCGCGTTCGTAAAGGACGCCACCACCCAGTGGGCGAACGGCTGAACGCCGACCCCACGCACCGGTCAGGGAGATGGTTCATGACGATCATCCAGCCTCTTCTGCCCCAGGACGTTACCGCTGTCGCCGCGATGCGACAGGCCACCTTGGCCCACAAAGGCGAGAAAACCGGCCCCGAGGCACAGCCGATGTTCGACGTCCTGCTGGCCGCCACGCCCCCGCTGCGGATGTGCGGATAGAACCCGGGACGCTCGGCGGTATTGCGGGTTTCTAGCTCCGACTACCAACCTGTTTAGTCCTGGCATTTGATGGGGTGATATTTTTACGTGAGTGGAAGGAGGCATTATGGGACAGAGACGTCATGGCAGCGCCACAACCATCGCTCGTTCACAGCCCGTTCCGCAAGGCAGACATAGCCATGACGAGCAAAAATAGGACCGGAAATGAAAATGATCTGATCAGGCAGGAAGGATTACGCTTTTCCCACCATCTGCCATTGCGATCGACCCGACCATGAAGCTGGCCTCGTCGGATGCGAGAAAGGCAATCACCCTGGCGATCTCCTCTGGCTGAGCAGCCCGTCCGATAGGAGCGTGTTTGCCATAGTCCGCAAGGGCTGATGGGCCGTCTGCATGAATATGATTGAGAATATTGGTTACGGTATCTCCCGCGCCCACTGCATTCACACGGATCCCATGACCAATGGCTTCCACTGCGAGTGTCCGGGTGAACTGGGCAAGGGCACCCTTCGATGCGGCATACGCTGCGATCGATGGAAATGTCTGAAAGCATGCGTAGGATCCGACATTAACGATAGCTCCACTACCGTTCGGGATCATCGCACGCATTAACGATCCGAGATGAATGTCCGGCCCCAGTTCAGATTGGCCGGGAAAGCGGAAGGGCATCTATCTGAGTGTTTACCTTCATAACCGTGTGTGCGTCAGGACGCCGCGATACGCTGTAGCTGGATCGGGTTCATGTAATCCCGGATCAACGTCACCTTGCCGTTACGTCGTGTGATGAACCATACATAGGTAATCTCGCAGGGGACCCCGTCAGAAATCCGGTTATGGTGGCCTACCGCTTCCACGATTAGTTCTTCGCCGATTTCACGTACGCGCACATCGCTCAGTGAACCGAAGCGAATGAATGACGGCAGACGCCGCATGTATGCGGCAATATTCTCCCGTCCCGTCAGGCTGGTCGGCATGCCTTCAGGCGCAAATGGAAACTCATGGACGGCATCCGTGGCATAAATCGACATCCAGCCATCGATATCGCCCTTCCTGAGCGCTTCGACGCGGAAATCTCACAGAAGGGTTGTACATCGGGTTAGATTATGAAAAAGTCTGTTTTGCACAAAAGAAATTTT
>NZ_QQBI01000011.1 GCF_004302915.1 Komagataeibacter xylinus | reverse complement strand
GTCAATCAACCATGGCGCATCATGTCAATCGGACTGCGCAATTGGGCTCATGGGTTATAGCAATCAACGGTTGGTATTATCGCCTTGATGACGGCGGCTATTACTTCGTGGGCATGGATGCCTCGCCCCTGACGCATCTCCAACGCGCATTATGGACAACGATCCTGTGGGGCATTGCAGGATTTGGTCTGATAGGGGTAGCGGGCGGCCTTTTCCTGAGCAACCTGATCCTGAAATGGATCGAGACGATAAGCAGGACGGCACGGAGCATCATGCAGGGCGATATGTCTCGCCGCATCCCGCTACGTGGCACGGATGATGAGCTTGATCATCTCTCGGAGAGCCTCAATGCGATGCTCGACCAGAATGAATACCTGATTGCAAGTCTGAAACAGGTCTCCAATGACATCGCGCACGACATGCGCCGCCCGCTGGCGCGTATGCGCCAGAATCTTGAGCGCGCCATTGGGGCACATGGACCTTCCGATACCATGCATGAGCAGGTCGAGTGTGCAATCGAGGATCTGGATGCCGCATTGGAAATATTTTCCTCGCTGCTCAAGCTGGCGCAACTTGAGTCCGGGGCATGGAACAACGAAATGGAACCCCTCGATCCCGCACGACTTCTGGAATCAGTTCTAGAACCGTATCGCTCCGTTATCGAAGACAATGGACAGCGCCTGGAAACCGAAATCATTCCCGCCTGCCCTACCGTCACCGGTCATCCAGTCCTTTTACGGCAGGCGTTCTCCAACCTGATCGAGAATGCCGTACGCCATACGCCCGACCAGACCACCATCACAGCGACCATAATGCTTTCGGACAAGACCATCACGATAGAAATAGCCGATAATGGTCCAGGCATTCCGGACGAAGCCATGCTTCGGGTATTCGACCGCTTTGTCCGTCTTGATACAAGCCGTACGCATGACGGTAACGGGCTAGGGCTTACCATGGTGAAAGCCGTAGTACAACTGCACCGGGGCACGATCGTCTTGTCTCACAACAACCCTGGCGTAAGGTGTATCGTTAAATTACCCATAGAGCTCTAGCCTTCACGGCCTCATAGACAGCAGGCCTCCTGGCTGGTTAGAGATGTGCAAATACGACTGAAGATTGGGGCATTGTAAGCTGACATCCCCGTGAGCTTTCGCCAGAAATAATGATGCCGCGCGCCCATGCGATGTGGCCGCCTGCAACGGTCCCGGCGAGCAGGGATCCAAATCGGGATTCATACAAACCATGCTGCTCTGGTCCCTGATTCTGGTTGCATCAGCCGCGGCATTTGGCCTGAGCGCCGTGTCGGGAGGCGGTGCCGGGCTGCTCCTAATGCCCCTGCTGGGGCTGGTGCTGCCTGGCACTCAGGTGCCAGCCGCCCTGTCGATCGGGACAGTTGCCAGTTCGGCGACGCGCATCATCTCGTTCCGGCAGGCGATCCGGTGGGACATCGTCCGGCATTTTGCGCCCACCGCGTTGCCCTTCGCCGCCCTGGGCGCATGGGCATTGAGCCGTATGGAGCCAGCCTATCTGTCGCTGCTTCTTGGCGTATTCCTGATGGGCAATCTTCCCCTTCTCTTTCGCAAGCCTGCACCCCAGGTCACTGTGAAAACGCCCCACGCTATCGAACTGCACGTGCTGGGTGCTACCGCCGGCTTCATTTCCGGTTTTACCGGAGCGGTCGGCCTGGTGTTCAATGGGTTTTATTATCGACTTGGTCTGCGGAAGGAAGAAATCGTCGCAACCCGCGCGGCCAACGAAATCATGCTGCATGTGCTCAAGATCGCTCTCTACGCTGAGTTCGGCCTGTTGAATACCCGGGCCAGCATTGCGGGTATCGCTGTTGCTGCGGCGGCGGTTCTGTCATCAATAATCATGAAGTACCTGTTGCCGCACCTACATGATCGCTTGTTTCACCATATTGGTCATGCCGCCATGGTCGTGGCGGGTGTCATGATGGTGATCTCCGCCAGTAGTCAGTTAGCGCGGTAGGCAAATGTCACGGTGCATTTCGCCCACGTAGCCCATGAAGCCGCAGCGTCCGTGTCATGGCGGCAACACACTTTCGCGGTCGAATGGAAAAATGGTGATGAACGCGAGTTGAGCCCCCGAGTGCTTTCCAGACTGGCTTCATCCCCTATGATAACAACCCATTGATTTGAGTGCGGGAATCTGATTCAGGCTCTGTGAGGAGACTGGAGATGAGCGACCTGTTTTGGCTGCCGGACGAACAAATGGAGCGTCTGCGGCCCTTTTTCTTTAAGAGCCATGGTAGAGCCTGCGTTGATGACCGCCGAATGCTGAGCGGCATCATTTTTGTCAATCGGAACGGCTTGCGCTGGCGCGATGCGCCCCGGGAATACGGTCCACATAAGACGCTCTAAAACCGTTGGAAGCGCTGGGGCGCCATGGGGATCTGCGCCCGGATGATGGACGGTCTGGCTGCCGGAAAGGCAGAGCCCCAGACCATCATGACTGATGCGACGTATCTCCAGGCACACCGCACGGCTTCGAGCGTGCGGCTAAAAAAGGGGATCCAGGTCGCTTGATCGGCCGCACCAGAGGGGCATAAACACGAAGCTGCATGCGATCACCGACCAGAGTGGGCGACCGCTGAGCTTTTTCATGACTGCGGGACAGATAAGCGATTATACCGATGCCGCTGCCCTGCTGGATAGTCTTCCTGAAGCACAATGGATGCCGGGAGATCGCGGGGATGACGCCGACTGGTTCAGGGACGCCCTGGAAGCAAAAGGTATAAAAGCCCTGCATTTCAGGACAGAAATCTCGCGGAAAACCGGTCAGATACGACAAGAGAAAATATAAACGCCGCAATCGCATCGAGATCATATTCGGAAGGCTCAAGGGCTGGCGGCGGGTTGCAACCCGCTACAACAGGTGCCCGACCGTCTTCTTCTCAGCCATCTGTCTCACCGCAACCGTCATGTTCTGGCTATGTGTCCCGAGCCTAGAAGCCGTCCGTACTTTGGTAAAAATCTTTCAACACCGTAATAATAATAACGTCCGCTATCATTATATTACCCGCAACAAAGTGAACTTTTCACCTGAAGATTATATGAATCTTACTTCACACGAGATTCACTATGACTACAGTGATATTTTTTTCATCGACGGCTTCAAATGTTCTATCAAGTGTTTGAGGGAGGCATCATGCCAGGATGGAAAAGTGAGCAAACACATTATCCTGAACCACTAGTGAGATCCAGTAAGCTCATCCCATCGGAAAATGCCATAAATGCATCAACGGCCTGTACTATGAGATGGCGAGACTGACAAGCATTGCCCAGTATACACTGGTTATTGCCAGATGAGTGACAGGCACCAGGGGATTCTTTTTCAGTTTCCATGAGCCGCATAATATGACCGACGTTTATGTTTCTGGCAGACACAGCCAGACGGATGCCACCAGTACGTCCCCGGGTACCTTGTACGATCCCGGCATGACACAGGTGTTGTACAACTTTCACAAGATGATTGTGCGAAATGCCATGCAACTCAGTGATGTTCCTGACGGTAACACGCGAATCAGGATTACACGCCAAGTGGATCAACACACGGAAAGCGTAGTCGGTACGCAGCGAAAGACGCATCAACCCCACCACCCATAGGCACGTGTTGACTGATTTTCCCAAGCAGCCTCTCAGAATATTGCCAACGGGCTGCTACCAGGCAACCGTGACGCAGGGCATTCGTGACATAGGGGAGTAGAGTACGCAAAATGGAGTTGCCTGCGCGTCTGTTCCTCTACAGTCATGAATTAGGTTACCTTCGAGTTTGGAAAGGTGACACACACACCAAATCCTCTGGCAGATCCTGTAAGTGGGGAACGTAAGCGCAGAGTAACGTCCATTTGGGTAGCGATATTACTGGCAATGGCGAGACCCAGGCCACTGCCATGATTACCGGTCCCGCCGCGCACGAATGGGCTAGTCAGCCGCTGGAATATGCCGGGTGGCAGCGCGGGGCAGTCATTGGTGATGTCGATTCCACCATCTGGTAGCACGGCCACCCGCACGGGCATATGGTGCCCTCCATGCAGCAGGGCGTTTTCAAGCAGGTTGCGCAACATGATGCCGGTCGCATCCATGTCACCATGTACGAATATGTGGTGAATCCCGTCTGGCGCGATGACAATGCCCTGCCCGTCACACGGATTATGCCCAAGATCATCGACAAGGACACGCACTACGGTCATCAGGTCGAAACGGTCGCGCCGGAAAGCGACGCCGGACGAGGCGCGGGAAAACTGCAGCAGTTTTTCCACCGTGCGGCCCAGCCTGCGGGTCCGGTCGGCAATGACCTCCACCCGCCGGCCCGTATCCGAACCCGCCGGCATCAGTCGGCCCAGCATCTGTACCTGCGCCAGAAGGGCTCCAAGCGGGTTACGCAGTTCATGCGCAGCGCTTGCGGCAAAGGCGCGCTCGGTAGAGAGCGCTGCCTCCAACCGCGCCAACAGCGTATTGATCGAGCGCTGGATGGAGACTAGTTCGTCAGGGAGATCAAGGGGGGGAATGGGCTGAAGGTTGCCGCTGCCACGTGCGCGCATCTCGTCATGCAGCAGGTCCAGCGGGCGCAGGGCGCGCCGCACGATCAGGCGCACCAGCCACCAGATCACCGGCATGAAAAGCAGCATGGGCACGACAGAGATCAGCATCGCGCGCCGGACGGCCTCGCGCCGGTGGAAGGTCGGTTCCCCCACAAGGACACGGTATTTCTCCGCCACGGGTGACGCGACATAAACGCGAAAATGCGGGACGTTGGCAAACCCGGTCCGCCAGTTGCTGACAAATGCGGTTTGCGGGGCATTCTGGGAACGCAGCACGACATGTCCACTCACGTCCACGACCTGATAGGCCAGTGTGCGCGGTCCGGCCTCGGGCAGCCAGGCGATGGATGACGCCGCACCCGGTTCGTGCAGTCGCGTGGCCACCGCCGTCTGCAATCGCTCGGCCACTTCCTGCAGCGAGTTATCCAGCCGTTCCGTCACCTCGTAGCGGGTAAATCCGCCCACGGCGATACTGAGGATCAGCAGCCCCAGAATAACGACCATAAGTACGCTGCTGATGATGCGGGTGGACAGGCTCCAGCTTTTCATGAGCCGTTCTTTCCATCCAGGCAGTAACCACGACCGCGTATGGTCCGGATCACGTTATTGCCCAGCTTGCGCCGCAGGCGGCTGATGAAGACCTCGACAGTATTGCTGTCCACTTCGCGATCCAGCGCATAAAGGACCGTGTCGATCTGCTGGCGCGAATAGATCCGGCCCGGACTGCGCGAGAGCAGTTCCATGATGCTCCATTCGCGCGCGGTCAGGTCCAGCCGCTCGCCATCACGCGTTACGGACCGGTTCTCCCGGTCTATCGTAATCTCTCCCACGCGGCAGTGCGCCTGCCTGCGCGGCGATGCATACCGGCGGGCTACCGCCGCAATGCGGGCCACGAGTTCATTCAGGTCATAGGGCTTGACGATATAATCATCCGCCCCTTCGGACAGACCCGCGATACGGTCACTGATCTGGTCTTCTGCCGTGGTGATGAGGATGGCGATGTCAGACGATGTCCGGCGGACCTCACGCAGCAGGTCGCGCCCGCTTCCATCGGGCAGGCCAAGGTCGAGCAGTATGAAATCATAATCCACCGTTGCCATGGCCGCGCGTGCGTCCTCCAGCGTCGTGAACCAGTCCACGGCATGCCCGTCCAGACCCACGCGCTCCTGCACCGCCACACCCAGATCGTATTCATCCTCGACAATAAGGATACGCATCAGTCCTGATCCTTTTCCCGCATGACCCGGGCATACAGTGATGGCAGCACAAGCAGGGTCAGCAACGTGGACGTGACCAGCCCGCCGATCACCACACTGGCCAGCGGGCGCTCGACTTCCGCGCCCGCACTTTCGGAAAACGCCATGGGAAAAAAGCCAAGGCTGGCGACAAGGGCTGTGGCCATGACGGGACGGAAGCGGGATTCCGCGGCCGCAAAGGCCGCCTGTGCCACGGCCATTCCCCGTGCCCGCAGGGCTGCGATCTCACTGACCAGCACCACGCCATTCAGGATCGCCACGCCAAACAGCGCGATGAAGCCGATCCCCGCCGAAATGCTGAACGGCATGCCGCGCAGCGTCAGCGCCACGATGCCGCCGGTTGCCGCCACCGGCAGGTTGACGAACACCAGCAGCGCGGGCCGCACCGCGCCAAACGCCACCACCAGCAGCGCAAAGATCAGGCCAAGGGCAACGGGCAGCACGATTTCCAGCCGCCTTGTGGCTGATTGCAGGTTACGGAACTGCCCGTCCCACTGCATGGTATATCCTGCGGGCAGTTTCACCTCCCGCGCCACACGGGCCTGCGCTTCGGCCACGTAACCGGCCAGGTCGCGCCCGCGCACATTGGCCTGCACCACCATGCGCCGGCGGACCCGGTCACGGCTTATGCGCGGCGGGCCATCGACTTCATGCACATGCGCCACCTGTGACAGCAGGACATTGCCCTGCCCGTCCATGCGCCGGACCTGCAGCGCGGCGACGGCGGCGGCAGATGTAACAGTGCGGGGGTCAAGACGCACCTGCGTGCCGATGATGGCATTGTTCACGATGACCGGCCTTGTACCGACATGCCCGCCAACCGCCTCCACCGTATCCAGAATGTCCTGCACCGCCACATTGCGGCTGGCGGCCTGCGTGCGGTCGATATCGGCGACGATCAGCGGTACGGTGCCATCACCCGCCGCCGCGACGTCTGCCGCTCCCTTCACCCCCGACATGGCTGCCACCACCCGGTCACCCAGATCGGCCAGCGTGGTCAGGTCATCGCCAAAGATCGACACCGCGATCTGCGTGCGCACGCCAGACAGCAGGTCGTCCATGCGCATCTGCACCGGCTGGCTCCACGAATACAGCGCATCGGGCAGTTCGCGCCGCAGGGTGTCATCCATCGCGGCCACAAGCCCCGCCTGCGTGCGGGCGGTCTTCCATGTAGAGGGCGGGTTGAGGAAGATGAAGCTGTCGGTCTCGTTCACGCCCATCGGGTCGGTCGGAATGGCGGATGTGCCGGTATTGCTGACCACGGAGCGCACTTCGGGAAAGCGGCGCAGGATCTGTTCCTGCTTCGTGACCGACGCCAGCACGGTGTCGAGCGAGGCCGAGGGCAGCCGCGTGGTGGTGACCGCCAGCGCCCCTTCATCAAGCTGGGGAATGAACTCACCGCCCAGCCTCATCGCAAGCCCCGCTGAAAGGGCCAGCACCACCAGCGTACCGCCAAACAGGATGCGTGGATGGGTTTCCCCCCATGTCACCATATGGGTATAGGGCCGGCGCAGGAAGGCAATCAGCCGCGTATCACCCGCAGGCCGCACGCCCCCCAGCGCAAGGGCGGCCAGAACGGGCACGCAGATGAAGCAGTACGCCAGCGACGCCAGCAGCGCCATGATGACCGTCTGCGCCATGGGGCGGAACATGTGCCCCTCGATCCCCTGCAGGGTCAGGATCGGCAGGTAGACCATGATGATGACCAGTATGGCAAACCCCACCGGGCGCATGACCTGCTGCACGGACGAGATGACCAGCGGGATGAATTCCGCTTCCGGTTCTTCCTCCCGCCGCGACAGCACATGTTCGATCACCACCAGCGAACCATCGACAATCATGCCGAAATCGATTGCGCCAAGGCTGAGCAGGTTGGCCGAGATACCGAACTGCCGCATGCCCGCCATCGCGCAGACAAGGGCAACCGGAATGACCGAGGCAATGACAAGGGCGGCCTGCCAGCTCCCGATCACCACCACCAGCACCCCCACCACCAGCACGGCGCCCATGACCAGGTTGTCACGCACGGTGGCGATGGTCTGCCCGGTCAGGGTGGCGCGGGTGTAATAGGGTTCGATCGTGACACCCATGGGCAGCGCCTGCCTGATGCCCGGCAGGGCGCGGTCGATCGCGGCAAGCGTTGCGTTGGAACTGGCCCCGCTTTCCATCATCACCACGCCGATCACGATCTCGCCCTGCCCGTCACGCGTTACCGCCCCCAGACGGGTGCGCGCGCCTGCGCGCACGCGGCCAAGATCGCGCAGCCGCACGGCGGACCCATCGGGGTTGGTGCGCACGGCAATGTTGCCAAAGTCGGCCAGGCTGCCGACCAGCCCGCGTCCGACCACGCTCTGCTGTTCGGCATGGTGCGTGATCCATCCGCCACCGGATGCCGCGTTGCCGGCATCCACCGCACGATAGACCTCGCCTACCGAAAGGTTGCTGCCGATCAGCCGCGCGGGGTCCAGCGTCACCTCATAGGTTTCTTCCGCCCCGCCATTGACGTTGACATCCACCACACCGGGTACAAGACGCATCTGCGGCACCACGGTCCAGTTCATGATGCGGTTGAGTTCCATGAGCGAACGCCCCGCGCCACGGATCTGGAACTGCATGATTTCGCCCATGCCAGTGGCCAGCGGCCCCATGCTGACGGTAATGCCGGGCACGGATATGTTTGAACGCGCCTGCTGTATGCGCTCGTTCACGCGGGTGCGGTCCAGGTTGATGTCGGTATCATCGGCAAACTGCACATACACCACCGAGACGCCGCCGCGCGATACGGAACGCAGGTCAGTCATGCCGGGGATTCCGGTCATGCTGGTCTCGACGGGAA
This sequence comes from Komagataeibacter xylinus, assembly GCF_004302915.1. Classification (GTDB taxonomy): domain Bacteria; phylum Pseudomonadota; class Alphaproteobacteria; order Acetobacterales; family Acetobacteraceae; genus Komagataeibacter; species Komagataeibacter xylinus_C. Next base: position 75,020 of record NZ_QQBI01000011.1, on the reverse strand, counting down.
AGGTGATGAGTTTTTCCACTTCCTCCGTCGCAAGGCCCGGCGCCACGACCGAGACGAGAACCTGCCGGGGCGAAATATCCGGCACCGCTTCCACCGGCAGGCCCAGGACAGTCATGATGCCCGCGGCCAGCAGCAGGCCAAGACCGCCCAGCACCAGCATGCGCGCGCGGATCAGGGTGGCAAGGTAGGCATGTGCCATCAGTCTGCATCCATTCCGGCCAGACCGATGACGGAACGCAGGGCAAAACTACCATGACCCACCACCGGCTCGCCCCCTTTCAGGCCGGAACGCAGCACTGCCTGTCGCCCGTCATCCAGTGCCACATCGACCACGACCGGCCGGTAATCCGTCGCGTTCACCCGCACGAACACGACGTTGTGCCCGTCAATCTGCTGGATGGCTTCGGACGGCACGACAAGACCCGCCACGCTGTCACGCTGGGCCAGTGCAGAATCCAGCACCATACCGGGCACCAGCGCGCCAGTGGGGTTGGACACACGGCTTATGACCCGGACCAGCCCGGTCAGGGAACTGGCCATCCCGTCCACCGTATCGATACGGGATGTAAACGGGCCGTCTGCCGTCTGCGTTACCTGCTGGCCGCCTGGTGCGATCCGTGCCGCCTGGTCTGGCGGGATGTCGGAAACAAGCCATATGCTGGACAGATCCGCGACGGTGGCCACATCCATGCTCGGGTCCACATCACCCGCCACTGACGTACCGATCACCTGCACCATGCCATTGACAGGGGAGATCAGGGTTGAGGTTTCATCTTCCGCGCCCTGACTGTCCTGCTCCGATGAGGAATTGAACTCCTCGGCAAAACGGTGGCCCAACGTGTCCACATCCGCCTGGCGTGCGCGCATGGTGGCATCCGCCTGTGCCAGCACGTCCTGCCTGCGGCGCAGTTCGGCCAATGATATGCTCTCGCCAGCCAGGGCCTTAGCCCGCTGCACCGCACCTGCCGCATCGGTCCGGGCCGCAATGGCGGCAGCAAGCGCTGCACGCATCTGAACCGCCTGCAGGCGCGCAACATGCAGGGAATGATCCTGATAGCGCACCAGCGCCTGCCCCCGCTGCACGGATGCGCCGGGCTGTACCAGTACTGCCAGCACCTTGCCACTGCCGGCGGGGTGGATATGCACGACCTGCGTCGTATCGGGCATGACCCGGCTCATGACCGGCAGCATGGGTGCCATACGACCCGGCGTGGCCGTGACGATGGTGACCCCTTCATTGGCAACCGCCGCCCCGTCCAGCTTCACGATCGGGGGCAGTGCCCCCTCCCCGGCATGGGCAGGCAGGGCGGGCAGGCCGAGAAGAAACAGGATGGAGGCAATCCGCTTCATGGCACAACACCTGTTGCAATCAGCATGCGGATGCTGGCGACATGCCATTCCACCTCAGCCCGGGCACTGGCCAGTCGGGTATTGGCGGCCGCCTGCCGGGCGGCAAGCGCCGTATCCACACCGGCTTCGCCTACCCGCCAGGCCCGTTCCTGCGCCTGGGCCCGCTTTTCCATATTCTCTGCGGCACTGCGGGTAGCCTGTCGTGCCGTGGTGGCCGCGATCAGGCGTTCACGCACGCGCATCATTTCCAGATGCACCATGCGCCGCGCCTGCGTTTCCTGACTGGTGGCCGTGGCCAGGCGGTTGCGGGCTTCGGACATGATGGGCGTGTTACGGACCTCGCTGGGCAGGGGGATGCTGAAATTCACGCCCACACGATCATCCCACGGGCTGCCGTACTGCTTTTCATGAATGGCGTCCACGCCGATTTCCGGGTTGGGCATGAACGAACGGCGCGCCAGTTTCATGTTCGCTTCGGCGGCTTCCACATTGCGGTGCGCGACCTTTATGCGGGGATCGTTGTCTTCCATGTCGCGCGGGCTGACAAAACGGGCCTGCGTCACGTCGCCGCCACCATAACGGCTCAGGTCAGGCACAACCGGGCGCCCCAGCAGCACCTCCAGGGCCGTAGTCGCGTTCTGCGCTTCCTCCTGTGCCAGGGCCAGTTCATCGCGCGCGTTCTCCATCGCCGCCTGCGCCACCTGCCCGTCGGTCGCGGCCAGTTCGCCCCCCTGCACCGCGCGCGTGGCGCTGGCGGCCATGCGCGCGGTCGCATCATACAGGGTGCGGGCCACATCCACCCGGCTGCGGGCGATCAGGGCGGCGGCGCCTGCATCAAGCACCCGGATGGACAGTGCCATGTGTTCGACATTGAGCTGTTCATCAATCGACGCGGCTTCCGCGCTGGCGACCTGTTTCGTGGCGCTGCCCTGCCCCGGCAGCCATAGCGGCACCGACACGCCGCCCTGATAGGTTGTATAGCCTTCGTTACTGCCCAGCATGTGGTCATCCATGTATTCACCCGACAGGGTCGGGCCGCCGGCAAACCATGACCCGGCAGCGCTGGCGCGGGCGCGGGCGGAATGATGGCCGACCTGAAGTTCGGTGCGGACGGGATCGATCGCCCAGGCCATGCCGACGGCTTCATGGAAGGATGGGCCAGGGCGGGCGTCCTGGGCCAGGGCCATCCATGGCAGGGCACAGGCCATGGCGATCGACACGATGGGGGGGATGGCGCGGTTCATGCTTCAGGCCATCATGGAATGGCGCGACCACCATGGCTGATCCGTTCGGCCAAATCGCTCCACAGTCGCGCCATCAGCAGATTGATCTCGGACGTGACCGAAAACGGGGACTGCGAACGCGCCAGGGGCGAAAGGGACATGCGTTCCCCGATGACAAAATGCCCCTGCGAGAACAGCCGGGCCGAAATCGCCCCCTGCTGCCCCTGCCCCATGGGCCTCGTAACGGAAATACGCAGGTGTGGCGGCGGGTCGGCAATGAGACCGAAGACATGCCGTTCAGCTTCATCAGAGGGGCACGCCACGCCCTGCAGCACGGCGTCACGCAGTACGGAATGGGGATAACCCCCATACATGCCATCTACATGCAAACGTATACCATGCCGGACCGTCATACATATGCCCTCTGTCCCATCATCCGCCCAAGCGGCCGACACCCCTAGGAAGAAAATACAGGCTGCATACAGACTATCCCGCACTATCCTTTGCATAATAAGCGTCTGTTCCCCGGCGTACATAAAGTTCCTGCCATCACGACGACGACTTTCTGACGGTAACAGAGAAACCTGACGTGAACCTGAACATCCGGTCTACAAAAGAAAATTTATATTATGAAAATGATTATCATTTCTATATTTAGAGTAAGCGATAATTTCATATGTGAATTTAAGGCTCTGTTAGAGCCTGAATTAGAAAGCGGTTTGATTGATTTGTCTCAGCACGCTGCAGATATGGACAATCATCAACTGTGCACAGGATAACGAGATTGGTGCCTCGACATGTTTCGTGAAACGGCGGCAGCGTCCGAGTCATACGAAGCGACGCTCCACGATCCAGCGTTTCGGCATGATGATGAAGCCTTCAGCCCGATCGCTGCGCTTGACGATCTCGATCGTCCGTCGGCCACGTTCGACCAGCACACCACGCAACTTCTCGCCAGCATATCCACCCTCACCAATCAGATGGCGCAGCCAAGCGAACAATGAGCGTATTTTGCTTGCTGCCGGCGGCGCACCGTTATGATCCTGAATGTCGGCGGGATGCACGACAGCTGCCACGACATGACACAGCGTGTCGGTCGAGATATGCCGCTCGCGACCCTTGATTTTTTTTGCTCGCGTCATAACCACAGCGGCCGCTGTTGTAGCGGTTTTAACCGACTGGCTGTCAATAACACCCACCGAAGGCGTGGCGTCTTGCCCACTTGTGCTGCTCTGCCACAGCTGGCTAGGCTCGTATCTCGGATTTGAGCATCTGTTAAAGTTCCTTGCTACGGACGGACATGATGCTGTCGTGCCCTCGGTACCCAGCTCTGCCTTTTTCAACCCGATCACCGGTATCATACATAGGCCCGCGTTGTGCAGCCGCACTCATATGCGGGCTGATGGCTCGTCTAGCCGGTACCCGGCGTTTTGAACGCTCATCGGCGTCAGGATAAGGCTCCAGACTCACCCCGCACCCAGACTGAAACAGGTGATTTCACACCCCTGCCCAATTAGAGTACAAAACCCGACCACAGCCCGGTGCCATTGCTAACGTATAGCAACCTACCGCCAGGAATGTGCTGGCAGCCGCAACCGAACGTGACCCTGTTCGGCTGTGCTGCACATCTCATGTTTCCGTTTTCTGGCGCAGAGGCCAACGTTGCCCTGTATGTCGGCGTAGAACGTGGTTGATCGCTCATCAGACAAGCGCATGCAGCGTCGAACCTACAACACATATTAAGAAGTCCGGCAGGACATGTTTGAATACATTGAAATGTTCGGGCTTCCCTGTTTTCCTCGGCCAGCCAGTAATCTGGCATGCTGACGAACTGCCTCAATTTCCTTTGCCGAGACCTTTCCTTTGAGCTTCGCGTTCCGCATCCGCCAGTCCAGACTTCTCACCTGATCAGAGAGGACCACACTGGCGGGTTTTACTACTACGGCTACTTCAAACGAATAGCCTTTGATTTTAGTGGTCATGGGGCAGCAAAGCGTCATCCCCGCTTTGGCATTATAACTTGCAGGGCTGAGAAGCACCGCAGGCCGATGCACAGCCCGTTTCCGCCCCGGCTGAGGGATCAAATTCCAACCAGACAATGTCGCCGCAGTCCGGAACCCACGTGACCTGCGATTTGGTGTTCACCAGCTTTCGTCACCTACAGACTGTCCAAAGTCAATTTCATCATGCCCGTTCAGATCGGTAATCCCGGCGACGAGATCTTCCAGTTTGAGCAGTGTGGCGCGAACTGGCGCAATGATAACTCGAACATCTTCCTCATGAACATTCATCATCTGATCATCCTGACGTTCGGGTGATGCCTGGCTGCCTTATGACAAAGCCGGATAGGCTGGGCTGATCAGTCAGACCTTGGCCCCTTTTGCTTTCGTGCCGGTCTTCCGTACCGCACGCGGTCTCGCTGAAGTCTTGGAACCCGGCGTTTTCTTTGGCGATGCCGCGGAAGATCCGGTTTCAGTTGCCGACGACCTGGATCGCTTCGAAATCGTTTTTTTGGGGGGTAATACAGCCTCTGCAGTGTCGACCAACACTTCTTTCGTCGCACTATCGACAGAAGGTGCTGCGGTTGCTTCGTCCACGGGAGCGGTCTGGGGCACCAAAACCTTACGTCCGAGACCCGCGTCTCGCGCCAGAGTCGCCCGCATTTTGGCATACTCCGGAGCAACCATGGGATAATCCATAGGAAGCTGCCACTTCTCTCGGTATTGCGTTGGCGTCATTCCGTACCTTGTCTGCAGGTGACGCTTGAGCATTTTGAGTTTTTTGCCATCTTCCAGACAGACGATGTAGTCAGGAAATACCGACTGCGCGACTGGAACTGCGGGTTGCTGGGCAGGGATGCTGCTGTTTTTCTGTGTGGCCGGTGTTGTTTCGCGGATAGCGGCGTAGACATCGCGGATAAACGCCGGGACATGTTCTGTCGGCAGAGAGGTATTGGTATTGCCGAGATGCGCTGCCACGATGTCGCTCATGGCAATTACAATTGCCGGGGATAGGTCGTCTGATTGGTCCATGATAAAGCCTCTCCGCTATATTTTTGCCGAATAACATTGCCGGAGTGTAAGTCTTTATGCAATCGGCAAAATATGGCGTATCGAAAGCTGAATTATATATTGCGGTACGTTGCCTACATCGATCACATTGCACCATGAACATCAAGTTTTACGCAAATTGTATGCGGCGGAGCCTGCCCCTGATTACGCTATCAGACGGCGTAGACTGGCTTATGCAGCGGGCCTTTCACGAAAACTACGGCTCACCTCAATGTCGATGATAAGTTTTTTAGTCCGAATATATCCACACACGAATTTTCCATGACGTGGTGAGCGGATACAGTATTTATCTCTATCACCTGTCTGATGATCACCCCGGGTTATCCTGCAGATAATGCTGCCAGTCATGACTGTGTAACGATATAGCCGCGTTTCAGGCGATAACGGATCATCGCGGTCAGAGCATTCACCGCAGCGCCTTCGTCGGGATAGAGATCCACGCGCTGGGTGCCAGCTGTCCCGATCCTGCCCCAGTTACGAACAAGTGCAGCACCACCGAACAGGTCGGGCTGAACTGACAGTCCGTAATACCGCCACTCATTGAAACTGGGTTGAATACGGCGCAACTGGACCGATAGCGGGAACAGTCCAAGTTGTATTGTTTTCCCTGGGGGAACGGCGCTCCTTGATCTTCTGGATGTCATATTGGTCCTGCGCATCGCATGATGCTAACATGATCTATTATCCAAGTACAGATATTCTGAACTTCTTTCAGCCTTTTGCAACTCCGCGTGGAGCATGCATGGATCATTTCCTACGATCTATGGGTCGGATGATACGATGCGGATGTCTTCCGATACGTCAATCATCCAGCACATTGGTGGTTGCCTCAAGCCATGACCCGGTCGAAGATGACGTAGAAGACGCTTTTTCTCGCCACTCAGGCGTGACTGCCCTTCGATCAGCCAGAAAGTGCAGGGCATGTTTCGAACATGCGTTGCCCGCAGAATATTGACGAAACACTTGGTAACAATAATGAGATATACGTTACAACAAGACGGAATCGTGTAGATTGAGCAGCCTGATCATGATTCCGTGGAGCCAGGTGACCAGATTAAATCACTACGGAAATCGTCAACAATAGCAAAGTATATCGGGTTATGCCGCTCCAGCGCTCCGTAAGAAACATGGCAACCGTGCACTGCGTTGCTTCAGTGTGTTCGTCTTGATCCGTGTGAGGATGATATGAAGTTTGATGAACTTCGCTCGCGTTTCGAGCTTATCGATGACGAACAATCCGGACAGCTATGTCTGACGCTGGTTCAGGCGATTTTAGCGCTGAGATGCAATATTGAATACATTGCTTCTCCAGCGAAAACATCAACTGCCAGGCGTGAGCAGGCAAGATCATTGCACCCCATTCTGGTGCTTTGCCACGAAAAAGGCCGTCAGTTGAAAGACGACCACCCGAATTCCCATTATTTGCAACTCCGCGTTGATATTCTTGTAAAAATGATAAGCGAGATGTCGGTCGAGGAGTTAGGAAGCGAAGCAGAAGATACGTTTATTCTCTCCCCGATCCCCCCCCCTTTTGAAAATCTCCTGTCTCGAGAAAGGGGAAACGACAAGGGATGATTTTTTAATCGCAGTCGCATGATCAGGGCGTACAGGACATAGGTATTGTCCGGAGTCCGCCATGCGCTGTTTCTACGTGTTGCCATTTCTCCTGCTCATGCACGCGCCAGCGCGAGGACAGCAATGCTCTGTGTCTACTCCGATTGAGTCCAGGAGCGACACCATAGGGCCGACCCTGGAACATGATGATAAAGGTAGGACCGATGCAGTCGCCCACCTTGGGATCGCAGGGGCCAACATCGAAAAACTACCCGATCTCCACGGGTTCGAAGCTGGCATCGCCCATACCCGGAACGAACTCCTCGTCTTTTTCGCTCCGGAAAGCCATGCAATCGTGCTTAGCGGCACGATGATTCCGGTACCCTACGACACCCTACGTTCACTGGCCGGGTCGCGCGCCCACGATCTCGCACCGGTCGATGGCATCAGGGGAATGTTTGTTCGGGCAGATAATCGTTTTCAGGTCGTCTATGCGACCCCGGATGGCAAGGCAGCAGTCGCGGCCCGGATGTGGGGTGCCGCTGGACAGGACATCACGAAAGACCAGATCAGGGGCATTCCTGGAGCCGTCCCAGAAATCAGTATCTCTGGCGCTTCATCCGACGCTAACGAACAGTCCGAGTTCCAGGGGCTCTCGGGAGGCCTTATAGGGATACCTTCCGCCCCGGAAGTCATCATGTTCATAGACCCGCAATGCATTTACTCGATGAAGGCGATGCATATCCTTCAGCCCGCAATCGATGCAGGGAAAGTTCGCCTGAAAATAGTCCCGCTGTCATTGCTTGATTACGAGGATAACGGCGCCAGTACCGTCAATGCGAGAGCCATGCTATCGCTCCCGGCAAACGAGATGGCACAAGCGTGGGTCAACGGTCGTCTAAACCCGGGATTGGCTGCACCTGAACCGGATAGTGGGGAGAAGCTTGCCCGTAATACCCGGATTGCACGGCAGATAGGGCTCACAGGGACACCAACGTTCGTCTGGATGCACCGCAATGGCGGGACCGGCCGGCTCGACGGCGTTCCCACGGATGTCGCCACATTTCTCACCTCGGTCTCGCAATGAAGACACGACAGGACCAGACCGGCCCGCGGCGTTTTTTTGAAAGAACGCGCAAGGTGGCCCGCGTGGTGATTGGCGACCCACGTACATTGGTCGCCTGGTCCGATGTAACAAGGAATGCCGCGCTGATTGAAGCCCTCGGGAAGGCATTACTGAAGCCTAAAGCCGGTATGCAGGGCCCGCGGGCGCCAGACGGTACCCCTATTGATATCGCCGCGGTCGCTGCCGAATACGGCGTCGAACCCCGCGTTGTGGCGATCTTACTCGATCAGAGACAGCATGAGACATACAGGCGGGCGCTTGCTGCCAGTATGCTCGCTGTTGTTCTGGTGCTTGGCTGGACCGGAGAAATGCTCCTTTCCCACTGGAAGGGCAGCCAACTCCTTGCTGCGCTGGAGTTCGCACCCTTCTGGACATTTCTGACACTCGTGGCGTTTCAGAACGCGTGGCTCAACTGGCAGATCCGCGAACGCCGCCTGGGTTCCGCCCGCCAATTTGTCGCCACCGCCGACAGCCTCATTCCACGCAGGCCGTAACCGCAAGTCCATCTGCTTTACGCTGGTGAATAGATAGGATTGGCGGAGCACTCAGAACGTGCCGGGTGGCGCGTTCTTGTCGCCGCCCTGAGCGCCTGTTGCCCAGGAGGCATGTTCGTAATCCTCGCGCCCCGACATCGCCCGTGGATCATCAGGCCGGACGATCGTACCGGCGCGATCGTACGTAGGGGGTGTCCAGATTACACGTGTCGATCCGTAGGCCACGTGCGGATCATAACGCGCATGCCTGGTCGGGGGAGCCTTTGGGCCATGCACATGTGCAGCAGACGACACGTTGCCAGCGCTGCATGCCGCAAGCCAGGGGGAGAGGACAAGAGGTAGAATGAGATGTTTCACGAATGGTCTCCCGCTTAGAGGAGACCATCCTGACAAAGTATCTTGCGACTAGGACTGCCGCTTTCTCCATTCATTTTCCATGGAAAGATAGCCCCAAATCCGTCGTTCCATGTTCTCGGCTTTAGTCTTCAGCATTGTATGGTCGTCGCTAAGTCGATGGTATTTATCGTGGGCTGCCGCAAGATCGCACGCCAGGCGTTTCTCTCGGTCCCCAGCAGCCTTAAGTTGAACTGCCTGCCGCGCAGTTGCTGCATCTGCGAGAGCGAGAGTGTCTTTCAGGTCTTTGATCTGAGCCTCCAGACCAGAAGCATATTCCCTAGATCTGAGCAGATGCTCCTCAAGTCTGTCAGATTCCGCGTTCTTCTGTCGCAGTAGACTTGTCATCTGCGAAAGCAGGTGAGCAAGTTCATCGGCTTCTGTCGGTCGCGCAGGCCGTCGGCCGTAAAGCGCACGTTGTATGGAGTTCCCCAACGTCTGTTCGTACTGGTGCGATGCACGTCCCAACATGAACGCTGCAGCCCCGCTCAGGCCACCACAGTTCGACATCTCAGTTCCTCCTGACCCTAAAGTCAGACGCTCTTTTTCATTGTTGTATCACTTATCAGGGCTCGAGCACCAGAAGATATGCCACCGTTGCCTTGTCCCGGCCCATTCTGATTATCTGCTTTATTTCCTGCCAGAGACTGCTGAATCGAGAGCAACGTGCCCGCCATACCGACAACGGCGGCGTCCCGGCTGAACTGGTCGATGTCGACCCGGTCCACGTCACCAAATCCGATCATGGCGGGAACCCGCTGGGGCAGGATCGAGATCATCCTGAATGAAATGAACGCCAAAGTGACATGAATCATGACAAACAGGCTGACCAGAACAATCATGCCGAGGAAGTTGCTCACAATCCAGCCGTTTGACAGCACCAGCCCGGCCGCAATGCCGAAACACATGTGGATCAGCCACGACACTGAATCAAATATAAAATATCCGAGGAAAAGCCCGAATAGCATCAGTACCGGCCGGAAGATGACATTGAACAGAAGAGCATAACCCTGTTTTGCATGACCGTGCAGCCCCTCCCCGTTCATGGTCATATGCGCGAGCATCCACAGAGGCGCTGCAATCACGGACTCACAGACCATGATGAACCATCCAGCCACGGCAAACATCCACATGACAAACGGGATCATCGGGATGACATAGGCGATGGTGAGGCCTGGCATAAGCATGGCGAAACAGCCGCCGATAATCGGCGCGCCAAAAAAGTGCATCAGCGCGTGCCCGACCCCTGCCGCTACGGCACCTTCAGGATTCCCGCTCAGAAGCGACAGCACGCCGATACCGACGGTCCCGGCCGTAGAAGAAAGAACCGACGCAGTGCCCATCGTGAGAAGGGCGGTCGTGATCATCCAGTTTCCAAGTGACATGAGATTGCCAAACGGATCGGTCCAGTAGCCGTTCGTCCCGGACGGCTCGATAAATCCGGTCACGATCTGCAGGGCGTAATCGTTCAGGTGCAGGGCGCGGAACAGCTGGTCGAGCACACCCGCACCGTCTCCGCCCGGTATCGCGCCCGTGTACAGGTCAGCATTCCCGCCCGGCGCGGTCACGCCATCCTGCGTCGCAACCATGCTGTCGATGTTTTCCATAAAGGTGTCCGCAGACTGCACAAGAGGCGCAATGTCCGAGGCAAGATAGTTTCCGAGACCGGAATAGGATGGCGTGGTGATGGTTGGCGTTGCGGTCATGAGAGACAGGGTCTGGCCATTGAGGCGCGCGAATTCGAGATAGTAGGCTCCTGCGCCGGTCCACCCGAGAGTATCCATCTGGTTGCTGGTGTTGACCGAATCCCCGTTCGTCGAAATCCCCCATTGGTGGAGCGCGAGCGTCTGATTGTTGACCGTGTCCTGAAGCTTAGACCGCAGTTGTGCCGCCTGCGTCGTGAGACGCGACGCATAATCGTTGGTGGCATTGACGATGATGGTCATGAGTGGGGCCAGGGATGCTGTCGTTTTCGTTTGCCAGTAATTCTGCGCGACCTGCGCAACCTGGCTGCGAATGTCGCCAAGGATCACGGAATCAAGAACCTGTTTTTGCATACCCGCCTGGTCGACCTGGAAACCGGCCAGATTCACTGCGTCAGTATTGGGCGCCTGCAGACTTACGGCCCCGCAAACCGGTGTCCCGTCTCCTGCGCCGGCTGCCATATTGTAAGAATAGTTGATGATTCCCATCTTCCCGCCGGTCACGGACAGGACGGTCTGCCCGGTCGGGGCTGCAATCAGGTTCGCGTTATTCGCAGCAGTGTTAATAATGGCCCGGCAGAACTCATTTTTCACAAGACCAGTCACAATCCCCTTTGTGCCGGGGATAAGGGGCTGTGCGATGACCTTGCCGTCTGGTCCGATTGCCTGCTTCGCCTTGTCATAGACGACCTTCGCCATACCGATGCCCCAGAGCGAACCCTGCACGACAACGGCCTGCGCCGCATTGAAACCGGTTGTCGGAAGCGGCCACATCAGAATGGCCGCAATCCCGATCCGCACAATTGACATGCTGGTCTGGTTGTTACCAAGGAGTTGCGCTGTTTCTGCCCCCCGGTGGATGTTCATGAAGTAGATATAGCTTACGACCGCCATCGCAAATGCCATGACAAACCCGGAGAACCACCCGATCATGGTTCCTATGACGGTCGCCTCGTTGCCGATGCTGGGCGCGCCCGTATCCTGGCCGAAAACCGGGAACACGGACCGGATGACCTGCGCCGCCCAGTCACTGCCTGGATCAAGCAGGTCCCATGTCACGTTATAGCCCGTGCTGCTGGCTGCATCTCCCGAACCGGTCGCAACAACCGTCTGCGCTGCAGCGGACACGGTAAGAGCCGACAGAAACAGGACTGGCAGGATCGCGAATACAGGGCGACGAAAGGGCGTCATGGTTTGTCCTCCAGCAGCACGGTCACGGCGCAGGACTGGCGGTGGGACCGGGATGCATCCGCGTCATGAAATCCGTGACCGCAGTCACGGCCTTGTGCATCATCTCGCGGACTTTCTCGCTCATGTCTTCCAGCGCACTGGCCCCCTCTTTTTTTCCGGGCACTTCGGCAGCAGTCCTGCCAATCTCAGCATCGATCTGGGTGAAGCGCTGCGTCACACTGCCGGACATTCCCATGCGCTGGCCTGTTGCCTCGGCGGCTTCCCTTCCCTTTCCGTAGGCTTCGAGCCTGCTGGTGACATTCTCCAGTTGCGCCGCGAACGCCTGGTTATTCTGTTTCTCCGTCACAAACTGGCTATGCAGATCGGCATACCGGCCACCGGCCTTCATCTCTGACAACACACCGGCAACACCGTCAGGGTCGCCCTTTCCTGCATCTGAAATCGCCGCCATGATAGAGGAAGCTGGCCGCTCCATGAGGTCACGCAGGGCCTCCACCGCCTGCTTTCCCAGACGTTCGGTCGCCTCCAGGCTCTTTTCGTCACGCGCGTTGTGCAGCCGGGTGCTGAAATCGACGGCCTTTTCCATCCATGATGATGCCGGGCTCGCAGGCTGGCTATCAATGCGCGAGGCAATCGCTTCCGCAAGGCGGGCAAAGCCGCCACCGCGAATAACCTTGACGTCCTCCTGATCCCTGGCCGCCGCGTTCATTTCCCGCGTGTTCGCTGCCGCATTTTCCGTTGTTCCGTTGCCATCCATCGTCGATCGGCTTTCCGGCGCATCTTTTGCCGAACCTGTCTGTTTCTCTTGAAAATCCTTCTGAGGATCCATCGTATGGGTCTGTCCGGGTTGGCTGCTGGCCGACTGCTCCGGTCCTGGCGGAGCGCCCTCCCCCGGGGACGCCATTCCTCGGGTTTTGTCCGGCTGACCTTTTTCATCGTGAGCAGACCCGGCCGCATGGTCATGCCCTGGCGCTGGCTGGTGCCCTGGTTCGGGAAAGACGGTCGCCCTCAGGTTCTCGATGGTGTGCGCGATGTCCGGGTGGTCTGGATCCTGACGTCCTTCAACCAGTTCGCTGGCAAGTGTCCGGATTGCGTTTACTTCTGGCTGCTGAAGGCGATGCGTTTCACGCATCATCGCAGCGACCACAGGTTCGTTCAGACCTGGGTAATGCGCCGCGCGCTCTGTCATCTCGGCGCGGAGAGGATGCTCCTTTTCGAGCGTCGGTCCCAAAAGACGCTCTACATCCTGCACGGCGTATGCGATGCGCGTACGGAAGCCGGGATCATTATGGACGTCAGGCTCGCGGGATTCCTGCCGCAGCCGATCATATGCGGCGGCCTGCCCGGGTGCCTGCTTCCTGTATTCGGACTGCACGCGATCAAGGGTTTTCAGCACATCCTCGATATCGCCGGTTTTCTGCTGGGCCTCAGACATGGCAAACCTCTAGGGATTGATCGTGGGGGAAGGCATCGGTGTCAGGCCGTCCTTGAAGGCGACCTCTTCTTCCTGCGCGACCCGGGCAGCTCCCATGGTCGCGAGGTAGAGCCCGAGACGGTAGTTCTGCAGCGCAAGGTAATTGGACTGCGCCATCTCGGTGGCAACTTCGCGCATGACCGACGCGGGAGGCATTGCCTGGAGCGAGGCGTTCCAGCTTACGCTGGAGACCCTGCGATTGACTTCCAGCGCCATGGCCTGCAGCCACGACGCCTTGTCGAGCGGCGTAAGCCCCTCGGCCGTCATTTCAGCCTTCTGGTCCCGCGTGAGCGTGACAGACGGAACGCCAAGAGATGTGACGTAGCCCGTGACCCAGCGAGCAAGAGACATACGACTGTTATACGACCGGCGCCGGGTTGCGGCTTCACGTCCCCGAAGGCTGGACAGTTGCTCGCCACGCAGGGCCGCCGGTGCTACCGGCTGGATGAGCGTGGTCGCATAATCATTGGCGGCATCCACTGCGCCATCCGCGGACAGGGTATCAGCGCCGAACAGGCTGGCGGCACGCTGGTCGGCGTTCGGCAGCCGGGACACGGAAGAGCAGAGCCCCTGCGCCACGTCGTCGGATGAACAGTAGCGCTTGAGGTGCAGGGACATGTTCGCATCCGTGCCCTGTGACTTGCCGTAATAGGAGGGCGTCCCCTGACCTGCCTCACCGCGGGGATCACTCACGGTCGCAATGGCGTACACTGCAGAGCGCGCCGCTTTGGACGCGGCCACGGTGGACTGCTGGGCATCAAGGCCCGCGCAGAATTCCGGGTTCATCATATGCTCATCCCGGATTCCGGTTTCCTGCTGACGCCGTAGAAATCCGGCCATCGCCGCGTCCTGGGCATCCATGAGTTGCGACTGGGCACCGACCTGGGCTTTCGCGTAATTGGCAACCTGCGTGAAACCCTTCGTCAGGAGAGACGCAACGGAATTCGGGTTTGTAAGGCTACTGAGATTTGAATCGATGCTGTCCGTCAGGTTTTTCGTCATCGTATTGAGGGCATTGCCCGTGAACGCCTGAAGAAGCTTGATCGCTGCAACGACCGCGGCATCACTGAAAAGCGCGTATGCCGGACGCGGCGTGACTGCCAGCACGCAGACGCACGAAGCAGCACCAATGGCAACCATCTGCAGCCTGCGCATCAGAACACTCCGTCCACGAGATTGCTCAGGCTGTATCCGGTCGGAAGCTGGGGAGAGCCGTTGATATACAGGTCAGTCGTACCGCTCGACGTCCCCGCAATGGCAGTTGCAATTGGCGGCCCACCACCACCGAAACTCAGGCTCGGGCACATGAGTCCGCTACTTGAGCCAAAACCGAGCCCCAGGTTAACGCCCGACAGACTGAGTCCACATTGGGTCGACCCCATGGCGTTCCCCCATGCCGCCTGTGCGGCCTGACAGACCTGGCCACCTATCTGGCCCTCGACGGCCTGCAGGAGGGCTGCGGGGTCAAGGCCGTTCGTGATGAGATTCAGTCCGGTGCCGTTGAAAAAATTGCTCAGGCAGGACAGGCCGTTGACGCTATCCGGCTGCTTTTCATAGGCGTCGTTGGCCTGGACGCGTTCGTTTACGGCTGTTGCCGCCGCCTGGGTCAGGGCGGCGCAGCCGACGCTTCCCGTAGATGTCGTGGCACCAGAGGCGCCTGATGACGTGGTCTGTGCATGCCCCTGTATCGATACAAGAGCGGCAGCCACTGACAACAGGACACGGAAGCGAAGACGGATCATGCGGCCTCCTGACGTCTAGCCGGACGCGTCACAGCCTCCAGCAGGGCAATCCTTTCCGGAGCAAGAAGGCGATGAAGCGCCTGGCGCCTGCTTTCCGAGATCACGCCATGTCCAAAAGGGCTGTCCGCCGACAACAGGTCCCTGCGGCCGCGCAGATAGGGGATCAGCGCATCAAGGGAGCTGACCAGATCAGGCCATTCATGCGGCGCAACACCAGCGAGGATGGCGTGCCAGGCCGTCCTCGCTGTCATATCATTGTCCAACATCGCAATGACGTCCTCTCCGCCCCTGATGCGCCAGATCTCGCCGAGCGCATCCAGCGCAAGGGCGACATTGGGCATCGGGGAAGAAGGTCCGGATTTCCGGACGGATGAGGGCTTGTTCATGGAACCTTCCTCGGGTGATTACGACGAAGGTGTCGGGCCATCATGCGACCGGTCAGCGAATTCGACGTCGGACCGCGACTTTATTATGACCGACATCAATGACGTCGCCCGCCTGGGCTACCGTGGTCGCCAGAACCTTGTTCCATTCCCGGCCGCCCTGCCAGTCAACAGGAACGCTGGTGTCCACGTCCGCCGCGAACACGACACGCACCCCATGCGGAACGATCTGGCGTATGGCGAAGCCAAGTGGAACCTGCTTTCCGTATCCACTGGCGATATGGAAATATCGACGGGCTGGAACATTGCCGGATGTTCGAGGATCCGTACCAGTACCCGGCAATACGCCCGGCCCTTCCTGACCAGCATCTCCCGGTGAGGGTAAGGTCTCCCCGCCGGTCGTCCCCGTTGAGGGCAACGTCAATGCCAACTGGGGCGGAGTGTCCGGAGAGGTTGTCTGGACCAGATGAAACGCGGCAGGTGTGGCAGATATGGGGCCAGAGGCCAGCGCCATAACCACGGCAGGCATAACAGGCATATGAGTGTCTCCATCAAGTTCTCCTGACCAGAGCAGCGGCCTTTGCGACCTCAGACACCTTTTTTACGGGCTCCAACTCGACTATCATGACGTTCCGTCACGGCTGATCCGCTGTCAGGACGCGGCCAGTCGATATCTTCTGGATGTTGGAAGTTTCTTTTGCTGAGGAAAATGCCTGCCGTGAGAGTAAACGAAAATGTCCCATGACAATGGCAAGATGCAAGCCGAGGCTTTATTTGCGTCCGGCCAATTATATAAAGACATCGGGGAAATCATTTATGACAGGCGGACTGCGCTTGACTGGACGCAGGTGCACGTCGCCAAACTGGCACGGTTGAATGTATCGGTCATACGGAGCATCGAAGCAGGTCGTCCGGTTTCCCTGGAAACATTATCGGCGCTGCTACGGGTATTCGAGATAGATCCGCGCGATATTCTTCCGCAAGGTGCACCGGAAGGAACATGGTTTGCCCATCTGGATCTGGCGGCATCCGCGACGCAGCTGAAAAAGACCATGAAGCAGTGTTCGGACTACAATCTGGCGATCCAGAAATTACGCGACATTATTGGTAATATTTCCAAAACGTTTAACCTGCCGGAAATACCGGCCAGATTGCCGATCGATCATTATTCACACAGTGTCGCCTTCACCTCGGGGGAACGGCAGGACCTCCTCGAGATATTTGGGCGCAGGATCCAGATCTTCAGGACGCTTCAGGGGGCAACAGCGAGCCAGATCGCCCATAAATCACACGTTTCCCTGACCAGCCTGAGCCTGATCGAAGCAGGGCTGAGAAATCCAAGCCTTGAAACGGTTTATCGCATTGCCGAAGGCCTGGCCGTCTCCGTTTATTACCTGATCCCGGGAATACATGACGACGCAGACCTCTTGCGTTCCCTGGACATGACCGCGTGGGCAATGTCTGCGCAATCACAACTCGAAGCCCTCGCTGATCTCGAGTCCATTATTGGTCACCTCGACGATATCGCAAACCACTGACCGGGTGCATGAAGGTATGGAGACTGCCAGGAAAGGGATCTCCTTTCTTATGGCAGACACTATGCCTTGGGCTGTCCATTCCAGGTGATGTGCCCCGGCTGATCACCAACGCGGACCGGAAACCGCGTCCGGAGTCATATTAGCGCGTTCTGTGCTATTTATTTCTTGACGGTTATATAACGCTTAAGAGATATTATTCCCAAAACACTCAGACTATCCCGAAAACGCGATGACGAGGGCATACCGCCATGAAGTCAGCATCGTTCGGCCAGGTCATAAAACACGGTCTGTTTACATGGCTTCAGACCTATCCCACGCCAGAAATGACACGCGCCCTCTATGCCAGGCTGTGCGACGAGGTCCTTGTAGCGACAATGCTTACCCTGACAGTGCAGGAGGTAAAGGAGTCAGTCGCGCAATGGGCCGACCGACCCCAGAATGTTTTTTATGCAGCGCCTGCACGCAGGGGAGCATGGACAAGGACCCAGTTGCTCATCCTTGGCCAACGCTGGCTCTGTGGTGATAAAACCGCCGACATAGCCGAGATGGTTGGCCGCTCGGCCGGGAGCGTGCGTGCAAAAAGAAAGCAGCTTGGCCTGCCACCGCGCTTCAGGCTCTCAAAAATACAGGCGGAGACCATACTTGCCGAAAAGCGGAGTGCCATTCCCGCAGATCCCGAAGCTGTCCTGACATGGGAACAGGCCTCCCTGCTTCCTCATGAAGCCCGGCGGGGACGGACATGGCTTGTCAGGAACAGCCTCAACAGGCTGACCCTCACAGGACATAAGGGAGGAGACAAGGTACGGTGGCACGAGGCCGCCAACATTGAAATCGCCTACCGCCATTTTGCATTTCAGAACCCGCGTGAAATTGCGCGGGACTTCCTTATTTCGGAAAGCGCGCTGAAATCCCAAAGCTGCTGGGAACAGCTTCCGCCACGACGCGGCGCAAAAGTGCCCTGGTTCATTCACGCGAGGGCCGAATATTATATCGGCGAACACCAGTACATCCGGCGGGAATGTCTTTGCAAGAGCGGATGCTTTTTCTGGACCACCCGCAAGGGAGGCGACCGGGTCAGCAGACGGTACCGCCGCAGCATTGCCGCCACGCATGGCATTGCCGCCTGAGTAGTAGCGGGAATCATCAAAGAAAAAACGTGCCGGTCGCAAGATAGACTTCCAGCCTGCTCTCATCACCGTCGGGAAATGAGAGTAGAGTGATGATCGCCTTTTTTCATGCCCCCGTAAGGGAGGCGCGCCATGCGGCTGTTTAATTCCGCAGTAACCAGGCGGCTTACCGACCCCGACTTTCAGGGGATTGTTGTAGACAGATCACTGCTGCTCAACATCGCACTGGCGGGCGTGGTCATCGTGTTCGCGGCGCACGACGCCTATATCCGTGCACACCCGCCCACACCCCTCTATTTCTACGTTGACGGCCAGAATGCTCCCCGACCGGCCGTGGCCCTCACCAGTCCGGTACTTGGCCAGGACCAGCTTCTCGGCTGGGCCGTCAAATGGGCGATCGCACCCTACAACATCAACTATCGTGATTTTCCAACCCAGATGAACACCGCGGGCGCTCACTACACGCTCAACGGATGGAACACCTTTGCAAAGTCTTTCATTACGCAGGGGAATCTGGCGAAACTCAGGGATGCAAAACTGCTCTGTTATGCGCAGCCGACACGGGCCGCGACCGTACGCGCCGAGACAGTCGTGCAGGGACACGCGCGCTACGTGATACAGTTTCCTTTCATCCAGACCTGCGAAAACGTCAACCAGCAGAATACGCAAATGCTGATGGCAACCGTGACGATTGATCGCGTGGAGGACCTGGATCACCCGGATGGACTGGCCATCGAACAGCTTGTCGTCTCGTCGGGGAGGGAGTGACAACCGTGCGAATTCTCTCTCTCTTTCCGCTGACCCTGTCCATCCTGCCACTTGCGGCACTCGCACAGCAGCCATCACAGCCCGGGCCTGCGGCAACGACACCTGCAGACGATCAGGATCAGGCAGCCGAAGATGAAGCCGAGCATGAGGCCATTCCGTTCACGCCCGAAGAAATCCTTCGGCTGGGGGAACGCCTGAAGAACGTGCGTCGTGCCACGGAGCAGGTCGGTACGGAATTCGCGACCCCTAATGCGCGCCCTGCGATCCGTGTCTCCTTTGCGCCTGGTCAGCAGACAAGCCTGATCTTTACGACAAAAGGCTATCCGACCGCATTGTCCTTCGTGGACAGCACGGGACAGCCTTGGCCGATCGCATGGAATACGTCTGGCAATTCCGCCAACCCGGACGGCAGCACGAACTGTGCTTCCGGCAAAAGCGGCGCGTCGGCCGGGAATCCTGCGGTCGAGACAACGGGTTTCTATACCTGCGTCCCGTTCAAGGGCTCCAATACCATCAATATCGAACCGATGTCGCTCCAGCCCAGAGGTGGACTGCTCGTAACGCTTCAGAACGCGCCAAAGCCGGTCTCCTTCCTGCTGATCGCGGGGCGTGGATCCTACGATGACAACCTGACCGTTCGCATGTCCGAGGGAGGGCCCAATGCCCGGGAGCCGGTCGACAGCCGCCCCGGAGTGCCCGCGACAGGCGAGCCCTACATGAACGCCATGCTAAGCGGCATTCCACCAGCGTCAGCCGTTCCGCTGGCCGTCGAGGGTATTTCACCCGACGACGTGCGCGCCTGGCGGATTGGAAACGAGGTCTATCTTCGCACGCGCCTTCATCTCATGACGCCCTCCTCGGACAGCATGGAGCACGGTGAAGGGGGATACACGCTCTATGCCTTCCATGAGTCCCCCGTTGTCCTTCTCTCCGATGCGGGACGGACGGTCTCGGCCCATATCAGGGACGCACAGTGATGAAACCCAGATTCAACCAGCTATTCAGTGATGCGTCGCGGGGCGGAAACCGGCGTCTGCTCGCAATCCTTGGGAGTATAGGCACCGTTCTTGGTGTCACGCTGCTCATCTCCACCATCCACCGTAAGGAGCTTCCACGCTCGGACCCCGGCAGGCCGCCCGCCGCCAACCCCCTGCCCGGCGGCCTGAATTCCAATCCGCGCCAGCAGGAACTCCGCGAAGATCAGATCCGCGACGAGGCAGGTCGGGCACAGACTGCGGGACAATCGTATTCACCCGATATTGCACCGGGCACGCCCACCCATCCCGACGACAAGCCTCCCCCGCCCGCAGTCGCCCAGGAGGTCGGGGCGGACGTCAACCCGGCGATGGCCAAGGCCGCCGCGACGCCAGCCCCGCACGCGCCTGAGGTCGTGCCAAGCGTTCCCGTCGTACCAGTGCAGACGGATGCAGCCTTCCGTGCAGCCATGCCACGTGACCCGCAGCTCCAGAAAGACGCCATCACCGCATACAGACATGCGATCATGGATCTCGCGGGCCGTCTTGATGGACGCTTTCCGGTCACAAATGTCCTGTATGAAAAGACGGAAACCGGAAGGGAGCAGACAAAAAAACCGGTGGTCTCCCCTTCAATAACTTCGGCGGCGACAGCAAATTCCCAGACGGCCCTCTCCCGCGTCCTTGTTCCTGCCGGGCGGGGGATTTACGCCCATACGGTTTCAGCAACCAACAGCGATCTCGGGGGAGAAATCATCCTGGAAGCTGATTCAGGTCCACTCGCTGGCGACAGGATGAAAGCATCCGTCAGAAGGGCCGGGGGACATCTGAACAGGCTGGTTGTCCGCGTTGATCAGGTCTTCCATAAAAACGATCCGACCCCGATCCAGGTCGAAGGTATGGTGGTTGCACCGGACACCATGGAAGCTGCGGTGGCCTCAAGCGTTGACCAGCTATACGTTGAGCGCTTTGTTCTTCCCGCCGCTGCCGCCTTTGTCCAGGGTCTCGGGCAGGCGATCGAAATGACGTCGAACACAACCGGTTCGATCGGAGCCCTCGGCAACGTCAACTACGTCCAGTCACTGAATTTCCCGCAACAATTGGGCGTGGCGGCCGGTGCAGCGGCCTCGCAGGTCAATAGCGCGCTCATGCAGCAGATGCCGACCCAGCCGCGCGTAAACCTTGCCGCTCAGGTCAGTGTTGGCGTGATCTTCATGTCGGATGTCGTCATGAAGAAGTAAGTTTCGCGCACCGGTCGCATGATATCGGCGAATTCTGCACTCTCTACCAGAAGGCAGCATTCACCATGACCTCAGCCGCAACCGCAACGACGTCCCGGGATCCGTTCAGCGCGGATCGCGGCATTGAACCTGTGCCGTTCCGCAAGCTGGCCACGACGCCCGAGCCTGACCCTTCGCCCGGAGCGGACATAATTGCCGAGCCTCCCTCCCCTCACCCGCAACCTGTGACAGCAGCACCTGACAGGAACCGACCCGTTCCACATGCAATGGCCCTTTTCAGGGCGCTTCCGCGTCGCAGGCAGGTCATCATCGCGGGTACTGCCGTCGGCAGTCTGCTTTCCCTCTTCCTCGTGATGGGCATAGCAAAGAAGCAGGCGTCTCCCGTGGGCCAGGAAGTCGGAATGATTTCCGCCCCGCTGCCATCAGGCCCCAAAGCGTCTCCAGCGCCAGGGCACTCACCTACATCATCGCCATCACCCCCGGCACCTCAGGTCTCGGCTACAGATGAGGATCTCAAGGCACTCCTTGCTATGAAAAAGCCGCCCCATCCCGCCGTCCCGACACCGGCACCTCTGCCGACCGAGAACACGCCCGCGCAGAAACACGACACTGGCATCGAAAAGGCTGTTACGACGGACGATGCGGTCCAGAAAGCAACCCGCCTGCAAGCTGCTCCCATGACATCGGACGACCAGTTGCAGGTGCTGCAGCTTGTAACGGAAGAAGCAGCACTGGTGCAGCGGACCCGCAGCGACATCGCAGCACTCCGGCAGGATCTTGACCGGCTGCGTATCGCAGATACGGCAAAAGCTTCGGATCTCAACCGCCGGATGTCGCTCCTCGAAGCCAAACGGGCCGTGGCCGACGCCGAAGCGCCCCCGTCAGATGGACCGGCCGCAACACGCGCCGCGGCCGACAAGGCACGGGCAGCTCTGGAAGCCGCGGCGGCCGAGCCGCAGCCAGCACCAACGCCGCCACAATCTCCAGCGTCCCGGACAGCGAAAATGCGCCCGACACCTCCTGCTCCGCCCCCGACATGGACGCCGCACTACCGGATACTTGCCGCATCTCCCCAGCTTGCCATGGTGCAGGACGATGCGGCGCCAGCCGGGCAACCGCCGCAGTCCGAAATCGAAATCGGCACCGATCTCCGCGGATATGGTCGTGTGCGCGCCATCTCTCAACGCGGCACGATGTGGGTGATCCAGGCTGAACGCGGCATCATCCAGTAAGGCAAGGACACATCGACGTGCAAGGTCTGGTCAACCTCGTCAACGATCTCGCTCTCGCCATGGCCTGGCTGCTGCCAATGGCCTGCTATATTGCAGCGTGGATTGCCTTCCTGACCGGGGCATGGGGATTATGGCAGCAGCGCCAGCCCCAGAACCCGTTCGTCGGCCGTCCCTGGGTGCCCTGGATCGGGATTGTCCTGTCCGGCGTCTTTGCCTCCTTTGACAGGATACTCACCAAGTCCACCACCTCTGCCGGTCTCGATACGCAGGTTGCGCTGGGAGCTTCTGTCACCGGCTACACGGAAGCGACGACGGGAAGCGTCATTTCCGAGACTGGCCCAGAGGATGCCATCCTGTCAATCGTCAGTGATTTCGCCCTGTTCTTCGAAATGTTCGGCGCCTGGGCGGCGTTCATGGCAGTCGTTGCGTGGAACGCGTCGGCGACCGGAAAAACAAACCGCTCAAAACTCAGTTGCCTCATCCAGTTCGTTTTCGGCGTGATCCTCCTCAATCCCGTCAAGGAAGCAACCTGGATCCTGAGCCACTGGACAATGTCCGGCTAAAATCATGACCCAACCCGTAGCGCTGAGATTGGCCAAGGTTCGAGACTTTCTTCCTGCGCATTTTTTTGATAACCGATAAACATGATAAAATTGGGAAATAATAACCCGAAAAAGCAGGGCGCGCCCCATCTGGAGAGATGGTCACATGTGGCCGTGCGCCAAGGCTTTAACCGTGCTGGAGCAATCCGCTGCCTGATCGCAAGAGAACTTGAAGCCGCCGAACGCGATGGCTGGGATGGGTAATCCTGTTCATAACGAACGGACCAAGCTGCGGGCAAACCTGCTGAATACCGCTGCAGGATCTTGTCTTTCGCTAGGTGTTCTATCTCCTTTGGCTGCGTCATTTTTTAATCTGACAGCCAACCGCGTTCCTGCTCATATCGTTATCTTGGGAGTCGCTTTCTGGCTGGGAATGGCGTATTTTCGCCATCAGCGGGCACAGACCGTTTTAGGGGGGCTTCGAGAATGACCTTTATGCAGTTCTTCGCCTTTATTGGCATGCCAATCATCATTGGCGTTCTTGGTTATGGTATTTCTAAAATGCCTATCAAGGACAATTGAAAGTTTATCGTCCATTCCAACCAACGCTTGACCGTGTGAAACTTGTTTATGATGAGGGTAACAGACCCATCAAAGTTGAGGTCCGTGCAAAAAGAGGGGTGTATTCGCGGTAGTACCTAAACTACGCTCGATCACTTTCGCTTACTGTTCATATTTTCCAGAAATTAAACAAGAAATATTTCGTTATTACTAAAGATTCGGGCGATTCTGGATAAAGATATATGCGCCGGATTTTTATGCTATCGGGCATACGAGGTTGATGGCGACCTGTCGAAATGGCTAAAAGTTACGGGATACCCGTAGTTTTCACTTTACAATAACTACGGGTATCCCGTATTATCGTCTCATGGGTAACAGGTTTGACCCCGCAAAAGACCTCGCCAACCAAAAAAAGCACACGCTGTCTCTGACCTTTGGCGACCGTATTTTCGAGGACGATAATCACCTGATCTTGCCCACCATCCGCATTGAGGATGAGGAGGATCGCTACAAAGTGGTTGGCGTCGTGGGCGAGAAGCTGTTCACCGGTGTGTTTGTCTGGCGGGACGATCTGCCCCGCTTCACTTCCGTGAGAAGGAGCAACAAAGGTGGAGAGAGAGCATATCATTCAGCCTGCTGATCCGGCGGATTCCAAAGACCGCGCGGTATCCATCGAAGGCATGGAGCGTGGGCAAAGGGCGCGGTTGATCCGTAAAACCCGTAACGATCTCGGTCTGTCTCAGGTCGAGTTTGCCAGCCGTTTCCGCGTTCCTGTCGGCACGTTACGGGACTGGGAGCAGGCACGGGCGATGGCCCCCGACTTCGCTGTAGCCTACGTTCGGGTCATCGGACGGCACCCCGATATGGTAGCTCAGGCGGTGGCCTGAGCTGCCTTCCCAACGAACCGGGGATTCAGCCCATCAACCCCAAACGCCGGATAGCCATTTTTATACCGAAGTCATAGTATACCATTCGATAAGACAGATTTTTTCGGAAAAAACATTCGCAGTCGCATGTTACTGGCCGAAGACTCCCCCGAGGGACATGCCTCCCTCTTTAACGGAGCCCTTGACCATGAACCTCTCTCGCACAAGCATCCCCGACACGGGGCGATCGACGCGTCTCTTGACCAAACGGGTCGGATACAGCCAGCGTGCCGTCACGGCACTTGGCACATTGGCCGTCCCGATCCTCATTGCCAGCCATGCGCTGGCCCAATCCGCAACCGGCAGCGCAAACGGTATCGGGGCCCAGATGCAGGCCACCGCCCAGGAGGGGCTGACAGCGGGCGGCTTTGTCGCTGCAGCATGCATGTATGTCGCTGCCTTCATCTGCTTCATCGGCGGCGTATGGGCGGCCTGGCAGAGCCGCAACGAACAGAACCGTTCGCCCGGAAAGGTCGGTATGGCAATCGCCGGCATCGTGCTGTGCGGTCTTTTCGCAACGGGTCCGCAGTGGATCAACAAGGCTGCCAACACCGCGTCCGGCGGCTCGGCAACCGTTGGTACGCAGGCTCAGGCCTATCAGTTCACGAGCGGCGGCTAGGAACCCGATCGCAATGGCCCGTCTCACACAGTCTTTCCGGCTGCTGCCGCGCCCATGGGATCCGTCAGCGCCAGGCGCCAGGGAGATGGGTGAGCCGGGCCTTTTCACATGTGCCTGCTGCGGCCTGATAACGCCTGGTCGCAGGTTTCCATGGCATGGTGACGGACCCGGGCCTGTCTGCGCCTTATGCAACATCCTGCAGGATCCGACCCGTCCGGCCATTGAACGCGAAGCCGTCCTGATATGGTGGCCGAAACTGCCGCAGACCCGCATCATGACCCTGACCCGCTGCGCGCATCAGACCCTCATGCAGACGCTCGGCAATGGGCCAAACGGACAAGATATCGTCTGGCATCGTGCAATGGACGCGATCGCGTCAGGGGCGGATACCGCGATGATGCCTGCGCAATGCAAAAGCGCTCTCGCTGTGCTCCGCGCTCTGCACGCGCGAACTGCCGAAGCCCGGCGGCGGCTGGAGACGACGTCACCCCGGCTGCTGGCGACTGCACTGCTGATGGCGAACCGGGCAGACCCGCAGATCAATGAAAGCGCGACCGCCCTGATGGACGGCATCCGGCTCCTCCCCCTGGGCCGTCTCCATAACGGACCCACCGACATCTACCCGGCGCTTGTCAGGGAATGGCTTGATGCCGATCCCCAACCGGTCATGACATGACAGGATCATATCAATGGGCGGCATTCTTTCCAGTCTGCTGGCCGGCATCAGCCTCGGGCTACGCCAGCCCCTTGCCTCATTCTGCGATGTGGAAAGTACGCACGGGGACCATCTCATCACCAAACGCGGTGAATATGTCTCCGTACTGCGCATCAATGGCCTGCGTCGCATGTGCACGCGGCAGGAAGTGGAAGCGCTCGCCGAGCAGCAGCGTATAGAATTGCAGGGTCTCCTTGAAGAACGTGGCCATGCCATTGTGGGATGGTATATTTCCGATCCCGAGCGCTCGGGTATCGAGATTGACCGCCTGAGCCTCAATGGCTGCCGGTCCATAGCCCGACAGATCGGAGCGGACCTTTCGGACGTCATTGAAGAGAGGCGCCGGCGCTGGCCAAACGTCATGCGCTGGGAGGCCACCTGTTACGTCCTGTGGACCCGGCCCAGCGTGCTGACACGTGAGGACCGCAAACAGGTGGCAGAGGAGCGCAGGACCCTTGCCTCCCAGTTTCCCCGCGTGGGCAATACCCAACGTTTTGCCCTGCGCTCCGATATCATGGCGGCCCGCCATGAATCGTTCATTTCGCGCGTTCAGGCGGCCTTGCAGGGGGTCGATATTTCCTGCGAATTTCTCGGTCCACATCAGGCATTGCAGGTCGCGCGCGAGGCAACCTACCGTGAAACGGCGGGCTCCGTCTGGAAACCGACCCTGCTGGGTGACCGGGTCATGCCACGGCTTCCCGACGATCTGGATGACCCGCAGCCACATCCGCAGGGCCTGCTCTGGCCGGCGATCCGGGACCAGATCTTCAATGCCGACGCCGAAACGAAAGGCGGACAGCTCGTGACCGTGGGGGATTATACATACGCCCCGGTCGACATGACGATTGGCCCAGAGGATCCGCGCCCGTTCTCCGAACTCTCCAGCGTGCTTGGCCGCAAGAGACTGCCATGGCGCAGCGCCATGATCCTGGAGGGCGGTGGCCGCGCCGCCTTCGGCTTCAAGGAAGCCGGAGCCGGGTTTCTGGCGATGTTCCCCGGAAATAGCGACATTCGACGGGCGTTTGCCGCACTCAAGCTGGAGCGCCAGAAAAACAACCATAATTCCGTGCGGATGCGCATGACCGCCACAACCTGGGCTCCGGTTGGAGCAGAGGCGAAGCTGCGACGGCAGGCGTCGGACCTCTCCCAGGCGATTGATGCGTGGGGCAACAGCAAGACAACGCGGATCTCTGGCGATCCGCTGGAGGCGGCCATGGGTTCTGTCCCTGCCCTGGCGCTCGGTTCGACTGCGACCTCATCGCTCGCTCTTGTCGGTGACGCGTTCTCCATGATGCCGTGGGCACGCAGTGCGTCACCGTGGCAGAGGGGATCCATTCTCTTCCGCAAGCCCGATGGTTCAATCTGGCCCTATGATCCGACCGGGGGCGGGCTACGCCCATCCGTCGTAGACATTATCGTAGCCCCGCCTGGCGGCGGAAAATCCGTTCTGGCCAATACCATTCTGCTGGGCTTGATCCTCAGCAGCGCCGCGATCAGCAGCCACGGCACGAAGCTCCCCTATATCGGCAAGCTCGATATCGGGCCGTCCTCGCGCGGACTGATCGAGATGCTGCGCAACGCGCTTGGCCCCGAACGCCAGCACGAGGCGGTTTACGTCAAGATGCAGGCAATCCCGGGCTTCGAGGTCAATGTCTTCGATACCCAGGTCGGACTGGAATATCCTCTGCCACTCGAGCGCGTTTTCCTGCAGAATTTCATCTCGCTCCTTGCTACGCCGCTGGATGGCAGGCCGTGGGAGGGCATGGACCATCTGGTAGAGGACGTGATTGATGAAGCCTACCGCCTCTGTACCGGGGTGCAGGGGGGCACGCCCAAAATCTACACTCCGGGGATCGAGCCCGACGTCGATGCCGCAATAACATCGCTGGGCATCAGCCTGCCCCACCATGCGGGAGAGGACGATCCGACATGGTGGCGGGATGTCGTCGATGCCCTTGTCAATCTCAGGGAATACCGCCTTGCAGGTTTTGCCCAGCGCCATGCAGTACCGGTCCTGCAGGATCTGCTGATTGCGGCCCGCAGCCCGGAAATCGAAAAACGCTATTCCAAGATCACCCTGGAAACTGGAGAAAGCCTGATCGACACGTTTGATCGCTACATCATGAACGTGATCAAGAATTTTCCCATGCTGGCGTCCCCGACAAGGCTGGATATGGGGGACGCGCGCGTGATCGTTCTCGATCTTGCCGAGGTGGCACCATCCGGCTCTCCCGCGGCCAACCGCCAGACAGCGCTCATGTATATGCTTGGCCGCCATATCCTGGCCCGGAATTTCTTTCTCCATCCCGATTATGCCGACGACCCGCATATGCCCCCGTCCATGCGGGACTATCATCTCGCCCGCTTCACTGAGATGTATGAAACGACGAAGCGTGTCGACTTCGATGAGTGGCACCGTACCGAACCAGCGCCCCAGGTAGACAAGCAGGCTGTCCGCGACGGCCGCGAGGGGCGCAAGCACAACGTCCAACTCGCCTTCATTTCACAGAACCATACCGATTTCAGCGAGGACCTTTACAAGATATCAACCGCCCGATGGGTCCTCAAATGCGGTGATCAGGAGACGGCAGACAGCCTTATCCGACGCTTTAAGCTGTCCGATGCCAGCGCCTATGTGATCCGCAACGCACTGCCGGGACCGGGAAAGAATGGTGCGCCATTCTTCGTGGACATGTCGGCCGGAGAAGCAAAGTATGAACAGCTTCTGGTGAACGTCCTGGGGCCAATCGAACTCTGGTCTTTCTCGACGACGCCTGGCGACACGGCGCTCCGTTCGCGCCTTTACAAACGGATCCACTTTGCTCGAGCCCTGCGGATGCTCGCCACCGTATTTCCCTCGGGAACAGCAAACAGCGAGATCGAACGCAGAAAAAGCGAGCGCATGAATGTTTTCGGTCTCGCGACCGATGAAGCGTTTGCCGGCGTTCTGGATGAACTGGCGGATGAGATCGTGGAAGGTAGAGGCGTGGCCGCAGGATTGTATGAAACCCTGCGCGCCATTGATGAACAATCGGAACTCGAATTTACCATTGGGTAGAAGGTGACCGATATTTTCCTGACGGCCTCACATCCCGATCATTGCGGACACAATGATGTTGACCATGCTGTTCGATCAATAGCGCGGCGACGTCTGGCAGGGATAGATTCGACAAATTTATGTGTCGTATCTGGTATATTATACGATATTATCAGTCATATGTGACTATCAGATCGTTAGCGCGATCCCGATCTGATCGTTTATGAAGGCGGCTTCATAATGACGCGCCATCGCCCCGGAAACACCAACCTCTCGCAGAACAGGCCTCCACTCATCCGAAATTCGCCGCGCTGTCACGCGGATCATCTGCCGGGCCTCAGCAGGGGTAATTTCGAAGAATTCACACGCCTCCAGTGCCAGACGGATGGACCGATCATGCGGACCGCCCTCCAGTATCGCCGTTTCCAGATGCGGGTTACGGTCGGGTGCTGGATTCACATCGAAAACGGGGGATAACCGCCAGTGTCCAGCGCCCACATAGAGAAATCCATGATTTTTCAGATGATCGTCCTTATTTGACACGAGAATGGTATAAACCAGACGCAGGAAGAGTTCGCGGAACTCTGCCTGGGGATCGGCGGCATAGGTCCGGATAAAATCGACAATCTCCGTATAGGAACCAAGTTCCGTTCCGGTTTTCCCCAGAGCAGTCCTCGCCGAAATATAAGGAATCCGGCCAGGCCCACGCCGATCAAACCGCTGGATCAGAGCCACAGGAAACGGCGTTTCAGCCAGTTCCAGCCTGACCTCTGGCGTCCGGATTCCGCATGCCCTTGCCAGACGAAGCGTGGCAACTTCAATACGTTCTATTGGCCACTGGTCGTGAACCGAGGTAAATTTTGCAAGCCAGAGCACATCGCCGTCCCGAACATTGGCCTTCGGTCGCGCCCCACCCGCACCAGCAAGCGCCTGCATATCCCTTGCGGATACGTCCTTGCCCTGTTCATATGCCCGCGCAATAGCCGTAATAGCGGCAAGATCGACCAGACGCGGTATGGTGTCATCGGCGCCGCGACGAATGATTTCTCCGTTATCATCGGCGAAACGAAGCGCACCCTGCCGACATACGTCATCCGACAGTGTGAGATATTCAAACTCGGAAAGCCCATTGCCGTAGGCACGCTCGAGAAGCCTGCGCCCCCAACTGTCGGGCGCGGCATCAGCAAAGACACCCGCGAGGGCATCGCGCACGTTCCCTGGCTGGCCAGCCGCATGAAACGGCCCAGAGCCAAGGGGAAAGGTTGGCTGGATGGCAAAGGCCCGAGAATTCTCGACCCAGGCCGGATCATAGGTGAAGGTCGAAAACTGCCGCGGACCTGCCTGCGTGAAACGCAGTTGACCCACGGGAGTCAGGCTGTCGCCAAGAACGACATGGGCGCTGAAATCAGGCATCAGAACGAAGCACCGTCCAGATCAATAACATCCGTTCTCCCATGCGCGGCCTTATCCTTGTCCTGCTGCCTGCGTAACGTGGTCGCGGAAGTTCGGCCTCGACGAGGCTGACGTTCAGCAGCCAACGCCAGTCCCAGATCGTCCTTGCGGATATCAATCAGGTCGGCCAGCCGGTCCAGAAGACCAAGCACGTCGGCCAGAGTGCCGATCTCAACACCGGAATCTCCCTTTTCCAGGCGCGCGACAGAACTTGCTGACGTGCCGGTACGAACGGCCAGATCGGCTATCGCCATGCCGCGCCGAAGGCGCGCGCCACGAAGGTCATGGCCAAGTTGTTCAAGAGCCAAGCGAGATTTGGGTGAGCCCATGACTATAATTCATATTTGACATACAACACGCCTTATACCGTCATATGTGACCTTCTGCGAACTCTGGCACCCGCCTTTTACGGCACCGTTCCTACCAGCAGTCGGCTCCTCGCGTAGAAAACTGTGTCCGCACTCCCCACCATAGTGCAGGTGCGTATAAAAAAGAGCGCAGATCCGCCACCCTGCTCCCGGCGCAGCATCGGTCTTCAAGGCACCAAATTTGCCTTCAATGCTGCCCCAGGCCCCGTTCGTTCCCATATTGCCCGAAGCCCTTACGCGTGCCTCAATCGACTTCGAACTCGCCACCTCACAAGTGGTGTTAGGCCTCGCCTGCTGCATCACCCGTCGCGGAACGATCACCGCCACGCACCATCATTGACTAGGTAGGATATCTATATATATATCTATCCATCATATCCCAGGAGGGAATCATGGTCGCAGTCCCAAATCGAGAAATCACGAACACCGGCATTAAGCCGATAACTGGCTCTGTTCGTGAAATTCGCGAAAGTCTGCAGGATACAGACAACAATCAATTCGTTGTGTTTCAACTTGCACATGCCAATAAAAGCACCGCATCGGCATTTGCAGAGGCCGTTCGGCTTATTGCTCCCCTGATCATTGATCGGCTTGCCATTCATAAAACAGCGACCCTCAAGAAGCTTGTTGATGCACTTGTTCCGGCTGCGTCTCCTCCCGAGCACCTCATTACTGAGGCACGCATGAACGCAGATGCTCGGCAAACGGTTCTTGAGAGCGCAGAGTGGATCAGCGCTGTTCGACTATCTGAAATTGCAGGTTTCAAAGGCCAAAATGCCAGCGCCCAGCCAAACAAATGGAAACGCGAAGGAAAAGTTTTTGCTTTGCGACATGACGGGAATGATCTGTATCCGGCGTATGCACTCGACCGCGACATGCAATACCGCCCAATCAAGGGACTTGTCCCAATTCTAAAGGTGTTCAAAGGCAAACTGGATGCATGGGACATTGCAATCTGGTTTGCGTCAGCAAACAGCTTTCTTGGCGGCACGGCTCCTAAGGATTTACTTAAAAGTGCGCCAGAGCGCGTCTTAGCGGCAGCAGAAGACGAAATTGCAGGTGTGCTCCATGGTTAAACCGAGGCGGCCAACTCAGCCAAAGTCTCGTAGCACCGCGCATTCCGGTACAACGAAGATATCCACATCTCGCGCAAAACCGAAGACGACAGAGTCACCGTCGACCCCGCCTGTCGCCGTCACAACAACGTCCCGCACAATCGCGCGTCCCCCTCCAGACCTTAATGCTCTCGTAAAAAAAACGATTTGGTCGGCAGACAAGACAATCCACCGCATCCATCCTGAGACTTACGGAGCAAATACGTTCAATCCTGGTCCCCAAGGAAATGCCCGATTTAGCCCGATCATTGATGCAAATGGTATATCCATTCCGACCATTTATGGCGGCACGACGTTAGAATGTGCAGCCATGGAGACCGTCTTCCATGATGTTCCCCATGAGCCAGGACTGAAGACCGTTGCAAAGCGAAAGCTAAAGAACCATCAATATTCACAACTTCAGTCCTCGACTGACCTCACGCTTGCAGATCTTAGCAGCACAGCCTTGCGCAAGCTCGGTATTCCACGTGTTGATCTCATTGAGACTGATAAGGATATATATCCTCAAACGCGCAAGTGGGCCGAAGCCATTCACGCTCAGTGCCCAGACGTTCAAGGTTTAGAGTGGGTGTCGCGTCAGGACGACCGTGCGCGCGCTATCATCCTATTTGGAGATCGCTTGCCACCAGATCCATTGAGCAGTATTGCACCTTCGGTCGATATCGTGGAAAATGAAGACACTTATGCGGCTCTAGTCGAGTTAGCCGAGACCATCGGTGTCCAGATCACTGGGAAGTAATATCATTCTTTTGCCGATTCAGTTCCAGTCTCTATGGCATCAAAAATACCCATCTCGGCCAATGCACCAGCCGCCCGCCGGAAACTACGGACCGGATATGGACGCCCAGGTTTGGGATAAGCCTCCGTGTAAGCAATAGCAGATTCAATCTGTTCCTCGGTCAGGGTCGGATAGTCCGCTTTGATCTCCTTGATTGTCTGTCCCTGTGCGAGGGCAGCAACACGATAAGCAGATATATCCGTTCCCTTGATAACAGGATCAGTCCCATCCTCCTCTAATATATTTTTCTTGGCATCGAGGAGTTTCTTGTATTTGGATAGAAAGTTACGCTGAATTTCGGTAATATTGGCTTTAAAAGGACCAAAGCTTACGGTTCTGGCTTTTGCTTCATTTTTTTTGAAGGCCTGATATAGCTTCCGACGCCCCATCGGAGTTAGATCCGCATGCATCTGCTTTTCAAGCGCCAGAAACAACAACTCCGAGAGGCCGATCTTTCGTACCCGCCTACGCCCTTTCTCCACACCGTGAACCGGCATGCCCTCTTCCGGCTCGCTGATCTTCTCTACTTCCCCACGATCAATCGCCCGGTTGATATCCTTTTCTGACATACCGATTAGAAACTGCGCTTCGCGTGGGGTAACGGGCTGGATTTCTATCATGTGCGTCTCCAATTGATCCCATAATAGGGAATAATTAGGATATATCAAGTCGTACTAAGCGCCTGCCATGACCCTGCGGGTCAATTTAGCGAAAGCAAATTCCAAAGAAGACCCAAATCTGCTCTCGGGGCCTGCATGAAATAAAAAGCAACGCAGCCAATTTTTGCTGTAGCAGTCGCAAGATGATCTTCGAAGCTGCTCCCATTATCCGGAGAAGCTCATGAAACATTCTCTGCTCATTTTTCTTTTGCCCATGGCGCTCAACGCCTGTGCGCAGAGCCTGTCGTCACCTTCTCCCATTGCGACGACCGGCATGGCCAATCCTGAACTGGCCTTGCAGCGGTCAATAGCAGAGACCACGACTGATCTTCGGGAACTTGGCAGCATCCGCCCGTCTCCGGTCGTTGCATCTACCAACCAACCCCCGCTCCCCGATGACCTGACCCGCCGGATCTGGTTCGTGTGGGACGGCCCGCTGGGCAAGGCCGTCGCAAAACTCGGCCAGGAAATTGGCTATAGCGTGACTGTCACCGGCCATCCCCGAGCAATGCGCGTCGCGACCAACAGCGTTGCCGCTGTGGTGGATATCCTTCGGACATTGGGCGATCAGGCCGGAGATCAGGCCATGGTCTCGGTAGACCCGCTTCACCACGCGATAACGGTGGCATGGCATGCGTAAGATGGCGCTCTTTCTATCTTCGGCCATCGTCGTGACGGCCGCAGGCAGCCCGACCCATGCGGCTTCTGTCTCCACGGGGAAGGTTGTCATTGAGGGGGGGCAGCACGTCCGGCTACCGACATCGTCTCCATCCCCACCACCGGCCCGCAGCGGCACATTGGTCCCGGAGCCACAGCCGCCCCAACCGGGTGCGGATCAGGTGGACGGGGCTGACCCCGCCCTTGCCAATCCCATCAATAAACCGGTGACAGGGGCGTCAACGCTCGACGAGGTGGTCGGCGGCGAAGCGCCGCCCTCTCTTGAGGCCCTTGAGAACACCCGCCCCAATGACGAGCATGGCGATGACCTGAAACCCGGTCGAAGCGTCCAGCTTCGGGAAGCCGCGCATATTTACGGCGCGCAGGGCGGTCTGGCAGCCCGGGCATTCGCCATCAACGAGATGCTGCGGCGCCATGAGGAGACACTCGACGCCACTTATGATTTCCGGTCGATCGTGCTTCCGATCGGGAGTGGCCAGACCCTCATGCAGCCCCCCATCGTCACCGAGGCACAGATGGCCTTTGCACTCAATGACACCGGTCAGGTGGCGCACGAGACAGAATGTGTTTTCGAGATCACCCGGGAGGCACAACTGACATCCGCGCCCCCGGACTGGCGCACGTATCTCGTCCGGACATGGGGCAAACCGCATCATCCGGTAGCCGCGGCCCTGCCTCGCACAAAGGCGGAAGTGTCACACTGGAACCAGTGGGTAGCTGAAGGCTGGGCAGATGGAGAAAAGCAGGAAACCGAGATCTTCCTCTCCGATCTGTCGCGCCTGCAGCGCGACATTACCGGCATGGCCCGCTACCGGGTGCTGCTGAACGCCGGGCGCGTTGAAGAACCGCGCGTCGTGTTTGAGCATAAGGATGCGGTGGGGGGAGGAGACACCCTCCACCTCAACGACCGCACGATCCGGATCGCGAGCCAGCCCGGGCTTCAGAGCCACATCCGTCGCGGAAGCGATTACGGTTATCCGGAGCATTGCCGATGAATATCATCACCCCCGTCACGACCGACGAACCCTGGCCGGATGAAGGCAGGAAAGCGTTTGCCTGGGTCGAGGAGCGACGGCGTAACGCGCCGGGGCTGGACTCCCTCCTTCGTTGGGCGCATGGCCTCGGCGCCTCGCGCATCGACATCAAGACCGGCCATCCGGTCACGATCAAGGTGCACGGCGTGATCCGCTATGCCACATGCAAAGCGACGGACTCCCTCGCGCTGGCGGATATCGTCGGCCATGTCTATGCCTCTGACGGGATGGCCATGCTTGGTGTCGGCCATATCCTCGATACAGCCTACAGCGTGGCACTGGACCGCAAGGTCAATCTCCGTTTCCGGATCAATCTTTCACCCATTTCGGTCAAGCGGGGCAGCGGCGTCCACATCGTCATGCGTCCGATCCCCGCCCGCCCCGCAAGCCTTGACCAGCAGATGGTCGAACAGGAAATCCGGGACACGAACAGGCTCAAAAGCGGCATGGTGCTGTTTGGTGGGGCAACCGGTTCCGGAAAGACCACGTTGCAATTCGGGCTCGCCATCGAAAAACTCATGGACCCGACCGTGTATTGCGACATGGCAACTGGCGAGGAGCCCATCGAGTTCCTGCTGGACGACCTGCGACCGCCTTCAGGCTCGCGGATCAGCCAGACGGAGATCCGCCCTCCTACCCTGACTTTTCCCACGTTCACCCGCAGCCTGACACGCCGCGAGATGAGCGATGGCATCATCACGGAATGTCGGGACGGCGAGACCATGAATGCAGCCATCAATATTGCCATGATGGGCGGTATCCTGGGCACGACGCTGCATGCAGACAGCGTCTCCCTCATGATCCAGCGCGCGATCGCGCTCTGTCCGCCCTCGGAACGTGACAACCTCGTCTCGGCCCTCGCTCAGGCGCTTCGGTTCTGCATCAACCAGCGCCTTGTACCCCGCAAGGGCGGCGGGCGTGTTGCGATCCGCGAATTCCTCACTTTCGATCGTGATCTGCGCCGCAAGCTCACCCGGACCGAGCCGACGGACTGGCCCGACGTAGTGGCCGACGCGGTCGAGGCGCAGGGCCAGTCTTTCGGAAAGGCCATCCGCAAACTGCTCGATGCCGATCTGATCACCGAAGACACCGCTCTGGCGGAAGAAAGGAGAGACGCGTGATGTGGCGTGCAACGGCCTATCCTGTCCGGGTTTTCATTCTCGATGCCCGCAGTTGCTTTCCCATTCTGATCTCCGTGACACACTGGAGCCTCACCACCCTGCTGATCGGGGTCTTCGGCGTGGTGTTTTTCGGCACGATCTCGTTTTTCGGGCTGACGCTGCCGGCCGCGATACGCTCCATGCGACGCTTCCTCATCGGGCCGGTCCGCACCGCCCTGCCGACATGGCAAAGGAGGCGGTTCTCATGAGCACGATCGATCTGGCGGCGATCAGTGCCGCGCAGACACGGCTTCTGGCCGAAATCGGCAAGCCGATTGAGCTGCTGGACCGTGGCACCGGAAAAAGGGTGGTCGTACCACCGGCTGACGCGGCGCACCCTGAAGCCTATCTGCCGGTTTTCCTGATCAGCGCCGAAGCCCTGTGGCTGGAACTGACAGGGACGGGCTTTGCCCTTGATGTCAGCAGGACGCCCGACAGCGCGCTCGGCTATGCCGTCCGCAAGGTGCGCGCCGGTTCATTTACGGTCGTGATGTTATGTCTGATCGATGTCACGATGAGGCTTGCGGAGATGGACGACGCGCTGGTCCTCAATCATCTGATCGACTTCTGGGGCGAAGCCCATGGCCGGATCGCTGATGTCGCGCCGACCCTGCAGGGGGCGACATGATCCCCCGCCTCGCTCTGGCGGCACTCGGGGTATTTCCCCTTTTTGCCGCCAGCACGACCGCCCGCGCCGCGAGCATCCAAGAAGATGGCCGCCAGATTGCAGCCTGTCTGGAGGCTTCGGCAAAAATCTCCGGTGTGCCCCGTGGCGTGCTGCTCGTCCTCCTCTATGTCGAGGCAGGCCGTCCCGGAATGGTCAGCCCGAACAGTAACGGCACGGCGGATCTCGGGCCGATGCAGGTCAACACGACATGGGTCGATCGCATCGCGAGGCGATGGCACAGCACGCCCGCGCAAACATATGCGGCGCTGCGCGACAGTTCGTGCGCCAATATCGAGGCAGGCGCCTGGATCCTTGGTCAGGCGATGCACGAAGCACACGGCGACCTCTGGCAGGCCGTGGCATTCTATCACTCTCATACCCCACGCCATGGCAATGCCTATCTCCGGCGTTTCTACGATATCGCCCTCACGATGATGGCCAGAAACCGCAGGGGAAATCGCTCATGAGCACGAGCCGCGTCCCATGGTCATCCAGCGATGACTATCTGCTCTTTTCCTCGATCATCATCATCGTCGGGGTCCTGCTGTTCAGCTACATGGCCTGGAGCCTGTGGCATACGCAGATCACGGCCTTCTATCTGCGGGCCCTGCTGGGGCAGATCAACCTGCTGCATACGTCTAATCCCGACCTGATGCGCCTGCGCTTCCAGTTGCAGGCCGCGCAATATCGACCGGACCTGGTGCGGGCGATCCAGCTTTATTATGGCCTTGCGATCCTGGGCAATGCCCTGAAATGGCCGGTGGCCATCGTGATTGCCCTCATGGGCGGGTTATGCATGTGGCGTGCTGCCCCCGGCCGATTTGCAAAAGCGCTCGATCTGGAAGGTCTGATCGCGGTCCAGGCAGAAATGTTTCCAACACTGAAAGGCTTCGTCCGACGTCGACTGGACAGGCTTGTAACGCCTACGGATGGTACTC
Organism: Komagataeibacter xylinus; assembly: GCF_004302915.1. Lineage (GTDB taxonomy): Bacteria > Pseudomonadota > Alphaproteobacteria > Acetobacterales > Acetobacteraceae > Komagataeibacter > Komagataeibacter xylinus_C. Next base: position 37,187 of record NZ_QQBI01000011.1, on the reverse strand, counting down.
CCCTGCCCGCGGACCCGGCCCTGACACGTGCCGAATGGGGCGCGCGCTTCGCTGTCGATGCACAGGACCGCTACAGTGAAACCGGCGCGCTCGAGGCATTCACGCGCCAGTTGGGCCGCCACTGGTCCAGCATCCACGCCGCATCCCCTGTCGAACAGGTGCTTCTCGTTGCCTTTGCGATGCACTACCTCCAGAGGCGCCGGGAAGCCCTCGCCCTGCTTGGTGAACTCTCTGCCGGTCTGGCCGACGCTGGCCTTGATGGTCCGCATGGTCCGCTGGCGCCGCTCACGGTGCCAGAGTCCGTTATGCGCAGCGCCCGCTCTGCCCTGCAGGACAAGGAAATCACAAACTGTATCGATACGGTCTGCGAGCGCAGCGGATGGAGCGTGACCGCGCTCATGACCCTGCTGCACGAAGCCCGGCGTCAGGCGGGCGTGCTCGCCCCCTCCTCATTCGCCATCGTGAAGCTCATCGACCGATCATTGTGGTACGCGCTGCACTCACTCGGCTTTCCTGCTGAGATCCCGGCCGAAGACCTTCATCCCAATCCCCGCATCGAGGCCGCCGGCGCACGTGCGCACTGGAGCGAAGAACGACGCTACCAGCGTCCGATCTACATCCCTGCGGTTGAGAACGCACTCGCCATCCTGCGCCCGATGCCCGAAGCACAAGGATCTTCCCATGACCCGTATCATCCTGCACGCTGATGGCCGGACTCCCATCACCATTGAACTCGACGGGACAGGCTTACAGCCCCTCCATCTCCATCTCGGATCTGATTTCGGGCAGATGGAGACGAGCAGCGCGGTCCCGACTTTACCGGCACCGGAAGCATCACGGCACTGGCGCCTGAAAAAAGCGTTGCCCGCGCTCATCGCTGGAGGACTGGCCGCCATCCTGATCATCGGCACACGTCAGGCCATGGTTTCCGACCGCACTGTTCCCGACACGGGGCCCGCTGGCATGCTACGGCCGCCTGCAATTCTACCCCCACTCTCCGGCGCGCCCATGACGGACGAAGGCGCGCCAGGGGTCCGCTCAACCTATGTCCCGGGCGAGCACATGCCGGTCGACGGGAATGTGGTCGGCAATCCCGACGGTCACCCGGCGAGCGCGGAAATTGATGCCGCACGACGCATCATGACGCAGCGGCCCGTCGTCATTTATCCGCACCCCCCAGGTGGCGCGCAGACAGCGCCGACGGCGCCGGTTTCCCCCACGGCACCAACAGCGCCCGTACCGCATACGATCGGCACGGGAAAATCTCCTTTTGGGCTGGAAGACTGAGGCATGGTGAAGCGCGAGATCGGCGGACCGCAGGTCCACCAGCAACTGAAACACGGCGCTACCTATCGCGATACGCGTCCCTTCACGGTCCGGATCGCCGAAGAGTTGCAATCCAGCAGTTCCGGGTTTGCTCTCATGATGCTGGCAGGGCTCAGCGTGCTGGCTCCCGCGATCGTCGGGATCACCTTTCCCCTCGCCCTCTGCCTGACGCTCTGGGTCATGACCCGCCAACCCGTGTTGCCTTTTCATCTGCCCAGGTATTGCGGACTGAAGGATAAACACGATCTTGATCCCAAAACCCGTCGGCCGCGGGCGGCGGCAGGCATCATATATCTTGGAACGGACGGACTGACCGGCCAGCAACTCTGGCTTTCATCCGACGCGGGACGCCAGCACGCCGCCGTGCCCGGCACAACGGGTGCAGGCAAAACGACATCCGCCATCTCCCTGCTGGCCAATCCTCTCGCGCATGGATCTGGGTTCATCCTGATCGACGGCAAGGGTGACAACACGGTCCACGGCGATGTACTGGCGCTCGCCCGCCGCTTCGGGCTGGACGACCAGGTGCTCAATCTCAATTTTCTGACCGCAAGCGGCATCCGCCAGTCCAATACGTTCAATCCGTTTGCGACCGGCAATGCCGACGCCATCCGTGAAATGCTGGTCAGCCAGCTTGGTGAGCCGTCGAGCAACGACGCCAACGGCGTCTTTCGGGACCGTGCTGTCGGCCTTGCCGGCACGATCGCGCCAGTGCTGACCTGGATGCGCGACACCCACGGCGTGCCGATCAACATCGAGACCATGCGCTACGCCATGGAACTGCGCTGGATCGGCACGCTGGCCCGGCATCGCGTATTCCTGATCCGCAATCCCGGCTCCGATCACCCCATCGAGATCAGCGTTCCCGAAATTCCCGACGATATCCTCTATCCAGCCCAGGCCTATCTGGGCGAACTGCCGGGGTATGATTCCTCGCTGGCGTGGAATGAGCAGAAAGAAAACAAACCGAGCGAGCAGCATGGCTACGCCAAGATGTATTTCACCCGAGTCTTCACGCAGCTTGGCGTCAGTCTCGGGCATATCTTCCGCGCCCAGACGCCCGACATCGATATGCGCGATGTGGTGCTGAACCGCCGCATTCTCGTCGTCACGCTGCCCGCGCTGGAGAATTCCTCGGATACGCTGGCCGGACTGGGCAAGATCGTGGTCGCGGCCGGTCGCGGCGTCATGGCCCAGCTTCTTGGCGCCCGCCTCGACGGCCCCGCCGAGCAGGTCTTCAAGCTCAAGGCAGGCAGCGGCGACGCGCCGTTCCATTTTTTCTACGATGAACTCTCCGCCTACGTCACGGACGGCATGGACCGGCAGCTGGCCATGGGACGCGGCCTGAACTGCATGTTCTGGCTGGGGTTTCAGGATCTTCCGGGTCTCACGACACGCATCGGCGACAAAGCCTTTACCCTGCTCGGCAACGCCAACCTTACCCACGCCATGCGCCTGCAGGATGCCATGCGCACGCGCGAGTGGATCGAAAAGCAGTCCGATCGGATCGAGGTCAGTCAGGCCACGCATTTTGAAGGCAACTCCGCGGGAAGTTACCGGGAAGGACGGGGTGCCGAAGTCCGGGAAGTCGCTCGTATTCCCTGGGCAGACCTTCAGTCGCTCATCGAGGGCGAGGCCATAACGATGTATGCCGGTCGCATCGTCCATTCGAAGACGTTCTTTGCCGCCGTCAATGGGCGGTCAGGCGCGATCCGCATGGCCCAGCCGGTCATGCTTGCAGCGCCGCTGGACCTGAATCGGGTGCCCCCGGACCAGCAGTTGCTCGCCCTCCTCGCGACGATCGAAGGCGGCCTGTTTCAGTCTGAACTGACCACGGTACACGACGAACCGGATGTTCGCGCACTCGAGGAAGCAGTCGACCGCCTCGGTTCAGGTTCTCAAGACATCCTGCGCAATTTTGCACAGATTGGTGCAGCAGTCGCCGCCGCACCATGCCGGGTTGCGACCGCCAATGACGATGAAGGGAACGAACACGCAGCCAGAACAGACATGCTGACACCGTTCTCCTATATGCTGCGTGATGCTGCCTCCACCCCGAAACCCGGTTTTCAGACACAGCCCCGCACCATACCTCCCATCGACGGTCACCTGCTTGGACGCCTGGAGGCCATTGAACGCCGCGTGGACCGGCAGCCTGGTGTAGCCCGGCATCAGGCACTGCTTATATTGGGTGTCAGGGACGCGATGACAAAAGGCGCACCGAAGGAGGGCGCGGCTGGCACCGGGATGACCGAGAAGGAAATCCTCGCCCAGATCAGGATATTGCGAGAAAAAACCTCGGCATGACCGGCACGATCATCATCCTTCCCGGCGGGGAAAGGTTCCAGCTCGAATGGCGCCGCACCGACCCGGAGCGCTGGGAACGCCGCCTGAAGGCAAAATATGATGAGAGCCGGAGCGCGGAGCGTTCTGACAAGGCGCGATGCCTGTGCCAGCATCGCGGGGCCTCACTGCCTCTACAGATCCGTTACCGGGCGGACAGTCACAGTTATCACCTCGCCGTATGGCCAAACGAAGGGCCACTTCATGAAAAGACATGCCCGTTCTACAAACCTGATCCGGAGAAAAGTGGGCGCGCCAGCTATGTAAATAGCGTAATTCGCGAGGGTGAGGATGGGGATGTCGCTGTGACCCTGTCGATCGGCCTGCGCCGCAAGGGGCCACCCCGGCCAGTCGATGACACGCCGCTGCCTGCTTCAGATCGGCCCGGACAGGCGCGACAGCGCCGAATGACGCCTCTCGGGCTGCTCCATCTTCTATGGGAACGGGCGGGGCTGACCGAATGGCTGCCGCAATTTGCCAGACACCGCACACCGACGGTTGCCCTGGGTCGGATTGCCTCTGCCGGAACCCGGATCCGGGCGCAGGGCAGACTGATCTCCGATCTTCTCTGCCCTGTTGCCCCAGGGCATGAAAAGTTCGGACGGCGTTTTCATGCCATTGTCAGGACAGAAGGACAGGAAAACCATCTGTTCCTGATCGGGTTTGTGGAGGCTCTGGAACCAGACCCCAGGGGCAATTTTACCATGGCCCTGAACGGTCAGCGCGACGGTTACCGCTGCTTTCTGACAGTGCCTGCAGCCGAGAGGAACCGTCTTGCCCGGTCGCACCAACTGGCGGCAGCCACGCTCGCCCTGCCCGAAGCGGCGCGGCAGGCGCACGTTGTAGCGCTGCTCTATGTGACGGCACGAAACATCGGAACGCCCAATAGCCGGTGGAGGGGCTGGATCCAGGCGGAAGTCAGGACCGGTGCCCTGATGACCGTCTCTCGCAGCATGCTTCCTTTCGAAAGCAGTCATGAACTGGCGGTAGCCGATGCCCTCGTGGCAGCGGGACGCGCATTCGAAAAACCACTGCGTTTCGACGCGGAACGGGATCTCGTTTTTCCCGATTTCATCCTGTGGGACACTGCGCGGAATGCCGGATATCCAATGGAAGTTTTTGGTCGCACGGACGAGGCCTACACCGCCAGACGAGCCGGGAAGGAAAACTACTACAACATGACTTTTGGCAGAGGCGGATGGTGGTCATGGGATGCAACAACGGAAAGCCGAATTCCAGCCTTTCCGCCCGCCAGAAAAGGAGCGACGCTGAGCTGATCACGCCAGACAATGACTTTCATCCGGCCTGACCGGGCTCCAGACTTTGTCGACGCAACCGAACCCTATCGGGACCACATCATTGGACACCGCGCATGGAATGAGAAATGCGGGTTTCATCCAGGACGCTGATATGAAACATCGAGACTTCTGCGGTCTGCAGCATTATAATTAGAGACATGAAGACGAACTCCCGTCAGGTTGTTTTGGCAGCAATCAGAAAGCAGACTCTTGCGAACACCAGGAGCAAACAGGCTGCTCATGCGGCGCTTCAGCGAATGGGAATTATTGATCACAAAGGCGAAGTGACGAAAGAATACACGCGTGACCCGCGCGTCGAAGGGATGCTTCGAGCGTAACTGCATGGACGGCTCTCCACACATTTTTTATGTCCGATTATCACGGTTGTTCTGAAGAAGGCCGTCGAAAACTGATGATGATTGGCTTGAACCTGGTTTCTACATCCGGGAGTTCGATCCAATGCGGGCACAGAAATGGGCACACCAGAAACAGCGCAAAGTGTAGCTTCCAAGTTTCTGATCCGGTCACCTTATACGGCAACGGCCGAGGTTGTCCGCCAGTTCCAGATCGCCCAGAATGAGACGGGCAGGCCAACATCGACCATAGATCCCACCCTGTCGGCGTTGAGCTTCTTCATCACCCGGACACTCACCTGATCTTGCGCATCGGCTACTCCAGATCAAACGGGACAAGGGTGCACGATACCGGAACACCCTGCTTCCGGCAGACCTGCCGTCCTTGCTGCAGGAGTGGTAAAGGCCGAACGCCAGCAGGACGTGATGCATTCTGGTAGCTGGCTTTTCCCCAGGCAGGACATCATGAATCCCATCGGCACACGGCAATTACATCGCATGTTTGTCGCTCCGGCACGGGCAGCTTCGATCACCAGACATATGGGGCCGACAAAGGCAAACCCACTTATTTACGACAATGAAGACCGCCTGGATCTGGCTGCGTTCGAACATGGCAGTCAGAGTTGCTGGACAATACGCGCAGCTAAGGCTGTTCATATATATATATTTTTACACAAGACACCGTTTATATGCGATTTTAAGCATCAATAAACGGTTTTGGACAATTCAGCAGGAATTTAATTCCAATGGCAGACCCGATCGGCGGCATGTGGCTCGCACTGAAATATGATGCAGAGCCATTCGGCGGACTGGCTGTCAAAAGCCAGCTTGGAAGTCGCCGGTCGAGCAGTCATCATAATTTATACAGCATCGAGACGTATCCCGAAAACATGCGTCCGGCCGACACGGCAGCCGCGCATCTGCAGTTTCATCTGCGACACGAACCCACCAGCCTTGAGTTGCTGGCGCGCGTCTTTGCGAAGACCGGACCAAGTTTTGTCCAGGAGTGGATAAACAATGCACCGACCGGACAATATGCCAGACGGGCATCGTTTCTCTATGAATTCGTCACCGGACAAACGCTCGTGCCGCCAGTCGACCTCGGCGGCAACTACGTTTCCGCCCTGGATGCATCTTTTCAGGTAACAGCTTCTCCGGACAAGATGAGCAACGTCAGCAGATGGCGCGTCCGTGACAACATGCCTGGGAACCGCTTTTTTTGTCCCTTTATCCCGCTTTCCAGTCAACTCAGGACGGCTGCGGAGATGGACGTATCTGCCGGTTACGGTGAACTGGTGCAGGAATTCGGCGAGAGCATGCTTGCCCGGGCCGCAGTGTGGCTGACAAATCATGAAAGCAAGGCAAGTTTCACCATTGAAGGCGAGGCGCACCAACTTGACCGGATCCAGCGCTTCAGCCACGTACTCGCCACGAGGACAGGGCATGGGGCAGTCCCCCTGACAGATACTGACCTTGCCGACTTGCAACGCAACATCCTCGGTGACGTCACAATAACCGAGCATTTTGGCTTGCGGCTGTCACCGGTATTCGTTGGAGAATACACGATGAGGTACGAGAATGTTGTTCATTACCTCGCGCCTCCCGCACAAGACGTAGCGGATATGCTTGGAGGATTAAAAATTTTCCTCGACAGGACGGAAGGACAGTCCCCTGTCATGCGTAGCGCCGTGGCAGCCTTCGGGTTCGTCTACATCCATCCTCTTTCTGACGGGAACGGCCGTGTACACCGGTTCCTGATAAACGACGTTCTCAGGCGGGACGGCGCCATCCCCGACCAGATCATCCTTCCCATCTCAGCCACCATCATTGGAGACCCGACGAGCAGGCGAAACTACGACCAGATTCTGGACAGGGTTTCAAAACCCCTGATACGACAGATCACGGATCATGTCTCTTTCGATCGTGACATGAAGACCTATCCTGATGGGATAAAATCCAATCTTGACTTCTCGAACCCTGATCTGGCGAGACCGGCCTGGCGCTATATCAATTTCGCCCCCCACGTTATCTATCTCAGCGCAGCACTAGAGATGACCATCAAGCACCACATGAAAGAGGAAGCCATATATCTCCGGTCACACCATAACGCCCGGCAGGCACTCAAGGAGCTTGTTGAAATGCCGGATATGGATGCCGACCGCATCATCCGGTCATTACGGGACACTCGTTTCATACCAAGCGGCAAGATTCAGAAAGAATATCCCATGATCGAAAAATTCAGGCTTTGGAACGCCATCTCTGAGGCGCTGAGGCGTTCATTCTCTGAATGATTACACGTGGACCGCCCGTAATAAGGAGAAAGTTGTCTGTCACCAGACATGGGATCTGAAAAAGGATTGTCCGAGCTGAAAAGGCAGGCTGCCCTCGTGAGAGCACAACTTTGTAGTCATCGCCTATGGATTTTCACTGAGAACTGACTTCTTCTACAAGGTGCATAACGCAAAGGCTTAGGATCGCAATCCGCAACCTGGATTGTATAAAAGGCATCTTTCGTCCGGATTTATCGACGTAACGCCCCGAACTGGATCATGGTCCGGTCAAACAGGAACAGCCGCAGTCGGCACCCTACGGCGTAGCGAAGAAGTTCTGCCTTCGTATATTGCTACGTTCCTAAGCCAGGAGATCGCCGCGCCGCCCAGTCCGACGGCGCGTTCCCCTTTTAGTGGGCGGCCTTCTTTCTACCTCGGCGGCGTCCTTGCGGCCTGTCAGGCAATGCAGGCTCTGTCGTGCCCTCATCACCAGATTTGGTGGCAGTGGACGTTATATCCCGCCCCAGTCCAATCTCTCGTGCAAGTTCCGATCGGCGTGCTGTGTAATTGGGAGCGACCATAGGATAATGAGACGGAAGTCCCCATTTCCGCCGATATTCTTCAGGCGTCATGCCATATGATGCCTGCAGATGCCGTTTAAGCATTTTCAGCTTTTTCCCATCTTCAAGACATATGATATAATCCGGAAATACGGACCGCTTGATGGGAACGGCAGGTATCTGTTCTTTTACTCTCGAAGCGGTCGGGACGGACAATGAATTGTAAACAGTCCCAATCAGCCTGATAAGTTCGTCCGGCGATATTTTATTTTCCGATACATAAGCAGTTATGATTTCCACGGTCAGCGCCAGCTGTCTTTGTTGTTCTTCGGGCATTGTCCATCACCTTAACAGACGAAAAAACTCTGGCCCTGTATATAACACCGCTACTGGGAATAGTCCTCGACGTTTTCGAGGATCTGGCAGATTGCAGAACAGGTATGCTCTTGAACTGATATCTATAGGGTCCTGTGCCCGCTCATCTGTATTTTATCTGATCGTCAACACTTCTTGTCTTCTGCCGTGATCCTATTAACTGTTGCCCGCACAGCATCAAGACGCCATATCTGCGATACGAAATCATCTGGAGCCGGTATCAGCCAAGTAATCAGACACAGCTTCCTCTTCGGTCCAGGAAGGTCTTGAAGCGTGAACATGCCCGGAAGCTTCAGTCGCGCCAATAATGCGCAGCAGACTTTCAGGGATCGGTTCACGCACAACATCATTGAACCGGGCACGCAATTCGTTTTTCAACCAACAGTCGAACGGATCAGGATCTCCCCGGAAAGACACATCGTCCATCATTGACCTGCTATCTGCTGCTCCCCGCCTGCCTAACGATACGCAGCCGACTTCGTTGCGCAAATGACCAAAGCGTGCGTCAGATCTGAGATGTTGTCGCGGTATGGCGCACTGTCGGCAGGATCCAAATTCGGGTGAGAACAGCAGAAAGCCGAACGCTCTAGCTGGCGGCGCCTGGCGACGCAGATGGCACATGGGGACGCCTGCCCAGCACCTGAGCGGCCCGTTGGCTCCGAAGCATCTGCTCCGCACCCGTCATGACCGCTGGTGCGTTCCTGATCATGACCTGCAGCCTGGCGTCGATCTCGGCCAGACGCGCCTTATGCAAGCGCTCGGCCAGACGCGCCTGGGTCTCCAGAATAATCTCCCTGCCATATGGGCGACCTGACTTCATCAGTGTCTCCTGCGTGCGCCCAAGCGCGATCAGTTCCCGGATCCTCGCATCCCGGGCCTTGCGGGTTCGGGCAACCAGATCCGTGCCCAATGATTTATATGGTTTATGCGCCATTTTCTTTGCGACATGATTCCAGAGGTCGTCACTGGTGATGGGCGTCGTATCCCCGAGCGGCCTCTGGTTCCGGACCGCCTCAAACGTCGCGCCATCGGAGATCATGGTCCATGTGGTTCCACGCGCCCGGCTTTCCGCGACGTATGAGGTAAATCCCGTCGCCAGTTCAACGCCTCGCGGCAGGGCGTTGATGTGCTCGTCTGAAGTAAGCCCCTGTGCGGCATCAATCGTCATGGCATGTCCGAACCCCAGCATTACCCGACCTGTCCTCGCATCACAAAACCGCCGCCATTCGACATCGGCAACAAGCCCGTCCTTCGTGCGGACGCGAAGCCCTGCATCGCCATGAGCCAGAACTTCCACCACATCGCCGTTATTTCCGACCGTGGCGCCCTTTCCGTCCACGCTGCCCCATGTCCGACGATACAGCCGAAGCCGGTCGCCCGTCGCGATCGCGAGATCATAGGTTTCGCCACGCTGATCAATAGCCTGCACGGTGATTTCATGCGTCGAGATCTCGCCGCGCTCCTGCAGGATTTTACGGACGGCACGACTCAGGTCGGCAGCATCCTGATTGGTCAGCGCTGACATGCTGATCGTCTTGGCCCGGCCTCGCCGCAAACCGGCACCCTCGGCGACCAGGGTATCGCGACGCGTCACATACAGCCGGGCAATATCCTGCAGGACTTCCTCATGGTCGCCACCGACCAGACGGATCGTTCCATCCGCCCGTTTCATATCGATCGCATCCCGGACTTCCTTCAGATGGAACCTGTTACGGACGTCGTCATCATTTTCCTCGTCCGTATGTGCGTTGGCCGCAGCCCCCCTGAACTCGTGAGCTTCCAGATCGCTCTCTTCCGGCTCTGCGCCACGAAACATGTCGGCAATCTGGCGATTTCTTGCAGATACCTGCCGGACACTGGACAGAAGCTCAGGCATATCTTCTGGATCCAGGACCCGGCGCAGCATCTCAATGGCGTCCCCTGCCTCGATATTCTGCGCCTGCTCATGGTCACCCAGCGCCTTGATCGTGCAGCCAGTATCGCGCTGCAACTGTAACAGGCGAAGCATCTGGCGCGGGCCGACCTGACCGACTTCGTCAATCACCAGCACCGTATTCCGGTCCACATCGACGTCACCGCGCTCCAGCCGCGCCAGAAAGGGCAGCATCGCGCTTGTGTCAAAGATGCCGGCCTCACGTAATGCGTCCGCCTGACGCCAGGCATTGGCAATCCCGAGAACCCTGCGACCGTTCGTGTCATAACGCATATCATGTTTCCACGCATCAACCAGCGGAGACAGGAGGGCCGTCTTCCCGGCGCCCGCAACGCCGGTGAGCATGGAGAGCGCACCACCCCTGCCGAGAGCGTAAATCGCAGCCTTCTGCGTCTTTCCATGCTCGCTTGCGAAGTCGAGGGGCGATCGTCCAATGGCTTCTGTGATCTGGCGGTCCGACAGCGCCCCGCTTCGGTCTCCTGATGCACGAGCAGCCTGAATCGCGAGGTTCTCCTCGATGGCGATCTGCGCGGAATTCGTCACCCTCAGCCTGTCGCCGCGCATCTCCTGAATCAGCGAGACCCGTTCCCCGCCGAGTTCAAGACCACGCTGTTCAATAAGGGCCACGACATGATCAATGTCCTTCACCCCACCCTCGATGCCGGTGCCGATCAGGCCCCGGGCCGCATACGTTCTGAGCTTGTCGTGATCGATCACGGCGGCTGTTTCAAACTCCCTCGCGAGATGGCGCGCAGCGAAACGGTAGGCAATATCGTATCGTTGTTCCCTGGTGCCCACAGGCGCTACTGGCGTGCCAAGCAGGCTTTTTTCCTCCCAGCCAAGACGCTTGGCCTGTTCTCGCCATATCTCATGGTCGCTCGTGCCTTTGTCCTTGTCGAGCCGGGCTGCCAGGCCGGCCATGGACAGGATGCGGCGCTTGCGTTCGATCGGCATATGCGCCCAGTCCGTTCCTTCCGCCGCGGCGTACTCCTTGGCCGCCCTGATGACGTTGCGTCGTCCCTTGCTGAAGAAATCCGATATATCCTGTGGCACGGCCGAGATGACCGTCGCCTGTTCATTCGCATCGTATTGCTGGGCGATGCCGATCCGGCGCAGTTCATCAGCGAGCTGTGCCTGGAAATATGCTCCAAATTCGTGAACGCGCGATCGCAGCCGCTTCGTGTCGAGTGAACCCACATGCCCCTCTTCCGTGACCACGACATTGAACAGGGCGTTATGGATATGGGCATGGGGATCACCGCCTGCTGGCGTGTCGATCAAATAGGTCTGGCCTGTCCGCGCGTCACGCGCCTCGACCGTCGGGCGCGCGGTATCATGCCGGAATGACACCCAGGCGACCTCGCCCGGGTCGGCTCCACCTTCGCCCCCATGACCGCGCCGCGCGAAGCCGATTTCCCGCGCGACATAGAGCATGGTGGCGTCGTTTGCCCGATCAATAGCGTGCCAGATGGTTGCCCTCTCGGCCTCGGTCGGCGCGAACTCGGCCGCGAGAGTCACCGATTTGTGTGGTGCCAGGGTCAGATCATAGGCACTGATCTTGCGGGCGTTCCTTGACCAGTCCTCGCCATTATCGGCCCTTTTTGCTTCAAACAGACGATTGAGTTGCGCGTTCTTCGGTGGTGTTCTGGGATCAATGCCAAGAGCTGCCGCAATCTTGGGCTGCATGTCCGGTCGCCACGAGGCCCGCCCATCACGACCGGTATAATAGCTGGTCAGTCGGCCACCATCCGCGTCAAGCACTTTTCCGGGCTGGGTACGGAAATCGTGCTCTGGATCTGGCAGTTCCTGCGTGAAATAGGCAGTGATCAGGCGACCGCTGCTCTCAGCGGAGATTTTCCGGAACGTCATCATCAGGCATCGGCTCCATCCTCATCGTCGGGCCGGGCGGAGCGGGGCGTCCCCCCCTCCTGAATGTCGAACAACCTGCCGGTTGTAAGATCAATACGTCTGAGCATCGGGTTCTGGGCTGCGATCAAGGTTACCAATCGGCCGAGAATCTCATCAAGCGTGGGCCCGTCGGAATCTTCCGGCGAGAGGAGTTCAATGATCAGTGACAATTTGTCCTCAATCGCCCGCAGCCGTTCCCACAGGTCGTCGCCCCGGATTGGGAATGTGCCTTGCCTCCCGGTTGTCTCGCTCATCTTCATCGCATCCCACGTCAGAACATGGGAAAGTGTGACGTAGCATCACGCGACTTTACTGATTTTCTTCTGCCCGAGGCATCTTTCATTGCCCGCGCCTGCGCAAAAGGTGACTTTTGCGCAGGCCGGAACAGCAAATCAACATGTGCTCCCGGGTTACGACCTGCACCTGCCGCATCCAGACGGATCCCGCACTTGTCGACGCTACCAAGGTGACACCACGGGTTTGTCTGACGAACTGATTCCCCGCGACGTTCACGCGGTAATGGCTCCGTCCGAACGTCGTGTTTAGGCAGTAGTCATAAGATGTCACTTGCTACATCGACAACCCAATGCTTCCCCTGCCAAAAAGATGGGGAAGCCATGCCCAACTTGGTCAACGATGATCACCATGTCTTATTACGTGAACAGAGCCTGTTGTCCGGATAAGATTCAGATTCTCGGCAGCCGGCGTGCTATTCTTCCAGCTCCACCAAAACCGCCGGGTTAATCTCCAGAGCACGGGCGAGACGAAGAGTTGCCAGAAACGTGGGATTGGACTTGTAAACGGGGTCGGCATCCCACCAGGCGTATAGGAAAGCATCATCCTGCTCGTCTGAATTCCGCGAGCATCGCTCTCATCGTCAGACGCATATTCCGTTTGGTAGGGCGACATTTTTTCGCTATAAAGTGACCAGTTTAATGGTTCGGAGCCCGAAATGCAGACCGTCAACCTGGTGGAAGCCAAAGCCCATCTCAGTCGTCTGGTTGATCTGGCGAAGGAAGGAGAGTCCGTTCGTATTCTTCGTCGCGGCAAGGTCGTCGCACAACTCGTCAAGGCGGAGCCAGTACGTAAACCCATTGCAGTGAGTGCTCTTCGTTCACTTACCAGCATTATGACGCCGCAAAGGGAACCTGCTGCAGAAACTGTTCGCGCGATGCGTGATGAGGCAAGGTATTGAGTCTTTATCTCGATACATCGGTTCTTGTGGCGGCTCTGACCAATGAGGAAGAGACAACCCGGATGCAGGACTGGCTTGGCGCCCAGGCACCTGAAGATCTTTCCATCAGTGACTGGGTTGTCACCGAGTTTTCTTCAGCCCTGTCGATCAAGCTTCGCATGGGCCAGATTACCGTCACAGATCGAGCAAACAGCCTGGCCATGTTCACCCGTCTTCGCACAGAAAGCTTTGGTGTCATGCCTGTGACCAGTCAGAACTTCCGGACGGCGGCAAGATTTTCCGATCAGTATGCTCTGGGTCTGCGTGCCGGAGCCGCCCTCCATCTGGCAGTTTGTGCGGATCATGGCGCGACATTATGTACCCTGGATCGTCGTCTTGCCGAAGCGGGGCCCCAGGTCGGTCTGGCGACTACGCTCCTATGATCGATCCTTGATTGAGGACCATTGGAAAATATCGCGAATTTACGATTGCGGTTCCAGGACGCATTACGATCGCATGCAGTCACACATTTGCTTTATCCCCGGACTGACACGCAGGCTGCATCGATTACGGGTCAGCGCCCTGACATGATACAGGTAGGTCATATTGGACTGAGGACACCGCTTAGTGGGACCGGACGTAACGGCCGAAGCCGTTCATCAGATAGCCCACCATCCTGCCCTCAAAATGAAATCCTCAGGATGATCTCTGCAGGAGATGCTCCAATTGAGCGATCAGGGCAGGCAAAGCCTCTTCTACCGTACGCCAAACAATCCCATAATTGATCTCGAAATAGCCGTGCGCGATCCGGTTCCGCATTCCGCGCATTTGCCTCCACGGAATATGCGGATAACGCGCTACGTCATCCGGGTAGGCAGCCATAACTTTGGTCGTCGCTTCCCCAAGGATAAGCAGGCTCATGACAACGGCCTGCTGGGTCCTGCGATCCTTCAGAAAATCTTCGACCGCCATGCCTTGCACGAAGGAGCGGGCGTCGGTCGCTGCCTCGTGCATATGTCCCAGATAGTCAGTCAAACGAAAATGACGACTCACAAGGCACGCGCTTCAGACAGAACCTCATCCCGGAAGGCTAAGGGCAGATCTTCGGGCGTCCGGAGATCAACTGCTAGTCCCAGAAGATCTTCGAGATCGCTTTGCAGTCCGCCCAGGTCAAAAAGGGTGATTCCCTCGGGCGCATCAACCAGCAGGTCCAGATCACTTCCATCCCGATCCAGGCCATGCACAACGGAGCCAAAGACCCGGGGATTATCGAGTTTCCATTGCCGGGCCAGTCCAATGATGGAGTGACGATGCAGGGCAACGGCTTCAGACGGACGCATGAACACCTCTCCCTTTCCACAAAGCGGTTTATTCTATCAGATCGCTATACTCACCCCAAGGGCGCAAAGATTACTTTATATCTTTTTTTCGGCCTCAGATCGTCGCTACGGAACGTCCCGCACCAACGGTGCAATGGTGTATGAAGAGCCTCTATCAGGCCGGGTCCGACCCGGTTCCAAAGGTGGTACCGGTCCCACCCCGGGCAGGTGCCAAGACGTCGTTGAAATGGGTCCAGTGGTGGTTCATAAAGGGTTCGTACCGGGACCAAAAATGCGCCACCCGACGTCCACGCAGCGATTACCTCACACTGGTACAGCCACTGACACGGCCTGCAGGAGAAACGACGTGACGGAAATGGACTCACAGGCAGGCGGAAACCGTTTCATCCGACGCGTGGCCGGAGAAAAAATTCGTGGTCGGCAAGGACAGAAAGTCTCGCCACTTTACCGCTGGATGATGGAGAATTTCGAGGACATCTCGGAAGCGCGTCAGACAATCCGCGCTTGGGATATCTTCATCGAGATCGCACACGAGGATGGGATAACCGGAACGGTCGAGAACAAGGAAATCACCCGCAAGACGGCCGCCAAGACATGGGCTCGAGTCCGGCGTGCCCATGCCGGGCGATCCCACGATATCGTCCGAAAAAACCAGAAGCAGCTCCTGCCCAGTCGACAGTCTAAAGACTGGAAACCCGATATCATTGACGGGAAACACGGAAGCCTACCTCTTGCCGAAGCAGCCGTGCCGGCAGAAATTGCTTCCCTCCAAAAAAAGCCATCCCAGGTCGCATCATTACCAACGACCATTCCCGAGGCGTCAGTAGCAGACCTGGACGAGGAAGAAATCCGTCGCCGGGGTCGCGCACGGGCCGAAGAGATCATTCGGGATCTGGAAAACCGGCGACGGTTGCAGGAACCCGGCTTTCATCAGGAATGAAACATGACGGCACGCGAACCGAAGACCGCGGCGAAAGAGACCGTAAAGGCGCAACCGACCCTCATGATGGCAATCGGACGCCAGAGGGTTGGAAAAACGACATTCCTCAAGGTCCTCACGGAACTGACCCAGCAGCAGGGAGGCCACCCGGAAATCTGGAATACGGATTCACTCAACAAGTCCAATACCATCGCCTCTCTGGGTGATTACGTCCTGGAACCTGCGACCATAACGGCCAAGGGACAGGCGGCCTGGCTGGAACAGAGGATCGAGCAGCTGGTGGAAACCCAGAACGACGCGATTCTTGACATCGGTGGCGGCTGGACGGCGGTTCATGAACTGGTAAAGGCCTCCCCGCTCGTTGCACAGCTTGAGGAACTCGGGATCAATCTTGTCACGGTTTTCATGATCGGCTCGGAACATGCCGATATCGACTATCTTGAAGACCTGCAGGCAAACCGGGGCTTTATTCCCAAGAACACCGTCATTGTCATTAACGAGGCCCTGCTTAGCGGGCGCGTCGATGCTTCAGAGGAAATCCGGCATATCCTCCAATATCCCGCAATCGAGGGCGCACTTGGCCGCGGGGCTGTCTACGGGGTGTTTCCTGCGCTTGACGGGATAAAGCGTGTCTCGGACCGAGGGCAGTCTTTCATGGACTTTGCGGCGAACAGGCCGGTCCACGGCTTCCCGACAAGTTCGTTTTTCGACCGGTGTCGCGTCAGCCGGTGGCTGAGGCGCGACGTGCCGAAGTTTCTTGCAGCACTTGGCCCCGATTATCTGCCGTGGATGCCCGCAGGCCTGCCAGAAGTTATGGGGGTTGGTGTGTGATGACAGCGCCGAACGAAATCGAAGACGCGGATCGTGCGTTTGCCGAGCACGTCGATAACCTGCGGCGGGT
Organism: Komagataeibacter xylinus; assembly: GCF_004302915.1. Classification (GTDB taxonomy): domain Bacteria; phylum Pseudomonadota; class Alphaproteobacteria; order Acetobacterales; family Acetobacteraceae; genus Komagataeibacter; species Komagataeibacter xylinus_C. The sequence goes on along the minus strand of NZ_QQBI01000011.1, from coordinate 20,466 downwards.
TGCCAATCAGTGGATTTCCCGCCCGATCGCACCCGAAGCGGAAGTGATCTCCGCGCTGATTGTCACGCTGGACCAGATTGGCATGCTGGCCATAGAGGCACGACGCGCGTCGATCCGTTCCGTCACGGAAGCCAGGCTGATCGCAGAGCAGCAGCGCAGGGCACTCGCCGACGATACCGTGGTCATCCGCGAGCAGTTGCGCGACGGGATTGAAGCCGTGCACACGCTGCGCACCATCAACGAAAAGCTGGTCGAGAAAAAACTCCTCGCGATCACCGCGGATATGACGAAAGGATTAAGGGGCGCCATCGAGAGCCAGGCCACGGCCATGACCAGACGGTACAACCTGGAGACGGCCTTTCGCATCCTGGGATACAGCTCCATCGTCCTGATAGCGGGATTTGCGCTCGGACGGATGCCCTGAGCATGTCTGCAACGGGCACGCTCAGGACCGGAACCGAAACGCCGTACGAAGTACTGACACAGGTCGCATGATGCTGGCCGATCCTGTCCGCCTCGCAACAGGAGGCCAAGGTGATCCGGCTCCCCTTCCCATGCCGCCGCACGACGCAAGCGACCGTGGTCCTCGTAACGTGCGGCCTCGTCGCGCCGCCGATCGGGCACGCACAGACAGTAAACGTGCCGGGCGGGCTCCCGACACATGTCAACGCAACCTATCAGGAACCGGGGCTCGGTGGCTGGACCCCGGACACGACAGGCACAGCCCAGGCCACCAGCGGAAGCGGCACCGTCACCCAGACAACGACAGCAGGCACGTCCAACAGCGATGCGCTCGGGACCCTATACCAGCAGTCATGGGGCTATGCGGCAGCCCAGAACGCCGAGGCGCTGGGCGTCAATCCGTCAGCACTGGCCGCGACCTGCGTGGTGGAATCCGGCTGCCAGAACCTCTACACGGCCGGAAACGGCAGTACGATCACCGGCGCGTTCCAGATGAGCAACGGGACCTACAGCCAGACCCTTGGAGAGGCACTGGCCGCAGACCCCTCGCTGGCCTCATCCATCACCAGCGGCACGGCAGGTCAGCAGGACCCGGCGACGCAGGCGGTGGCTGCGGCGCAGTATCTCAAGGATGCCGCAACCAGTCTGCAGCACAGCGGCATCAGTAACCCGACAGCCCTTGATGCCCGGGCCTATTATAACTTTGGCCCGAGCGCGGGTGCTGAAATCGCGACGGCCGACGACAGCAGCCTCATGTCGTCCTACATATCGAGCACGGCGATGTCGGGGAACAATATCAGTTCAACCACCACGGTCGGCCAATGGCGCGCGGTAGTCGCAGCAAAAATGGGCAGTGCCGCGTCCAGTTCGATCCTGACCGGCTGACGAGGAGTCCAGCATGAGGTTTTCCTACCGGGCCGCGATCCTTGCGGCCCTCACCTGCAGCATCAGCCATCCGGCCTTCGCGCTGCACAGAACCCCGATGCGTGCGCTCGACGGGTACAGATGCATGGCCCTTGATGCGCCGGAGCGGGTCATGATGGATTTCCGGCATCCGGTTCCACTGCAGAGCGAACCACGGGACGATGCCCCGAGCATTGCTCCCGCGCTGGCGGTACTTCCGGTCGCCACGGACGCACCGCCTACGAACGGCTACGTCCGGAGCATGACCCTCGCATTGCGTCCCGGCTGGGTCTCGACAAGATGGCTGAAACCCTACGACGTGGTCCATCCCGGCATGACCTGCACGCCCTACGTCATGAATGACGGCAAGCTTGGCTTCGTGTTCGGCAGGGCGACACAATAGGTTTGTCATCTCCACAGTCCGGCATGCTGCATGACCGACATTGTTTTTCATGGGAGCGGAACAGGGAATGCCGCTGCCCGCCGGGAGGGCTGCGAGGCGCCCGGGTCAAGCCTGAGGGCATGCCCCTGAGGTGAACCGGATTGCCCGGAGCGCGGGGCACCGCCCTGCGATCCGGGCGGCCCTGTTCACTGAAAGGGGCGTGTCCTCACCGCGCGAAGCGCGGCGCGCAGCGGGCTTGAGGCGGGCGCCTCGCGGCGACATGCTGGTATCAGGGCATTTTTTTGCAAGCACGATGGCGACCCCGGACACCAGAAGCAGGAACCCGGTTTCCGGGCTCCTGCGGCGTGGTCTCTCAAGGCGTCGGATCGTCGGGCCACCAGGGGTCGGGAGCGTCCGCGATCTCGCGCGCTTTCGCTTCGGCTGCGGCTATGGCTGCGGCCCTTGCGGCCTCAGTCGCCTCCCGCCATGCGTCGATGCCGTGGTCGGCAATAAAGTCATGGGCGCCGTCATCTTCGGGGTGCGGCATTTCCGGGCCGTGATAAAAAGGATTGCGATGCCAGACGTCCCGGTCCGTCAGGACCCATGCGTGGTGGGGCGCAGCACGCGAAAGCGCAAGGGCTTCGTCGCGGTCTGCCATGGATTCATATTCGCTCATGCGGGTCGATCCTTGCGGAAAGGTGCCTTGCCGTGGGTGGCCGGACCCGCTGTGGGTCCGGCCGGGTCGGTCAGAAGCCGAGGGCGTCCATCTCGGCGGCTGCGGCCCGCTGGTCGATGGTACGGGCGTTGCTGGCCGTGTAGGGCTTCCACGGGGTGCCGATCATGTCCTCGTAGGCGGCAAGGGCCCCGCGGGCGGATGCGACCAGAGCGGCGGCCTTGATTCCTTGCTCGGCTGCGAAGCGGCGGGCGTTGGCCGCCCTGTTTTCCAGCCCGTCGACGCCCAACCGGTCCTCTTCGCGATATTCGTTGAACTGTGAGGACAGTTCGCGGGCCTGCGCGCGCTTGGCGTCATAGAACTGGGCGGCCCCGAAGGCGGACGCGACAGCGGCGCCAGCCATGCGCTGGAGGTGCATTTCCAGCCCCTTGTCGTTCTGCTCGCCGTTCCATGTGGTCACGACCAGCACGGGCGAGAGGCTGCGGGCGATGACGGTGAAAGCCTGCCGGGCCGTTTCCGCGAGGGCGTCGGCGTCGAAGTCCTCAAGGCCGAAATGGGAAACGATCTTGGTGATCTGGTCGGGAACGGGGATCAGGGCTTCGGCGGCCTCGATGGTGATGACAGGCGCGCGCCGGGCCGCTTCCTCGAAGCGGCGGGCGGCGGGGGCCTTCTGGCCCGATTTTGCCTTGCTGGCGGCTTTCTTCTCTTGCGCGGAAGCAAGGGCGGCGGTCATTGTGTTGGTAGCGTTGGACATGAAACTTGACCTTTCTGTCTGGCGTCAGCCCTGTCCGGTGTGTCACCATCGGGCGGGGCGTCTGTGGCGGGAACCATTTCCCTCTCCACAAATAAATAATAGTACAGACAGAATATAAATACAATAAAAAAGACAATATATTAGTAGTAAACATTAGTTTACTTATGGTTTTCTTCTCTTTATTTCCTTATGCCCATTTCATAACGTGCGATCTTATAAAGTATTACGTAAGTATTCATCCTGAAGAACCCCAGGGCGAGCGGTCGAACCGTTGCGCGAAAGCGTGGAGACCCCGCAGGGGGCTCCAGTGAGGTTAGCGGCGCAGCCGCTTAGCGAACCAGAGTGAGAGAACCCCGAAGGGGCCGCCCTGATTTTCTTTTTTTCCTGTTGAACAGAGATGTTTCCCGGACCGGCCCTTTCGGGAGAGGAAACCGTATCCAGACGCCCTGTACCTGCGCCGCGTTTTGCGGCCATGCGCTGCAGGGCCACAGCTCCCGTTCGTCTGTGACCCGCGACATTCCTTCAGATACTCTTGATGAAACCGGAAGGCGTGCCTTCGGCAGGATCGACAAACACCACGTCATCCGGTGCCCGGCGCGGTGTGTCAATGGCAAGAAAAATGACAGGATCACGCAGGATACGCGGCACCGCATGCACCGCACGCCGCGGAAAGACCAGCAGGTGCCCGGGGACAAACGGCGCTTCCTCAGCCGGATCATCAATCCAGAATGTCCCTTCTCCGGAAAGCACATGGAGGACTTCATCACACTGGGTATGATAATGCGGCGGCACGTCCCGATAGATCCGGAACACCCTGATACTGGCTTCAGGTTTGTCGGTCAGATAGGTATCCAGCAGCATCGTATCCGCGGTTTCCGGGAACGCCGCGGCAATCCTGTTGAGATCGAACCGTCCACCGGTACGGTTCATGGTCATCAGATGCTCTTCATCAGTCATGAGGCCTGTTCTCCGCCCATGTTCCACACCATGTCTCGACGAGCGCTTTCATGGTCTTTTCCATTTCAGCCAGGAAAACCTTCGAGCACGATCTTGCCCTTTGCCTGACCGCTCTCGATCAGGGCATGGGCCTGCCGCAGGTTCGCCGCCGTGATCAGGCCGAGGTTCCTGCCAAGCGTGGTGCGAATACGCCCGTCATCCACGAGGCGTGAGACTTCGTTGAGAATCTCGCCCTGTCTGCCCATATCGGCTGTGCCGAACAGCGGGCGGGTGAACATCAGCTCCCAGTGCAGCGACAGGCTTTTCTTCTTCAGCGGCAGGGCGTCGAGCGCGGCCGGGTCATCAATCAGGCCGAAATGCCCCTGGGGCGCGATCAGCGCGACAATCTCTGGCATATGCCGATCGGTCTGTGTCGTGGAAAAGACGAAGCCGGGAGCGCCGGTCGGAAGGGCCGCGACCTGCGCGGCAAGAGGCCTGCTGTGATCCACCACATGATGTGCCCCGAGGGATTTTACCCAATCGCGCGTTTCTGGCCGGGAGGCGGTGGCGATGACCGTGACATCGGTCAGGACCCGGGCCAGCTGGATGGCGATGGAGCTGACGCCGCCCGCACCCCCGATAATCAGCACGGCCGGCTTCACGCCAGGGACTGGCCGACGGATATCCAGGCGATCGAACAGCATTTCCCAGGCGGTGATCGCTGTCAGCGGCAGGGCCGCGGCTTCAGCCCAGTTCAGGGAACGGGGCTTACGGCCGACAATCCGCTCGTCGACCAGGTGGAATTCGGCATCGGTTCCCGGGCGATCGAGCGCGCCAGCGTAGAAAACCTCATCCCCGATGGCAAAATCCGTCACTTCAGGTCCGGTGCCGACAACGATCCCGGCGGCGTCCCAGCCCAGAATCCGCCATTGACCCGCGTCCGGCGTGGCGCTGCGACGGACTTTTGTATCGACCGGATTGACCGACACAGCCCTGATTTCCACCAGGAGATCCCGCCCTGAAGGAACAGGCTCCGGCAGATCGATATCCTGAAGGGACGCGGGATTGTCGATCGGGAGAGGCGTCTGGTAACCGACGGCGCGCATGATGTCTGCTCCTGTGTTGATGAAGGAGAACAGTGAGCATTATGCTGGGTTCGGACAAGAACGCACTTTTAACGCCCATAGTATCGGAAATGATACCGTCATGGCCCGTATCCGGCATAAATCACTTGATTGCAGTCCCGGCTGTGCCGTTGAAGCGACGCTTCAGCTGATCGACGGGAAATGGAAAGGGGTGATCCTCTACCACCTGCTTGAGGGAACCCTACGCTTTAACGAAATCCGCAGGCGCCTGCCCAATATCACCCAGCGCATGCTGACGGCGCAGCTCCGCGAACTGGAGCAGGACGGGTTTGTCCTGCGGACGGTCTACGCCGAGGTGCCCCCGAAGGTGGAATACAGCCTGACCGCACGGGGACGGACCCTGGAGCCGGTCATCATGGCCCTCAAGAAATGGGGGGACGAGAATACCGGGTTCAGGCGGGATCCTGAATCCTCTGCGGACCTGGACGAGCCTGCCGCCGATTGTCCGGTCTCCTGCGTTCAGGCTGGCGGGTAAGCGGGCACTGTTGGTGATCCGCATCCACGCTGCAGACATGTACCCGGCCCCTCACCCGGAACATAGACGGTTCCCAGTATTTCCTGCCCCAGTCGCATGACGGACAGATATACGGGACACGCTATCGGGCCATGGAACCACAGGGGGAAACTGCGTGGTAAGACTTCGACGTCGTCGCGTGAAGCCTCCCGACAGGTGCCGGCTGACGGCCCATGAGGCGCAGGTCTGGCGGTCCTTTCGCGCCGCCATCCAGGGCGAGAAAGGAGAGAGCGCCGTAGCCCATGTGCTCGACCGGAGCGGCCTGGCCGTGCTGCACGACGCCATGCTGCCGGCAGGTGGCGGCAGGACGACCCAGATTGACCACCTGTTTCTCAGCCCGAGGGGCATCCATGTCGTAGAGACAAAGCGGTATGGCGGCGAACTGACCGGACACCCGGAAGATGAACGGTGGCGACAGCGTTTCGCGGGCGAGGCGCCCGACGCCCCACCCCGACTAATTTACAGCCCGGTGATGCAGAATGCCGCCCATTGCCGCGCCGTCTACGCGCTGGCCCGCCTCGTGGACCCGACCATCCAGGTCTTCAGCCACGTCGTGATGACGGGAACTGCGGTCCTGTCACCTGCGCTTGTCGCCTGCACCCTTTCCCTTTCCGGGTTGGAAACCCTGCTGCACGATCTTGAGCGCAACGTGCCGCGGGGCACACTGATTGACGCATGGCGGCGCATCGGGCTTGCCTGCCATGCCAGCGGGCATCAGTAAGCGGCCTCCCTGTCGAGAAAATCGAGCAGTTCCGCGATTTCCCCGGTTGAAAGCATGCGCCCACCACAGGCCTCACCGTCGCGGGGAAAGTCGAGCGGCTCGCCGCCATGATCACGGTTGCCGGCGCTGATCCAGAGTACCCGCTCCGGCTCCTCGGGATCATAATCGAGGCGAACCCCGAGGCCATCTCCAAGGTCGATGAAATCGGAGAACAGGTCGTCCTCACACCGCAGCGGAAGCGTGCCGATTTCCACACCGACCCATCTGTCGGGAAATCTGGCCCGGAGAAGGTCGGCGAGCTGGCGCGTATGCAGCCTGAGGTCCGTCGGGTCCCGGACGGGCGGCGGTGGCTCCAGAGGCTGCAGGAAACCCGCCTCGTCATCATCCCAGTCATCGGGTTCAATCGGCGGCACTGGCTTTTTCGCCATAAAGCAGACGTCCTTCGACCAAAAGAAAAGCAATTTAAGACCGAAGCGTCGGACGGAACCAGCCTGTTTGGTGCAATGCCCTGGCCGCGCGAACGCATGTCGCCGCTGCCGGAGCATGCATTGTCCGCATTCACAAGCCAAGCGCATTCAGTTCCTGATCAACCTGCCTCCAACGACCGTCAGACTGGCGTGGTTCGTTCCTGCCGTGATTCCAGCTGCTGACCCGGTTCTCGAGTGGAATTTCGTCAATGAACCGGCTCGGACGGGAAGATCCGCCCTGGCGATAATCACAGAACGTGATCGTGGCCTGCTCCATAGCCCGGGTCAGCGCCACATAGGCAAGGCGACGCTCCTCTTCGGGATTGCGCGACATCGCACCGGGGAAAATCGCCTCTTCCCACGCAGGAAGAAAGACGTGCCGGAATTCCAGTCCTTTCGACCGGTGCATGGTCATGAGCTGAACGCGATCACGACCTTTTTCGCCAGGTGCTCCGCCTGCCAGTGCCGCGTGCTCCAGCAGGTGTTCCGCGCGCCGGAAACCTTGGGCCAGTTCGATCAGTTCCGCGAGGTTCTCCCGCTGGGTTGCCGCTTCATCCGAATCATCAGCCCGCAGCATGTCCAGATACCCTGTTGCCTTGAGCAGGCCGGTAAGGCGCTCCCCAAGGCTTTCCCCTTCCCGACATCCGATCTGTCTGAGGATCTGGACGAATCCCTGCAGCGCCACGGCACATCTCGGGGGCAGCCGGGTCCGTGTAGCCGCCGCGCATAGCGACAGACCACCCGCCGAAGCCTCCATCTCGATTTTCCCCGGGCCCCTGGCGCCAAGGCCCCGCGGGAGCCGGTTGGCCATCCGCCGAAAAGCTTCATCCGACCTGCGCTCATCAGGCCATGCGCAAAGCGTCAGCAGGGCCAGAGCATCCTTGACGGCAGTACGCTGATAGAAACCCACATCCCCGATGATCTCGTACGGAATGCGAGCGTGGAGCAGTGCTTCCTCCAGCGTTCGGGAGAGCCTGTTCTGGCGGTAAATGATAGCCATGTCATGCCAGGCGACGCCGGTCGCCGCGCGGCGGCCAATCTCCCGGGTGATCGCCGCAGCTTCCTCGGTGGCGTAGGAGAACCCCAGCACCTCGATCGGGAAGCCCTCGCCCCGACGTGTGAACAGTGTCTTTTCGATCCGCGACGGGTCAAATGAAATCACCGCATTCGACGCATCAAGAATATGGCGGGTGGAACGGAAGTTCTCCTCCAGCTTGAACATCTTCGCATCAGGAAACTCATGCGGGAAGTTTCGCAGGAAGCCGACTTTCGCCCCGCGCCAGGAATAGATGCTCTGGGAATCATCACCCACGCAGAACAGTTCACCAGACGTCCTGCTAAGCAACGTGAGCCACAGGTACTGGGCGCGGTTCACATCCTGAAACTCGTCCGCCATCACGGCCGTAAAACGGGCGGACCACCGGCGATGGTATGCCGCATCATGCAGCATCGCGAGGATCGGCCACATCAGCAGATCACCAAAATCCGCCGCGTTCTGCTCGCGCAAGATCGCCTGGTAACGACCATACAACCCGACGACAAAGCGCCAGCTTTCGTGATCCACATGGAGATTCGCCGACTGTCGCCTGCCGATCAGGCTTTCAACATGCGCGAAAGCAGCCACCGGTGTGATCAGATCCTCTTTCAGCCGCGCAATCCGCTCGGCCATTTTTTTAATCTGTCTCGCATCTCCTGGCGCTCCTTCCTGCGGCACGGGAAGCTTTTCCTTCGGGACAGTCCTGATCAGGCGGCGGACAATGGCGAGACTGTCCTCGGCGTCACGAATGTCAAAGCCGCTACGCAATTGCGCCACTTCAGGCTCGGCCCGTAGCTGTCGGGCAGCCAGGGCATGAAACGTTCCAAGCCATGTGGGTACCGAGTACGGCCCAAGAACGTCTCCGATGCGCTTACGCATTTCCTGGGCGGCCTTGTTAGTAAAGGTTACACAGAGGATCTGGCCAGGAACCATGCCATGCAGTTCGACGCGGGTTGCGACCCCGGCTGTCAGAGTTTTGGTCTTGCCGGTGCCTGCCCCTGCCAGAACCAGAACATATCCCAGTGCCATTGCCGCGCGCCGCTGTTCTGGCGTCAGGCTATCAAGGACTGGCGCAAGCGCACGCGGAACGGGAAGATTACCGGTCATAGCTCTTCCAGCCCTTCCGCCATGCAACCCGGGGTCGTGGTGATCTTACCGGTCGAGAGCAGGATCGTCGCCGGATAGGAAAGATCCCAGTTCCCAAGCCCGCGTTCCCAGCGTCCATCGATAACCAGGCCGACAGGACAGCCCGGCCGCTCGTACAGGCGGACTGCACTTTGCGGTATCGGGGGATCATTTGCTGCCCACGTCAGGCGCTGGCGCAGATGGCGGTTCCAGATGGTCTGGGCCAGGGGCGACCGGGTAAACGTCCGTGAAAGGTCTGCCTTCATCGCCAGACGCGCGATCCCCCGATCTGCATAGTCTGAAACAGATCCCATGACCTTCTCCTGTGTGAGATGATCCTGCGCGCAGGACCGTTCGGCGCCCACCTCTGTGGCACGCCAGCCGTAAATGACGATCATCCCGTGATCGTCGGCGAAGGAGGCGATGCGGCCTGCCAAGTCACCGCCTCGAGCCATCGAGGCCGCGCGTTGCCCCGCAATCGACGCGCCACCTATTTCCGCATATCCGTCGCCCTTGGCGGCAGGGCTATTCGCGCATGCACTCAGGCCCGCATATGTCCGGACAAAGCCTGCAGCCCGCGATGCCGTCTGCCCGGTGAGCCCAAAGGATTTACGCTGGTTCACAAGGACAGCCCCGGCGATGAACCTGGCCGTGGTGCGGCAGGCTTCCCGACAGGTTCAGACGGAGCAGGCAATGAGGCGTCCGAAACCCGCGGCGGCCGCTGCGTGCCGTGCGCCTCGGCCTGACCCAGCCATGACGGGGAAACCGTCTCCGGCTGCGCTTTCGACCCCGAACCCAGGACTTCGGACAGGCGGCAGAGCGCACCAGGAACGAAACCTGCCTGCATTCCTTCCCTGCGGGTCCTCAGGACCGCATTCCAGTCCTCTCCCGGCCCCTTCGGAGATATCCGTCCTGACCAGAGACCGACGTCCTGTGCCATCGCAGCGAATTTCCCGGCATAACGATCCCCCTGCATGTCGTTATCAACGGCGACAACCAGTCGCGCTTCAGGCTGGGCGGCGACCTGCATCATGACCCGTTTCAGGTTCGCTTCGCTCTCTGGGCTCATGCCGCCCCCTGTCGAGGTATAGAGCGTTCCCTTCGGAAAGCGATCAAGTGCAGCAAAGGACAGTGCATCAATGGCCGCCTCGGTGACGACAAGGCGCGTCACCGGTTCTTCTCCCCCGTCGGCCCGGAAACCGAAGAGACGCTTGCCAACCCCGCCCGTCGAAAACCCCTTGTAATCCGGCCCCCGCATTTCCATGCCGGTGAACTGCCCGTCCGCATCCCGGTGGCCGAACCAGGCGGTTCCGTGCGGGCCTTCCTTCAGCGCCCCCTGCTGTCCAGCAATCGCGACAATATGCTCGGGCAACCCACGGATCTCCGTCAGATAGCACCATGCAGCCGTCCCCTGCCCGGGTGCGGCGCGACGGTTCCACAGTTCAGCGGGATCGCGCCGCGGTCTGTCAGCGGCTCCCTTCGTACGCTCGACAACTTCGAGCGTCGGGCTCCTGCCGATCAGGGCGCGAAGTTCCTGCCTGACATGACCGAGGTTCTTCGAGGGATCGAGATACTGGACAAGCTTGAAGACATCGCCCTTGCCGTCGCCCTTGGGGTCCCACCAGCCCTTGCCATCGTGATTGACAATAATGGCCTCACTGTCACGGCGAAATTTTAGGTTACGGGCGGAACGCTGCGCGGTGGCCTGCCGATCCAGCCGGAACCCGGCTTTCTCCAGCACAACGGCGCAGTTTACGGCATTGCGAAGCTCATCAAGTTCTCTTTGCTGTGCCTCTGGGGAAGACGTGTAAGCCATGAAAGACACTCCTTCACAAACAGCATGGGTTGTGTTTCAGACCGCTCCGGCATTTACGATGAGTATTTGAGATGATCGCGCGGAAACACACGACGACCCCTGTATGGTCCGTCGAGATATTGCGTCCTGCTGATCCGCGTTGAGGGTTTTTATTCTGCGTGAACTGCAAAAGAATACAGGACGCACGAATGGCCGCAGTTTACGCGCGGCAGCAAACGGCACGTGCCAGCGCCACTGCACACGCATTACCGGGACTATGGACGAACGGGCATTCACGGCGCCAGATACTCCCTGTGGAGGATCCCGTCTGCGCCCACATCATGCGACTGACGAAAAAATAAGGTTCACGAACCCGCTTAAAGGTTGATGGAGAAACAGGAGAGACACAGTTCATCCCCGATGTGGACGGACGACCGGCGTTCCAATATCGGCCGATAGGCTTTCCCGATCGCCCACGCCATCAGGTCGGACAGGCCTCACAAGTATTCATGACGGGAACTGGCGCAGCAGAAACCGCTTTTTCTTCTCCCTGAACAGGCACAATGCTCCGGGTCGCTGACGACCCGGAACACCGAACGACCTAAAACGGGATTTCGTCATCCACGTCCTGCGCGCTGGAAGTTGTGGCAGGGGCCGGGCGCTGTGCAGTACTCCGCGACGGGCGATCTTCATCAAAACGTCCATCGCCCGTGCTTCGACCATTGGCCAGCACCTTCAGGTTTCCATCAAACCGATCAATGATGATCTCGGTCACATAACGATCCTGTCCCTGCTGATCGGTCCATTTGCGTGTCTCGAGATGACCTTCGACATAGACCAGCGTTCCCTTCTGGCACCGACGTTCGATCACGGCTGAAAGGTGATCGTTGAAAGAGACGACACGGTGCCACTGGGTTTTTTCCCGGCGCTCACCGCTAGCGCGATCGGTCCAGGTTTCGCTTGTCGCCACGCCGAAGGATGCGATTTTGCCCTCCCCTTCCCTGCGTGCGGCAAGATCCGGATCCCTGCCCAGGTGACCGATGATGATGGCGCGATTGACTGACTGGCTCATGGTCTTGTTCCTTTTTTCCTTCCTGGTCGTCTCCGGCGCCTGCCGGATCTCTGACCTGGTGCGGTCGCGCGGAAGCGGGCCTCAGGCGGTGGGCGCAACCCCTCGGGGCGGCAGTGGTGCGGAAGCCGCGCATGCGGCTTCACGGTGCCGTCCCGACCGCAGGCCTGGGGGTTGCGCCCGACGACGACCGCTTCAGACCGCAAAAACCAGGTCAGAGACCCGGCAGGGGCCGAGGTCATGCTTTTGGATTTTGAATTTTTATTTCTGTTTTATTTTTCTATTTCGCTCATAATCGTGTCATTTATTCTTGTACAATTATGATAGTCGTCCTAGAATTTCCCTGTCTCTACATTGGGAGTTCATCATGGCGGTGATTACTGCGTCGGAAGGACGCATCATCCTGAAGGCCGACTTTCATCCCGAACTGGCAATCCAGGCCCGGCGTTACAGGGGACGTTTTCTCGGCAAGGAAATCGGCTGGTCCTTCCTGCCCGAACATGCGCCGGCGATCCGCCAGCTCTGCCAGACCCTGTATGGTGTGGATGGCACGCCATCTGCATGGAATGACTGCTGCACCGTGCAGGTCGAAGTGGATGAGCAGGATGTCCGGGCACCGCTGTGGCGCCAGTTCAACGCCGATATTTACCTCGGGGGCCGTCACGTTGTCGGCGTTTTTGGTCCACGGCAGGCAGTTCGCACCGGCAGGGGCATAAAATTCCTGCGCGGCCAGCCGCATTGCGCCACCCAGATCGGCGCCTACCACATGGAAGTACCCACCGGCAGCGTTCTGGAAATCCGGAAATATCCGCGTGCCGCACTGGCGTTCCTGGGCCGGTGCCTCGACGGGCATGGCTCCTGGCACATGGCCCAGGGCTAGAGCAGCCCGAGTTGCACGGTGGGCACGGATGCATCCGCTGCCGTCGCTGTTCCGCCATGCTTTGCCTGCAGACGGGCCAACTCCGCTTTCTCGCGCGCAACCTGTTCCTCGCGGGCACGGGTCGTCCATGCCTCGACCAGCAGGTTTTCCCGAACGCGCAGCCTGATTTCCTTCTCTACATCCGACCAGACAAAAGTCGGGTCGCCCCAGCAGGGATATCGTGCAACCTGATCGAGGAAATCGCGCCGTGTGGCTGCATTGTCGAACCATGTCTGCGCGAAGCCGGTCCGATTATAATGCGCGATAAATCCGAACATATTGCACAGACGGTTATATAGGGCCGGGGTAAATTTTTCTGCAGGCATTCCGAGTGCGATGAACCGCAGGATCGCATTACCAAGCTTTGCCTTTTGCTGGACCGTCGCCCATTGGGTGGATTTCAGGACAGCCGGGTCGAAAGGCGGGATCCGAAGCCGCTCGCACAGGATCGGCCCCGCCGTCATGACACCTGGCTCCGGCATCGATAGCCGTTATGAAAGCGGCTCACATCCGGCAGATCAGGATAATGCCCCTCGCCCAGGCCTTCTTCATTCATCCTTTCCAGATAACGCACCGCCACGGTCACACGGCGGGCATTGGCGAGGCTGCGCAATACGACCAGATCCGAGCGGCCTCGCATATAACGGTCTTCCCAGAGACCGGTGACGGGGTTCAGGGCAGCCGCCCCCATCGTGGCGTTCAGAAAGCATTCCACGATCCACGGCCGGGTCCGATAGGGACGTCCCGAAACAGGAGCCGGAAGACGGAAGATGGTTCCGCTGGCAATGGTCCCGACCCGGAGCGGGTTATTACCGCCCTGGAATGGAGACGTATAATACTGGCGGATCATGCCACGTCTCCTTTGCAGGACGCCATGTTTCCGGCGTCGGCTGCGGATCGTCCATGCAGGATCCGTGCGCCATCAGCGTCGTTATCGACCATGAGAACCCATCTGTCGGTCACCAGGGCGCCAGTGCGGTAAGCCGCATCAAAGCCACGTGGCTTACGATCGCCCCGACGGATATGCACAGTGATGGAAAACGAGCGCCCGGGATGCGCGCCGGCGGTCCTCTCACCGTAAAGCGTTACGGCAGTCGAGATTTCCGTGAGCGTCCGGGCTTCTGTCATCCCCCGTGCACCAAGGTGTTCCATCGGCAGCGCCTGAAGGATGGTGCAGCCATCGGAACGGATGCGCACGGCGGGAGTGGCGATCAGGGCAAAGACAGGCATGATGAACTCCATCGCTCAGCACGCCCTCGCGGGCGCACAGGTTTTTACGGTTGGGTTTCAGGCGGCAGACGCCACGTCCTCGATGGACGGCTGACGTGTCGATGAGCCGAAAATGTATTGGGCCGCAGATGAAGCTGCGCTCGCTGCAGTGAAAATGGCGCGCTTGTCAGCCTTCAGCAGTTCCAGCCAGTTCCCGATGTAATCCGCATGGCGGACAGTCGGCTCGATCTGCAGTTCCGCGCATACGAAAGCAGATGTCATCTCTGCGACCAGTTCCTCGGCTGCGTAGGCATGGTCCCCGAACCGCCTGCCAAAGGTGCGCGACAGTCGGCTTTCAGCCCCGGTCCAATGCCCGATCTCATGAAAGACGGTTCTGTACCAGTCGATCTGGTTGAAATAGGACTGCTGGGGCGGAACCCGGATGAAGTCCGCATCCGGGGCATAAAATGCCTTATCGCCGCCGATACGGATGTCCGCCCCGGTTTCGCGCATCAGCGCTTCCGCGTGCGGCACGATTTCGCGTTCCGGCAACGGCGCGGTCGGCGCGACCATGCTCTCCGGCAGGTTCTCGCACTGGTCAACATTGAACACCGTAAACCGCTTTAGAAACGGGATCTGGCGTGGCTCGTCGGAACCTGCTTCCGATTTTGGCGTGAAACGGTCGGCATAAAATACCGTCGTTCCCTTCTCGCCTTTCCTGACATTGCCGCCCTGCGCATGCGCCTGGCGGAACGTCAGCCATTTCTGGGTACAAAACCCCTGCATCTCTACCGAACCCCACAGCATCAGGATGTTGATCCCGGAATAGGCCCGGTCGGTCGCGGCATTACGCGGCAGGGCAATGCCGCATTTCGTGCGGCTCCACGGGCAGACCCATGGCACGGTTCCCGCTTCAAGTTCGCGGATGATGCGGTCAGTGACGCACTGGTGGATGTCGGTACGTTCAGTTCTGGCCATGATCAGTCTCCAGAAAGTGCAGACGCCACCCCGAAGGGCGGCGCGGATGGGCAGCGGATGGCGAGGGTGGTGTCACCTGAGATCGATGATGCCCGTGCACGGATCGAGGAAGACATCGGGCAGCAGGAGGAAAGTGACCATGGAGGCCGTCCAGAGGAGCACGATGGCGACGAATTTGGCGATTTCGACGGCGGGGCGGGACGGCGGCGCAATGCGGTTCTGTGCCATTTCCAGATCCTTTTTTCGGGGGTTTCGACCCCTTCCGGCGACCGCAGGGCAGACTGGCGGGCAAGGGCGCCGCACAGCGGCGGCACCGGAGCCGCGCACAGATGGCGCAGCCATCGCGCACGGCGAGGAGCCACCCCTTGCGCGACAGGCTGGACTGTGGTGCCGATCCTCCCTATATTTGTTTTTTATTTATTATAATTATTTTATATTATCTTGCTTTATACACACATCTCGGAGAATTATTAAAAAATACTATATTTTATATTTGTAAAAGTTTCTGTTTCTCTGCTTGCAAACACGGTTCACATGCATGTCCTAATGGACCCTCTCAAAGCTACGCCGTATATTCATTGATGCGAATGGCGTCATCAACGGCGTCATCGGAAGATTTGTAATCCCATGCTGTTTCGAGAGAGCGATACAACCATCGTGCAAGATCACGCATGACATCAGAGAGTATCTGCGCGGCGTCTTCTGTCATTTCGAAACCGGTCTGACTTTTACGTATCACAGTGACGATCATTGTAAATTCGTGATAATAGGGCCCGGTGTGGCTAATCCGGGCGATTAGCTGGTAGAAATTCCGTCTCTGGATCTGCGCCAGGGTGTCATCAATCGCGTGGAGTTGCGTACGGGCTACGTCACGGCCAGTATTCCAGAAGTCTTCTGTTATTCTGAAAGTTTGCCATAAGTGGGATCGAGGCTTCGATGAATGGGCTGCGCCCGTCCCATCCAGGGCTGGGGGCGGATTTCCTTCAGCCAATCAACGAAACTCGGAATAAACCCAAAGTCCTCGCGCATATGCTGCTCGGCGATCAGCCGCACCGGGACAACCCGCCCGGTGGAAATTGTCAGCACAACGCCAAAAAGTCTCTCAGCGAGGAAAATTCCTTCCGCGTGATGTCTTAGCGCACGATGCCGAAAATCGGCCGAAATCAATTTTGATTCGTCGAACCATGTATGGATAGGCAGGAAGTCATCAGCCGTACCTCCCCACTGCCGCACCGACGAGAGAGCATGATAATAACTATGCGCCATTTCAGGCCTCCTCTGTCCAGCTATGCTCGGAATATTCAGTGGACATATATCGTCCGTTAAATTCGAGCGTCAGCGTTCTGTTGGCCACGTCAAACCTGAAGTCGCCAAAAGCACCCTCATTGTTTTCCCAACCACCGTTGGTCTCGGCCAATGCGGCGTAACAGACCTGTTCGATGACATCCCGCAGGGGAGTACGTTCCGAGACAATCTCGCAATCAGTCCACCTCGCCGTCACCGCATCGACAAGGACGTCGAGCCGTGAATCCTCCCCTTCAGGTACAACAGCAATCTCCTCGATCTGGCCGCTATCTCCTTCACCGTCAAACGACACTGTAACGGCTGTAATCCTGGATACCGAAAGCGTTTCAAAGATGATCCTGCGATTTTGCGCTGAAGCTTCATTGCATGCTCTTTCATGGCGAAGTAACCGCTCTGCATGCTCCGCAAAGCTTCGTTCGAAGTTCTCAGTCATGGCGAGTTCCCTCGGTTGCTCAGGCACGGGCACATACCCGCACTCGTTATCGGAAATGAAGTGGGCCGGACGTTGAAAACCATGTCGTAAGCAGAACAATGACAGGCAATTCCTTACTATAGGCTTGTTAAGCATGGCGTTTCTGATCGTATTTACCATGATTTTTATTATTTTTTACGCCCAGACCTCGCCCGTTACCCACATTTTTTCTTACGTTAATAAAGAATAGTCCTCGCGATATCCGCCGTATGCTTGTTTGCGTCAGGGTGTTTTCGGGGATGCCAGATAGGGGCAACTGATCTGCGCAGGCGTGACATCAATCCACAAACGACTGCCCGCAGTCGCCTCCAGTGCCTTGCGGATGGTATCGGCGGAAAGAAATTCCGCGCCATCATCACCGCCAAACGATGCGCGTTTGACGTCGTACCAGTCGTCAGGACATGTGCGCGGGTCCGCTTCGACGGCATAGGCGACAAGGTTCGCCTGACCCTCAGCGTCACTGAAGCGCGGATAACCATTCGACAATAGGGTAGACGTGGACACCGCTCAGAGAGCAAATGCCACGTCCCCCTCCAAACCGTGCGGGCAGCTTTCACTGCACACGGCTTTCCACCCCCGATTACGCTCTCATTCGAAGATCACGTTGCCGCCCAGCATGGACATTGCGATGGCAATTTATGCAGAGCGGGATACGCTTCCTTTGGCGAGCAGCTCTGACCTGTGCCATCAAAGGCGAGTTGACGTGATCTTTCAGCTTTCTGACGTGATGCACTTCAACCGGAACATTTGATGTTCCGCAAAGCGCACATTCTTCAGAAAACAGTCGATCTACCAAGTCCGTGCGAGCAAAAGCCGCAATGTATCTTGGTAGTGCGTCGACCTTGGCGAATTTCACGGACGGACGAGTGAGATGCCGAAGCTTCCATACCCGCACCCTCCTTAATTTCCCACCTAAGTCTCGGCTAGCCACATACCACTCTCCATCCCTATTACGGACGGAAGTCAAAACCTTGGCCAACGAGCTATGTCGCTTATTGGCAAGTGTCTTGAGAAGGCTTGTCTGTACTACGAACTGAAGCGAACGAAGCTGCGCTTTCACATTCACGCACAGCGCGTAATATTGAACAAACCCGCGGTATTCCGCATTGAACTGTGAAGCGATCTCGTACTCGCTCGAATTGATCAATGCCGGTCGGTCAATACCCCAACGCGTGTCGGGGTAACCGTAACCGTGGCGTTGACAGAACTGGCGGATTTTCGTCCGCGGAACATTCAACGTGATCAGACCGTCTGGATTACGCTTCGTGTAGTTGCGCCCCAGAGTGTCCCTCACGCTCCTTACCTGGTTTGAATTCCAAGTATGGATGTCATAGCCAAGAAATTCTACTCCGTCCGAGGCATGTCGAATGCCGCTCTTTTCCTCAGATACATTAAGTTTCAGGTTTCCAAGAAATTGTCGAACGGCATCCATCATTCTCCGGGCATCATCTTTGCTGCCGATAACACCAATGAGGAAATCATCAGCATACCGGACATAACGAAAGCGCCGATAATCCGGATCCTGTGATGCCAGCGCAGGCACAGATTTGCGAGCCTTATCGAGGACTTTTATATCCTGTTTGAGAGCCGCTATCCTGCCCTGATCTCCTACTGACAGACTTTCTTCTGATCGTACGATCCGACGAATTTGCATCTGTCTGTAATTGATCAACTTCGAAAGACGATTCCATTCTTGCTCCCGGCGACGTTTCACGCCCTTATTTTTAGCCTCCATCCATGTTTCCATGAACAAATCGAGTTCATGAAGATAGATGTTGGCCAAAATGGGCGAGACAATGCCACCTTGCGGAGTTCCACTGTAAGTCCTGCTGAACCTCCAGTTTTCAAGATATCCAGCTTCAAGAAAGCGTCTAATCAGATCAATGATCTTCTTATCAGCAATCCTCTTGCGAAGCAGGTTCACGAGAATGTCGTGGTCGATATTGTCAAAATACCCAACAATATCGACCTCAACGAACCATTTTGTCCCTCTCCACACCTTCTGGATATGCTCCAGTGCAGTATGACAGGACCTATTTGGACGAAACCCATGTGAGTGATTAGAGAAAATCGGCTCATATATGGTTTCAAGGATCGTCCTCAAAGTTTCCTGCACGAGGCGATCCCGAATACTCGGAATCCCCAACGGTCGGAGTTTACCGTTTGATTTTGGTATGTAGACCCGACGAACCGGATTTGGTCGGTAACGTCCTTCCACGACCTCGCTAATCAACGCTTCAAGCTTGTCGAGCGAAAACCCGTCAAGCGTATCTCCGTCAATACCGGGGGTCAGGGAGCCCGAGTTTTGGGCAACCTTCTCATATGCCGCTTTCCAGAGATCACGGCAGGTCATGAGGCGGAATAGGCCGTTAATCGACTTTCCGGCTTTCGAGAGCTTTGGAAGAGTATCCAATCTCTTCATGACGATAGCAGTTTGCATCAGCAGAACCCGTCTTCCGTTAGAGGATACTGTTTTGGGAGCTGCCACCCTTCACCCAAGACCTGACGCTTTCGGTGCGATCGCTCGTACCTTATACGGTGTCTTGCCCTGCTTAAACGCAGGTTGTCCGTCCCATTACAGGAAAGCATTTGGCTACTATGGTGACTCTGTAACCATGCAGGTTTAGGAAGCCTGTTTAGGTTATCCCGGCTTTGCGCTGATGAAAGATGCGACGCACTTAGGTCCTCTGTTCGTTTCATTCCTCGTATGGAGGCAGTGTCGCAAGACTGACATCCCCGGATAGACAGGGGCTTCGGACTGGGCAACCTCATGATACCCTTCCCTTGCGAAACAGTCGTATCAAACGGTTTAATGACTGCTATGGCGTTAATCATCACCGAAACTGGAGTTAAAGCAGTATAGCCTTGACCATATGCATCTTCCCCTGACCCTCTAAACCGTAACCGTTCTTGGCTATTCGGGCCTTGCTCCAACCATGCTATGTTCATTGTCACCTTTCGATTTCAACTAAGGTTGGTGGGGACGGGAGTCGTCAGTTCTCCCGGCGTTTGAAACGCACTTTCGATTCAGCGCCGAACCGGCGCACTCAGGTACACCCCATGATCGCCAACCAGCATCAGGCCTGCCGGTATTTTGGTACGATCGACATCCGCACTGGTCGGATGGCGTGACGACACGCCAGCCTTGAGAAAGGCCGGGTCAACAAGCTGATCATAGGTAGGGGAATGTTCGCTCGCGGCTTGCGCATGAGCGAGAAGACGCGCCACGAGGGCATGGTCGAAATGAAGTTTCATGGCAGTATTCCTTTGTGTAATCCCCTTGCGAGGACACAAAAAAGGCGGAACACCGAAGTATCCCGCCTTAAGAAATAAGAACCGGCGCCTCTGGCCCGAGGGACGCCCGATGCCGTTGCCGGTCATTCATCTTCATCGTCATCAAAAAAACGAAGCGCGGCATCGACCGGGCCGTCCGCATCAAACAGGACGTAATCACAATCGTGATTCCGGGCCAGGGCGAGAATGGCCCGCAGTGACCGCGACCCCGGCCAATCATGGGAGTATGGATCCAGATGGGGTGGACGGCCTCCATGCGACATCAATGTGCCATGATGAGGTCGGAAGACCATTCAGAGGAGACCGC
>NZ_QQBI01000010.1 GCF_004302915.1 Komagataeibacter xylinus | reverse complement strand
GCCCCATGACCCTGCCCGACCGCTTCATCGACCATAACAGCCAGGAGGCCCAGTACCATGAGGCCGGGCTGGATGCGGTGGCCATTACCAATACCGCTCTTGATGCGCTGGGTGTCGGAATCAGCATGACGCAGCCCTTGCTAAAGACGGCAAACGGACCGAAATCATGAACATTATGAAACATGCCCTGAAAACCACCGCGCTGGCGCTATGCGCCGGCCTGATGGCGGCACCGGTCGTCCCTGCCGTCTTCCCCATCAATGCAGCCCATGCGGCCGCCGCGTCCGACGCGCAGGTGCAGGAGCCGATCAAGGCCCTGTATGCCGCCCTCGACCGCGTGCAGGCCAAAGGCAGCGGCACATTCGAGCAGCGCTCGCAGATGCTCGCACCGGCAATCGACCGCGCCTATGACATGGAGGCCGTGCTCGCCTCCTCCATCGGCCCGCGCTACGCCACCCTGCCCGATGACCAGAAGCAGCAGCTCCTGACCACCTTCCGCCAGTTCACCATTGCCCGCTATGTCTCGAGCTTCAAGCCGGGCAGCGATGCGCGCTTCACCATTGCTCCTGCCGTCACGCCCTCCCCGGTGGGGAACGACCGTATTGTTATAACGCATATCGGCTCGTCCGATGACCCGAGCGGGACCGAAATCAATTACGTGATGCGCTCGGATGCAAAGGGCTGGCAGATCGTTGACGTACTGCTCAATGCCCATATCAGCCAGGTGGCGGCACAGCGTGCGGATTTCAGCTCCGCCCTGTCTGGCGGGAATGTGCAAAAACTGACAAATCTGTTACAGAAGAAAATCAAGACCTTCTCGGAAGAATAATCTGACCCTTCCCTGACGTCTTTTTCATTTTGTTTCACGCGCGGGACCTTGCCGGAAAAATAATGTCTGTTTTCAACGCTCTTGTTTCACCCGCCGGACTGGCCGCGACTGTCGCGGCCGCCGGGTGCATGCAGGCAGCGGTAGGCACTTTTCTGGTCTCGCGTTTCCGCTGGCAGGAAAAACGCGTTGACCGGGCAGTGCCCCTGCCCCCGGTCTCCGTGCTCAAGCCGCTGCATGGCGATGAACCCCTGCTTGAAGAAGCCCTCGAGAGCTTCTGCACGCAGGACTATCCGCATATGCAGATCGTCTTTGGCGTACAGGCCGAGGATGATGCCGCCATACCCATCGTGCGCCGCCTGATGGAACGCCATCCGGATGTGCCGATGGAGCTGGTGATCGACCCCACCTTCCATGGCGTGAACCGCAAGATCGGCAACCTGATCAACATCATGACGCGCGTGAAGCATGATGTGCTGGTCATTTCCGATTCGGACATTCATGTCGCACCCGACTACCTGCGCCATGTGGTGGGCGCCATGGTGCCCGACAATGTGGGGCTCGTGACCACGCTCTATGCGGGGCTGCCCGCCTCGAACACCGTGCCGCGCCTGCTGGCCGCCTGCCAGATCAACCACAATTTCCTGCCCGGCGTCATGCTGTCGCGCT
Source organism: Komagataeibacter xylinus (assembly GCF_004302915.1). Lineage (GTDB taxonomy): Bacteria > Pseudomonadota > Alphaproteobacteria > Acetobacterales > Acetobacteraceae > Komagataeibacter > Komagataeibacter xylinus_C. The sequence goes on along the minus strand of NZ_QQBI01000010.1, from coordinate 83,619 downwards.
ACCTCGGGCGGCAGGACTGCCTCGGCGCCACCATGGCGCTGCGGCGCTCCATGCTCGATGCCATTGGCGGGCTCGAAGCCCTTGTGCCCCATGTGGCCGATGATGCGATCCTTGGCCGTTACGTGCGCGAGCACGGCAAGGACATCGCCATTGCCGCATGCATGACATGGACCACCGTGGGCGAAACCTCGATGCGTGAGGTACTGGCGCATGAACTGCGCTGGGGCCGCACCGTCAAGACCCTGGAACCGGCGGGCTATGCGGCCTCGGCCATCCAGCTGCCCCTGTTCTGGGCCACTGTTGCGGTGCTGCTGGCACCGCACGCGGCATGGACATGGCTTTTCTTTCTTGGTGCGTGGGGATGGCGGGGCGTATGTTCCTTCATCCTTGACCGGACACTGGCGCAGCGCAGCCTGCTGCCGTTACTGCTGCTCCCCCTGCGCGACTGGATCTCAGCCGCGATCATGGTGGGCAGCGTTACGGGCACAAGGGTTGCCTGGCGCGGGCAGACGATGCATGTCACGCCCCATTCGGTCATGACACCACGATCGCAACCCGCCTCCCCCGGTGACTGACCCCCCAGCCCGCCGGACCGTTTGAAAAAACCCACCCTGTAGTCAATAAGAACGGGTATTAAGGGAACCCCGTTCCCCGCCAGAACCCGAGGATACGCGTAGCATGATGAAAACCCTGTTTCTCCAGCCGCCTTCGTTTGACGGATTCGACGGTGGGGCCGGTTCCCGCTATCAGGCCAAGCGGGAAATCAAGTCGTTCTGGTACCCGACCTGGCTGGCCCAGCCCGCCGCCATGGTCGAGGGCAGCCGCCTGATCGATGCGCCGCCTGCCCGCATGGGCATGGAGCCGATCCTCGAAGACGTGCGCAACCGCGACCTCGTCATCATGCACACTTCCACGCCTTCCTTCGCATCGGACGTGCGCGTGGCCCAGATGCTCAAGGATGCCAACCCCAAGGTCAAGATCGGCATGGTTGGCGCCAAGGTGGCGGTGCAGCCCGAAGAGAGCCTGCTCAACGCCCCGCCGGTGGACTTCGTGGCCCGCAACGAGTTTGACTTCACCATCAAGGAAATGGCGGAAGGCCGCGAGTGGAAGGATGTCGATGGCATTTCCTGGCGCGACGCCGATGGCAAGATCGTGCACAACCGCGACCGCGCCATGATCGAGGACATGGACAGCCTGCCGTTCGTGACCGAGGTGTACAAGCGTGACCTGAAGATTGAAGATTACTTCATCGGTTACCTGATGCACCCCTACATCTCGATCTATACCGGCCGTGGCTGCAAGTCGCGCTGCACCTTCTGCCTGTGGCCGCAGACCGTGGGTGGCCATCACTACCGCACCCGCAGCCCCGAGCACGTGGCCGCCGAGATCCGCCTGGCGAAGCAGTATTTCCCGCAGGTGAAGGAATTCTTCTTCGACGACGACACCTTCACCGATGACCTGCCGCGCGCCGAAGCCATTGCCAAGGAACTGGGCAAGCTGGGCGTGACCTGGTCGTGCAACGCCAAGGCCAATGTGCCCCGCAAGACGCTGGAAGTGCTCAAGGCCAACGGCCTGCGCCTGCTGCTGGTCGGTTACGAGAGCGGCAACCAGCAGATCCTGCACAACATCAAGAAGGGCATGCGCGTCGAGACGGCCCGCGAGTTCACCAAGAACTGCCACGAACTCGGCATCAAGATCCATGGCACCTTCATCCTCGGCCTGCCGGGCGAGACGAAGGAGACCATTCAGGAAACCATCCGCTTTGCAACCGAGATCAACCCGCACACGCTGCAGGTCTCGCTGGCAGCGCCCTATCCCGGCACGTTCCTGCACCAGCAGGCGACCGAGAATGGCTGGCTGGATGAAAAGAACGCCGAGCTGATCGATGATAACGGCGTGCAGATCGCGCCGCTGCACTACCCGCACCTGTCGCACACCGAAATCTTCCAGAGCGTGGAAGAATTCTACCGGAAGTTCTACTTCCGCGCGCCCAAGATCGCCTCGATCCTGAACGAGATGGTGCGCAGCCCGCAGATGATGAAGCGCCGCCTGCGCGAAGGGGTGGAGTTCTTCCAGTTCCTGCGCGAACGCCGCGCGGCCTGATCCCGCAACGCCCATGCCGGAACCTTCGGGTTCCGGCATTTCTTTTTTCAAGCCACCCGGTTTTGCTGCATGAAGCGCGTCATCATATCCGCCGATGATTTCGGCCTGTCGGAAGAAGTCAACGAGGCCATCGAGATCGCCCACCGGGATGGGTTGCTGTCAACGGCGAGCCTGATGGTCTCCGGCCCCGCCGCAGCCGACGCCGTGCGCCGCGCCAGGAAACTGCCTGACCTGCGCGTGGGGCTGCATCTCGTGGCCATTGAAGGCCCCGCCACCCTACCGCCTGCCGATATTCCGCTGCTTGTGCCCCAGGATGGCCAGTTCCCCTCCGACCAGCTCAAGCTGGGGGTGGAATATTTCTTCCGCCCCGCCGTGCGCCGTGAACTGGCCGCCGAGATCGAGGCGCAGTTCCGCGCCTTTGCCGCCACAGGGCTGGCGCTGGACCACGCCAATGCGCACAAGCACATGCACCTGCACCCCACCGTGGGGCGCTACCTGATTGACAGTGGCCTGCGCCATGGCCTGCGCGCGGTGCGCGTGCCGCTTGAGCCGCCCGAGCCGCTGCGTGCGGCCGGCACCTTTGCCGACACGCTGGGCGATGCCGCCCTGCGGCGGTGGACCGGGCTTTTGCGCCATCAGGCGCACAAGGCCGGGATGGTGACGAATGACTGGTGCTTTGGCCTGGCCTGGAGCGGCCACATGACCACCGAGCGCGTCTCGGCGCTGGCGGCCCACCTGCCTGATGGCCTGTCGGAAATCTATTTTCACCCGGCCACGGCCAAGAACAAACTGTTGCAGCGCCTCATGCCGACTTATGAGCATGAAGCCGAGTTCCGCACGCTCTGCGCGCCGGGCTTTCGCTCGGGGCTGGCCCATTCGGGGGCCACACCCACCACATGGACCGATGTGGCCTGCGGGCGTTAAGAGAAAAAAATGCCGCCTTTTTGAAAAAAGGCGGCACCTAGAAACATCCTGACCGATACTCAGCCCAGCTTGGATTCAACCCATGCCTTGAGCTGGCTCTTGGGCATGGCGCCGGTCTGCTGGGCTACAGGCTTGCCATCCTTGAACAGGACCAGGGTGGGGATGCTGCGCACGCCATATTCATTGGGGGTGCGGAGATTGTTGTCGATATCGACCTTGGCCACCGTCATGCGGCCCTTGAACTCACCGCCGAGTTCTTCTAGTGCGGGCGCAATCATCTTGCACGGGCCGCACCATTCGGCCCAGAAATCAACCAGAACCGGCTCCTTCGAGTCGAGAACCAGGGTCTTGAACTGGTCGTCGCTGACCGCAATCGTGTTTTCACCCATCACTCAATGCTCCATTTACGGCAGCCACGGCTGCCTGTGTCCTTGCGTCCTGCTGACATGGCAATCGCCCGGCACGCGGTCAAGCCCGTACTGATCCCTTTAAGGCAACCCTGTCCGGTGCATAATGGTCGAGCAGCGCTGCTGGCAGGATGTCAACGCGCACGCCTTCGGTCCAGACCAGCACGCACACGACCTGCCTGCCGGGATAGACCCCGCGCAGCAGGGCGCGGTAGGCCGCCATCTGGCGCAGGTAGAGCACGGGGGTCTGGTCAATATCGGCGGGCGGGTGGCGGTTGGTCTTGAAGTCGCACACCGTGACCGTATCGGCATTGACCGCCATGCGGTCCACCTGCCCCACGATCACCTGCTCGCCCACAATTCCGGCCAGCGGCTGCTCCACGCGGCTGCCGGGGGCAAACAGCGCCGCGAGTGCTGGCTGCGCCATGACCGCGAGCACCTCCGCCACCAGTTCATCACGCAGGTCCGCCGCAAGCCCCGCCGCCGGGCGCGACAGCCAGGCATGGGCCAGTTCCGCCCGCGCATCGGGCGCGCAGTCGGGCAGGTACTGCAACAGGGCATGCACCAGTTGCCCGCGCTGCAGGGCGCGGGCGCGCCGGGCCGTGGCATCGGCGCGGTCACGCACCGTGCTGGCCGCAACCAGCGGCGAGCGCACGGCAGGCTGCGGGCCAAGGGCCACGTCATCGGGCCGACTGGGTGCGAGCGGGCGGGCCAGCGGGCCCTCCGCCACGGGCAGCACGGGTCGCCACAGCGGCGCGTGGCCCATCCAGTCCGGAAGGGCAACCGGCTGTGCATCCAGTGCCGGGGCCTGAGCCCTGGGCATGGGGGCGGGCACGCTGCGCTGTTCCTCCAGCACAAGGCTTTCGCCCTCCCAGCCCAGATCGAAGGGGCGGGCCTCGGCGCCCGCCTGCTCGAAGCCACGGTGGCACAAATCGTACCAGCAGCCATCGGGCACGCCCCGGCTCGGCTTCCAGCCGCATACCACCAGCCGGTCGCTCGCACGGGTCAGCGCCACGTAAAGCAGGCGGTTATATTCCTCCGCCGCCTCCTGCCTGATCTTTTCCTGCAACGCCGCGGTCAGGTCTGTGGCCAGTTCGCGGCGGGGCACCCAGATGGGGATATCGAGGTCGGTCCGCGTGTCTTTTTTCCACAGGATGTTGGTGTCAGAGCGGGGGCTGGCGATGGTGTCGGGCAGAACCACCAGCCGCGCCTGCAACCCCTTGGCCCCGTGCGCGGTCATGACACGCACCATGTTGGCCGAGGCATCGGGCTCGTGGCGCACGGTCTCGTCCGAGGCATTGAGCCAGTGCAGGAAACCCTGCAGCGAGATGGCATGCGCCTCCTCAAAGCGCAGCGCCGCGGAGAGCAGTTCATCCACCGGTTCCACCGCCTCGGGGCCAAGGCGGGCCAGCAGCCGCGTGCGCCCGCCCAGCGGGCCAAGGGCCTCGGCCAGAAGCTGGTAGGGCGTTGCGTAATCCACCTGCCGGAACAGCGTGTTGAGGATATGCCACGCCGCCGCCCAGTCCGGCCGCTCGGCATGGCGGGCACGCAGCACGGCCCACAGCGGCTTGCCATCACGCCCCGTTGCCAGATGCATGAGCGATTCATCATCCAGCCCGCCAATGGGGGAAGTCAGCACGCAGGCCAGCGTCAGGTCATCCTGCGGCAGCAGCAGGCACGCGCACAGCGCCATGAGGTCCTGCACCGCAAGCTGGTCGGTCAGCACGGTGCGCACGAGGGTGGCCACCGGCACGTCGTTCGTTTTCAGCGCGCGGATCAGGGCGCGGGCAAAGGCCGAGCGGCGCGGCACGAGAATCAGCACATCCCCCGGCGCAAGAGGCGCCTCGCCCGGTGAGGGCGGCCTGCGCAGCTCGGCTGCAATCCAGGCGGCCAGCGTATCGGCCAGGCGTTGCTGGGCGGTGGACTGGCCCGCATTGCGGGTAGGGGCCTGCCAGGGGCTGACCGCCTCGCCATCCTCTTCCACCGGCACGGGGGGCCAGATCTCGACGCGGCCGCCTTGGCCGGGGCGGGCCGTGACATGGGGGGGGATGGTGCCATCGGGCTCGGCCACGCCACGGGCGGCGGCGGGATTGGCGAACACGCTATCCACCAGTTTGAGCACCGGGGCGGTGGAGCGGAAGGAGACGGTCAGGGCCGGTTCGCGCCACAGGGCCTCGGCTGCCGCGGCATTCTGGCGAAAGCGCTGCCGCCATGCGCGGAAGGCCTCGGGGTCGGCCCCCTGGAACGAATAGATCGACTGCTTGTAGTCCCCCACCGCGAAGATGGTGCGCGGCGTGCCCTCGTCATCATGCGTGCCCTCGCCCGCGAAGAACTCCGCCGTCAGGCCACCGGCAATGGCCCACTGGTCGAATGATGTATCCTGCACTTCATCAAGCAGCAGGTGGTCGATGCCGCCATCAAGCTTGTACAGCACCCATGCCGCACCGGGATCGCGCAGCAGTTCGAGCGTGCGGTCGATCAGGTCGTCATAATCGACCATGCCCTGCGCGCTCTTGCGCGTGGCGTAACGCTCCAGCACCGGCTGGGCTACCGAGAGCAGCGCGCAGGTGAGTTCAAAAACCGTGATCGCGCGCATCTGCTGCTCGGTGGCGATGATGCGCGCAGCCTCCGCCAGCAACTGCTCGACCAGAATCGGGCACAGGGTGGCAAGCTTCGCGTTCAGCCCGCCACGCTGGCGGGGGGCCCCCTCGTTTGTAAGCAGCGCCTTGCGCCATACGGGCCATGTTGCAGCACGGGTGGCCGCATCCTGCCCCAGCCAGTCCAGCATGGTGGCGGCCTGCGTCCTGACCGTGGGCGATCCTTCCTGCGCTGCAAAACGCAGGCCATCGCGCAGGGCGTCCTCATCGGGGATGGTGGCGCAGGCGTGTCGCAGCACCTCATCCACGCTGCGCCCGCTTATGCCCAGCAGGCGCATCAGCGCGGCCTCGACACTGGCCCGGTCGCGCACCCACTGCCGCGCCACCGGCAGCAGGCGGCGGGCATCCGCCTGCAGGCGGGCGATCAGGGACGTAAAGTCACCCACGCCGATCTGGCCCGCCAGCAGCCCCACGGCGGGGCCACCCGCGCCCACCACATCCTCAACCGCGGCACGCTGGGCCAGGCGGGCATCGGTCTCCTCGATCAGGGTGAAATGCGGGCTGATCGCGGCCTCGATGGGGAAGCGGCGCAGCAGCGACTGGCAGAAGGCGTGGATGGTGCCGATGCGCATGCCACCGGGCAGGTCGAGCACGCGGGCAAAGAGTTCACGCGCCACCTGCCGCGTGCGCTCATCCACCGGCACGGACAGGCGGGCAAGTTCGCCATCAAGCGCATCATCGGGTAGCATGACCCACCGGCCCAGCCGGTCCTGCAGGCGGATCGACATTTCCGCCGCCGCCGCCTTTGTGAAGGTCAGGCACAGGATGCGGCCGGGGTCGCTGCCCGCAACCCGGGTGGGCACGCCATCACGGTCAGGCACATCGCGCGGCAGCATGAGGCGCAGCAGCCGGTCGATCAGCAGCTTGGTCTTGCCACTGCCCGCCGAGGCCGAGACAAACACCGAGGCCTGCGGGTCGGACGCCTGGGCCTGGCTGGCATTGGCAAGGCCGATGGCGTCCATCGTGGTGCCAGCCTTGGGGGGGGCGACGTTCATCCGCCATTCTCCTCACGCGCAGCACTCCATTCGGCAACGCGGGCCAGATGGGCGTAATCGGCAAAGCGGGGTTCCTCACCGGGATAGGGGTGCGACAGGTAGGGCTGGTCGGGATTGTCATACCCGGCCACCAGATCGCGCAGCCCCGCGCGGCACGATGCGATCAATTCGGTCAGTTCCGCCCCGCGCGCCACGTCGAGCACCAGGGCGGGCACATGGCCGCCGGTCAGCCGCCAGTACACCAGTTCGGCCACCGTGCCCGCCACGGGGGGGGGAAAGCCGCCGCTTTCAATCATCGCGGCCTCAAGCACCAGTTGCGACTGCCAGCCCTCCAGCACGCTGCGGCGCGTGGGCAGGGTGCCGGTCTTGTAATCGAACAGGCTTAGCGTGCCATCATCGTGGCGGTCGATCCGGTCGGCCCGGCCGCGCAGGGTGAAGGGGCCGCCGGGCAGGTCTTCAAGCTGCATCCGCCCGCCCAGCTCGGTCAGCACCGTGCGCGGGCCGCCCGTCGTGCAGCGCGCCTGTTCGGTCGCAGCGCACCAGGTGGCGATGCGCTCCAGCCTTGGCGCCCACCAGGCGGCAAGGGCGGGGCGCAGTTCGGCCTCGCGCAGCACATCGGCAAAGACGGCCTGCATCTGTGCTTCGCCATCAGCAGGCCAGCCGGTGGGGTGGGCGCGGAACCAGCGGTCAAGGGCCGCATGCACGATCTGGCCGTAATCCGCCGCATCGGCCAGTTCCTCAAGGTCGGGCAGGCGGTTGAGGCGCAGGATACGGCGGGCATAGATGGCGTAGGGGTCGCGCATCCATGTCTCGATCTCAGTCACCGACAGGCTGCGCGGGCGCAGGGGCACAGGCGGCCGGGGGCGCGGCGGGCTTGCGGGCTGTACCAGCCCGCCGGGCGGCCGGTCGAGGCTGTCAAGCCAGCGCAGGGCGGGGTGCTGCGGCAGGACGTGGCCGTGCCCGGCCAGATAGGCATTGAGCCTGACCAGCCACCGCGCGGGCACGGTGGGGGCACCCTGCCGCCGTGCCGCCATGGACAGCACCACCCTTGGCGCGGCGCAGGCGCACGCAACAAAGTCATGCGCGGCCTGGCCTATGGCCCATTCCGGCGAGGGCAGGCCCACGCGGGTGCGCATGGGGCGGCTCATCCACGGCCCCGGATCGGTGGCGGGGGGCCAGACGGTTTCCACAAGGCCGCCGAGCACGATGGTATCGGCAGTCTGCAATCGCGCCTCGAGCAGGCCCCAGATGAACACGCGCGGATGCACCGCCGTGCCCTCGCGCCCGCGCACCGCACGCCGCCCCTGCACCGTCATGCCCGCAAGCGAGGAGGCCAGCAGCCCGTCAAGCGCGCCCAGCCGGGCCTCGGGCAGCACGTCGCACCATGCCAGCATGGCACTCATGTGCTGGCCCAGCGCGTTGCCTTCCTCGCCCGCCCACAGGCGCTCGGCCCCATCGGTGGTGTCGGTCGCGGCAAGGGCCTGCGCGGTTTCGATCAGGGCGGCAAGCAGGGTGGAGACCGGCACAAGGCCCGCGCGTGGCAGGGCGAGCAGCGGGCCAAGGGCTGTTTCGATCCGGTTGATGAAGGCGGTGATTTCCTCCGGCGCGTCGGGCGCATCGGCCAGTGCGCCGTGCGGATCCTCCGCAGCGCGGGCCAGCGCGCCGCGCAGCCCGGCAATGCCCGGTGGCGGGGCGGGTCCGCGCAGCACCAGCCGCTCGAGCTGGCGAGCGCTGGCGCGGCAGTTGCCCGGCGCAAGACCACATGCCGCGAGCGGATGCTTGATGACCGAAAGCAGCGCCACGGGCGAAAGCCCGCCATCCACCGCCTGTATGATCAGCCGCAGGAAAGCGGTCTGCGGTATGGTGAGCAGGCTTTCGCCCGCGCTGTCATCGGCAATGACGCCCCAGCGCACCAGTTCGGTCGCGACCCGCCCGGCCAGCGCGCGGTCGGGGGTGACGAGGGCGGCCCGCCTGCCGGGCTGCTCGAGCACCTGGCGCAGCACCATGGCAATGGCGGCGGCTTCCTCCTGCTGGTCGGTGCTGCGCAGCACTGACAGGCCATCGGCCATGACCGGGGCCCCGGGTTCGCGCCAGCCGGCCAGCGCATGGGCGGGCAGCAGGGCGCGGGCCAGCAGGCTGGCGCGCGCAACGGGGCTGCTGGCAACGCAGCCGCGTGGCAGGTCGCCCCACTGTTCCATGCAGCCCCGCTCAAGGCCGAGTTCGGCCAGCATGTGCGCGGTGCCCGCCTGCGGGTGGTCAGGTGGCAGGTTGCGCCAGACGGTATCAGCGCAGTCCATGTCCACGCCCGGCAGCACCAGCAGCCCATCGGGCAGCGAAAGCACGGCACGCAGCATGGCGATGGTGGATGGCACCGCATCGGAAAAACCCGCCGCCCAGATGGGGTAGCCCGCAGGGGGCGGCGCCTCAAGCCAGTGCTGCGCCTGCGCGTGCAGCAGGGCGGTCTGGCGGGCGACGGGGTTCATCACCCCCTGCTCGGCCAGCCATGCGGGCCAGACCTGGGTGATGATGGACAGGAACTGCACGGTCAGGTGCCAGTGCTGGGCAAAATCGCCCTCGGCGGCATGGGGCAGGCGTTCATGCAGGTCGCATTCGGCCCATTCCGCCTCATCCATCAGGTCGGCCAGCGCGCGGGCGAGCGGCCAGGCCTGGTCCACGCCCTGCACATCGCCAAAGGCGCGGCCCGCCTGCATGACCAGCAGCGTAAGCGTGGCAAGGCGGCGCACGGGATCGACCGCCGGTGGCAGGTCGAGCGCGTTGCGGCCCGACAGCGCAAGGGCCGCCTCATCAAGCCCGGCAATGGGGGCGATGCGCGGCAGCAGGATGGGGCGGCCATCGACCTGGCGCACGAAGGCCTCGGTCAGGGCGCGGGCGGCACGGCGGCTGGGCAGCAGGATCAGTCCGTTGCCGCAGGCCTGCGCGTCATCCCCCGCCTGCGCCAGCCAGCGCGCGGCGATCTGGTCCACAAACGGCACATGCGGCGCAATGACGGCGGCGCGGCCGCGCACGCAGGGCGCTGCAGGCTGGCTCATAGCCCGGTATCCGAATCCGGGTTGAGGGTGGAATGCAGCACGTGCTCGGCGGCCGTGATATCGGCCGGGCGCGAGAGGTGGAACCACAGCGAGTCATGCACGATCACGCCCAGGCGGCCTGCCTCCATCGCCCGGTCCCACAGGCGGTTCATACTGAAGCCGCCTTCGGGTGCTGCATCAAACAGCCGGGGCGAGACGATCTGCACGCCGGTAAAGACATAGGGCGTGATCTCGCCCGCGCGCGGGCGGCGCGGCCTGCCATGGGCATCAACGGCAAAATCGCCATGGCCCACCTCGCCTACCGCACGCGTCATGCCGCCAAGCAGCAGCATGGCATCCATGGAGGCGGGGTCGAACGCCGCCGCCAGCCGCCGCAGGGCAGGCACCGGGCCGTTGAGCCACATGGCATCGCCATTGAGCAGGAAGAACGGGTCCGGCCCGATCCGGCCCGCACGCAAGGCAGTCGCGGCACTGCCGCCGGTTTCAAGCAATGTGTCCTCGACCTGCTCCACGGTGCGGGGGCCGCGATGGCTGGCGGCGCGCGCGGCAAGGGCTGCATGGATGGCATCGGGCTGCCAGTGGGCATTGACCACCACCTGCGTCACGCCTGCCGCCTCGAGCCGGTCGAGCACGTGGTCCAGAATCGGCTGCCCCGCCACGCGCAGCAGCGGCTTGGGCACCGATTCGCTCAAGGGACGCATGCGGCGGCCCAGCCCTGCGGCAAAAACCATGGCGGTACGGGGCATGTTCACGCTCATGGGGCATCTCCTGTATCAGGGTTGGTCAACGGCAACCGCGCCAGTCGGGCTGCATCACCTGCCAGCCGGGCCACGCGCCCGCCGGCCGCATCCGGCACGAGGCTCACCCGCAACGCATCAGGCGGCGCCAGACCGCCCAGCCGGTCCGGCCATTCAACCAGCACGATGCCCTCGCACGCCTCATCCCACCCCAGCTCATACAGGGCATCAGGCCCATCAAGCCGCCACAGGTCAAAATGCGAGACCGGGGCTACCGGCGCTTCATAGACCTGCACCAGGGTGTAGGAGGGGCTGGGCACCTCCATTTCCCCATCCCCGCACAGGGTGCGCAGCAGGGCGCGGGCCAGCGTGGTCTTGCCTGCGCCCAGATCGCCTTCGAGCAGCACGACATCGCCGGGGCGCAGAATGGCGGCCAGCGCCCGGCCCAGCGCCTGCGTGGCCTGGGGGGCGGGCAGGGAAATTTCACGCACGGAAAGGTTTGCATCCATGCCACCAGTGTGCCCCCGCCCCGCCTTGGCGCACAAGGGGGATGGCAGGCGGGCCACCCGGAAAACCGTTTTTGTGCCCCATGTCATGATTGTGTGATGAGAAATGTCTTTTCAATGGCTTAGCGCCTCTTGGCACGCCATCATGACACGCCAGGACGCGCCCGAGGCTTGCGCCGTGGGGCACAACCAAGCAAAACCGCACCTGACATATGCCTTTACCCAGACCACGGACTGCAGGACAGCTGAGCCGGACATGACCACGCCCTCCCCCACCCACACCACCGATGTCGCCATTATCGGCGCGGGCCCTGCCGGGCTGTTTGCCGCCTTTGAATGCGGCATGCTCAAACTTGGCTGCGTGTTGATTGACGCGCTTGATGAAATTGGCGGCCAGTGCGCAGCGCTCTACCCCGAAAAACCGATCTATGACATTCCCGCCCACCCCGCGATCGAGGGTGGCGCGCTGATCGAGGCGCTTGACCGCCAGATCGCGCCCTTTGACGTGCCGCGCCTGCTTGGCCGCCGGGTCGACAGCCTTGAGGGCACGCGCGGCAGTTTCCGCCTGGGCACCACCAGGGGCGACGTGATTGAAGCCCGCGCCGTCATCATCGCTGCCGGTGCGGGCGCATTCGGCCCCAACCGCCCCCCGCTTGAGAGGCTGGAAGCATTTGAGGCCACGGGCAGCGTGCAGTATTTCGTGCGCCGCCGCGCCGATTTTGCAGGCAGGGACGTACTGATTGCAGGCGGTGGCGACTCAGCGGTGGACTGGGCGCTGTCATTGCGCGATGTGGCACGCAGCGTGAAGCTGGTGCACCGCCGCGACCGCTTTCGCGCCGCCCCCGAAAGCCTGCGCCAGCTTGACGAGGCGGTCAGCCGTGGCGAGGTAGAAAAGATCATCGGCTACCAGCTGCATGGCCTGCACGGCACGGACGGCGCGCTTGCGGGCGTGGACCTGGCGACACTCGATGGCACGATCAGGCATGTGGCGTGCGACCACCTGCTGCCCTTTTTCGGGCTGGCGACCGACCTCGGGCCGATTGCCCAGTGGGGGCTCGACACAGTGCGCGGCACCATTCCCGTCATCCCTTCCACCTGCGAGAGCAGCCTGCCCGGCATTTTCGCGGTCGGCGATGTCGCGACCTATCCCGGCAAGCTCAAGCTGATCCTGCAGGGCTTTACCGAAGGGGCCATGGCCGCCCATGCCATCCACCCCATCGTGCACCCGGATACGGCGCTGCATTTTGAATATTCAACCAGCAAGGGCGTGCCCGCAGGCTGACAGGTGGCGGATTTCAGCCACCCGGTCCTGTCATAACTCAAACGGTTGACCATTGCTTCCGTCTGGCGCATCCCCGATGTGTTGATGACGGAAGAATAAGGGACAGACCGTGAAAGTTATCGTTCTGGGCGCGGGCGTGGTTGGCGTGACGGCGGCATGGTATCTCGCCAAGGAAGGCCACGAGGTCACGGTCATTGACCGCCAGCCCGCCGCCGCGATGGAAACCTCGTTTGCCAATGCGGGCCAGATCTCGCCGGGGTTCTCCTCCCCCTGGGCCGAGCCCGCGCTGCCGCTCAAGGTGCTGCGCTGGATGGCCGGGCCGCACGCGCCCATCGTCGTGCGCCCGCGTCTCGACTTCGCCATGATGCGCTGGCTCGAGCAGCTTCTGGCCAACTGCAACGCGCATGACTACGATGTCAACAAGTCCCGCATGCTGCGCATCGCGACCTACAGCCGCGACTGCCTTGATGCCCTGCGCCGCGATACCGGCATCACCTATGATGACGAGCAGCGTGGCCTGATCCAGCTTTTCCGCACGCAAAAGCAGGTCGATGCCGCCGCCCGCGACATGAAGCTGCTCGATCTTGCGGGCATTGCCCACGAGTTCCTCAGCCCCGATGACATCGCCCGCCACGAGCCGGGGCTGATGGAAAACCGCCACCTGTTCCAGGGCGGACTGCGCCTGCCCGGCGATGAATCGGGCGACTGCCACATGTTCACCGCACGCCTGGCCCAGAAGGCGGAAGAGGAGCTTGGCGTCACCTTCCATTACGAGACCAATATCGAGGCCCTTGATGCCTCGGCCACCGACATTCTTGGCGTACGCACCTCCATGGGCCGCATGACGGCGGATGCCTATGTGGTGTCGATGGGCAGCTATTCCCCGCTGCTGCTGCGCCCGCTGGGCATCAGGCTGCCGGTTTACCCCACCAAGGGCTATTCGCTGACGTTGCCGGTCACCGATCCCGCCCGCGCACCGGTTTCCACCGTCAATGACGCGACCCACAAGGTCTCGATCACGCGGCTGGGTGAGCGGATCCGCATTGGCGGCACGGCGGAACTGACGGGCTACAACCTGCGCCTGAGCCGCGACCGGCGCGAACTGCTCGAGCTTTCGTTCAGCGAACTGTTTGGCGCGGGTGGCGACCTGTCGCAGGGCGCTTACTGGACCGGGCTGCGCCCGAGCACGCCTGATGGCACGCCGGTCATTGGGCCTGCGGGGCGCTTTGCCAATCTGTGGCTCAATACCGGCCACGGCACGCTGGGCTGGACCATGGCCTGCGGCTCGGGCCGCGTGCTGGCCGACCGCATGAGCAACAAGCGCACCGAGATCCCCTGTCTCGACCTGTCGATCGACCGCTACGCCACGGCCTGAAGCCGGGCTGCCCTTCCAGGCAGGGCGCCGCCTTTGTGCAACAAGGCGGCGCCCCCGGATTTTGCGCAAAAAAAAGCCCGGCATGAGCCGGGCTTTTTTCGTGCAGCCGTAACCGGCCCCACGGGGGAACCGGTTACGGGCGTGCGGGAATTACTGGGCGGCCGGGGCAGCAGCAGCCGGAGCCGCCGCGTCCTTCTTGGCACCATGATGGTGCGTGCCATTGTGATGGCGGCCACCGTGATGCTTCTTCTTCGCACCAGCTTCAGCCGGAGCCGCGCCGTCGGCTGCGTCAGGCACGTGCTGCGGCGCGGAAACGGCCGGGGTGGTCGGCTCGGCGGTCTGCGCCATGACAGGTGCTGCAACGCCCATGACGGCAACAGCGGACAGGGCAGCCAGGAAACGACGGGTGGAAACGATCATATAAAAATACTCCAGGACTCAGGACTGTATGTCCCAATACGCCAATGGGCTGACGAATCGTGCCAGCCGGTCTGGCTTCCCTGCTCTAACATGAAGCAGGAAAACCGTCCTGAATTAAAATTCTTAAATTTATGGATATGTTCTCACTTCTGCCGCAAGGTGACCGCAATCTCAAGAACTGAAACGTAACTAAAGATTGCAGCCACCCTCGCGCGAGGGCAGAAATCAGTCAACCGAGCCCGAACGCTCGCGCTTCTTGCGCTCGTGCGGGTCGAGGTAGCGCTTGCGGATGCGCACGGCGGACGGCGTCACCTCGACAAGTTCGTCATCCTCGATATAGGCGATCGCCTGCTCGAGGTTCATCTTGCGCGGCGGGATCAGCAGCAGGGCCTCGTCCTTGCCGGCGGCACGGATGTTGGTCAGCTTCTTTTCACGCACCGGGTTCACTTCAAGGTCATTCTCGCGCGAATGCTCGCCGATGATCATGCCCACGTAAACCTTCTCGCCCGCATCGACGAACAGCGTGCCACGGTCCTGCAGCGAGAACAGCGAATACTGCGTGGTCGCCCCGTCTTCCGACGAGATGAGCGAGCCGTTGCGACGGCCTGCAATCGGCCCGACATAGGGCTGATAGCCGTGGAACAGCCGGTTCATGATGCCCGAGCCGCGCGTGTCGGTCAGGAATTCGCCATGATAGCCGATCAGCCCGCGCGAGGGGATGAGGAAGCTCAGCCGCACCTTGCCACCGCCCGAAGGCTGCATGTCCTGCATGATGCCCTTGCGCAGCGCCATCTTCTCGACCACGACGCCGGAATACGGCTCGTCCACGTCGATCAGGACTTCCTCGAACGGCTCTTCGCGCTCGCCGGTTTCCTCATTGGTGCGGAACAGCACGCGGGGGCGGCCGATGGTCAGCTCGAAGCCTTCGCGGCGCATCTGCTCGATCAGCACGCCCAGCTGCAGTTCGCCACGGCCCGCGACCTCGAAGGCCTCGCTCTCGGGGCTCTCGGACACGCGGATGGCGATGTTGCCTTCCGTTTCCTTGAACAGGCGGTCACGGATCTGGCGCGAGGTGACCTTCTTGCCTTCGCGGCCGCCCAGCGGGCCATCGTTGAGGCGGAAGGTCATGGACAGCGTCGGCGGATCAACCGGGGTGGAGGGCAGCGGCTCCTTGACTTCAAGGGCTGCGATCGTCTCGGGAATCGTCGCTTCCGACAGGCCGGCCACGGCCACGATGTCGCCTGCTTCCACTTCTTCCACCGGCACGCGGTCAAGGCCACGGAAGGAGAGCAGCTTGGTCAGGCGGCCGGTCTCGACCACCGAACCATCGGGGCGCAGCACATGCACGGGCATGTTCATCTTCGCCACACCCTGCTCGACGCGGCCGGTCAGCACGCGGCCAAGGAAGTTGTCGTTCTCCAAGATGGTGGCGACCATCGCGAACGGCGCGTCCTTGTTGACCTTCGGCGCCGGCACGTGGCTCAGGATCAGGTCGAACATGGGCGAGAGGTCCTTGCGCGGACCATCGATCTCGGTATCGGCCCAGCCCTGGCGGCCCGAGGCGTAGAGCATGGGGAAGTCGAGCTGCTCGTCATTGGCGCCAAGGGCCGCGAACAGGTCGAAGATCTCGTTATGCACTTCATCGGGGCGGGCATCGCCACGATCGATCTTGTTCACGACCACGATCGGCTTCAGACCGCGCGCAAGCGCCTTGCCCACCACGAACTTGGTCTGGGGCAGAGCGCCTTCAGCGGAATCGACGAGCACGATAGCGCCATCGACCATGCTGAGGATACGCTCGACCTCGCCGCCAAAATCGGCATGGCCCGGGGTGTCGATGATGTTGATGCGGGTATCTTTCCACACCACCGACGTGCACTTGGCAAGAATGGTGATGCCACGCTCGCGCTCGAGGTCGTTGCTGTCCATGGCGCGTTCGGCAACGTGCTGGTTGTCACGGAAGGAACCGGACTGTTTGAGAAGCTGGTCGACCAGTGTGGTCTTGCCATGATCGACGTGCGCGATAATGGCGATATTGCGGATATCCATAAGTGCTCTTGACCTGACTTTCCTTGGCGTTACGCCATACGGGTGCGCGGCGGCACATGCGGGCGACACCCGTGCGTGCGGCGGCGGAATGATTGGCTGCTGGCTGCGTAGATAAAGCGGACTGGCGCGGATTGCACGCGAAACTTCGCGCACAACCCTGTCAAACGCCCGGCCTCCTGCCCTTCAGGTCAGAAATCCATGTCCTGGCGCATGTTCATGAGCGGGCGCGCGCCGTAATGCGAAATCACTTCCGAGGCGGCGACACTGCCCAGCCGCCCGCATTCGGCAAGCGTGCGGTCCGATGTCCAGCCGGCAAGGAAGCCCGCGGCATAGGCATCGCCCGCGCCGGTGGTATCGATCACCTGCGTGCGCACGCTGTCGATGACGATGCGCTGCTGGTCCTGGATGATGACGCTGCCCTTCTCCGACCGGGTCAGCACGGCAAAATGCGTGTCGGCTGCGACAAGGCGGGCGGCATGGTCGAAATCGGCGGTCTGGTACAGCGCGCAGATCTCGTCCTCATTGGCGAACAGGATGTCGATATGCCCGCGCACGAGGTCAAGGAACGCCGCGCGGTGGCGGTCGACGCAGAATTTGTCGGACAGCGAGAGCGCCACCTTGCGGCCTGCCTCATGGGCAATGCGGGCAGCAGTGCGAAAGGCTTCCTGTGCCGCTGGCGGGTCGAACAGGTAGCCTTCCATGTAGGTGACCTTGGCGGACTGGACCACGTCGGCCAGCACGTCTTCGGGGCCGAAATTCACGCACGCACCCAGATAGGTGTTCATGGTGCGCTGGCCATCGGGCGTGACCAGGATGATGCAGCGCGCGGTGGGGTGGGCCGTGCCCGCATCGCCCTGCAGCGGCGATGAGGGGAAATACACGCCCGCCGCCTGCATGTCGGTCGCGAAGGCTTGGCCCGGCACGTCATCGGCCACCTTGCCCAGATAGGCCACGCGCGCGCCCATGTTGGAGGCGACAACGCAGGTATTGGCCGCCGAGCCGCCGCCCATTTCCTTCTCGCGCCGGATCTGGCCGTACAGCGCCTCGGCGCGGGCGGCGTCGATCAGCATCATGCCGCCCGGCGTCATGCCGTTGCGCTCCGGGAAGGCAGCTTCCACCGGTGCCAGCACATCGACGATCGCATTGCCGATGCCCAGCAGGTCAAACCGGCATTCTGCCGCCTGTCCCGAATTTTCCATATCCTGTGTCACTCCCATCGCTGATCAGGCCCAATATGCAGGCAAGGCGCAGGTGCGCCACGAAATAACCCATTTTTTCAGGCCAAAGTCGCCCTTCGCTATCATTGGCGGGTAAATGGCGCAATGCATGAAGTTTTTTATGCCTCTTCCGGCTCCTTAACGCCCTTGTCGACAGGTTTGGGGGGCGTATAACCGGGTATAGGGGGCTGCGGCCTGCAACCAGCCCGAGAAGCGTTCTTTTTCGTTCTGGGGCGTTCGTGCGCTCCGATGCAGCATCTAACCAAGCGGGGTAATATTGTTTAAACGACGCAAGCCAGCAGACACCAAGCCACCCGCCCCCACTCCGTCCCCCGCGCAGCAGCCGGGCCGCCCGGTCATGGGCGGTGGCACCTCTCCTTCTTCTCCCTCTGCCAGCAAGGAAAATACATCCATGGCCCGTCCGCCCTTCCCGCCCACGCCTTCCCCCTCGTCCGCGCCGGGTGGCGCACGCCCCGGTGCACCGGGCGCTGCAGCACCCGTCAAAAAGGAAAATGAGCGCCGCACCCTGGTGGTCGGGCGTGGCATCAGCGTGCAGGGCACCATCCAGGATGCCGAGCGCCTGGTGGTGGAAGGCACGGTCGAATCCTCGCTGATCAATGCATCCGAGCTGCAGATCGCGCAGGGCGGCGTGTTCAAGGGCGAAGTCGAGGTTGAGGACGCGGAACTCGCGGGCACCATCGATGGCACGCTGACCGTGCGCGGCAGCCTGACCATCCGCTCCACCGGCCGCCTGCTCGGCAAGGCCAAGTGCCGCCGCCTGAAGGTGGAAGATGGCGGCCAGGTCACCGGCCAGCTGGAAATGATCACGACCCCCGCCGCCCCGCAGGCAGCCCCTGCCCCGGCAGCCCAGCCTGCGGCCCCGCGCCCGGCCAGCGCGGGCTGAGGCACGCTTCCGCCCGGGCCCGCCGGGCGGATACAAAAAACGCCAGTGGCAGCAATGCCCTGGCGTTTTTTTTGCACTGACCTGCGTAGCGGCCCTCTCCCGTCAGGGATCAGGCCACGTTATCGCGCCGGTCGCTGCGCAGCTTTACATAGGCAAGCTGCGCGTGTTCGGCACAGTACGGCTTGCCCGGCAGCGGCGTTGCCCCACAGAAGTGAAAGCCCGGCGTGCCCGGGTCGCCAAGCGGCCAGCAGCAGGACTGGCTGCTGCGGCGGCGTGGCTCGCTTACGGGGCGCAGCGCGGAACGTGCGGCACGGGCCGGCGCGCGGGCCGGACGGGCGGCGGGTGCTTCGGGCGCCGGTTCGGCTACGGGAGCCGGGGCAGCGGCCTTCGGCTCGGGGGCCGCGACAGTCGCCTTTACCGGCGCGGGTGCCTTTTCAGGCGCGGGCGCTGCGGCCACCACGGGCGCGGGCGCCGCTTCCTTTTTGGGAGCCACGGCGGCTGGCGGCGCAACCGGAGCGGCCTGGGTGGCGGCATCGGCAGGCGGCGTGGCCTTGGCGGCACGACGGATGGGCGATGGGCGGGGCTTGAGGCCAAGGCGATGCGCCTTGCCTACAACGGCATTCTTGGTAACAGATAACTGGCGGCCGATTTCGGCGGTCGATAATCCCTGCTGCCACAGATCACGCAGCCGCGCGATCGTCTCCTCTGTCCATTCCATCGCCATCGTTCTGCACTCCTTACGCGGAATGGAGCGAAACTAGGCGCATCTGCCATCTATCTCAACCGCAGAATGACAGAATCTTGTGGACAGTTCTGCCCATAACCTGTTTGCAACCCATGTAAAACCGCATGACCCCCCCTACGGGCTCAGTCGTGGATCAGTTTAACCTTGCCATCCTCGACCCCCATGGTCAGCCTGCCTGCCTTGAGTTCACGCGCAAGCTTGCCAAACACCGTATTGCGCCAGCCGTGGAAAGCGGGGATATCCGCCGCGTCATCAAGCGCGAAACGGTCAAGGTCCTCTGACGACGCCACAAGTTTCGGGGCCACGCGATGGGCCTCGCAGCAGGTGGCGAGCAGCACCTTGAGCAGGGCGATCAGCGCGGCCGAGGGGCGCGGCGCATCCTTGCCCCGCCCCTTGGGCAGGCGTGGCAGGTCGGCTTCCGGCACGGCCTGCGCTTCGGTCACCGCCTCGAGCAGGGATTGCCCGCTGCGCCCCTCGGCAAACCCGCGCGACACGCCGCGCACGCGGGCCAGCGCATCGACCGTATCGGGCGCCGTGGCCGCGATTTCCATCAGGCTTTCATCCTTGAGCAGGCGCTGGCGCGGCACGTTGACGCGCTGGGCCTCGCCCTCGCGCCAGGCCGCGACGGCCCGCAGGATGCCCAGCATGCGCCGGTTATTGGTGCGCGGGCGCATCTTCTCCCACAAAGTCAGCGGGTCGGGGCGGAAAGTGGCGGGATTGTTCAGGATGTCCAGCTCGGCAGCGACCCAGTCCAGCCGGCCCTCGCGCTCGAGCTGGGCCAGCAGCTTGCCGTAAACCAGCCGCAGATAGGTCACGTCAGCCGCCGCGTAGCCGATCTGGGCAGGCGAAAGCGGGCGCGCCGACCAGTCGGAAAAACGATGCGACTTGTCGATCTGCACGCCAAGCAGCGACGAGACGAGATTGTCATACCCCACCTGGTCGCCATAGCCTGCCACCATGGCCGCCACCTGCGTGTCGAACAGGGCGGCGGGCAGGCGGTCGAACAGGTGCAGGAAGATTTCGAGATCCTGCCTTGCTGCGTGAAAGACCTTCACCACAGATGCATCATCAAGCAGTTCGCCAAGGCTGGACAGGTCAATGCCGGGGGCGATCGTGTCGATCACCACCACCTCGTTCTCGCCCGCCAGCTGCACAAGGCACAGCTCCGGCCAGTACGTGCGCTCGCGCACGAATTCCGTGTCAATTGTTACAAACGGCTCCTGGCGCAGTCGCGCGGTTACAGCCTCAAGCGCCGCCGTGGTGGTAACCAGCACAGGAGCGGGAAATTCGGGTCGGGATACACGTGCCATTCCGTGCAGTTATCATGCCAGCACCGGGTTGCGGAAGCGGGGAAAACCGCATGTCCCCTCCCCGCATTTCCATTGACGCCCCCCAACGCCTTGCGGCATCAGCCCCCTATCCCTTTTTTTCATTGCGGACGGACCCGCCCATGACCTCCAATCCCACCCAAGATGATGGCAGCCAGTTCCTGACGCAGCTCGGCCAGAACAGCGCCCAGCCCGCAAGCCCCGAGGAAGCGCGGCTTGAACGCGTGCCCGCCCCCGACCGCGGGCGGCGCTACGTGGTGCGTTTCACGGCACCCGAATTCACCTCGCTGTGCCCGGTCACGGGGCAGCCCGATTTCGCCCATATCGTGATCGACTACATTCCTGATGAGTGGATCGTGGAGAGCAAGTCGCTCAAGCTGTTCCTGACCAGTTTCCGCAACCACGGCGCCTTCCACGAGCGGTGCTCGATGCAGATCGCCACAACGCTCGTCGATCTGCTCAAGCCGGTGTGGCTGCGCATCGGGGCCTACTGGTACCCGCGCGGCGGCATGCCCATTGATGTGTTCTGGCAGACCGGCACGCCGCCGGAAGGCGTGTGGATCCCGGCACAGGACGTGCCCGGCTACCGCGGGCGCGGCTAAATATCTGTTTTATAAAAATAAAGTTTTTGGATGCCGCCTTTTTTCAAAAAGGCGACATTCTTTTCGAAGCTTTTTTAAAAAAGCTTCACCAAAAACTTCTATCCATAAAAAAAGCGCCCCGTAAGGGCGCTTTTCATGTCCGGCTATACATCCGCCCCCAATGCGGGAAGCGGATGCAGGCTGGCTAGTATCAGAGCGACATGCCCGGAATGGCAGACTGCGCCGCCTCGATCTCGGCCCGGGCCGACTGCATCTTGCCCATGAGGATATCAAGCGCGGGCACGTTCATCTTGTCCGCTTCCTCATAGGATTTTTCCAGACCCGCCAGGCGGGCTTCCGCATCGTCGACCGACAGGTCTTCGAGCTTGGTGGCCCGGTCGGCAAGGATGGTGCAGTGGCTTGGCGCGATATCGGCAAAGCCGCCCGCCACGAAGAAGCGATGCGTCACCACATCGCCTTCATAGATATCAACCACGCCACCGCGCAGCGTCAGCATGAGCGGGGCATGATCGGGCATGGCCGCGATGTCGCCTTCCGCCCCCGGCATGACAGCCATATCAGCGTCATGCGCGAACAGGACTTTCTCCGGGCTGACAATCTTGACCTTAATGGACATGGTCTATTTTCCTTGCGTCAGGGGCCGGGGTTCAGGCCGATTCCTTCATTTTCTCGGCCTTGGCCACCGCTTCCTCGATCGCGCCGACCATGTAGAAAGCCCCTTCGGGAAGGTGATCGTATTCACCCGCCACGATCGCCTTGAACGAACGCACCGTGTCTTCCAGCGAGACCAGCTTGCCGGGCGCACCCGTGAACACTTCGGCCACGTGGAACGGCTGGGACAGGAAGCGCTGGATGCGACGGGCGCGGGCCACGACCAGCTTGTCGTCTTCCGACAGTTCATCCATGCCGAGAATGGCGATGATGTCCTGCAGGGACTTGTAGGTCTGCAGGATGCGCTGCACGTCACGCGCCACCTGATAGTGCTCGTCACCCACGATCTTGGGATCAAGCGAACGCGAGGTGGAGTCCAGCGGATCAACGGCCGGGTAGATGCCCATTTCCGCGATGGAGCGGTTCAGCACCGTGGTCGCGTCAAGATGGGCGAAGGTCGCGGCAGGCGCCGGATCGGTCAGGTCATCGGCCGGCACGTAAACGGCCTGCACCGAGGTGATCGAACCCTTCTTGGTGGAGGTGATGCGCTCCTGCAGGGCACCCATTTCCGTTGCCAGCGTGGGCTGGTAACCCACGGCGGAGGGAATGCGGCCCAGCAGCGCGGACACTTCGGCACCAGCCTGCGTGAAGCGGAAGATGTTGTCCACGAAGAACAGCACGTCCTGGCCTTCAACGTCGCGGAAGTATTCCGCAACCGTAACACCGGACAGCGCTACGCGGGCACGGGCCCCCGGCGGCTCGTTCATCTGGCCATAGACCAGCGCCACCTTGGAGCCTTCGGTCGAGTCGCCATCGAGCTTGATGACGTTCGCGTCCTGCATTTCGTAATACAGGTCGTTACCTTCACGGGTACGTTCACCCACACCGGCAAAGACCGACACGCCGCCATGCGCCTTGGCGATGTTGTTGATCAGTTCCTGGATGATGACGGTCTTGCCCACGCCCGCGCCACCGAACAGGCCGACCTTGCCGCCCTTGAGGTAGGGGCAGAGCAGATCGACAACCTTGATGCCCGTGGGCAGGATCTCGGTGGCGGCGGCCTGCTCGTCAAAGGCAGGGGCGGCGCGATGGATGGGCGCACGCCCTTCGCACTTCACCGGGCCACGGTCGTCGATCGGCTCGCCGATGACGTTGAGGATGCGGCCAAGCGTGCCCGGACCGACCGGCACGGTGATCTGGCTGCCGGTGGCGGCCACTTCCGCGCCGCGGGTCAGGCCATCGGTGGTGTCCATGGCAATGCAGCGGACTTCATGTTCGCCGATTTCCTGCGCCACTTCGAGCACCAGGGTCTGGCCATTGAGCTGAACGTGCAGCGCTTCGAGGATATGCGGCAGCGTACCCTCGAACTGGACGTCAACAACGGCGCCGCGGACCTGGGTCACGCGACCGACGACATTGCTTTTAGGCGCCTGCGTGGAGACAGGAGCCTCTTGAGTTGTGGTTTCCGACATGGGACAGCTCCTGTGAGCGTGACGATCGATCCTCAGACAGCCTGGGCGCCCGAGATGATCTCGATGAGTTCATTGGTGATGTTGGTCTGGCGCGTACGGTTGTACTTGAGCGTCAGACGATCGATGGCCTTGCCAGCGTTACGCGTCGCGTTATCCATGGCCGTCATCCGCGCGCCGTTCTCGCCCGCCGCCGTTTCCAGCATCGTGGCATAGATCTGCACCTGCAGGTTGCGCGGCAGGAGGCTCGACAGCAGCGTGCCCTCATCGGGCTCGAATTCATAAGCCGCGACCTGTGCACCGTCCGCATTATCGTTGTCCGGCAGGGCGAGCGGAATCAGCTGCATTTCCGTCGGCGTCTGGGTCATGACGTTGCGGAACTGGTTGTACACCAGCGTGCAGACGTCAAACTCGCCCTTTTCGAGCAGGGATGAGATCTGCTCACCGAGCTCAGCCGCGGCGGAGAATGGAATCTCCTTGCCCGCCGCCAGATGGCGGTGGTCGATGATCAGGTCCGAAAAATCACGCGACAGGAAGTCGTATGTCTTGCGGCCCACCGGCAGGATCTTGACGGTCTTGCCCTCGGCCTGGAGCTTGAGCACCAGGTTGCGGGTCGTGCGGTTGATGTTGGAGTTGAATGCACCGGCCAGACCACGGTCGCTGGACATGGGCACCAGCAGGTGCACCTTGTCCTGCCCCGTTCCGGTCAGCAGCGCGGGCTGTCCGCCTTCGCCCGCCACGCTGCGGGCCACTTCGGCCAGCATGCGGCGCATTGCATCGGCATAGGGCCGGGCGGCGGCTGCGCGGGTTTCAGCCCGACGCAGCTTGGCCGCTGCCACCATCTTCATTGCGCTGGTGATCTTTCGCGTCGATTTGACGCTACCGATCCGTGCGCGCAGGTCCTTCAGGGAAGCCATGGTTGCCCGATCTTCCTCAGTTGGCGAACTGACGGCCGAATGTCGTCAGGAAATCGTTCAGGCGGCTTTCGATGTCCTTCGTCAGCTGGCGCTGGGTCCGGATCGATTCCAGGATATCCTTGCCCGATGTGCGAACATCGTCGAGCAGGCGCTTCTCGTAGCTGGTCACTTCGGCCACCGGCACGGCATCGATATAGCCACGCGTGCCAGCGTAAAGCACCACAACCTGCTCCTCGACCGACAACGGCGAGGTTTCGGGCTGCTTGAGCAGCTCGACAAGGCGCGCGCCACGGGCCAGCTGCTTCTGGGTCGCGGGATCGAGGTCGGAGGCGAACTGCGAGAACGCCGCCATTTCACGATACTGCGCCAGCTCGAGCTTGATCTTGCCCGCAACCTGCTTCATCGCCTTGATCTGGGCGGCCGAACCCACGCGGGACACGGAACCACCCACGTTCACGGCGGGGCGGATGCCACGGTAGAACAGGTCGGTTTCAAGGAAGACCTGGCCATCGGTGATGGAGATCACGTTGGTCGGGATATAGGCGGACACGTCACCGGCCTGCGTCTCGATCACCGGCAGGGCGGTCAGCGAGCCAGCGCCGAACTTGTCGGACATCTTGGCCGCACGCTCGAGCAGGCGCGAATGCAGGTAGAACACGTCACCGGGATAAGCTTCGCGGCCCGGCGGGCGACGCAGCAGCAGCGACATCTGGCGGTAGGCGACGGCCTGCTTGGACAGGTCATCATACACGATCAGGGCATGCATGCCGTTATCGCGGAAGTATTCGCCCATGGAGCAGGCGGCATACGGCGCCAGGTACTGCATCGGCGCCGGGTCGGACGCGGTGGCGGCCACGACGATGGAATATTCCATCGCGCCGGTCTCCTCCAGCGTGCGCACCAGCTGCGCCACGGTCGAGCGCTTCTGCCCGATGGCGACATAGATGCAGTAGAGCGACTTGCTCTCGTCACCCAGCGCGTTGACGCTCTTCTGGTTGACGATGGTGTCGATCAGGATGGCGGTCTTGCCGGTCTGGCGGTCACCGATGATCAGCTCGCGCTGGCCACGCCCGATGGGCACGAGCGCGTCGATCGCCTTGATGCCGGTCTGCATCGGCTCGCTGACGGACTGGCGCGGCATGATGCCGGGCGCCTTGATTTCCGCGCGCTTGCTGATGACTTCACCCACGAGCGGACCCTTGCCGTCGATCGGGTTGCCGAGGCCATCGACCACGCGGCCGAGCAGCGCCTTGCCGGTGGGCACTTCAACCACCTTGCCGGTGCGGGCGACGGTGTCGCCTTCACGCATTGCGCTGTCATCACCGAAGATGACAACACCGACATTGTCATTCTCGAGGTTGAGCGCCATGCCCTTCTGGCCACTGGCGGGGAAGTCCAGCATTTCGCCGGCTTCAACATTCTGCAGGCCGTAGACACGGGCAATGCCGTCGCCAACCGACAGGATGGTCCCTGTCTCGGCAACGTCAGCGGCCTTGTCGAACGTAGCGATCTGCTGCTTGAGGATATCCGAAATCTCGGAGGGGCGGATTTCCATCACGCGGCTCCCTTCATGGCATGGTGCAGGCGGGTAAGGCGGGATCTGAGACTGGTGTCATACAGGCGGGCGCCTACGCGCACGACCAGACCGCCCAGCAGGGCCGCGTCAACACGCTCCTGGATATTGACTTTGGAATAGCCGGCCTCGGCAAGGCGGCTGCGAAGCTGGACACGCTGCAGGTCGGTCAGGGGGTGGGCGGATACGACATCCGCCACCACTTCCCCGCGCCGGGCCGCAGCGATAGCCGCCAGCGCGGCAAGAATCTCACGCAGGCGCGGAAGGCGGCGGTTATGCGCCACCACGCCAACAAAATCACGCATGAGGGGGCTGAACCCCTCGGCGGCCAGCACGGCATCGACAGCGCGCGCGCTGTCGCGCAGGTCGAGCGTGCGGTCCGCAAGGGCGGTGCGCAGGTCGGCGCTGCCGTCAATCAGGCTGGCAAGGGCCGTGGCCTGCTCCAGAACAGGATCAAGCTGCTGGCGTTCAGCCGCAAGCTCATAGAGCGCCGTCGCGTAACGACCGGGAAGGCCATTGGCAATGGAGGCGATCGGTATTGAGGTCGTTCCACCCGAATCCACTGTCCGCTTTTCCAATCCAGAATCTTGATTCAAACACAAGCCGCCTGCCCGGAAACCGAGGCCCCGTGCGCTGCTGGCGCGGCTCTAGCACGCAGCGTAGACACACGCAACAGACAGGCGGCCCGCTGGCGCCGCGCCGCGCCACACTACCGCCTGTTTTCGCGCATATGGGCACGCTCGTGCCAGAGGATGGCGGGATCATACATGCCGCGCGTCGTTTCGGAAACAGGAAAGCGCCGGTTTTGTCGCTTCCCGGCACGACGGGCTGTCGGGAATGGCCGTCAAGGTATGCATATTATGCATATCAATAATGCATCATGCCGAATCAAGCAGCGCCGCGACCGCCTGGGCGCTCCGCCGCGCGCGGAGTCCGGTCGAAACCAGCCCCAGCGCCGCGATGCAGCCCGCCCCCACCACCATGCTCCACCACACCGCATGGGTGGCCTGGGGGAAGGCGCTCCATTCCACCACCCCGCCCCGCACGCTTGACGCACTCATGGCGCCCCCAAGCGCTATGCCAAGCAGCGCACCCACCTGCCGGCTAGTCGAGGCAATGGCCGCCGCCACACCCGCCTGCGCCCGCGGCATGCCGGAAATGGCCGCATTGGTAATGGGCGCGTTGCACAGGCCAAACCCGCACCCGCACAGACCGTAGGAGGCGAGCAGCAGGCCGAGCGGGCTCGATGCGTCCAGCCCTGTCAGCAACAGCGCGCCCGCACCGAACCCGATGGCGGAAAGCAGCAGCGGCAGCCGCGCGCCATACCGCCCCGTCAGCCGCCCCGAAAGCGGGGCGCACAGCATGGAGCCCGCCGCAAACGGCAGCGTGCACAGTCCGGCATGCAGCGCGTCAAGCCCGCGCACATCCTGCAGGTAAAGCGTGTTGAGGAACAGGAAGGCGCTGAACATGGCAAAGGCCAGCACGGCGATGATGATCGCCCCCGAGAACGGCCATGCGCCAAAAAAGCGCAGGTCGATCAGGGGTGTTGCGGCCCGGCGCTCGACAATGACAAACCCCGCGACCGACAGCGCCCCGAAGCCGAGGAAGCCGGAAATGGCGGGCGACGACCAGCCGTAATTATGCGCCTCGATCAGCCCAGAGGTGATCATGGCCAGCGCCACGATGGCCAGCAGCTGCCCCGGCGCGTCAATGCCGCGCCCGCGCCCGCCGCGGGATTCGGGCACGAAGCGCAGCGTCAGCGCGATGGCGATCAGCCCGATCGGCACATTGACCCAGAACACCGCCTGCCAGCCCACCCAGTGCACCAGCACGCCGCCCACAACCGGCCCCAGCGCCAGCGCGACACCCGATGTAGCGCCCCATGTACCAATGGCCTGCGCGCGCGCCCGTGGCTCGACATACACGCTTGTCAGGATCGACAGCGCCACCGGGTTGAGCATCGAGCCGCCGATCCCCTGCACCGCGCGGGCGAACACCAGCATCTCCACGCTGCGCGCCAGCCCGCACAGGGCCGAGCCCGCGCAGAACAGCGCAATGCCGACAAGGAACATCCGCCGCCGCCCGAACCGGTCGGCCAGCGTGCCCACCAGCAGCATGAGGCTGGCCACCATGAGGGTGTAGGCATCCACCACCCATTGCAGGGTGGAAAAGCCGCCATGCATCTGCGCGCGGATGGAGGGCAGCACGACATTGACCACCGTGACATCCATCATGACCAGCAGCAGGCTCAGGCAGCATGTGGCCAGCACCACGCGCGGATGGAGGGTAGGAGAGCCGGTCGATGCCATTGAGATCACCCCTGCCCCACCATGCCGTCCGGGCGGCGCGCGCCCGAATCCGGTCAGGGCCGAAACGGATTTTATTGTATGGGGACCATGGAGCGGGCGAAGGGAATCGAACCCTCCTCAGAAGCTTGGAAGGCTACTGCATTACCACTATGCTACGCCCGCCCATAAGGTTGGCCCATCCATACCGTTTCCGCCCTTTGTCGCGCAAGCCCATAAACCGGGGCGAAGGGCCAAACGCACCAAACTTGTATTTTTATGGGCGCACCCTCTTGACTTTCGGCTCGGTTCATACTTTTTTCCGCTTCCTGTGCCGGGTTCGCATGGACGACCCGAAACGGCGCGGCAGATGCCACGCCATGCGTTTCGGGCCTTCGCAGGCGGCTTTGCAGGGGTGTAGCTCAATTGGCTAGAGCGCCGGTCTCCAAAACCGGAGGTTGCGGGTTCGAGACCCTCCACCCCTGCCATTCTTTCCGGTCGGGCATTCCCCTTCCGGCCTGGCACCCGATGGGTCGGGCCACAATGGTCCGCACCGGTTCTTTGGCCCCGCACCGGCTGGTTCATCCGGTTGGTGCGCCGTGGCGTTGCAGGAAGGGTATTTCGTGTCGGTCAGTCCCGCGAAATTTGTTGAAGACGTTCGGGCCGAGGCCAGGAAAGTCACGTGGCCCACACGACGCGCCACCCTGATGACAACGGGTGCGGTGCTGGCCATGGCCGGTCTTGCATCGGTTTTCTTTTTCCTCGTCGACGAGGTGATCGGCCTTGCCGTACGGAAACTCTTCGGACTGGGAGGCTGAGTTCAGCCATGGCCAAGCGGTGGTATGTGATCCACGTCTATTCGGGCTTCGAGAAGAAGATTGCCCAGCACATCACGGAACAGGCCGCCCAGAAGGGGCTGGCCGACCATTTCGGTGAGATCCTCGTCCCTTCGGAAGAAGTGACGGAAGTGCGTCGTGGCCAGAAGGTCAATGCCGAGCGCAAGTTCTTCCCCGGTTACGTGCTGGTCAACATGGAACTGACCGATGAGGCATGGCACCTGGTCAAGGACACGCCCAAGGTCACCGGTTTCCTTGGCAGCAAGACCCGCCCCACGCCCATCCCCAAGGCTGAAGCCGAACGGGCCATGAAGCAGGCGCAGGAAGGTGTCGAGCGGGTCCGCCCCTCCGTTACCTTCGAGATTGGCGAGCAGATCCGCGTGGCCGATGGCCCCTTCACCTCGTTCAACGGCACGATCGAGGAAGTGGACGAAGAACGCGGCCGCCTGAAGGTCAGCGTTTCCATCTTCGGCCGCTCCACCCCGGTCGATCTGGAATACAGCCAGGTGGAGAAGGTCTGAGCCTTCTCTCCCCGCTGAACTGAAAAGCGCCTTCGGGCGCTTTTTTTATGCCCGGAATATTTTGCAGGCCTTCAGAAGTTCTTGGTGAAGCTTTTTTCAAAAAGCTTAGAAAGAACGCCGCCTTTTGAAAAAAGGCGGCGCCTAAAAACTTTTATTGTTTATGCAGGGCAGGCTGCGGCGCGGGCGGCAGGGCCTGCAGCCGCGCGCTCGCCATATCCGCCACCTGTCCGGTCAACTGGCTGAGCGAGGCCACCATGGCCCGCATGCCGCTGCCTGCGGGCGTGGCCGTCAGCGCCAGTGGCACCGACAGGGCATGCTCGGGGTCACCCGCCCGGTGCACCGACAGGCTGCCCGCCAGATGCACGATGCCCGTGGCATCACGCGCGAAACGGGTAATCTCGACCTCGACAAACCCCTGCGCGGGCGCGCTCGTGGCATCGTTCTGGGCAAAGACGCTCACGCCGGGCAGGCGCTGCTGCAGATCAGTAGCCAGCACATGGCCGAGCATGGGGGCAAGCGGCTCGCTCCAGGCCGCGCCACTGCTTGGCGTCACACTGTAGTCATCCTGCACGCCCACAATGTTCTGCCGGTCAAGCGAGGGCGTAACACCGGGCGTGCGCACCTCGATCACCGCAGGCACGCCTGCGCTGGCACTGCCCGCCTGCGCCGCAGGCACGGGGGCCAGCGAGTACAGCGTGGGGTCGGCTGACCCGCAGCCGCCAAGTGCCAGCAGCGATACAACCGCCATGCCTGCGGCCACGGGCCGCGTGGACTGTATGAAATGCCAGAAGGGGCGTTGCATGCTCTTATCGTCCCGTAATCAGTGCCGAGGGGTGGTGGGTCAGGAAGTCGGACAGGAAGCGCAGCGAGCGCGCGGCATCGTTAAGCTGCAGCATCATCTGCTGCAGGTTGCGCTGGAAGTCGGTATCGCCGCCATAGCTCGACAGCACCGAGTTGGCGCTCTTGAGCGTCTTGTCCATGCCGGTCAGCAGTTGCGGCATTTCGGTGCGGGCATCATGCGATATGACCTGCAGGTTCTGCAACGAACTGCGCAGCGCGGTCAGCGCCTGCTTGGTGTCGGGGCTGTTGATGCGGGCATCGGCATGGGCCAGCAGGCTGTTCAGGTTCTCGCCCATCTGGGTCAGCGGCATCGCGGCAATCTTGTCGCTCACCACCGAGAGCGAATCCATGATGCCCGACATGCCGCCCGCCTGGCCGGGCAGCACCATGGCATCACCTTCCATCTCGACCTGCGCGGGTGTTGCATTCTTCACGAAGGTCAGCCCGATTTCGGATTCGCCGGTCAGCATGCTGGTGCTCTGCACCGACGCCCGCAGGCCGGATGCCACCTGCGCGCGCAACAGCCCGGCCAGCGCATCGGGTGGTACCTGCCGGTTATCGAGCACGCGCTCGGGCTGGAGTTCCATGGCCACGCGCACATGCGCCCTGCCTGTCGCAGGGTCGACCTGGAGTTTCACGTCGTCAATCATGCCGACCTGGATGCCGAACATGGTCAGGCGCCCGCCCTTGGTCAGCCCCGTGACCGAACTGGTCAGGTACGTGACCAGCGGAATGCGCTCGCGGTAGCCGGCACTATTGGCGTCTTCCGCACTGTCATAAAGCTGGAAGGCGGTTTCCGGCCCGGCCGTGGGGGGCAGGGTGTTCTTCTCGTTGCGTTCATCGGGCGGATCAAACGCCACCCCACCCGAGAGCAGCGCCTGGAGCGACTGGAGCTTGACCTTGAGCCCGCCCGCCCCAAGGCCAACCTGCACGCCCGATACATTCCAGAAGCGCGTGGTGGTGCGCAGGTAGCTGTCATAGGGGGCCTGCACGAAAATCTGCACCTTGATCGGCCCGCGCCCTTCGGGCGGCATGGTGTAGCCGAGCACCTCGCCCACCACCACGTCACGGAAGAAGATGGGCGCGCCCTGCCCGAGCGAGCCGAGCGACTGCGTGATGAGCGTATAGGTATGGCCCGGCTGGTCGGAGCGCACGCCCGGCGGTGATTCGAGGCCGGTAAAATGCGTGGCGTAATGCCCCCCGGCCTCGCCTGCATCCATGGCGATGTAGGCGCCGGACATGACCGTTTCCAGCCCCGTAATGCTCGCGCCGTTGATGCGCGGCCGCACGACCCAGAAGCGGGCGTGGTCGGTCAGCATGCGGCCTGCCGCCGCCGTCATGCGCACCCGCACCTCGACATGGTGCAGGTCATCGCTCAGCCGGATGGAATCGACCGTGCCGAGCGAGACCGCCTTGTTCTTGACCTCGGTCTGGCCGCTGGTCAGGCCATCGGCGGTGTCGAAGCTGATGACAATCAGCGGCCCGCGCCCGGTCAGCCCGCGCCAGCCCAGATAGCCCGCGATGATGATGGCCACGATCGGCACCAGCCACACGACCGAGAAACGGTACCGCCGCGTCTGGGCCTGCGGCACGCCGGTGTTGAAACTGCCGGGAGGAAAATCGTCATTCACGCCAGATCTGGCTCCATGCTGGCCGGGCGTGTTTCCGCCGGCGAAAGGGAAGAGGCCTGACCATCGTGGTCAACCGCCGCCACCACGCCGGGTGGCAGGCCATCGGTGACCGGGCCGTTACGCCCCGCCGCATCCCACATGATGCGCGGGTCGAAGCTCCAGGCGGCCAGCAGTGTCAGGATCACGACGGCGGCAAACGCCACCATGCCGGCATTGGCCGTGACGCTGGCCATGAAATTGAACCGCACCACCGCCACCAGGATCGAGATCATGAACACGTCGATCATCGACCACCGGCCCACCATGTCAACCAGCCGGAACAGCCGCGTACGCGCCACGAGGTGCCCCCGCGCGCCGCGCCATGTCTGGATGATCATCCAGCACAGGCTCGCGATCTTGAGCATGGGCACGGTGATGGAGGCAAAGAACACCAGCAGCGCCAGCGGGATCATGCCATCGGCCCACAGTTCGAGCGCGCCCTCGATGATGGTGTGCCCGCCGCCACCGCCCATGCGCGTAAACGTCATGACCGGGTAGAGATTGGCCGGGATATAGAACACGACCGCCGCAATGAGGAAGGCGGTGGTGCGGGTGAGGGTCTGTGGCAGGCGGCGCCAGACCTTGTGCTCGCAGCGCGGGCACACCCCCACGCAGCGCAGGTTCGAGACGGGGTGCGCCAGTTCCCCCACCAGCCCGCATGAGCTGCACGCCACCAGATGATCGACCGGCGGCATGCCGATGTCATCCACATGCACGTAATCAACTGCCACCCTGCCGCCGCCTTCGGCGCGGGTCAGCGAGTCAATGCGGCGGTGCTGCCAGATCATTTCGGTATCGAGCGTCGAATCGGTGGCCGCCATGGTCAGCATCAGCGCGCCGATCAGGTACACCGCAGGCCCCACATCCACATGCGCCATGTCGGTCAGCTTGGTATAGGCCACGAAGATGCCGAGGATATAGACCTCGACCATCGACCACGGCCGCAGCTTGTCATACCACACCAGAATGCGCGGCCCCCAGTCGGGCAGGAGCGGGCGGGAGGCGGCATACAGGATGGCGAACATGAACCCGATCGCCACCGCCGGGGCCAGCACGGTTACCGCGCCCACCAGAATCCCGGCTTCCCCCCAGCCTTCATGCATGAGTTCCATCGGCCCGGTCAGCAGGTCCACGGTGCGCTGCCTGCCATACACGTCCAGCGTCATGAGCGATGAGGCGAGGGCCGCGAGGTAGAACGCCGCCGAGCTGATGCAAAAGGCCAGCGGCGTTGCCAGGGGCGCCGTGCGCCGCCTGCGCGCGAGCTTCTGCCCGCAGCGCGTGCACAGGGCCTGCTGGCCGGGCGCGAGTTCGGGCAGGCGCTGGTACAGCCCGCAGCCGGGACATTCCGACAGGCCGCCAACAATGCGGATATGGGGCACGGGCCCGAGACCCGCATCATCACAGCGCATCTGCCGGGAGGAAAATGACATGCTCATCTGCCCCCACCATATAGACCAAATTAAAATGGGGAATGCCGCATTTGATATATTGCATCATGCCAGCCCATCGTTTATCAGACGCCACAGGTCTGCCGACATAGCTCAGGGGTAGAGCAACTGATTCGTAATCAGTAGGCCCTCGGTTCAATTCCGAGTGTCGGCACCACCTTCCCCCTTGAAATCATTGATTTTCTTGATGTTACCCCAATCAGCAAAAGGCATATATGCCCTTTGCGGGATAACAACAGGGTAACACTTCGGGCACTTCCTGCCCCTCCCTTCACTGTCTGCGACCCGATGCAGGCGGCCTGACAGGGCGGCTGGCAACAGGCGGCCACCGGACACGCCCGTTTTCTAAAGCCCGCACGCCTGCAGCAGCACGCACATCACAAGCCCCACCACGCCAATCAGCGTTTCCAGCACGGACCATGTGCGCAGGGTCTGCGGCACGGTCAGCCCCAGCGCATCGCGCACCTGCCAGAAGCCGGAATCGTTCATGGGGCCAAACATCACCGCCCCTGCCCCGGTGGCCAGCACCACAAGCTCGGGCGATACCGTGCTGCCATGGGCCATGATGGGCGCCACGATGCCTGCCGTGGTGCTCATGGCCACCGTGGCCGAGCCCACGGCCACCCGCATGCCCGCAGCCAGCCCCCAGGCCAGCACCAGCAGCGGCACGTGCATGTCGACCGCAGCACGGGCAATGGCATCGGATATGCCGCTATCCATCAGTTCCGCGCCAAAGCCGCCACCGGCCCCGATCATGAGCAGCAGCCCCGCCAGCGGGCCAAGGCATTCATTGGAGCACGCCAGCACCTTCTCGCGCGTCATGCCGCGCCGCAGCCCCAGCGTCCAGAACGACAGGAGTGCGGCCAGCGCCAGCCCCACATTCGGGTCGCCCGCAAAACGCAGCACCTGCACCCATGCACCCGCCTGCGGCCCCATGAAGCGCGTGGCAGACCCCGCCAGCATCAGCACCATGGGGGCGAGAATGGTGAACAGGGTAATGCCAAAACCCGGCAGGCTGGCAGGATCGCGCGGCGTATTGCCACCATGCGCGCTTGCGGCGGCGGCACCGGCATCAGCCGGCAGGCGTGGCACGATGAAGCGGGTATAGAGCGGGCCTGCAATGATGGCGGCAGGCAGGCTGACCACGGCACCCATCCAGATCAGGCGGCCGATATCGGCATGGTAGGCGGCCAGCGCGAACATGGTGCCGGGGTGGGGCGGCATGTAGCCCTGCACCACCGAAAGGGCGGCCGTAACCGGCAGGGCCACGTGCAGGATGGGCATTTTTGTCTGCCGGGCGATGGAAAAGGCCAGCGGCACCAGCACCACGAAGCCCACCGTAAAGAACACCGACAGCCCGACCAGCAGCCCGATCACCATCATGGCCCAGTCCAGCCGCCTTGGCCCGGCCAGCGCCACCACGGTCATGGCAATGCGATCCGCCCCGCCCGAGACCTCCAGCATCTTGCCCAGCATGGTGCCCAGCGCAATGACCGAGGCGATCTGGCCCAGCACCTGCCCCGCCCCCTTCTCGAACGTGCTCACCACATGGCCTGCGGGCATGCCGGCGGCAAAGCCGAGCAGCATGGAGGCAAGGAACAGTGCGAGGAACGGATTGAGCTTGCACCGCTCAATGAGGAAAACGACAACACATATGGCCACAACAGCCAGCAGCAGGGCCATTCCGACCGACATCCGATGCCTCTCCTTCCCCGCCCGCTACCTAAAACCAGAGCAATTCCACTGAACCCTGACTCAGTGAATTGCTCTAACTCATTGTTTATCGAGCCTCTTCACCAGTTCGAATGTGTCCATTCAAACTGGATCTGCCCTTAGTGTGAAACCGGCGTCGCCTCCTGCCAGCCCCCGCCCAGCACGCGGGCCAGCTGAATGGTGGCTTGCGTGCGGGCGTCCTGATTGGACAGCACCGCCGCCTGCGCATCAAGTGCCTGCATGCGGGCCTGGAGCACGTCGCCAAGCGTGCGCTGCCCCCCGGCATACAGACCGGCCAGGTCATGCGCAACCTGGCCTGCCTGCGCCTGCGCGCGGGTCAGTTCCACATCGCGGGCATCGAGGCCAAGGCGGTTTTCATACCCGTCCTCCACCTCCGCCAGCGCATGCAGCAGGCTTTTGTCATAACCCGCCACCGCCGCATCGAGCCAGGCGCTGGCGGCATGAATGCGCGCCTGCACGCGGTTGGCGGTGAATATGGGCAGGTAGGTGGTCAGCGCAATCAGGCCGCCAGTGCCCGACAGGCCGGGAATGCCATCAAAATGCAGCCGCCCGTCGCCGCCAAAGAATTCTAGCCCGAAGCGGGGCAGCAGGTCGGTCTTGGCGCTCTTGAGCCGGTTGAGCGCCGCATCCACCTGATCGCGCCGGGCACGCACGTCGGGCCTGCGCTCGAGCACGGTATCAGGCATCTGGCCCACGGGGGCGGGCGGCACGAAATAGGCCGGGGGGGCGGCAGGCGTGGGCAGCCCCTCCGGCACCTGGCCGGACAGCACGGCAAGCCTGCGGTGCAGGAGGTCGAGCCGGGCCAGAAGAACGGGCCTGCGCGCCTTCATTTCAGACAGTTTCTGGTCAATCAGCCGCACATCCGCCGCCGTGGCCTGCCCCGATGCAAAACGCGCCTGCCCATACGCCCGCAACTGCCCCAGGGTAGCAATGCCCCGGTCGGTCAGGGCGATCTGGCGCTGCACGCCCTGTGCACGCAGGTAACTGTCGGCGGCATCAGCGGCGATGACCATCTGCACGCCGTGGAAGTATTCTTCCTCCGCCTTCACGCCATCCTTCGCCGCCTTCGCATCGGCATGGCGGCCGCCAAACAGGTCCGGCTCCCATGAGGCGGTAATGCCTGCAAGGTGACCATCCGTGCTGCGGTTGGAGTCAGGCAGGCCATCGGCATCGCGCCAGTCAACGTCGCCACCCATCATGCTGCCGGTAGCCCCCACGGTGGGGTAAAGTGCCGAGCGCACCACCGTATGCATCGCCCGCGCCTCAAGCACGCGGTCGCGCGCGATGCGCATGTTCGGGCTTGCGGCCAGCGCGGTCTCGACCGCCTGCGTCAGCCCCGGGTCATGCCACGCCTCCCACCAGCGCGTAAGATCGGTGGGGGCCTGCGTGGCCGCCATGCCCTCCTGCGTGAACCGCCCCGGCACCGTTACGTGGGAGGCAGGCGCATGCGTGCGGAAGGGCGAGCACCCCGCCACAAGCCCCACGGCCACCGCAATGCTTCCCATGCGGGCGGCCCGCGCCAATCTGTTCCTCATCATTCCTGCCTTGCCAACATGGATCTGAAGCGCATGAGCGCGAATACAAGAAATACAATGCCCGTCACCGTCACGGTCAGCAGCGGCAGCGCGATCGCCTCCAGCCCCGCATCACGGTACAGAATGGCCTGCGACAGGTTGACGAACTGCGTGGTGGGCAGGAAGCGCACCACCACCTGCATCACCTGCGGCATGCTTTCCACCGGCGTTGCCGCACCCGACAGCAGGTAGGCCACCGCATAGACCGGCACCACCAGCAGCCCGAACTGCGGCATGGTGGGCGCCACCGTGGCCAGCATGATGCCCAGCGCCGTGGCCGAGAACAGGTACAGCAGCGAGCATGCCGCAAACAGCGCCACCGACCCCGCAATCGGCACGCCCAGCCACACATGCACCACCAGCCACAGCGAGAGGATGGCGCCGACAAAGATGACCAGCCCGTTGGTCACGATCTTGGCCACCGCGATCTCGCTCGCACTCACGGGCATGACCAGCAGGTGCTCGAGCGTGCCGTGCTCGCGCTCGCGGATAACCGCCGCCCCCACCAGCACGATGGACAGGATGGTGATGTTGGTCACGATCTGCATGACCGAGGTGAACCACTTCGATTCACTGTTGGGGTTGAAGCGGATACGGCTCTGCACGGCAAAGGGCACCTGATCAATGGGCGATGGCACATGCAGCATGTCATCCACCTCCCCCATCAGGATCTCGTTGAGGTATTCCGTGCCCAGCCCGGCCTGCGTCATGGCGGTGGCATCCACGCGCAGCTGCACGGCAGGCACGCGCCCCGCCAGCACGTCAGCCTGGAAACCGGGGGGAATGTCGACCACGAAGATGTAGTCTCCCCTGTCCATGCCCGCGAGTGCCTCGGCACGGTCCACCATCACGGGTGGCTTGAAGTAGGGTGGCTGGACCGCATCGCGCATGCGGCGCGAGAGGGGGGAATTGTCCTCGTCGATGAAGGCGATGGTGGCGTTCGACACCTCCACCTTCACCCCGTTGGCCACCAGCAGCACACCCGCGGTAAAGGCGAACACGATCAGCCCGAGCAGCACCCGGTCATGCACCAGGCTGCGCAGCTCCTTGCCGCACAGCAGGCCAACATTGAGCAGCCAGCGCATCATCCGCTCAGGCTTCCTGTTTTTTCAGCAGGAGGCGGGCGGCCAGCATGTAGCTTGCGCCAAACCCGCCCAGCGCCAGATACATCGGCCCGAAGCTTGCCAGCCCCAGCCCCTTGGTGAAGCACCCCAGGCTGATGAGCTGGTACCACGTGGCCGGAAAGCCCAAGCCCACGAGGCGGCTTATGCCCGTGAGCGTGGAGGCCGGATACAGCAGCCCGGAGAAATTGACCGCCGGGATGAGGCAGATGATGGACGTGCCAAAAATGGCCGCCACCTGCGAGCTGACAAAGGTGGAAATGAGCAGCCCCAGCCCGGTGGCCGAGAGCACGAACAGCACGCCACCCACGCTCAGCGCCAGCAGCGAGCCCTTGAGCGGCACCCCCATCACCACCACGGCCACGAGCACCAGCATGAAGTAGCTGATGGTGGCCAGCGCCACGTAGGGCGCCTGCTTGCCCATGAGGTACTGCCCCACCGAGGCGGGCGAGGCGTAGAGATTGACGATGGAGCCCACCTCCTTCTCGCGCACCACGCCAAGGGCGGTGAGCATGGTGGGGATGAGGATGAGGGCGAGCATGATCACGCCCGGCGTCATGGCGTAGATGCTGCGGAATTCCTGGTTGTAGGAAAAGCGCGGCTCCACGGTGATGGGAATCATGGCGCCGCCCGGCATGGCGCGGCCCAGCGTTGCGGCATAACCCGCCAGCACGCCGGTCACGTAGGCACGCACGTTGGCGGCGAGGAAGGGCACCGCGCCATCGATGATGACCCCGACCTCCGGCCTGCGCCCGGCCTCGAGGTCACGCGCGAAGCCTGCGGGAATGTCGAGCGCAAGCTGCACCTTGCCATTGCGGATGTCGCGGTCAAGCGCATCGGCATCCGCCACGGGGGCCAGTTCATGGAAATAGGTGGAGCCGCGAAAACTGTCGATCAGGTCGCGGCTGATGGTGGTGCGGTCATGGTCATCAACCGTAAAGCGCACGCCTTCCACATCGAACGAGATGCTCGAGGCCGCCACCACCAGCAGGATCAGCGGGCCGATCAGGGCAAAGGTCAGCCGCAGGCGGTCGCGCAGCAGTTCCACCCCCTCGCGCCGGGCAAAGGCCCAGGCACGCGGCAGCCATGCGCCGCCCAGCGCGCCAAACCGCGCCGCCAGCCTGCCGCCCAGCGCATGCCACCATGTGCGCGCCGCACTCTGGCGCGCAGGTGCTGTGGCATGTTCCTGCGCATCGGTCGCGGCCTCGGCATCCTGCAGGTAGGCGATGAAGGCGGCTTCAAGATTGGGGGCGCTGCGCTTTTTCACCAGCTCGGCGGGCGTGCCCACGGCCAGCACGTGGCCGCGATGCATGAGCGAGATGCGGTCGCACCGCGCCGCCTCGTTCATGAAATGGGTCGAGACGAAAATCGTGACATGATCCTGCCGCGACAGGCGGATGAGATGCCGCCAGAACATGTCACGCGCGGCGGGGTCCACGCCGGAGGTGGGTTCATCAAGGATCAGGATTTCGGGGTTGTTGATGCACGCCGCAGCCAACTGCAGGCGCTGGCGGATGCCCAGCGGCAGGGAGGCGGGGCTGACATCGGCGCAGGCGCCGAGCTCGAACGATTCAATGGCCTGCGCCACGCGCTGCGCCGCCTGCGCGGCCGGAATACGGTAAAGCCGCGCCTGCAGCATGAGGTTCTGCCGCACGGTCAGTTCCTCATACAGCGAGAACGCCTGCGACATGTAGCCGATGCGCATGCGGGTCTGCATGTCGCCCGCCGTGATCTGCTCGCCAAACAGCTTTGCCGTGCCGCTGGTGGCGTCGAGCAGGCCGGTCAGCATCTTCATGGTGGTGGACTTGCCGCAGCCATTGGAGCCAAGGAAGCCGAAGATCTCGCCCCGGCTGATGGTGAAGCTCACATCGCTCACCGCCGTAAAGCTGCCAAAGCGGCGGGTCAGGTGCGCGGCCTCGATGGCGGGCGGCCCGCCGGGATTGGCATAGGGCGGAATGACAAAGCCACTGGCCGCCTGCCGCTTGCCCTCGGGCAGGAGCGAGATATACGCCGCCTCCAGCGATGTGGCGTGCGTGCGCTCGAGCACCTTTTGCGTCTGGTCGCTGATCAGCACCTTGCCGTCATCCATCGCCACCAGCCACGCAAAGCGCTCGGCTTCCTCCATGTAGGCGGTGGAGACGATCACGGTCATGGTGGGGCGCTCGCGGCGCAGCTGGTCCACCAGTGTCCAGAACTGCTGGCGCGAGAGCGGGTCAACGCCGGTGGTGGGTTCATCAAGGATCAGCAGGTCAGGGTCATGCACCAGCGCGCAGCACAGGCTGACCTTCTGCTTCATGCCGCCCGAAAGATGGCCCGCCGCCCGGTCGGGGAAGGGCGCAAGGCCCGTGGCGTCAAGCAGGCGCTGGATGCGGGCATCACGCTCGCGGGCATCCATGCCGAACAGGCGGGCAAAGAAGTCGATGTTCTCCCACACCGACAAGGTGGGATACAGGTTGCGCCCCAGCCCCTGCGGCATGAAGGCGACACGCGGCAGGAACGCCTCGCGCGCGCGGCGCTCGCCTATATCGGCGCCCAGCACATCAAGCCGGCCCGACTGCAGCTTGCGCACGCCTGCAATCAGCCCGAGCAGGGTGGACTTGCCCACGCCATCAGGCCCCACAAGGCCGATGGTGGTACCTGCGGGCAGGTCCAGCGTCACATCCGCCAGCGCCGTGACCGCGCCGTAGCGATGCGTGACCCCGGCTACATGGATGCCCGGCGGGCTATGGGGCGTGGCCTCGCTCATTGCGGGGCATCGGCTACATCGAGGCTTGCGGGCCAGTGGGCGGCAGCATCAGTCCGCACGTAGCCATCGCCCGTCATGCCCGCCTTGAGCACGCTGCCATAACGCGCTGCCGTTTCAGGGCTGACCCGCAGCTTGACGCGATAGACCAGCTTGTCGCGCTCGGTCGTGGTCTCGACATATTTGGGGGTAAACTGCGCCTCGGGCGAGACGAAGGAAATGGTGGCGGGAATGACCTGCTGGTGCAGCGCGTCAAGCGCAATGCGCGCCTGGTCGCCCACATGCAGCCGGCCCGCCTGCTGGGCGGGGTAGAACACGGTCAGGTACATGTCCGCCGGGTTGAGCAGGGAGGCCACGCGGCCGCCGCCGGGCAGCACGGCGCCTTTCTCCACGATGCGGTATTCGATCCGGCCTGCAACGGGGGCGCGGATGGTCATGTCATCCTCGGCAGACCGGGCCTGCGCCACCTGCGCCTGCGCCGCATCAGCCACCGCCTGCGCGCCATCAACCGCACGCGCCGCCGCCTCGGCTGCTGCTGTCGCGGTATCGAGACTGGTCTGGTGCTGGGTCAGTTCCATGTCAGAGACAAGGTGCTGGCGGAACATGGTCTGCGCGTGGTCCATGTCGTGCTGCGCCAGGCGCTGGCTTGCCTGCCGCGCATCGCGCTCGGCCTGCGCGCGGGCCACGTCGGCCTGGGCCGCGCGCAGGTGGGCGCGGGCGGCGTCAAGGCTGGCGCGGGCGCTGATGTCATCCTCGCGCGCCAGCACCTGATCGGCGGCAACGACATCACCCTCATTGAAATCCAGTTCGGTGACGCGACCGGGATATTTGACCGCCACATCGATGCGGGCGAGTTCCAGCCGCCCGTTGGCGCGCGCCAGCCCCGGCGGCAGTTCACCCCGGTGCTGCACCACGTACCACCCCACGCCACACCCCGCCGCCACCACAACAAGGGCCGCGCCAATCGCGGCGTCACGCCACTTCATGCCACAGGCCCCACGTTGCCGGGAAAGCACGGGCCGGTCGCAACGGGGCGGAGCAATACGATCATGGAGGGAACCCTTAAAGCCAATGCGGAAACACCAGAACCCGATCTTCTATACAACCGGGACGCACAATGAACTGATGTACATCATTTCAGGGCGCGTTATCACCACAGGCTGCACCCTCGTCCTCGCGCAATACACCCTCCGCCTGCCGCAGCACCACGGCCAGCACATCCATCATGGCCTGCACCCGCCCTGCCCCCACGCCACCGAGCACGCGGGCCTCCATGCCCGCGCAGATCTGGTGCAGGACTGCGCATTTGCGCGTGCCGCGTGCGGTCAGGTGCAGGGTCTTGGCGCGGCGGTCATCGGGGTCGGGGCGGCGTTCGACCAGCCCTTCCTCTTCCAGCAGGTCGAGCACGCGCACCAGGGCCGAACTGTCGGTGTTCATGGCATGGGCAAGCGCGCGCTGGCTCACGCCATCGGGCAGCATCATCAGGTAGGCGAGCGGGCGCATCATCGCCATGCTCATCCCCTCGACCCGCAGGGCGCGGTCAAGCACCAGCCGCCAGGTATTGGCCAGCCGCATGGTGAGGAAGGTCATTCGCATGTCCTGAAAACCCGTGCCCTCGATATCGGGCAGTGGCGAACGGTCGGTCATGGGCATTCCCTGTGCTGGTTGGTCAGGCGGCCACGGCGCCTGCCGCGCGATAGCACGCGGTGGGCGCGGAATCATGACCGTTTCTGGAGATGGCTGCCCGGCGGCGGAACCGATAGCATCAATATAATTGACATGACATTAATTGTCATACAATAAATTCCGGCTGCGTGCGCCTTTCTCTTCCCACCGCCGGGTTTATCAGGTAGCCCCTACGCCGCCGCCGGGAGTTTTTCGCCCAATGTTGTCCAGCCTCAAGCGCATTTTCTCCGATGATGCCCAATGGGCCGCCACGCGCACCACGGCGGCGTTCAGCGCGCGCGCGCTGCTTTCGGTGGGCATTGCGCTGTTCCTGGCCTTCTCGTTCCAGCTCCAGTCGCCCATGAGTTCGGTCACCACGGTCATGATCGTGGCCAACCCCACGGTGGGGGCGCTGGTTTCAAAAAGCGTGTGGCGCATCATCGGCACCATCATCGGGGCCACGATCAGCGTGGGGCTGATGGCGGTGTTCGTGCAGTCGCCGGTGCTGTATTTCATGGGGCTGTCGGTGGTGGTGGGGCTGGCGTGCATGGCGGCCACCTTCCTGCGGCTGTTCCGCGCCTATGCCGCGGTGCTTACCGGCTACACCATCGTCATCATCTCCGCCCCCGCGTTTGACAACCCCGATGGCATCTTCCTCTCGGCCATGTCGCGCCTTGCCGCGGTGGTGGTGGGCATTGTCACCACGGCGGCGGTGTTCATGGTCACATCGCCGCGCCGGTCGGACACGCTGTTCACCCAGATCCACGGCCTGTTCCGCGATACGGTCAGCTATATCCTGACCTTTCACCAGGGCTACAGCAACGTGCCCGCGCAAAACCCCGATGCCCTGCCCGGCAGCACGTTCCGCACGCTCCCCACCACGTTTCATGACAGCCGGGCTGCCATGCTCACCCGCATCGCCCGCCTGTCGGACGCGGTGGAATACGCGGCGGCCGACAATTACGACATCAGCGTGCGCCAGCGCGAGATCAGGGCGGGGCTTGCGCGGCTTTCGGGCATCGTGGCCTCGTACCACCCCCACACCATCACCCCCGCCGACACGGAGCAGGACCGCGCCGTACATGGCGAGATCGTGGCCATGCTGCACATCCTGCTGGACCTGACGAAAGACCAGGCGCTCGAAGCAATGTGGACGCAGGGCTGCGCGCGCATCCAGCACACGCGGACCATCATGATCGATGAGGCGCGCGCCACCCATTCGCCCCGCTCGCTGCTGTTCCTTGATGACATCCAGGACCTGCTCGGCCAGATCGACACGGCGCTGCAGGATCTCTCGCGCCGGGGCAGTGCGGGGCGCAGGCTGCGGCTGCAACCCTACCTTGAATGGCCCACCGCGCTGCGCAACGCGGCCCGCGGGTCGCTGACCACGCTGCTGACCACGCTGATCTGGTACGTGCTGCACTGGACGGCGGGGCCGACCATGATGCTGTACGTGGTGGCGGCGGCGAGCCTGCTCTCCACCCTGCCCTCTGCCTCACGCGCGGCGGGGATGATGGCGGCGGGCACGGCGCTGGGCATACCGGCGGGGCTGTTGTGC
Source organism: Komagataeibacter xylinus (assembly GCF_004302915.1). Taxonomy (GTDB): domain Bacteria; phylum Pseudomonadota; class Alphaproteobacteria; order Acetobacterales; family Acetobacteraceae; genus Komagataeibacter; species Komagataeibacter xylinus_C. Next base: position 39,713 of record NZ_QQBI01000010.1, on the reverse strand, counting down.
CATATCTTCCTGCTACCACAGATCGATGGCTACCCGCTGCTGTGGCTCTCGCTGTGCATCATGCTGCTGCCCGGCGTGTGGCTGCAGTTCCACCCCAAATTCGGCGTGGGGGGATTTGGTTACGGCGTGTTCGCCACCGTGATGCTGCAGGTCAACAACCCCATCCATTATTATAACGACATCAGCCTGTTCAACGGGTGGATGGCGCTGTTCATGGGCTGCATCATGCTGGTGCTGTCCTTCCGCGTGATCCTGCCGCCCAACCACCGGCTTGATGCCGCGCGCCTGGTCATGTCGCTCACGCGCAGCCTGCGCAGGCTGGCGCTGTCAGGCCGCAGGCAGGGCAAGGAATGGCTGGTATGGGAGAACCTGCAACTGCAGAAGGTGATCCGCCTGGCCATGCGCCTATCGTTCTTCGCGCGGCCCGCCAGCATGCATGAATATATCGATGCGGCACTGGCAACGCTTTCGCTGGGGCGGCTGATCGAGCGCATCCGCACCATCGCGGGCAGCCCCGACATCATGGGCGCGCAGCAGGCGGCGATTTATGATGCTCTGGGCACCTTTAGCGAACTGTCGCACAACCCGCTGCTCACGGCGGCCAGCCTGCGGCGGGCGGCGACCATACTCTGCCCGCCAGATGCCCTGACCCTGCGCCCGGCAGCCCAGGTCGAGGCCATGGCCTGCCTTGAGCAGGCCGCGCGGATCATCGAGGACATACCGGGCTTTCTGGACCAGCGCGGCCCGCTGCAATGGGCGGAGGACTATCCCGCCGCCCACCGGCCGCCACTGGCCGCCGTCAGGACGGAAGCCGGCTGAGCACCGAGAACGACACCGCATCCATCACCGTGGTGTCGACCTCATCGCCGGGCTTGAGGGTCTTGAGGAAATCCTGCATCGCCTTCTGGCGCACCAGCACCACGCGGGTGATGTCATCGGGGTCGACAAACACGACCTGGTTGCGCGTGGTGTCCACGCCGGTCACCTTCACGCGCTCGCGCTTGAAGGACACCATCATGCCATGCGGGTGCGGGCCGGTGCGGGTGCCGGCGGCGTTCTCGGTCGATTCCGGCAGCGGCGCGCCGGGGGGCGCGATGGCGGCATCGATGGTGCGGACAATGCGCAGGCCAATCTTGTCACCGGGGTTGAGCACCGGCAGCTTGGCGCGCAGGTCGGGGTCGACGCGCACGGTGTCGAGGTTGCCCGCCTTGTCGCGCAGCAGGATCATGCCCGCCTCGTGGTCCACGCTCTCGACCGTGGCGGTCGCCGTCTGGTTGCCCACGATGACCGGGGCCTGCGCCATGGCGGGCAGTGCGGCAGCAGACGCGCCCGCAACCACGCTGGCCAGCGCCAGCGCCACGCGGCGGGATGCAAACAGCTTCACGTTCATATGTGTCGTTCTTCCCTAAATCTCTTGACGGATGTCAGTCCGGGCGGGCGTAAACGCGCCCGTGCCAGCGCCCTTATCCCATAACGCGCCGGGGCGGTCACGTATCCTAGGATATATGGCGGGCGATGTATGGCACGCAGGGCACAATCGCGTGCCCACACCTGCGCCCAGCGCATTACCCCCTTCCGCCATGCGGGGCTGCGGGTAGCGTGCGCATGGTGTAAGCCTGCCACATTGCCAGGCACACAAGTCAGGAACCCGACATGACCGACCAGACCCCGCCCGATGCCTTTGCACAGGGCAAGGCAGCCGCCACCAGGGGCGAGCCGCTGATCGAAAACCCGTTTGATGAAACCCTGCCCGCCTATGAGGACTGGAACAAAGGCTGGTGGAGCGTGCGCGAGAACGACGGCGATTTCGACCCGTTTGCCGAGAAATAGGCCCGAAGGCCACGATGGCGTGAGATCAGCCAGACGTGAGGGCGCGCCTGTTGTGGCAGGCCCCCGCGCATGGGATGAAGGATGCTGACGGTTCGTTGAAACAGCGACTGTTCTCAGAAAAAAGAGGCGGCATCGGCAACGGTGCCGCCTTTTTTGTGGCCCGTGCGGCAGTTAAAGGCTTTTGGTGAAACTTATGGTCCTTTGGTGTTTCAGGACCGGGCCGACATGCTGCCCGGCGCAGCAGGCTGGGTCTGGGCGGCGGGCGGCTGGCCAATCCTGGCGCACACCCGAAAGGCCAGCAGCGCCCCTGCCAGCGTGAGGAAAGCCGGGATCCACATGTCATGCCCCACATGGGTGAACTCGAGGCCCAGCGCCAGCGCGGTAAGCGGCATGGACATGAACGTGCCCAGAAAGGCAATGCCGCCCAGCAGCGCCACCGTGCCCACATCCACCACGGGCAGGCAGGCATTCCACCCCCCTGCCAGCACGGTGGCCAGCAGCGCGCCCATGGTCAGGCTGGGCGTGAGCAGCCCGCCCGCGGCCCCGGCCCGCAGCGCGCCCATGATGACGACAATCTTGAGCACCAGCACGGTGGCGGCAAGCTGCGTGCCCAGTTGTGCCGACAGCGCAAGCTGCATCGGCCCGCGCCCGTTGCCCGGCAGTTGCGGGTAGAAGCATGACAGCACGCCCAGCAGCGGAAACACCACGAGGCACCACGCAATACGCGCCCCACCCCGCGCCGCGCGGTTCTGCACCACGGCCATCAGCCGCTTGGCCATCTGCGCGCCCACGCCAATGACCGGCCCCGCGCATAGCGCCCACAGCACCACGGGGGCCGTGACCGCCATCGGCCCGATGTCATACTGGTGCAGGTTGCCCAGCACCGCCCACGGCACGAATGCCCCGATGGCCGAGGTACCCACCGCGCACAGCACCGCGCGCTGCCCCACCGTGCCCAGCAGCACCTCGAGTATGAACAGCGCGCCGCCCAGCGGCACGTTATAGACGGCGGAAAGCCCGGCCCCCGCCCCGCAGGCGATGATGATGCGCCGGTCATCAGGCGCAAGCCCCAGCACGCGACCGGTGCCCGTGGCCAGCACCGCGCCGAGCTCGCGCGGCGCCACCTCGCGGCCAAGCGGCGAGCCAAGGGCCACCGTCACGATCTGGAGCAGCACATGCACCGTGGTGGACAGCGCGGGCATGGGCTTGCCCAGCCCCGTCTTGCCAACAGCCGCCGCAATGCTGACCAGCGGCCTGCCAAAACGCCCCAGCGCCCACCAGCCCACGCCCGCCACCACGCCTGCTGCGCAAAGGGCGGCAACCCTGCGCCATGGCGCGGCGGCACTCACGCCCTGCACGAAGGTATGCGGCCCGCCGGGCTGGCCGTAGCCATAGGCGGCATGCTGGACCGTGTGCAGCAGCACGGACAGCACCGTGCCCCCCACGCCCGACAGGAAACCGGTGGCAATGACCGCCATGGCCATGACCGGCCATGCGGTGGGCGCGCCACGGGGCGCTTGGGCGGAAGCGGGTTGGGTCATGATGGCATGGGATATGCCGGATAAGGCGGAGCACGCCAAGCCGGTTTAGCGCGCGCAGGGCGGGACCATGCGTGCCGCCAGGCCCCTGCGCCACGTCGATTCGGGGGTGGTGGCCCGCATGATGACAGCGCCACGCCACCCGCCGCGCGCCACGGATCATAAATAACGAACACGCCATGCCGGTAATGGCAACACCAGAACCCTGCACAACGGCGCTGAAAGGCGCTAGCAACATCATATTGCTTCGCGATATGGTTGCCTGTACGGAACAGAGGCCAACAGGTAACGTTTCAGGGGCAAGGCAGGAAGGGGACGAGATGAAATTCGTTATTGCCATCATCAAGCCGTTCAAGCTCGATGAGGTACGCGAAGGGTTGCATTCCATCGGGGTGGATGCCCTGACCGCAACCGAGGTGAAGGGATATGGCCGCCAGAAAGGCCAGACCGAAATCTATCGCGGCGCAGAATACAACATCCAGTTCCTGCCCAAGATCAAGCTCGAGATCGCGGTGCCCGACGCGCAGTGCGACAAGGTGGTGGAAGTGATCCAGTCCGCCTCGTGCACGGGCAAGATCGGCGATGGCAAGATTTTCGTTCTCGACCTGCAGCAGGCCATACGGATCAGGACACAGGAAACCGGAGAAAACGCGCTGTGATCACAAAGATTGGCAAGAGCGCCCGCCATGCCGGGCTGGCGGCCGCGGCTTTTGGCGCGTCAATGGCCAGCCTGCCCGCCATGGCGGCCGATGCCCCTCCCGCCATCGACACGGGCGATACCGCCTGGATGCTGGTCAGCACCGCACTCGTGCTGATGATGACCATCCCCGGCCTTGCGCTGTTCTATGCGGGCATGGTGCGCAAGAAAAACGTGCTGGCCACCCTCATGCAGTCCTTCTCCATCTGCTGCATCATGACCGTGGTGTGGATGGTGCTGGGCTACAGCCTGACCTTCACCTCGGGCAACGCCTTCATTGGCGGGCTGTCGCGCGTGATGCTCAACGGGCTGGGCGCAGGCATCAGCAAGGGCAGTGACGTGGCCTTCACCATGGCCGCGGGCACGCCTGCCGCCACCACCATGACCATTCCCGAAAGTGTCTGGATGACCTTCCAGATGACCTTCGCCATCATCACGCCCGCGCTGATTACCGGCGCATTTGCCGAACGCATGAAGTTCAGCGCCCTGTGCGTGTTCACCATCATCTGGTCGCTGATCGTGTACGTGCCCGTGGCCCACTGGGTGTGGGGGCCCGATGGCTGGGTGGCGGCCAGGATCGGCGCCATCGACTTTGCGGGTGGTACGGTGGTGCATATCAACGCGGGCATCGCGGGCCTTGTGGCAGCCCTGGTGATGGGCCGGCGCAAGGGCTATGGGGAGGACGACTTCTCACCCTACAACCTGACCTATGCCATTATTGGCGCATCCCTGCTGTGGGTGGGCTGGTTCGGCTTCAACGCAGGCTCCGCAGGGGGCGCCAACGGGCGCGCGGGCATGGCCATGGCCACTACCCAGATTGCCGCCGCCGCGGCTGGCGTGTCGTGGATGTGCGCCGAATGGATCAAGACCGGCAAGCCCACCGTGCTGGGCATCATCTCGGGTGCGGTGGGTGGCCTTGTGGCCATTACGCCTGCCGCGGGCTTCGTGCTGCCGGGCGGCGCGCTGATGATCGGGCTGATCGCGGGCGTGATCTGCTTCTGGGGGGCGACGGGCCTCAAGCACATGATGGGCTATGACGACAGCCTTGACGCCTTTGGCGTGCATGGCATTGGCGGCATAGTGGGCGCGTTGCTGACCGGCGTGTTCGCCTATGGCCCGCTTTCAGCCACCGATGCCAGCCCCGAGGGCGTGAGCGGGTCGTTCCACCAGTTCGTGGCGCAGGCGGAATCGGTGGGCATTACCGTGGTGTGGTGCGCGGTGCTGACCTTCATCCTGCTCAAGGCCATTGACCTGACCATCGGCCTGCGCGTGACGCGCGATGAGGAAATGGAAGGCCTGGACATGAGCCTGCATGGCGAGCGGATCAATTCCTGACCTTCCTGCCTGCGTGCAACAATGTGGAAAGGGCGGCCTTGCGGGGCCGCCCTTTTTTTCTGCCCCCTGCGCACGCCCGCTGCCGCGAAGCGGGGCCTGTGGCACGTCGTGTATTGCCCGACTGTCAACACGCCCGGATAGGGAGCGGGATGACCAATGAAGGATGACTTGTCGTGTCCCGCCCATGAACCGCATGAAACAGAGCGTGGTTGCAGGAAAACGCATGCCCGACATGGTGTTTGCGGATGAATGGGCTGATTATCTGACAGAGGATGAGACCGCCGGCATCATATGATCCCTTATGGACTTCAACGGCGAGAGTCTGTTTTGTGCCGTCGATATGATGACACTACCTGAAGATGAAACAGATAGCGTTTCATATATAAATATACAGATTACAGATCAGCCTGGTATCAGAAAAAACGGATGGGGCACCGTGGCTGTATAATGTCGATACATATGCCCTATCATCAACATCTGGAAAATGGTTCATATATAGTGAAAGAGATAATGACATATCGATTATTTCCCTGAAAGGCGCAGGAACCATAAAATTTTTTGCAAAGCATAAATATTCAATTCACGCCATCCTTCCAGATGACCTGAATAGAAAAGAAATTCTGACCGATCCATTCGATAGGCTGGATCCAGCATGGTCTGCAAATTTTCGCAGGTTTTACGGGCATGCGGACTGACCAAGCGATTATTCAAAAAACAGATCACTGACAAAAAAGAAAAGCTTCGAAAAGATGCCGCCTTTTTCCAAAAAGGCGGCATCCGGAAACTTTTACTCTTTCAGCAGGGATTTATTTTATCAGAAGTTCTGCGAAATACCGGTCAGGATCGTGCGCCGCAGCCCGTATTGCGGGGCGCCCACGCCAATGCCCGAGCCACTACGCAGCATGTAGGGGTGGTCGAACAGGTTGGTCACGTCCAGCCGCAACTGCGTGGTGCGCAGGAAGCGGGAATGGAACAGATCGCGGAAGGACTGCACCAGCGCCAGGTTGAACGTGGCGTATTGCGGGATCACGCCGCCATTGGGCACGGTGTCCGTATCCTGCCGCAGGCCGCTGCCATAGACCATGGTGGCCGAGAGCAGCGTCGGGTGCCCGGTGCGGTGGAAGAAGGTGTAGGACCCACCGGCTGAAGCGGTCCAGCGCTGGTCGTGGTCGAGATGCACCCAGTGCTGGCTGATATAGGCCAGGTCACCTGGGTCAAAATTGAACTGTGCGCTGGTAATGTCCTTGCCGATGGCGCGCGACCACGCAAAATTGCCATACAGCGAAAGCGGCCCGCGATCATAGGAAGTCGAGACCTCATAGCCGTTCACCTGCCCGCGCCGGTAGTTGAAGCCCGACAGGATGATGGGCGCGCCGAACTGCCCCTCGTCAATCAGGTTATGGGCCAGCTTGTAATAGGCATCGAACGACACGCGCCAGCCGGGCAGGATGACCTGCTCGATTCCGGCATCGAAGTAATGGTCGCGCTCGGCCTTGACCGTATCGCTACCGGTGCCGGCTGCCGCACCCGATGTACCCGCAAACTGCTGCAGGTCGGTGCCGCCCACCACCTCGAAGGGCGGGGGCGTGAAGTAGCGCGAATAGCCCGCATGCAGGGTGGCTCCCTTCCACGCGCGCCACACCACGTTGATGCGCGGACTGAGCTGGTGCTCGTTGGTATATTCGCCCACGCCATCAAAGCGCAGGCCGTAATTGACCGTGACATTGCGCAGCGGCCGCCATTCATCCTGCACGTACAGGCCGTAGACATCCCCCGTGCGGCCATTGCCGGTGTGGATGGACTGGAGCGCCCCCGTGTCGGTGTTCTGCACCAGTGAATCGGCCTTGGTGATGTTGCGCTCGGCAAAGACCTGAAAGCCGAAACGCACGGTATGATCGGGCCGCACGCGCCAGGTCACGTCACTCTGGGTGCCGGTGGACATGACCGAACGCTCGGCATGCTGGCTTATGCCCATATAGGCCAGGTCGCCCAGATTGGGGTCGGGGCTGTAGCCGAGGCTGCTGTAGCGTGAGAACACCGATGTCTGGAGCGAGAAGGCCCCGATCTCCTTTTGCAGCGACAGGATGCCGAAATCGGTGATCTGCTTCTGGCGTTCATTAAGGTTGGAAGCGCTTGGAGAACCCGGCACTGACACACACGGCGAATCATCACCCGCGCAGGGGAAGGTCTGGCCACCAATATTGGGCAACTGGTACTCGGCGTTCGACACGCCCGCAATCAGGCTCAGTCGCGTGTTTTCATCCACCGTGTACCGCACATGGCCAAGGAAATGGTACTGGTTGCTCAGGTCATGCGGCGCATTGAACGAAGGCGTGGTGTTCTCGATGCCCACCCGGTCATGCACGTAATCGGCGGTGAAGAAGTAATCCCACCTGCCATGCTGCCCTCCATACTGCGCGGAGGGGAAGAAGTAGTCACGCGCACCACCATAGATGGACACGTTGCCACCCTTGTTGGTAGCACCATTCTTGGTGGTAATGTCGACCACGGCCGCCTGAAGGAAGCCGTACTGCACCGGCAATGCGCCGGTGGAGAGCGACATGTTATCGGCAAAGCGGGTCATAAGCGTCTGGCCGAACACGTTCATGCCTTCTGGCAGTTGCACGCCATCGAGGCGGAACTGCACCTCGTTATGGTCACCACGCACATGGATCTGGCCGTAGCTGTCCTGCGCAACACCGGGGGCCTGCAGCAGCACGCTGTTCAGCCCGGTATTGTCGCCACCGGGAATGGTCTCGATCGCCTTGCGGCTGAACGCATGCACCGTTGCCCCCGTGGAAGGCTGCAACTGCACGCGCGCGCGGTCGAGGCGCGCGGTGACGGTCATGGCCTCGGGCGCGGATGAGGCGCGGTCGAGCGCCTGCGCCTGCCCGGTGGTGGCGTGCGGGTCATCGGGGGTCGTGGTGGTGGCGGGCACGCCCTGCGCGCAGGCAGTGGCGACAGGGGTCAGCGCGGTTATGGCTGCCAGCATGGCACGGGAAAGGGGACGGGGAAAAAACCATAGGCGCGTCATGGCGGAAAGGCTCGCATCCGGTGAGGTGGTTTCGGGAGGCGCAGCTTTATTTGGTACAATATAACATAACAACATGAAAAAGCGGTGGCCCTCGCCGGGCGTGCCTGATGTTGTATTTATGCAACAGAACGTTTCGGCCAGGATGGACGCACCGTGCAACTGCCGCTGCACACACAGGAAACTGCTCCTGTTGCGCTACCTGCCGGTGGTCTATTACGGTTTGCAGTCCTGCTTTAATACGGTATTATTAAATATAAATATTTCATTTATCCTGAACAATTATAGGAAATACCTGGTAAAATCAGTATTCATAATGCTTCAGAAAACACCGCCTTTTTGAAAAAGGGCGGCATCCAAAAACTTTTATGAATTTTCATCAATACGTTATTTTAAAATACTCTCCTGAGGAAGGAACCTGGCATGGCCGATACCCCGCTCCCCCCTGACCGCGAGACTCTGGCACGTTCGCTGCAGGCAACCGGCCTGCCTGCCGCCGTCGTGGCCCATCTTGCCGCACAGGCGCGGCCTGCCGTGCTCATGCCCACCACGGCGGGGGATGAGGACACCATTCCCGCAGGGGCCTCGAAACTTGGTGGCCGCCCCGACCTGCCGCAGGGCATGGCCTGGCCCCTGCGCCCGCCCTACCCCGATGCCGACAGGCGGGCACAATACTACAACCGCAAGGCGGATGACCTGCTGGCCAATCCGCCCTCATGGGCACGCACCAAGGGTGTCGAATGGTTCAGCAACGAACACCGGGCCAAGGCGCGGGCAGTGGCAACGGATTTCCCGCTGGCCTTCTTCGGCCAGTTCAATCTGGCCGAACTGGCGCAGGCACCAGGTTTTGACCCGATTTTTCCCACGGAGGGCCGCCTGCTGGTATTCTATGATTACTGGATAGAGCCGGAAGAATTCACCCCTGAAGCCGCCGTGGGGTGGCGCGTAATATGGGATCCCTCGCCTGTGGCTGAACTGGTGCGCGCGCCGGTGCCCCAAGCCCTGCTGGCGATCTCGAACGATAAATGGAGCTGCATCTTTCCCCCCGCCCCCGTGATCACGCAGCACTCCGTCATCACGCCCATGCCACTTAATGACAAGGGATGGGATGCCTTCTCCCTTGATGATCGTGCGAAAGCCCTAGCCTATAATGACTGGTTCTACGCTTTTGGCACACCTGATGAGGGGAAGCGTGACAACCATCAGTTTGGCGGCTTTCCGCAGCCCTTACAGAACGGCCTTCAGGCCCGCAGCCAGCTTGCCGCCAATGGCCTGAACTGCAGGGGCGACGTATGGAACACGGCCCAGGCGAAGGCGCTGCTTGAATCCGCGGCACAGTGGCGGCTTGTCGTGCAGATCGGGGCAGACCCGCATGCGCGGTTTGCCGATGTCGGGGCCTATTACGTGATGATGCGCAAGACCGATATCGCAACCCGCCGGTTTGACCGGGCGCGTGTTGTCTATCAGTGCGGTTAGGTGCCGGACTGCAGCACCAGGTCGCGTCTTACGAGAACAACAAAGTCGTTTTTATCCCCGCGTGTGCGGGGAACACTCTTAGTGGAACCTGTTGATTCCAAATTCTTATTTCACTGTCGAAGAAACTACCGACCCAAGCAGCTTTTTTTAAACAGATTTGCCAGAGCGTGTCCTCACTCCTCCATCACCACCGGCGGCAGGCGCGGGCCTTCGCGCAGATAGGCGTTGAGAAAGGTGTGCACTGCCGAACGGGCGATGAAGTCGATATGCGCCTGGTCGGTATTGACCGGCAGTTGCATGCGCGCGCGCCCCGCAATGCGGGTCTGGCACAGGGCATAGAACTGCTCGGCGGCAAAAACCGGGTCGGGGATGTTCAGCACGCCGGAATCATTATGCTGCATCAGCCACGCCGAGAGAATGTTGATGGCCTTCTGGGGCCCGTGCTTCCAGAACGTCTCGGCCAGTTCGGGAAAATTGCCTGCCTCGGAAATGATGATACGATTGAGCATGAGCGATAGCGGCGAGGTCAGCAGCCGGATCATGGCCACGGCCAGGTGCTCGAGCGATTCCGTCAGGTTCGCCCCTTCATCAATGCGGCTGAACAGGAGCGGCATCTTCTCGCACGCGCACTGCTCCACAAACGCGGAGAACAGCGTGGCCTTGCTGTCGAAGTAGTTGTACAGCGTACCTTTCGAGACACCCGCATCGCGCGCGATGCCCGACATGCTGGCTCCCTCGTAGCCGTTCTGGGCAAAGATACGCGCGGCGCCCGCCAGGATCTGCTGGCGCTTGGCGGCGGAGGCACCCGGGGGCAGGCTCTCGGCAGCCTGCATTTTGCCTGTATGGCCTGGCGTGGTGCCCATTGAAATCATCCTGCTCCCGCGGTTGGCGCGTACTTTCGATTGACCCCGTGAGGAAAGCCGATAGGCTAGGGGACTGACCGAACTGATCGGTCATTCATGCCATGGTTTGAAAACCATGCCAAGAATGCAGAATTTACATCAGCTGTTTCAGGTACAACAGGGGGGCCATGTTGGTGGGTAGGGGAATTTCATGGCGCACGGCCGTGGTCGGATTGTCGGTCATGACCGCCGGGTGTGCGGTTGGCCCTAATTTCCATAAGCCCAAGCCGTGGGTTCCCAACCAGTATGGCGGCCCGGACCGCATCGCGGCCGCAACCGACAAAAACGGCAAACCCGCCGAAGTGGCCAGCCAGACCACGCCCGATGATCCCGATACCGCCTGGTGGACCATCTTCAACGATGCCGAGCTGACCAGGCTCGAGCAGCGCGTGGCCACCGACAACCTTGATGTGCGCGCCTACGCCTACCGCATGGCCCAGAGCCGGGCCGAACTGCGCATTGCCGGTGCCGAGCGCTACCCTGCCATGTCGGCCACCGGCTCCTACGCCCGCCAGCAGTACAGCACCAAGATGCTGCAGCGCATCGTGACCGATGTCGAGAGCGAACACCCGGAGCTCGGCCAGGTGGCGGGCACGCCGGGCAAGGCCAAGATCCCGCTGTTCAACCAGTGGCGCGACAGCGTGGATGCCACGTGGGAGCTCGACCTGTGGGGCCGCGTGCGGCGTGAATATGAGGCCGCGGCCGCAAGCTCGCAGGCGGTCAACGAATCCCGCCGCGGCATGCTCATCTCGCGCCAGTCGGAAGTGGCGCGCGACTACATGGAGCTGCGCAACACGCAGCAGCAGCTACGCATCGTGCTGGAAAACCGTGATGTGGCGCAATCCATGCTGGACCTGAACCAGCAGCGCTACACCAAGGGCCTGGCCAGCAACCTTGAGGTGGAGCAGGCCCGCGCGCAGTATGAGAACACGCTGGCCCAGATCCCGCAGCTTGAGCAGCAGCTGGCCATGCAGGTCAATGCGCTGAGCCTGCTCATGGGCGCGCCGCCACGCGCGCTGTCCGATGAGCTGCTCACCGCCTCCGCCATTCCGCCCGTGCCACCGCGCGTGCCAGTCGGCGTGCCCTCTGAGCTGGCCCGCCGCCGCCCCGATATCCGCCGCGCGGAGGCCAACCTGCACGCCGCCACCGCCCAGGTGGGCGAGGCCGTGGCCGAGTTCTACCCGCGCGTGACCATCAATGCCGGTTTTGGTTTCGAATCCCTCTCCTTCCGTGACCTTGGCTTCTGGAACGCCAAGGCGTGGAATGTCGGCCCCTCCATCACGCTGCCCCTGTTCCAGGGCGGGCGCCTGCGCGGCCAGCTTGAACTGCGCAAGGCCGCCCAGAAGGAAGCGGCCATCAACTACCAGAAAACCGTGCTCGGCGCCTGGCATGACGTGGATAACGCGCTCACCGCCTACACCGACGAACAGCGCCGCCATGACAGCCTGGAGCAGCGCATGCAGGCCAGCCACCACGCGCTGGAGCTGGCGCAGAACCAGTACCGTAACGGCATGGTGACCTACCTCAACGTGCTCGATGCCCAGCGCCAGTACCTGGGTGCCGAGTCCGACCTGACCACCAGCACCGCCGCCATATCGGGCAACCTGGTGCGGCTGTACAACGCGCTTGGCGGCGGGTGGGAGACCACCTACCCCGACACGCCGCGCCACAAGCAGGCCACTGCCGCCACGGCCCGCCCGGCTGCAACCGGCGGCACGCCTGCCACCCCCGCTCCTTCCACCCCGCCGGGCCAGCCTGCCTGATGGCCTGCGTTAAAAGCTTGGCGCGCGCGCCCCTTGCTAGTATAAGCCGCCCCGTTCCCGACTGGCAGGCCAGTAACTGCCACACGGAAGCATGGCGCAGGGACCTGTTCGTATGATTACATTGCCCCCCGACTATCGCCCCTCGGATGATGAGGAATTCATGAATCCGCAGCAGGTGGAATATTTCCGCCTCAAGCTGCTGAAATGGCGGGCGGACCTCCTCAAGGAAGCGGATGAAACGCTGGCCAGCCTGTCGGAAGGCGGCATCCATGAAGCCGACATTACCGACCGCGCCAGTGTCGAGACCGACCGCGCGCTCGAGCTGCGCACCCGTGACCGCGCCCGCAAGCTGATCTCCAAGATCAACCAGGCCCTGCTGCGCGTTGAGGCGGGCACCTATGGCTATTGCGAGGAAACCGGCGAGCCGATCGGGCTCAAGCGCCTTGAGGCCCGCCCCATCGCCACCCTGTCGATCGAGGCGCAGGAGCGCCACGAGCGCATGGAACGCATCCACCGCGACGACTGACCCCTCCCCAACCGGCTGGAACGCCCTAATTTGCCAAAAGGCGATAAAAGGGGGTTGCCAGCCGGTGCAGGAAAAGTTAGGAAGCCCGCATACCGTGCTGCTGTAGCTCAGTGGTAGAGCACTCCCTTGGTAAGGGAGAGGTCGACAGTTCAATCCTGTCCAGCAGCACCATGATTTCCCTAGATATTTTTTTGTTACGGTTCTGCGTTGTCTGGTCTCCATGGACCAGGGAAGACCGCCAGGGCATGTGCGGCCACTTTCGGTCCGTCAGGGCCATGGTGCCCGTCAACGCGCCCGATCAATCTCGGCGCTGTTCCCCAAAAACCTGGCGTCCTCCCTCAATGGCATCCTGACCATCGGCAGGCATGACGAAACGCATGAGCGAGCCTGCACATGCAACGATATGCAGGCCCGCGCAGATCGCCTGTGCGCACGGCGAGAACTCCCCCCGCCCTGTCGCGTTATTGTTTCGATGCACGAGATGGTTTTGAAACAACGCACTGATAAAAATAGTAAAAGTTTTTAGATGCTGCCTTTTTTCAAAAAAGGGCCGCTCGTTAAAGCTTTTTGAAAAAATATTCACCACAAGCGTCCCGCAGTTTGCAGGGGGAGTGGGGCGCACATTTTCAGGCGGCTTTCATCACCAACCGGTTTGTTCCGGCATCACGCACCCGCTCACGCCACACAGGGCCTGCACGGGTCCAGATATTTGACAGAGGCCATATGACTGCACCCATAACCGCCCGTTTCACCGCCCTGTGGCCCCGCCTGCGCCTGTGGCAGGCCAGTGGACTTATGGTGGGGCTGCTGGGCCTTGCTGGCCTTTCAGGGTGTGGTTACACGGATTCACGCGCCGCCCATCGCGCGCAGATGACCATGATCGGCATGAACAGCACGGACGTGCAGTCCTGCGTGGGCATTCCGGACAAGACCAAGAAAATCAGCGATGCAGTGCAGATTTTTGAATATTCCCGCACCCTGAACATTCCTTCGACCAATGATTCGACGCTGATCCCGCTCCAGTCGGTCGTGAACCTGACCGAAACGACACTCGGCGGCGCGGGCAAGACCTGCGTTGCCGATATCCGCTTTGAAAACGACCGGGTAACCCAGGTGCATTACAGCGGCGATGATGATGAAATGATGGGCACGGACGGTGTGTGTTCCATCGTCACCCGTGGCTGCGTGCGCCAGCCGGTTGCGTCCATGCGGCATGTGAAGAAAGGGGTTTTCAGCCCTGTCTCCGCCTTTCACTCGCCCAGGCTCGAGGCACAGCCCGCTACACCGCCGACACCAGACACGCCAGCACCCGCAAGCGCAAAATAAAAGTTTTTGGGTGCCGCCTTTTTTTCCAAAAAGGCGGCATTACCTGAAGCTTTTTATAATCAGGAAGTCATCTCGAGCGGCAGCGCCGCCATATCCGCAGGCGGCCCGGCCAGCATGCAGGCAACACCGGTCGTGCGGTCCACGAGCATGCGGATCTCGACCGGCCCTTCCGCCCCGAACAGGTCGGATGTGACTTCATAGGCCGGGCGCAGCGGCGCGTCCTGCGCCGCATCGTGGCGCACCACCTCGGTCATGATACGGCCAAGGGCACGCTCCAGCCCGTCCATGACGCGCGAGGGCGCGAGGCGGGGCCGGTCGCCCTCCCCCGTGCAATGCAGCTCCAGCAACCGCGCCCATGAGGCCGTGGGAATGAACAGCGGCATGCGCGCGCCATCATTATGGCGCTCCGCATGCATGATGCGCCGCGTATTGGCCAGGCCAATCACGTCCACGCGCGGCAGGTCATCGCCAATGCGCGCGGCCACCGTGCGGGGGGTGTCGTCGCTCACAGCGTCACCCCTTCAAAACGGGCAGGCAGCTTGAGAATGTCCTGCGAGGACAGCGCCGAGGAAACAAAGAAGCCCTGGATGCGCTCGGGCCTGAGCGCCTTGACGAGATCAAACTGCTCGCGGTTTTCAACCCCCTCGACCGTGACTTCCATGTTGAAGCCCTGCCCCATGTCGATCAGGCTGGACAGGACCATGCAGGCATCGGGGTTGCCCACGATGTTCGCCACCATGCTCTGGTCGATCTTGACCTGCGAGAACGGCAGCTCGCGCAGGTGGTTCAGCACCGTGATGCCCTTGCCGAAATTGTCGAGCGCGATACGGAAACCCGCCCGCGCCAGTTCACGCAGGTTGCGGATGCCCTGCTCGGCCCGGCGGCCATGCAGCATGGCTTCGGTCACTTCCAGCACGAAGCTGTCAGGTGACATGTTGAAGCGCCGCAGCGATTCCTCAAGCTCGCGCTGGTAGTCATCACGGATCAGGTCCATGCGCGAGAGGTTGATGGCAAGCTGGCGGGGCGGCTGGCCCTTCTCGTTCCACATGCACACATCGCGCCGGAACGCCTCGATCATACGCGGCCCCATCGCCTGGGCCAGCCCGGCATCGGTAAACACGTCGGAGAAGTCTTCCGCCGCGAGCAGCCCGCGCTCGGGGTGCTGCCAGCGCAGCAGCGCCTCGATCTGGTCCACCTCCATCGTGTTGCAGTTCACGATCGGCTGGTAATAGACCTCGAACTGGTTGCGCACGACCCCGCACCGCGCCTCGCTCAGGATCGAGACACGCGCCTGCGCACGCTCGCGCAGGTTCTTGGTGAACATCTGCGACTGCTTGCCGCCCGCGCGCTTGGCGGCATACATGGCCATGTCGGCGTTTTTCTGCACGTCTTCCATCGTGTCGGTGCCATCAAGCAGCACCGCGCCAATGCTGCCCGCAACGCTGACCGTTACCGTCTCGATATCGATGGGGCGCTCAAGGATGGCCTGCAGGCGGTCCATGTACCGCTCGAGCGATACATCCTCGAGCGTGCGGTGCAGGATGACGGCAAACTCGTCGCCGCCAAGCCGGCTGACCGGATCATCGGGGTGGGTGAGTTCGATCAGCCGCGAGGCGATGGCGCGCAGCACGATGTCACCCGCATGGTGGCCGTGCACGTCATTGATCTGCTTGAAACCATCAAGGTCGAACATGGCAAGTGCCGGGTGGGCGGTCATACCCGGCTCGCGGCAGCGCGCGATCTCATCGGCCAGCGCGGTGTTGAAGCCACCACGGTTGAGCAGCCCGGTCAGGGTATCGGTCTCGGCCAGTTCACACAGCCGGTCGCGCGTGTTCATGAGTTCGGTAATCTCGAACCGGCTGGCCACGTACCCCGTGATCGTGCCCTGCCGGTCGATCTTGGGGATGATGGTGGTGGCCACCCAGTACAGCGACCCATCCTTGGCACGGTTGCAGATATTGCCGCGCCACAGCTGCCCCGCCTTGATGGTGCGGTACAGATCGCGGAAGAAATCAGCATCATGATAACCGGAATTGACGATCCGGTGCGTCGAGCCCACCAGCTCCTCGCGCGAGTACTGGCTTATCTCGCAGAAGCGGTCATTGACATAGGTGATGACCCCCTCGCTATCCGTAATCGCGACAATGAGGACATTATCAACCAGATCAGCCCAGAAATCCGCATCCTGATGCGTCAGGGCCCGCAGCCGATCATCGTGTTGCAATGCCATGTTCCCGCCTGGAATCCGTAATAAAAGACAAACTGTTATGCTTCATGAACTCAAACCGCCCCAACGCATGGCACCAGAACGCCAACACCATGCGCGGGGCACCACATGCTCTATGCCGTCGTTGGAATGAGGAAAGAGCCACGCTCCTGCCGCTCGCGGAACCATTTTTCCAGTTCCGCTGGGGGTAATGGCCTGGAGAAAAGATAGCCCTGCATCACATCGCAATGCAATTCCTCCAGAAGGCGCCACTGCTGCTCGGTTTCCACGCCTTCGGTCACCACCGTCATGCCCAGCCGCGAGCCGATGCCGATTACCGCCATGGTCACGGCCTGAGCGTTGGTATCATGCTCGAAATCGTTGATGAAGCTGCGGTCGATCTTGATCTCGGTCAGCGGCAGGCGGGTCAGGCGCGAGAGCGAGGAGTAGCCGGTGCCGAAATCATCCATCGACAGCCCGACATCGAGCCTGCGGATGGCATGCAGCACCTCCTCGGTCTCGCTGCTGCTGTCCATCATCACGCTCTCGGTTATTTCCACCGTCAGGCGGTCCGGCGTCAGGCCATGGTGCTTGAGCAGGTTGGCGATGTGCTCGGGCAGGCCGCGATTGCGGAAATGCACGGCAGAGAGGTTGACCGCCACGGTCGGCACCCGCACGCCGTCGCGGTCCCACTTCACCATCTGGCTGCACGCTTCCTCAAGCGACCAGCGGCCAATGGCCTCGATCTGCCCGGTTTCCTCCGCCACGGCAATAAAGCGGGAGGGATAGATGTTGCCCAGCGTGGGGTGGTGCCAGCGCGAGAGTGCCTCCACCCCGTAAAGCCCGCCGGTCATGGTCTCGACCTGCGGCTGGTAATGCAGGTTGAGCATGCCCTTGGAGAGCGAATCGCGCAGCGCCGAGCCCAGCACCAGCCGGTCCTGCGCCACCTGGTTCTTTTCCTGGCCGGCGAAGCGGAACAGGCCGCGCCCGTCCTCCTTGGCCTGGCGGGTGGCGGCATCGGCATGGCTGAGCAGGGATTCGCTGTCCGGCCCGTTGGCGGGGAAGGTGCTGATGCCAACGCAGCACGAGATGCTGAGCGTGTTCTCGCCCACCTGCAGCGGCTTGGCGATGGCGTTGATCAGGTTCTCGGCAAACTTCTCGGCGCGCTCATGCGAGCATTCGGGCACGACGATGATGAACTCATCGCCACCGGAGCGGCTGACAATGTATTCATCCTTGACCAGATGGCGGATGCGGCGGCCGATCTCGATGAGGAAGCGGTCGGCGTTCACATGGCCAAGCGCGTCGTTGATATCGCGGAAGCGGTCGATATCGACCATGAACAGCGAGAACTGGCTGTCGCCGCCGCGCATGATCAGGCGCTCGATGATATTGTGCAGCGAGGTGCGGTTGAGCAGCCCGGTCAGGCTGTCGAAATTGGAAAGCTGGGCAATATGCTGGCGCGTCTCGCTCTGCTCGATGGCCAGCGCACAGAACGGCATGCTGGTCGAGACCACGCGCTGCGCCCAGGCCAGATCGGCCTCATCGCCGCGCATGTACAGCGCGAACACGCCCATGACCTGCCCCGTGCGCGAGACGATGGTGGACGAACAGCACCGCTCCAGCCCCAGCGAACGGGCAAGCGAGGCGTAGCCATCCCACACCACGGTGTTGCTGGCGGCGGGGTTGGCGCGCAGCGTTTCGAGCTGCCCGGGGGTGAGTTCCATGCTGTCGAGTGCGGCGCGGTAGCGCTTGGGCATGGAGGGCGAGGCACTGACCGAAAGCTTGCCCGAGCGGTCGATCAGCATCAGCGCGCCAACCGCGCCGGGCACGAAACTGTCCGCCCGGCGGCACAGCAGGTCGCCCACTTCCTCCATGCTCATGTCGGATGCGAGGGCCTGGAGCACGTCATTCTGCAGCACCAGGATCTTGCGCTGGCGGCTGGGCTCGGTCACGTCCTTCATGACCGCGATGTAGTAGATCCTGCCGCAATCATTCACCTGCACGCGCGAGATGGACAGCTCGCCACAGACATACTCGCCATTGGCGCGACGGAATTCGACCTCGCGCGAGGTGCCGACAATCCGGCCGATCCCGGTCTCGCGGTTGCGGTTGATGTAGTCGTCATGGCGGTCGCGCTCGGGTTCGGGCACGAGGCAGCTGACATTGCGGCCCATGACCTCTTCGCGCGAGCGGCCCCATATCTTCTCGGCTGCCGTGTTGAAGAAGATGATGAGGTTATGCTCATCAATCACGACCATGGGATCAATGGCCTGCTCCATCGCAGAAAGCAGGACATCGGCGCTAATCTTCGGCTGATCCACCGTAAACTCCAGAACATCGGCACGACCAACCGCGCCATGTGAGATCATTTTCCTGACCTGGGCAGGCATCCGCCCGGCGCGTCATCATGCTGCCAGATTCGATCATGGCCATGCGACAACGGGCACCGGGCCACTCGGCACAGCCATCATACTATGATTTATGCCCATGCGGAAACATGACATGCCTCAATCTTGACACAAAGCCGCCACCGCGGCGCCTCAGCCGTCGTGGCGCTCAAGGTCCTGGGGCAGCATGCCTGCAAGCGGGCGGCAGGCATAGGCGCTGTCCTGCTCGGGCTGGGGCTGGTTCTGGCGCAGCTCTGCCGCACCCGCCGCCACCGCCCGCCAGGCCGCCTGCGCCAGCGCCTTGCGGCTGGGAAAGTCATCGGGGTCGAGCGCGGGGTGCAGCAGCACGGTTGCGCGCATGGAGCGCCATTTGAGGAGCTGCCACACATGCGGGCCAAGCTCCATGTCGCCATACCACGCAAAGACCGGGCGGCGGGCGTGGTTGACCGGCAGGCCCTCAAGCTCGTCATACACGACCGAGACCGGCTGGATCAGCGGCGTCATGCCCGGGCGCGCGGCAATGGCGGCGGCCTCGCTGTCGGGCGCGACCGGCCCCTTGCCTTTGGGCAGGCGCGGCGGCTTGGCAATGGCGAAAAAGGCCGAAAGGAAGGGCAGCACCCTTGAGCCATCCGATGACGTGCCCTCGGGGAACAGGATCAGGTTGTCCCCTTCCACCATCAGGCGGTGCAGCATCTCGTCGCGCTCGCGCCCCGTAGTGCTGCGCTGGCGGCTGACGAATATGGTGCGGCCAATGCGCGAGACCAGCCCCATGATGGGCCACCCCTCGATATCGCCCTTGGCCACGAAGTTGGATGGCAGCACCGTGCCAAGCACCGGCACGTCAAGCCATGTGGAATGGTTGGAGACGTAGATGACAGGCCGCTCGCCATTCTGGCGCGCCTTGCGCCCACCCACGCCACCGGCCCTGCGCCCCACCACGCGGATGCGCAGCGACAGAAGCAGGCACAGCCCGCCCCAGACCATGCGCGTCCAGCGGATCTTGGCGGTCCCGGGCACGAGCAGCAGCACCGCCTCGAACCCGACCGAAAGCGGCACCCACACCGTAATGGCCGCAAGCCGCCCCACGCCACGCGCTGTCCGGGCATATTCACGCAGGTGGCCGGTGGGCATGACCGTGGTGGTGGCGATGGCGCGCGCCGCCTCCGAGCCCGGGCGGGGCGCGATCACCTGCCGCGAGGCGCGCAGGGCGGATCGGGACATGGCGGGTGACGGGGAACGACGCCGGGCAAGGCGGCGGATGAAATCGGCGATCATGCGGCTATCCATAGCCCGCCATCATGGCGCGCGACAATATGGGGCAAACGGGCAGGCAGCCCGGCGTGTCCTGCACGCCACGCCTGTCATGACACGGGCACCCGCCCGTTGTGGGTGCGGAACGACCGCACGAAACCCCACCTGTACACTGGACCTGCCCCGCCGACCCGTTCATGCTGGGGGTTGATCCTGGAGGAGAATTTCCTATGTCCGCACGCAGCCGTCGCAGCGCCCTTGCTGCCGCGACCGCCTTCTCGCTCCTTGCCGCCATGGCCCCCGCGCCGCTACGGGCGGCTGACGAGGTCCTGAACGTGCTGACATGGTGCGACCATGAGGACCCCGAACTGCTCGGCCCGTTCGAACAGGCCAACAGGGTGCGCATCCACTTCAAGGATATCGACAGCACCGGGGCGGTGCGCGGCATCCTGCGCCAGGCACAGGCCGGTGACTGGGATGTGGTCATCATGGAGGAAACCGCCGCCCCGCAACTTGCGGCGGCAGGGTTGCTGGCCCCGCTCGACCCCGCGGATTTCCCGAACACCGACATTCCCCCCGCCATCGCCAGCCCCGCAGGCGGGTCGTATCAGGGGCAGCTTTATTCCGTGCCGGAAAAATACGGCTTCCATGCCGTGGCCTTCAACCAGGCCCGCGTGCCCGCCGCCGAGATGGACGACATCAACGCGCCGTGGCAGCCGCGCCATAACGGGCGCATCGCCATCTATGACAGCTACCTGCCCATCCTGTCCTACGTGGCGCTGGCACTCGGCCTTGACCCCGCCCATCTGACCGAGGCCGACCTGCCCGCCCTGCATGACAAGCTTGCGGCACTGCGCGCCAACGCCACGCTGGTGGGCGATACCGCCACCGTGCAGCAGGCCCTGGCCGACGGGCAGGTGGATATCGTGGTGGGTGGCGGCGGCTGGACCACGGCAGGCGTGGATGAAGGCGGCACCGTGACAACAGCCGATGCCCATGCCCCGCAGCCCAGGCCGGACCTGACCTTTACCGTGCCCCGGCAGGGCGGCATCCGCTGGCAGCATGGCATCTCGATCGTCGAGGCCTCGCAGCGCAAGGCGCTGGCGCTGGCATTTGCCAGATACCTGCGCACGCCCGAAGCCCAGGCAAGGCTGGCCACGTCATCATGCTACTGGGGCATGCCCGCCAACACGCGCGCGCCGCTTGATGACACGACGCGCGCTGCCCTGCACTGGGCGCAGCAGCCTGCCTATATCGCGGCAAGCCACCCCTTCCCCATCGTGGATGATGCGATGGATGCGAAACTGCGCGCGCTGTGGGCGGACGTGATGAAGGATACCCCGGCGGCCAGCCCGCCCACACCCGCCAGCATGGCCACACCGCAACCCGCGGGCGATGCGGCCGGGGCGGATCGCCCGCAGGCTCAGCCGTAATGGCGTAGGCCGTGCGGGCGGCCCAGCACGCGCTCGGCCAGCAGGCCGAAGCCAAAGCCCATGCCACCCCACAGCACCAGCTGCGTGCCCAGCGCCGCCTCACGGAAGTGCCACAGCACCTGGGCGGGGAAGTTGTCCGGTACTTCATTGACGGTGGGCAGCGCCCATTGCAGCAGGCCTGCCAGCACCACAAACGCCACCGTGCCGCACAGGCTGGCGTTCCAGTTGCCCAGCCTTGCGGCAAGCGAGCGCCCGGCCAGCACCGCCATGATCAGGGCGCAGATGGAAAAGACCACCATCTCGAAATAGGCCGCCGTGCGCAGGCCGATCGTCTCGTGATTGCCCACGCCGGGCGGGTTGGCGGGGTATTTGAGGTCAGGCACCAGCACCACGGCCAGAAAACCTCCCGCCGCCAGCAGCATGGCCAGCATGCGCGGTGAAAAACGACCAATGCGGCCATAAGCGGTGGCAAAGACCAGCGCGAACACCCCGCCATAGGCCGCGCCGTACATGACTGCCGCCGTCAGCAGCCCCGCCGTGGCCTGCACCGCGCGGCTGACAAGTTCTACCTCCGGCGGCTCGCCCGCCGCGGCATCCATCGCGGCTTCATAGCCAATGGCAAGGTTGACCTGGGGCTCGCCAAACACGCGGGCGAAGAGAAAGGCAAGGCAGGCGGCCAGGATACCGGCCAGCATGCCACGCAGCAGCAGGCGACCGGCCATCAGGCCACGCCCCGGCGCGAAGGGGAGGATGAGGGAAAAATCATGATGACTGTGCTCCTGTCGGGAAAGCGCGTCCCGTAACGGAAATGAGGCATGTGAACTGGCGGGGAGGTCTGACTTCCGCATGGTCCATGCGGTGCACAGTGGCGCGACCGTGCCGGAATCCCACCGGCTTCCCCCCGCTGCGGGGTGAGCGGGCAGTCAATACCGCGCGGGCGTGCCAAGTCAATGTCGGGGCGCGCACGCACGCCAGCCGCCGCCAGCACCCCGAAGGGCCGGCAGGAGGCGATTTCAGGAACCGTTTTTTGCCAGAAACCCGAAACAACGCCGCCTTTTTGCAAAAAGGCGGCACCCGGAAACTTGTGGCCTACCGGGCCGCGGGCAGCGACACCCTGGTGGCCTGGCCCTGCGCGGACTTCCACTGCCTGAGCGCCTCAAGCGTCCTGCCCACGTGGCCCGAAGGCGAAAGCGCGCTGTAGGCATAGATCACCTTGCCATCGGGCGCGATGACATAGGAGGTGCGACTCGCGCGGTTGAGCAGCGGCAGGCGGCTGTCATACTTGCGCGCGATCTCGCCATGCGGATCGGCCGCCACGGCAAAGCGGCCATGGCCCTCACTGACCGAAAAACGGTCCAGTGTGGGCATGTCATCGGTGGAAACGCCAATGACCGTGGCGCCGAGGGCCTTGTACTGGTCCATGGCATCGGCGAAGTCATGCGCTTCTATGGTGCAGCCACGGGTGAAGGCGGCGGGGTAGAAATACAGCACCACCGGCCCCTGCCTGAGCGCATCAGCCAGGCGGAAGCTGAACTCGCTGCCATTGCGCGTGGCCTGGGCATCGAACAGCGGCGCCTCGCTGCCCACCGGCAGGGCGGCCCACGCGGGCGAGAAGCAGATGAACCCGGCAAAGGCCAGGAGGCCGACAAGCGGCAGGCACAGCCCCGGCAATGCCCCGCGCGGACGCCTGTAAAAATACCTCATGTTTCCTCACACCGCGTTACACAGGCCGATGCCATCATGTGGCAGGCGGCACGACCTGGCAGCCTGAACCGCCAAGCCTCTGGCACAACTGCTGGGCCGCATCGTGCGAAAGGCCGGTCAGCCTTGCACGATAGACATGACCATGCCCCGATGCAACGCTTGCGACCTGCGTGCGCACGCCGCTGAGCGCAACCTTGGCCCGCGCCTGCCCCGCCGCGTGCTCCGCCTGCCCTGCCGAGCCATAGGCACCCACCTGCACGCTCCAGCCATGCCCGCTGGCCATGCTGATCACGCCGGGGTGCTCGCCTGCGGCCGACATCGGGGCCATGCCATCCTGCGCGCGGGCACGCCAGGCCGCCCGCACGGCGGAGGCCTCGGGCGAGGGCGCTTCGGGTGCTGCACCCTTGGCTACGGAGGCCAGCAGCTGCCGCCCCCGACTGCGGCTGCCCCGGCTGTTCTGGGCGGCCTGCGCGCGGGCCAGGGCGCGCGCCTCGATCAGCAGGTCGGCCTGCGAGCGGTTGACGGGCGAACTCCCCGCGATGCGCGGCCCGATGGCGGCCACGTAGTCGCGCGTTTCCTTGGGGAGGGTGTGATAGTGATCGACAAAATCATCCAGCCGCCCCGGCCCGCTATTATAGGCGGCCAGGAAGCCGGGCGAGCCATAGATGTCATACATCCCGCGGATATAGGCGGTGCCCGCCGTGATGTTGTCATGCGGCTCGAAGGCGTCGGGGCCAAGATTGTAGCGCGCGCGCATCTCATCATAGGTGGGCGGCATGAGCTGCATCAGCCCCATCGCGCCGGGCAGCGAGGTCACGAACTGCCCGTTACGGTAAAGCTGGCCACCCGACTCGCGCTGCATCACCTCGCGTATCCACACCGCGGGCACGTCAAAGCGCTGCGAGGCCTCGGTAATGTAGGGGCCCCATGGGTCATCGGGCGGGCCGGGCGGGGTGTAATTGGTATGGGCACGGGCGCGATAGGACTCGGCCTCGTGAATCATCTGCTCTTCGCTCATGTTGCCCGCGCCATTATGGGCGCAGGCGGCAAGCGCGCCCGCAAGCCCCAGCGCCAGCCAGCGCAAAAGGCGGCGGGGCGAAGGGTTGAATGGCCAGCCAACCCGGTTGCCCGCTTCACCGGATGCTGCGTATGCCTGCGCTACTGCCATGTCGTGCCGTGATCCTGCTCATGCCCGCGCACCCATGAGGGACGTGCCGACATGGCCCGCCCGGCAGGGAACGGGCGCCGCACCATAACAGCGTGGTTCCGGCTTGTGCAATCCTGCCCCGCAGCCCCCGCCTCCGGGCAGCGGCAGGGCAGGAACGGCGCGGTTATTCCTCGATATAGGTGGCCGGGTCGCCGCCGGTGCGGTGGGCCGGGGAATCGAGGGTGGCGAGGTCGCGCATGTCCTCATCGGTCAGCTGGAAATCGAACACGCGCAGGTTGGCGCGCATGCGCTCGGGGTGCGCACTTTTGGGAATGGGCACCGAGCCCGTCTGCACCACCCAGCGCAGCATGACCTGCGCGGGCGTACGGCCATGGCGCTCGGCCACGCGGGCCAGGGTGGGGTCCTTGAGGATCGCGCCGCGCCCCAGCGGGCTCCAGGCCTGCGTGAGGATGCCCAGCTTGCCATCGACTTCACGCTGTGCGGCCTGGGCAAAATCGACATGCATCTCGATCTGGTTGACGGCCGGCGTCACCCCGGTTTCGTCCACAAGGCGCTGCAGGTGCTCGGGCAGGAAGTTGGAGACGCCGATGGAGCGCACCCGCCCTTCTTTTTGCAGGCGGATCATCGCCTTCCAGCTCTCCACGTACAGATCCTTGCTCGGCAGCGGCCAGTGGATGAGGTACATATCGACATAGCTCATCTTGAGCCGCTCGAGGCTGGCCTCGAACGCGCGCAGCGTGCTGTCAAAGCCCTGCTCGGCCCCGCGCAGCTTGGTGGTGACAAAAATATCCTCGCGCCCCACATCAAAGCTGAGCAGGCCGGTGCCGACCCCGCTTTCATTGCCGTAGCGCGCTGCCGTGTCGAACAGGCGGTAGCCTGCGGTAAGCGCCTCGCGCACGGCAGCCTCGGCTTGTGGGTTGTCGAGAGGGTAGGTGCCAAACCCGATCGCGGGGATCTTGCGTCCGTCATTGAGGGTCAGCAGGGGGATGGTGGTCATGGTCGTTCCTTCGCCTGGCGCCCCGGCGTGCATGGTGCCCCGGCGCAAGGGCGGCAGGGTGGCGACCAGGCCGGGGCAGGACGTGTCGCCGTCTGTTACCCTAACGACATCACGCGGCTTTTGTTTTATGCCCAGTTTTCAGGACTGGGCTGCATGTGGTTCATTATCAGCACCAGACGAGGACCGAATGACCGATACATCCGCCGACCTGCACCACACGATCCTGACCCTCGATACCCATGTCGACATTCCGTGGCCCGACCGGGGCGACTTCGCCACAGGCGCACCCTCGCGGCGGGTGGATCTGCCGCGCATGCGCGCGGGCGGACTGCGGGCGGCCTGCCTCGTGGCCTATGTGGGCCAGGGCGCATGCGATGCAGCCGGGCATGCAGCGGCCTCGGCACGCGCGCTGGCCATGCTGCGCGTAATCAACGATGCGGGCCGGATCGAGGGCGTGCGCGTGTGCGATACGGCGGCAGGCGTGCGCGCGGCATATGAAGCCGGTGACATCGCCATCGTGCCCGCCGTGGAGAACGGCTACGCGATGGGCGACAACCTCTCGCTGATCGGGCAGTTCCGCGCCCTGGGCGCGCGCTACATGACACTGACCCATAACGGCCATAACGCCCTGGCCGATTCGGCGCGCCCCATGCACCACCTCAACGACCCCGAGAGCCTGCATGGCGGCCTGTCGGCGCTGGGGCGGGCCGCGATTGCGGAAATGAACCGCACCGGCATGCTCATCGATGTGTCACACACCGCGCGCGACACCATGATGCAGGCGGTCGAACTCTCGCGCGCGCCGGTCTTTGCCAGCCATTCGTGCGTGCGGGCCCTGTGCGATCACCCCCGCAACCTCGATGATGGCCAGCTTGATGCGCTGCGCGCGTGTGGCGGCGTGATCCACATCACCGCCATGGACGCCTTCCTGCGCCCGCGCGACGTGCGCGACATCCGCTCCGTCACGGTAGCGGATTTCGTGGACCATATCGATTACGCCGTGCAGCGAATCGGCATCAAGCATGTCGGCATCTCATCGGATTTCGATGGCGGCGGCGGCATTCGCGGCTGGGCCGATGCCTCCGAATCAGGCAATCTCACGGCCGAACTCCTGCGCCGGGGCTATGACCACGCCCAGATCGCAGCCCTGTGGGGCGAAAACTTCCTGCGCCTGCTCGACCAGGCCGATGCGGTCGCCCGCACGATCGCGTGAACGCAAATCCCGCCCGCTCTGGATCAGTCGCGCCCAAACGGGTATATCCTGTGCCGAATTAACGAATACAGGATAAAACATGACCACCAGCACCGACTACAAGGTCAAGGACATCTCGCTCGCCGAGTGGGGCCGCAAGGAAATCTCGATCGCTGAAGGCGAAATGCCGGGCCTGATGGCGCTGCGCGCGGAACATGGTGAAGAGAAGCCGCTCAAGGGCGCGCGGATCGCAGGCTGCCTGCACATGACGATCCAGACCGCCGTGCTGATCGAGACCCTGACCGCGCTTGGCGCCGAGGTGCGCTGGTCGTCGTGCAACATCTTCTCGACCCAGGACCAGGCCGCCGCCGCCATCGCCGCGACCGGCGTGCCCGTGTTCGCCTGGAAGGGCCTGACGGAAGACGAGTTCAACTGGTGCATCGAGCAGACCATCCATGGGCCCGATGGCTGGACGCCCAACATGATCCTCGATGATGGCGGCGACCTGACCGTCATGATGCACGACAAGTATCCCGAACTGCTCGAGAACGTGCGCGGCCTGTCGGAGGAGACCACCACCGGCGTGCACCGCCTGTGGGAGATGGAAAAGAAGGGCACGCTGAAGGTTCCGGCCATCAACGTCAATGACAGCGTGACCAAGTCGAAGTTCGACAACCTGTACGGCTGCCGCGAAAGCCTGGTTGACGCCATCCGCCGTGGCACGGACGTGATGATGGCGGGCAAGGTGGCCGTGGTGGCCGGTTATGGCGACGTGGGCAAGGGTTCCGCCGCATCGCTGCGCAACGCGGGCTGCCGCGTGCTGGTGACCGAGGTCGACCCCATCTGCGCGCTGCAGGCCGCGATGGAAGGCTACGAGGTCGTGACGATGGAAGAGGCGGCGCCGCGCGGCGACATCTTCGTCACCGCCACGGGCAATATCGACATCATCACCATCGAGCACATGCGCGAGATGAAGCACCGCGCCATCGTGTGCAACATCGGGCATTTCGATTCCGAGATCCAGATCAATGCCCTGCGCAACTACACGTGGGACAACATCAAGCCGCAGGTCGATGAGGTCGTCTTCCCCGACGGCAAGCGCCTGATCGTGCTCTCCGAAGGGCGGCTGGTGAACCTTGGCAACGCCACGGGCCACCCCTCGTTCGTGATGTCCGCGTCGTTCACCAACCAGACGCTGGCGCAGCTCGAACTGTGGCAGGCGCCCAAGGGCCATTACAAGAACAGGGTCTACACCCTGCCCAAGCATCTTGATGAAAAGGTGGCCTTCCTGCACCTGGCCAAGGTCGGGGCCCACCTGTCGCGCATGACGGACGAGCAGGCGAAATACATTGACGTGCCGGTCAACGGTCCGTTCAAGAACAAGGACTACCGCTACTGAGGCCAGCCACGCGGCCTGAAAGGCCCGGCGCCCGCCGGGCCCATTTGATGGAGTTGAAAGATACCATGAGCATTTTCGGTACGATCCTGTCCAAGATTTTTGGCAGCCACACCGCTGCCGCCGCAACCCCGGCGGCCACCGCCGCTGCGGCCGCTCCTGCTGCAGCAACCCCCGCAGCAGCCCCCGCGGCCCCGGCCCAGCCGGTTGACGTGGATGCCGTGCTGAGCGCGCTGGCCGCCAAGAACCCCGAGAAGCTGAACTGGCAGACCTCGATCGTTGACCTGATGAAGCTGCTCGGGCTGGACAGCTCGCTTGCCGCGCGCAAGGAACTGGCCACCGAGCTGCATTACAGCGGTGACATGAACGATTCCGCTTCCATGAATGTCTGGCTGATCAAGCAGGTCATGCAGAAGCTGGCAGAAAATGGCGGCAAGGTTTCCCCTGACCTGATGAAATAAGGCGCGGTTGCATGAAGCGGGCGGACGCGTGGCCTGTGGCCGCCGCCCGCCCGTTTTCATGTCAGCCCACCCGGACACGACAGCCGCAGCAGGCGGCATGATGGAGGGACAAGCGATGGAAACCGTTCCCGACTTTCCCGTAGCCGACGCCGCCATGCCGATGGAGGGCAGGCCGCCCGCCACATCCATCTCGAACGGGCTGGTCTGGGCCATTGGCTGCCAGTCCGGCCACCGCCCCGTGCGGCTCAATGATGACCAGATCACGCGGGCGCTTGAAGGCGGCTCGCCCACCACCCCCGATTCATGGGTCTGGCTGCATTACGATATCGTCCACACCGCCAGCCGCGCCCATATCCAGGCCATACCCTGCCTGCCGGAGGAAGTGCGCCTTGCCCTTGGCAGCACCGATCGCGGCACCAATGTCGAGGCGGAAGGCGACATCGTGTACGGCGCCCTGCCCGGCTTTGATGATGCCATGTCGGAGGATGACAAGAACCTCTCCGCCTGGCGCTTTGCCGTGCTGCCCGACCTGCTCATCACCACCCGCCGCCAGCCGGTGCCTGCGCTTGGCGTGGTGTACCGCGCGCTGCAACGCCATGAATCCTTTGATTCCCCCGCCGAGGTCGTGGACCACACGCTGCTGGAATTCGCCGATACCGTGCGGCGCAACATCGCCATGCTCGATGACCAGCTCGACCGCGCCGAGGACCTGCTGCTGACACTGGACCAGCACACCGATTTCGGGCGCATCAGCGGGCTGATCGGGCGCGTGCGCCGCCGCTCGACCGAATTGCGGCGTGTGATCTCGCCGGTGGACCGCATCTTTCACAACGAGGACCTGGAACTGCCCGAATGGGCGGAAGATGACATACGCGACCGTTCGCAGCGCCAGATCCACGCGGCCCTCGATGACCTCCTGGCGCTACAGGACCGCGCGCGCTCGCTGCAAGATGAACTGGCATCAGGCCAGGCGGAAGAAACCAACCGCCGCCTTTACACCGTCTCCATCGTGACCACGCTCATGCTGCCCGCCACCTTCGTGACCGGCTTCTTTGGCATGAACACCGGCGGCATGTTCCTGGCCTCGGGCGGCATGGGCACGGTGGAAGCAGGCGGCATCTGCTTCATCTTCATGATGATTACGTGGTTCCTGCTCAAGGTCATGAAGCTGCTCTAGCCCTGCACCCGGCTTCAGCCTGCCGTATCCTCCTCGCCATCATGCTGCGGCAGGGTGAGCGGATCAGGCAGGTCGGTGGGAACGGGTTCGGGGCGGGGCGGTTTCTTTGCATCCGGGTCTGGCCGGGCCTCGGGCGGCGAACTGACGCCGGGCGCGGGATAGCGCGCGCCTTCGCCATCGCCGGGGCCTGATTTTTCGGGGTCATCATGCATCATGGCCTGATCCTTCCCATCATCCATCACCGCGCCAACGCCTGTCGCTCCAGCGGGTTGCCCCGCGAGGCAGGGCGGCAGGCAGGAAAACGCCCTGAAACGACGAAAGCCACCTTGCGGTGGCTTTCTCGTATCCAACTGATTTTTTACAATCTGGAGCGGGCGATGGGATTCGAACCCACGACCCCAACCTTGGCAAGGTTGCGCTCTACCCCTGAGCTACGCCCGCGCTCCGTGTCGGTGAAGCGGGTTTTACGGTAAACCCGTGGGGGCCGCAAGGGGGAAAAATGCATTTTCTGAAGTTTTTTTTCATCCCCCCACAAGGCGGTTGCGACACTCGCGGGGAATGCCAATCTATTGCACAAGAATGAAAACCGGCAGGACGGGCCATGCGCAAGCGACCCGCCCATGCCTGCCGCCAGACCGACAGGATATGCGACCATATGGACTACATCATCGGCCAGACCCCCCGCCCTGCCAGTGCGGGCCCCGCAGGCGCTGCTGCACCTGGCGGCGGCCCCGACCCGGTCATGGACGGCACGCAGAACACCTTCATGCGCGACGTGGTGGAAGCCAGCCGCGACATGCCGGTGCTGGTCGATTTCTGGGCCACGTGGTGCAACCCGTGCAAGCAGCTCACCCCGGTGCTGGAAAAAGTGGTGCGCGCGGCGCGCGGGCGCGTGCGGCTGGTCAAGATTGATGTCGATGCCAACCGCGCGCTGGTGCAGCAGCTTGGCCAGATCGGCCTGCCGGTGCAGTCGATCCCGCTCGTGGCCGTGTTCTGGCAGGGCCAGATCCTGGACATGATGCAGGGCGCCAAGCCCGAGAGCGAAGTGCGGCGCTTTGTCGAGAACGCCCTCAAGGCCGCGGGCGGCGGCGTCCTGCCCGCAGCCGAGCTGATCGAGGCCGCCCGGATGGACATGGCCGAAGGCCGCGCGGAAGCGGCGGCGGGCCTGTTCTCGCAGGTGCTCGAGATCGAGCCCGAAAACCCCGCCGCCTGGGGTGGGCTGGCCCGCGCGCTGATCGAGATGGGCGATGAGGAAGGGGCCGAGACGGCACTTGCCGACGCGCCCGCCGCCATTGCCAGCCATGCCGAGATAACGGGTGCGCGCGCCGCGCTCGAACTCAAGCGCGAAGGCCGCAAGGCTGCGGAGGAAGCCGAGGAAATCCGTGCCCGTATTGCCGCCAACCCGAAGGATTACGCCGCCCGATTCGAGCTGTCCGCTGCGCTGAATGCCGCGGGCAAGCGCGCGGAAGCCGCCGATGAGCTGCTGACCATCATGAAGGAGGACCGGCAGTGGAATGATGATGCCGCCCGCCTGCAGCTCATCCGCCTGTTCGAGGCATGGGGCCAGACCGACCCCGACACCGTGGCCGCGCGGCGGCGCATGTCCTCGCTGCTGTTTTCGTGACGCGGCATGACGAAAGCGGGGTGGTCGTCATTCATGATGACATCCCGCGCCGCATCCCGCTGGTGAGCGAAATGACGCTGGCGGACTTCCCCGCCGAGCTGGGGCTGTTCCCGCTTGATGAGGCCCTGCTGCTGCCCCACGGGCGGCTGCCGCTCAATGTGTTCGAGCCGCGCTACATCGCGCTGGTGGAGGACGCGCTGGCCGGCAACCGGCTGATCGGCATGATCCAGCCCCGCCTGCTCGATGGCATGGATGACACCCCGCTTGATGAGGGGGCTGATGACCCCGGCATGGATGATGGCTACAGCCACACCCCGCCGCTGTACACCATTGGCTGCGTGGGCCGCATCACCGCCATGACCGAACGCGCGGACGGTACCTACGCCATCACGCTGACCGGCATCGCGCGCTTCCGCCTGCTGCGCGAGACGGGGCTGCGGCGTGGCTACCGGGTGGCGCGGGTCGATACCTCGTCCTTCGTGTCCGACCTGACCGATGTGGAGGACAACATCCCCTTCGACCGCGAGGGGCTGCTCAACGCGCTGCATGACTTCTGCGAGGCACAGGGCGTCAGCACCCAGTGGGACGCGCTGCACCAGATGGATGACGCAGCGCTACTGGTCACCCTGCCCATGATCTGCCCCTTTGGCACGGCGCCGCGCCAGAAAATGCTCGAGGCCCCTACGCCTGCCGACCGCGCGCGCATCCTGCGCGATCTGCTGGAAGGGTCTGGACAGGAACCCGATGAGGGTGCATCCCCCGCATAACCATTACCCACCGCAAACTGCATGGAACCCGCCACCATGACCGAAAAGCCCCTCGCGCCGCCCCTCGACCCCCGGCTGCTGTCCATCCTCGTCTGCCCCGTGACCAAGGGGCCGCTGGTCTATGACCGCGAGGCGGGCGAACTGATCAGCAAGCGCGCCGGGCTGGCTTTTCCCGTGCGCGACGGCATTCCCATCATGCTGCCCGATGAAGCCCGCAGGCTGGATGCCTGAATAGAATGAAAGTTCCTGGTGAAGCTTTTTTGAAAAAAGGCGGCACCCAGAAACTTTTATCCTTATTCAGCCCGCTACCGTGGGCACAGCCATGCCGTCTATCAGCCGCACATCGCCCAGCCATGCCGCCGCCAGCACGCGCGCGGGCGTGCCCGGCGGGCAGGTGACCAGCGGTTGCAGGCTCTCTGCATGGCGCAGTTCCACATAATCCACCGGGCCGAAACCTGCAGCACGCACCTGCTTCGCTACGCGCTCCAGCGCCGTGGCCACGTCCGCGCCGGTGGCAATCGCCTCGGCACAGGCCGCAAGGGCGCGGGGCAGCGCCACCGCCGCCTGCCGCTGCGCTGCGGTCAGCCGCCGGTTGCGTGAGGAGAGCGCCAGCCCGTCCGCCTCGCGCAGGGTGGGGCAGGAGATGATCTCGATGGGCAGGTCGAGATCGGTCACCATGCGGCGCACGACCTGCACCTGCTGGAAATCCTTCTCGCCAAAAAAGGCGCACTCGGCCAGCGTCTGCATGAACAGCTTGCACACGACGGTGGCCACGCCATCAAAATGACCGGGGCGGGCGCCACCGCACAGCCCCTCCGACACGCCCGATACACTGATGCGCGTAGCGAAGCCGGGCGGGTACATCTGCGCCACGGTGGGCGCATACAACAGGTCCACCCCGGCCTCGGCCAGCAGCCGCCCGTCTTCCGCCAGCGTGCGGGGGTAGGTTGCCAGATCATCAGCGTTGTCGAACTGGATGGGATTGACGAAAACCGTGGCAATCACCCGGTCCGCCCGCGCGCGCGCGGCCTGCACCAGCGAAAGGTGGCCCTCATGCAGCGCCCCCATGGTCGGCACCACACCCACGCGCGCGCCTGCCTTTTTCCATGCACGGACATGCTGGCGCAGTTCGGCAACGGTGCTTACGGTTTCCATCAGCGGCAATCCCCCTGTTCGTGCCCCGGCACGCCACGTGGCAGGGCCTGTGCGGCTTACCATCTTTTGGCCGTGGCCGGCGAGAGGCGGGGTGCATGCACATCCCTTCACACGGGGCGTGGTGATGGCGGGGCTTTTCTGCTAGGCTGGGGGCTGCGTCGTGCAGGAGGTTTTTTTGGCCCGTTTTCTTCCCGTTCTTGGCATCTGTGCCATCGTGCTGTCACTGGCCGCCTGTGCCACCAACACGCCGGGATCGGTCAAGGACCGCTCGACATGGGCACGCTGGGGCTATGCCGAAGGGGTGAAGAACGTCGCCTCCCACTAAACCCATCTCACGCCGCCCGGCACGGACCAGACACGCCTCCCCAGTTGACAGGATGCCGGCACGCCCGGTGATTTCAAGCGCATGACCAATATTTCCGAACCCGCATGGTTTCCCATCGCGCTGCGGCTGGACGGTGTCCGGGTGCTGGTGGTGGGGGGCGGCATGATCGCCGCCAACAAGGTGCGCCTCCTGCTTGCCCACCGCGCCCGGGTTGAGGTGATCGCAGGCCGCCTCGATGCCGAGATGCAGCGTTGGGAGGACGAAGGCAGCATCACCCGCATCGCTTCCACGGCGGATGAGGCAACGCTGCGCGCCGCCATGCCCGGCTGCCGGCTGGTCTATGCCGCGACCGATGACCGTGATGTCAACCGTGCGGCCGCCGCGATTGCGCGCGGCATGAACATTCCCGTCTGCGCAGTTGATGACCCGCAGCCTTCCACCTTCATCACGCCTGCCCAGATCCATCGCGGGCTGGTGCGCATTGCCATTTCCACCGGGGGTGCCGCCCCCGTTCTGGCGCGCCGCCTGCGCGAGCAGGTGGAAAGCACCATACCCGAGGGCACGGGCGCGCTGGCCGTGTTCATGCAGCAGCAGCGCGAGCATGTGGGTACCGCCTGCCCCGATATTTCGCGGCGCAGGCAGGTATGGGAAACCTTTCTTGATGGTGCGGGCGCGCAGGCCGCCCGCAATGGCGATGCCACCCGCGCGCGCGCGGTGCTTGATGACATCATCGCCACCACCGCCACGCGCGGCGAGGTCTGGCTGGTGGGGGCAGGCCCCGGTGACCCGGACCTGCTCACGCTGCGCGCCCTGCACCTGATGCAGAATGCCGATTGCGTGCTGTATGACCAGCTTCTCTCCCCCGCCCTGCTCGACCGCGTGCGCCGCGATGCGGAGCTGGTGTTCGTGGGCAAGCGGCGCAACAACCACACCATGCCGCAGGAAGAGATCAACGCCGAACTGATCCGCCGCGCGCAGGCGGGCCAGCGCGTGCTGCGGCTCAAGGGCGGCGACCCGTTCGTGTTTGGCCGTGGCGGGGAGGAAATCGAGGCGCTGCTTGAATCCGCCATTCCCTTCCAGGTGGTGCCGGGCATTACGGCGGCCAATGGCTGTGCTGCCTATGCGGGCATTCCCCTCACCCACCGCGACTGCGCACAGGCCTGCCTGTTCGTGACCGGCCATGCCCGCGCCGACGGCACGCTGCACCTGCCATGGGACAGCATGGCCCGCCCCGGCCAGACGGTGGTGATCTACATGGGTGTCTCCGCCCTGCCTGCCCTGTGCGCGAAACTGGTCGAGCACGGCCTGCCGCCCCAGTGGCCCGCCGCCATTGTCGAGCGCGGCACGCGGGCCGACCAGCGCGTACTGACCGGCACGCTGGGCGACCTGCCCGCGCAAGCCGCCGAAGCAGGCGTGGCCAGCCCCGCGCTGATCATCGTGGGCGAAGTGGTGCGCCACCGGGTGCTCTCGCCTGCATGAAACCTGCCGCAGGGCAGGACGCCGTACATCATTTGTTATGAATTTGCTGCAACTTCCATTGTATGGAATGCCAAGACCACCGAACGGTCAGGGAGGCCATGTCCGACACAGCGGCAGCAAACGCAGGGCAGCGCCTGCGCGACATGGCACGTCTCTATTTTCCCTGGGCTGACAGGCTGCCTGCGGGGTGGCTGGGCTTCAGCCTGCGCACGTGGTGCTCGCTCGTCATCGGGCTGGCCACGGCGTTCTGGGTCCAGATTGACAACCCACTCCTGGTGGGCGTGACCGTGATGATCCTGGCGCAGCCGCTGCGCGGGCAGGCGCTCTCCAAGGCATTTTACCGCATTATCGGCACGGTGGTGGGCATGGGTGTGTCCATCGTGCTGGTGGCGGTGTGGAACCAGCAGCGCGGGCCGTTTCTGGGCGGGGTTGCGCTGTGGCTGGCGGCGTGTGCGTTCGTGGGGTCGCTCGAGCGTGACTTCCGCTCCTATGGCGCGCTGCTGTCGGGCTATACGGTGGCACTCGTGGCGGTCAACTGCATCGACACGCCGCAGAATGTGTTCAATATTGCAGTCTCGCGGGCTTCGGCCATCACCATTGGGGTGTTCGCGGTGGCGGTGGTCAATATCCTCTCCGGCTCGCCCGAGGCCACGCGCGGCCTGGCCAACGGGCTGAAGCAGCTCACCCGCCCCATCAGCGAGACTGCGCGCGCGGCCCTGCAACACCTGTATGACCGCGGCGCACAGGCCGACATCAAGCTGGCCGGGGGCATTCTGGCGCTGACCACGCGCCTGTCCTACGCCCGCACGGAATTCGAGCGTGGCGGCATGCGGGCCAACGGGGCGCGGCTGGCCATGGTGTCCATGCTGACGGTGCTCGACTGCGCGCGCGGCCTTGGCCGCCACACAGGCCACGGCAACATCGACCCCGCTGTTGAGGAGACCATTGCCCGCATCGCGCGCCAGACCGACCTGCGGCTGGACCAGGCGGGGTTTACGCTGCGCATCCTTCAGGCCATCCGCGAAGCGCTTCCCGGCCATGTGCCCAATGCCGATGAAGCCTTCGCCATCGAGCGCGCGGCCCGCATGCTCACCGCGCGCGTGCGGCTGCATGCAGGCCAGCAGATGCTGGTGGACGGCACCGGCAGCGCTGCCGACAGCAAGACCATTGCCATCGCAACGCAGCCCAACATCCTGCTCGCCTTCATCGGGGCGCTGCGGGTGCTGGTAGGCTTCTCGTTCGCGGCGGCAGTATGCGTGATCACCGGCCTGCCGGGGGCGACCGTGGCCCTGGCCCAGACCGCGCTGACCCTGACGCTGGCGGCCACCAATGTCGATACGGCCCGCTTTGGCATGGGGGCGGTGATCGGCATTCCGTGCAGCGTGCTGGCGGCGGCGGCGCTGAACTTCTTCGTGCTGCTGCACGGGGCGGACATGCCCTTCCTCGCACTGGCGCTCCTGCCGCAGACCTTTTTGGCCTGCTTGCTGCTCATGCGGCCGGGCACGGCTGCGATCGGGTTCAATTACGGGGTGTTCTTCTTCGCCATGCTGGGGCTGGACAACCACCAGAGCTACAACCCCACCGAATTCCTCAATCGTAACATCTTCTACCTGCTCGCCGCCCTGCTGGCCTTCATCATCCTCGTGCTGCTGTTTCCGCCCTCGGCCCGCAGGCAGCGCTTCTGGATGGCATCGACCATCGTGCGCGCGCTTGAACGCCAGATGGCGGGCCGGGGCGAGGCCGATGGGCCGACCCGCCTCACCCGCGCCTATGACCGGCTGGCCCAGATGCAGTTCTGGAACGACCGCCTGCCGCCCAGCCCCAGCGGCGCCCGGCAGCTTGAAAGCTTCACCGCCTTTACCGAACTCGATGGCGCGCTGGCGCGGGCGCGGGCCTATGCCCGCCAGGCGCAAGGCCATGCCCTGCTGCGGCCTGCGGCTGAACTGGCCGCACGCGAACTGCGCCTGCACGCGCCCTGGGGCGACCTTGACGCGCGCCTGCAACACGCCTGTGACGCCGTGCCCGCTCCCTCCCCCTACCTGCCACAACCCGAGCAGGTGGCGGCGATCAACCTGCTGGCCGGGCTGGACGGGGTGCTGCACGCATGGCGCGCGGCCCAGCCCCGGCTGCGCCATTACGGCATCATCAAAATGGAAAAGGCAGGCTGATGCGGCAGGTCGTGGATGTGGAAGGCGTGCTGGTCTCGGCCTTTGTCATGAACCTTGGGCTGGCGCTGTGCACGCTGCTCGTGCTGCGGGCCGCACTCTCGTGGTTCAACCTGTGGCGCTTTGTGTGGAACCCGCCGCTGGCCCAGTTCGGCCTGCTGATCTGCCTTGTCGGCCTGTATACCCTGATGTTGTGAAAGACTGCTGACGTGTTCGCATATGCAAACCGCTTCGTACGCCTGGCCATTACCGCGACCATTCTTTGTGTCGCGGCCATCGTGGTCATCGTGCTGTGGGATTATTATACCGCCTCACCCTGGACACGGAACGGGCAGGTCCGCGCGCAGGTGGCCAATATCGCGCCGCGCATTTCGGGCCAGGTCAATGAAGTGCGCGTGCATGACAACCAGTTCGTGCACAAGGGCGACGTGCTGTACGTGATCGACCCGTTCGATTTCCGGGTGAAGGTGGATATTGCCGAGGCGGCGGTCAACGAACGCCGCGCCGACCTTGAGTTCAAGACCTCGCAATACGAACGCCGGCAGAAGATTTCCGGTGTGGCGGTATCTGGCGAGGAAAAGCAGCAGTTCGAGGCCGTGGCCCAGCAGGCGGAAGCACAATACGCCGCGGCCCTGGCCGACCTGCGGCAGGCGCGCATCGACCTTGAGCGCACCGAGGTGCGCAGTTCGCTCAACGGCTATGTGACCAACCTGACCATGCGCGCGGGCGACTATGCCAGTGCCGGGCATGTGAACATCCAGATCATCGATGCGGATTCCTACTGGGTGGACGGGTATTTCGAGGAGACGAAAATCCATTCCATCCGCGAAGGCGAACCCGTGCGGCTGGACCTGATGGGATTTCATGAACCCCTGTTCGGCCATGTGGAAAGCATTACGCGCGGCATTGCCAGCAACAACGCCGCCACCTCCATACAGGGGCTGCCCGCGGTGGACCCGGTCTATACCTGGGTGCGGCTGGCGCAGCGCATTCCCGTGCGGGTGCATATCGATAGCGTGCCGTCCGGCCTCGTGCTGGCAGCCGGCATGACGGCCACCGTCACGGTCGTGTCAGAGGCAGGGAACCGCCGCCACATGTCGGTGCGCGACGCGCTGCGCCATGTGGGCGATGACATGCAGCACCTTGCGGGGCACCGTTAGGAGCCGGTGAAATGATAAAAGTTCTTGGGTGTCGCCTTTTTTCAAAAAAGGCAAAGCTTCACCAAAAACTTTTCTTCTTTTCCATCCGTGCTGCGGGTGCGCATTTATCCCCAGATTCGGGGGAAGGATGTCCGGGCAACCCTGTGGAAAGACCTGTCAGAAACAGGGGAAAACGGGCACGTTTGTCACGAATCCTTCAAATAACAGGCACGATGGCCTGCCCGGCTTCAGCCTTCGGTTGCGCGTGAGGGCGTGGCATAAGGGTCGGCCACCGAGGCAGCAGCAGATGCCGCCCCCAGCCTGTGGGCGCGGTAGAGCAGGCCATGGCCGAGCTTTTCAATCAGCAGGCCACGGCGCTGCAGGCGTTCATGGCTGATGGCATAACCGGTTTCGCGCACGATCTGGCCCCACACCACCTGCAACCAGCCACGCAGGGCAAGCTTCATCCGTGTCATATCGCGCGCACTCCCGTTCACCGCCATGTCAGTCATTATATTCATGGCAGATAGGCTTTATGTGCATGACATTCAAGTCAACATATATGGCCTGAAAGGTTATTTTTATTTAATTCCTGTCATGACATGAGGGCTGGCCGTTACCCGGGGCACCGTCATGGCCGCCCATCCATGACAAGGATGAACCACAGCCAGTCCGCCATGGGGGATATCTTGCGCCATCTGTTCGTGTTTCTTGCCCTGCTGGGATGGGGGTGTGCCACCGCTGCTGCCCAGACACCGGCCTCACAGGTCATCAGCACCCTGTTTTCCGACAAGCTGACCATGATGGACCTTGGCCTGATCCGCGCCGAGCGCGCCATGCAGCACGAAATTGACAGCCTGCCCGACACCTATGACAGCGACATGGTGCCGGTGGCCGATTTCGACCCAAGGCGCAACAGCATCCTGGTGGGCATATGGTACCAGAACCATGACAGCTTCAGCCGCCCGCAATGCGACAAGCTGCTTGATACGATCCGCAAATCGTTTGGCAACCAGCCCACCACTATCATCGCCGCGTGGTTCCGCCACCATGGCTATACCTCGCTGCGCGATGCGGGGCAGTTCTATACCGGGCTGCGCAACATCATCTGGCTGGTGGTAACCGATGGGGACCGGGCCTGCTCGTATTCCATGGCGACAGGGCAGACGACGGTGAACGGGTTCTAGCACTACAGTTGTGTTTTGATGCGAGATATGATTCCGTGTGTTGGTATGGAACGGAACAGGATGACAGGTGGCG
>NZ_QQBI01000101.1 GCF_004302915.1 Komagataeibacter xylinus | reverse complement strand
ATGGCTGATCACCATATCCGTGCTGGGGAATTTTCCGACAGCACATGTGGGGAATTTTGAAACAGCATTTACATGCAATCAGGAAACCGTACGATCCGCTGTGTCCTCCTCGGTCTGATTAACGAAAATGATCGTCTTCGCCGTAAGATCTACTTTCCGAGGGAGGAAGGAATTCAAACAAATTTCTCATACCGAAGCTACCATTCCATTACATGGCTCAATGGAAATTCCGGGCCTTCACAATGATATTTTCGGAAGACCTGCCCTGATCGAAGTCTGGAAGTATCCGCAACGACCGGTTTCCCACATCGGCCAGCAGGTGGGAAAGATCCACAATCTCACGCGTCACGAGATGCACCACCTCCCCTTCCTTCTGCAACCGTCCGACAACCCCCAGCATCTGGCCTGACAGGACCACCCGGCGGAAACGCTCGAACATATCGGGCCAGATGATCACGTTGATCGCCGCCGTTTCGTCCTCCAGCGTCATGAACACCACGCCCTCGGCCGAACCGGGGTCGTTTGCGGGAGGGGGCGAAATCCTACGTTAAGGCTTTGGCCAGCGATATTCTCCGGTGAGATTGATGTGCTCCCATCCGAGCGGAGAGACGTGGGCCAAGAGATCGGGCGATAGCAGTTTTCCCTCGCGTTTGTGACTGGCAACGACTTCGCTCAGCTTCATGGTGTTCCAGAAGATGATGATGGCGGCTAGCAGGTTCATGCCGGCGATCCTGTAATGCTGGCCTTCGGCGGAACGGTCGCGGATTTCGCCGCGCCGGTGGAAGCTGATGGCTCGTTTCAGCGCGTGATGGGCCTCGCCCTTGTTGAGCCCGATCTGGGCACGGCGTTGCAGCTCGGCATCCAGAATCCAGTCGATCATGAACAGGGTCCGCTCGACGCGGCCGACCTCCCGCAAAGCCGTGGCCAGTTCGTTCTGCCTCGGATAGGAGGTAACCGGCCGCTCTGGGCCGCCTTGATTATGCGGCCTGTCTGTGCAGTGTATTCACGGGTTTCCAGTTCCATGGCA
>NZ_QQBI01000100.1 GCF_004302915.1 Komagataeibacter xylinus | reverse complement strand
TCTGGGTTCCCGATACACGGGCAAAGGGGTTTGACGAGGAATGCCGCCGGCAGGCCATGCTGGTAGCCCTGGCTGACGCGCATGAGCCAGATATAGCCTCTTTCCTCGATGCGGCTGCCGCCGATCTGGATGGCTGGGAGGCATGAAGCGAGGCGACTTTGTAACCGTTGCCCTGCAAGGCGATCTCGGCAAACCCCAGCCTGCATTGGTGGTGCAGGCTGATCGGTTCGACATGACAGCTGCCGTGACCCTTCTGCCCCTCTCCAGCGCCCTTGTAGACGCTGCCCTGTTTCGCCTGACAATCCGACCCGATGAGCACAATGGGCTACGTAAGCCATCACAGGTCATGATCGACAAGCCAACCACTATCAACCGCGAAAAGGTTGGCCCGGCTTTCGGGATCGCCAGCGATACCCTCATGCTGTCTGTCAGTCGGGTGCTCGCCTTTTTCCTCGGACTGGCGTAGGCCCATCCTTCCCCAGGGGCATTTGCAGGTTATGTTGTGGCGTCAATTGCTGCCTGAACCTTTGCCAGATCGGCTTTCAGGATCACAAGCACCTGATCGGCCGGGACAGCGGGTTTCGTGCTGGCCCGGGCCTGGCGAATTGCAACCCTTTTGGCAGCCAGTTCATTGGAAAGATCAGTCA
The DNA here is from genome assembly GCF_004302915.1 of Komagataeibacter xylinus. GTDB lineage: Bacteria > Pseudomonadota > Alphaproteobacteria > Acetobacterales > Acetobacteraceae > Komagataeibacter > Komagataeibacter xylinus_C. Next base: position 411 of record NZ_QQBI01000100.1, on the reverse strand, counting down.
TGATCATGTCTCCATTGCCAGATATTGCTTCGACAGCAACCGCTGTCGCAGCAATAGACCTTCAGCGAGAGCTATGTCCCACATCATATGGTTTCTGCTGAACAGGGATGAGGTCGTGTGCTGGAAGCTGGATTGCGTGCACGGTTCATATAGCGTCTTCAAACATCCGTCGCGACCAGGAATCGTGGTTGTTCCTCTTCCCAGAAGGGATCTGGGCACTGGGTTGGTCGCCGCCATCCGCAAGCAGGCGGGCATGATGATACGACCATCGTTGATGAGATCGACAAAAGCTGTTTTCTTGCTCATTCAGCTTAACCTAACTAAGTTGATTTGGCTAAGCCAAAGGGGTGCCCCATGCGAACCGTTAATATCCATGAAGCCAAGACGCACCTGTCCCGGCTGATCGACGCT